>CAVRDN010000048.1:0-146428 GCA_963719675.1 uncultured Alphaproteobacteria bacterium | reverse complement strand
TAATGTCAGCATAAAAATCCAATATGTTTAAGTCGCTGGCCTTGGTGAAACCCCTCTGCCTTTTACGAGCACTTCCTTATGCCTTTGATCCAGAAGGTTTGTTGTCTCCCCTCGCATCAATGAGAACGATATCTCTATCCTCGGTAAGATTAAGTTCTTTAAGAGTTTTCTTGACCCTGGCGAATCCTGAAAGGCTGAAGATCAGATTTCTTGGTCTACCCGTGTCTTGGCGTCGCTTGCTTTCTTGTATATTTCAACCTGTCTCCTAGATTTGCTTGAGACTTGAGTTCGTCGCTAACTTCATCTCGATTATCGTGTTGTCTTTCGCGCCACGCGAAATCTTGAAGTCGAGCCGGCCTCTCCCGTCATCGGCTTCTTGTGGTAACAGGAGAAGAGGCGTGCCAAGCCGAACAAGACCACACATGGCTTGCAAGTCCGCTTTCTCGCTCTACTGGCTTTCCACCGAATTGAAGAACACACGATGACCTCCCTTGTTTTCAATAACGTCTTTCAAATATGCAATGCGCGAATGTGCCTCTTCATAGGTGTTCCCGGTTTCTATAGAAGCGACGAATGGGTTGTTCCGAGGTCCTTTGAAGCGCTGTATCTGCGCGATAAACATATTGCTGTGAAAATTTCACTTTTTCACCGCTCGATGCTTTCTGCTTACCGCCGTACTCTCTTTGAATTGATAAAATAATCAATGAGAATCTGGAAACTCTAGTAGGAAGGTTGACGCCGCTCGGTCGCGCTCTGCCTGTGTTGGCTCCTGTCGTTTGTGTCGTCCTCGTCTTGGCTTACGTTCAAGCTGCCGCCAGAAGTGATTGCTAACTTGCGCGCGCAACTGTGCGGATCAGGTATCGCCGGGTATCGCCTGAAGTGACGGATTAAATCTCCCTGTTAATCCACGTATCGTCCCTTCGTCAGGAGGTCTTTTGGCGTTAAAAGGCAAAGTCACCGTCATGCCATTGGCAGATCGTATTGCTCTGCCTCCCGAAGACTCCGTCTCGTAGTTAACGTAGATCGACGGATAGCAATATGTCTGATTTCGATCCTTGTGCAAGTGTTTCAATGCGGAACCTCTGAGTGTATTCGCAGAGGAACGCCTTGATCAGATTGTACGTAAGTCACTATGGCATCGCGAACGACCCCTTTTCAAATCAGACAAACCTTCTCCAGGCATTCCTTTGGTGATATTTTCTTCGCCAAGTCTCGAATATCTTATGCAAATTTCTGTGCAATGCCTTGGCAAAGTCTATGCCCAGACCGAGTTCTCCATTAAGTGACTTAGAGAAAAGCCAATGCAGTTTCCGTTTGACCGTCAGGGAAGCAATACGCAATTCGCAACAGAGCAATATCGATATCTGTTGACTCAGCTTGTCTCTTAAGAAAGATGAGTATAATTAATATTGTATCGTGGAATGCGCGATAACTCTCTTCTTGCTATTGAAGAGCAAGAACGGGTCGATGAACAGGGTAAGTCGGTGATTAATAGAGGAGACATTGAAAGCGCCGTAGGCGTCCAAGGAAGATGCTTCTGACCCGGAAATCGCTTAGTAAATAGGTTGCCATTATCAGACTCATGTCAATTTTCAGAAGGGCGGCGAATTTGATCGAAATCGCAGCATGTTCTCACGCCGCTTCGCGCTGCAAGGCACGATATAGGGTCGTGCGGCCGATGCCTATCATCTTTGCGGCGTCGGTCGCCGTGGTGCCTTGATTGATTATCTTCCGCGCATGGGCGAGCCGCTCGGGAGTCAGTTTCGCCTTCCGCCCAAATTTCACGCCTCGCTTCTGCGCGGCCTTCACTCCGGCGCGGGTGCGCTCCACGATCAACGACCGTTCGAGTTCGGCCAGCACGCCGATCATCTGCCACATGGCGCGGCCTGTAGGCGTCTCGGTGTCGATCGCCTCGGTGAGCGAACGGAACTTCACGCCCTTGCTGCTTGAAGTCGTCCAGCATATGGATGAGGTCGCGCAGGCTGCGGCCCAGCCGGTCGAGCTTCCACACGATCAGCGTGTCGCCGGGTCTCCAGCTTCTTCAGGCAACGGGTGCAGGGCAGGGCGCTTGACGTGAGCGCCGGTCATCCTCGTCCTTAAACACGGTCTTGCATCCGGCCTTCTTCAGGGCGGCGAGTTGCATGGCCGGATTCTGGTCTTCGGTCGAGACGCGGGCGTAGCCGTATTTCATGGGTCTACGAAGGGACTGACTTACGGGATGCGCAAGCTCCTTGATTTCAAAGGGCTGATTTTCCGTATCAAATCTCTCGCTTTGTTGGATAGTCTCAATCAGTTCGTGGCCCACCAATCTCGCATTTCGAAATCAATAACCTCAGGCTCTCCACCCGCGTCTGAGCAAGCTCGCACCGCGTCCAACCCAAGCACCCGCCGGCTGAGCGCCGGATCATCCAGCGCATCCGACCAGTCCGGACCATCCTCCAGCAATCCGAGCGCAGCCCGGTCGCGCGCGAGTTTGGCGAAATCGATGCCGCCCGGCCGGCACTGACTGGCCAGGTCATTCAGCGTCGACCCCGCCAGAGCCTCGACCGAAATCCCCCGTTCGGCGGCGATCCGTCGCAGGATGTCGTGGACGGATCCGGGGAGGTCGCGGAACGGGATCACGGGCACGCGCCAACCTTCGTCTGCTTTGATCTCACATCCTATCACATCGCCGGAGCCCCCGGCAGCGCGCATCCCAAACGCCGCTTCCGCCACCTCCCCATTGCGGCCTATACCCACCCGCATCAGCCCCAACCCGGAGTTTCCGTGGCCAAAGCCACCACCCGCTTCGTCTGCCAGTCCTGTGGCGCCGTCACGCCGAAATGGGCCGGCCGCTGCGAGACCTGCCTCGAGTGGAACACCATCGAACCGGAGACCATCGCCCCCCGCCCAGGCGCGTCGGGCAAAGCGGCGGCGGGGCAGGCGGTGAGCTTCGTCGGGCTGCGCGGCGACGTCGCCCCGCCACCCCGCGCCGCCACCGGCATCGAGGAACTCGATCGCGTGCTCGGCGGCGGACTGGTGCCCGCGTCGGCGGTGCTGGTCGGCGGCGATCCCGGCATCGGCAAATCCACGCTGCTGCTGCAGGTCGCCGCCCGCCTCGCGAAATCCGGCAAGCGCGTCCTCTACATCACCGGCGAGGAAGCCATCGAGCAGGTCCGCCTGCGCGCCCGCCGCCTCGGCGTCGCCGACTGCCCGATCGAGCTCGCGGCCTCGATCAACGTGCGCGACATCACCGCCAGCCTGGAGCGGACGCGCGACGCCACGCTGGTCGTCATCGAACTCGATCCAGACCATGTGGCTCGACGCATCGACAGCGCGCCGGGCACCGTCTCCCAGGTGCGCGCCTGCTCGTTCGAGTTGATCCGCGCCGCCAAGGCCAACAATTTCGCCCTCGTGCTGGTCGGCCACGTCACCAAGGAAGGCGGCATCGCCGGGCCCCGCGTGCTGGAGCACATGGTCGACGCCGTGCTGTATTTCGAGGGCGACCGCGGCCATCAGTTCCGCATCCTGCGCGCGGTGAAGAACCGCTATGGCGCGACCGACGAGATCGGCGTGTTCGAAATGACCGACGTGGGCCTCGCCGAGGTCGCCAATCCCTCGGCGCTGTTCCTCGCCGAGCGCCGCGGCAACATCGCCGGGTCAGCCGTGTTCGCGGGGCTGGAGGGCACCCGGCCGGTGCTGGTGGAGATCCAGGCGCTGCTGGCGCCCAACCAGGGCGGCTCGCCGCGGCGGTCGGTGATCGGCTGGGACAGCGGACGGTTGTCGATGCTGCTGGCGGTGCTGGAAACACGCGCCGGCGTGCGCCTGAACATGACCGACGTCTGGCTCAACGTCGCCGGTGGCCTAAGGGTGAACGAACCGGCGGCCGATCTGGCGGTCGCCGCCGCCATCGCCTCCGCCGCGTTCGACAAGCCGACCGCGCCCGGCGCCGTCTGGTTCGGTGAAATTGGCCTGTCCGGCGAAATCCGCCAGGTCGCGCAGGCGGAGGCGCCGGCTGAAGGAAGCGGCAAAACTTGGTTTCAACTCGGCGTGTCTGCCAAGACGGGTGGCGCACGGCAATCGGCGGCTGTCGGCACCCGAAGGCCTGGCGTTGGAAGAAATCGGCCACATCGCCGATCTGGTCGCGCGATTTGGCCCTGAAACGGGGACGAGAGAAAGCGCGTGACTTTTACCGCCCGCACAGGTCGCCGCCACGCTGGTCTTAACCGCGAAAACCACGCAAAAGGCGTACCCGAACTGGAGATGGCGGCGCGATGACATCGGTCGATCTGGCGGTATTGGCCGTGATGTTTCTGTCGGGCCTGCTCGCTTTTTCGCGCGGACTGGTGCGTGAGGTGTTGAGCATCGGCGCCTGGGTCGGCGCGGCGGCGGTCGCGATGGCGGGCCTGTCGGTGGTCCGTCCGTTGCTGAACCCTATATGCCGTCGCCCGAGTGGGATGACCCGGCGGGCTTCATCATCGTATTCCTGATTTCGCTGATCGTTTTCTCGCTAATCGCGAAAGCCATCGGCGGCGCCGTGCGGGCGTCGGCGATCGGCGGAATCGACCGCACGCTGGGCCTTGTTTTTGGCCTCGCCCGGGGCGCGGCACTGGCGATCGTCGTGTATATCTTCGCCTGCATGGCTGTCCCGCCGGATCGTTGGCCCGAGCCGGTCCTTAAGTCCCGGTCGCTGCCGTATATTTATACGGGAGCCGAGTGGGCCGCGCGGCAAATCCCGCAAGAGTACCGGCCTGCCGTTCCGCCTCCGCCGCCCTCGCGACAAACGGCTCTGGGCGGGATATTGAATGCCACCCCGACGGGCCGCGCGACCGACCCGCCCCTCCGCAGGAACCCTCCGCATGGCTGACGACATCCTGGACGATTCCGAGGATCGCTTTGGTGACGACTCCTTTCACGAGGAGTGCGGCGTCTTTGGTGTCTGGAATGTGCCGGATGCCGCCGCGGTGACCGCGCTCGGGCTGCACGCGTTGCAGCATCGCGGCCAGGAATCGGCGGGGATCGTCGCCTACGATGGCGACAAGTTCCACTCGCATCGCGGCCTTGGCTCGGTCGGCGACAACTTCGGCGACCAGAAAGTGATCGACCGGCTGCCGGGACGCACCGCGATCGGACATAACCGGTACGCGACGACCGGTGATACCATCCTGCGCAACGTCCAGCCGCTTTATGCCGATTTCGAGTTCGGCGGTTTCGCGGTGGCGCATAACGGCAACCTCACCAACGCGCACGTGCTGCGCCGCGCCCTGGTGCGCCGAGGCTGCCTGTTCCAGTCGACCACCAACTCGGAGGTGTTCATCCAGTTGATCGCCATCAGCCTGTATTCCACCGTCGTGGATCGGCTGATCGACGCGCTGAAGCAGGTGATCGGCGCCTATTCCCTCGTCGCGCTGTCGAACGAGGCGATGATGGGCATTCGCGACCCGATGGGCGTGCGCCCGTTGATCCTGGGCCGCATCGGCTCGGAAGGCACCGGCGGCTGGGTGCTGGCCAGCGAGACCTGCGCGCTCGACATCGTCAACGCGGATTTCGTGCGCGACGTGGAGCCGGGTGAGATCGTCGTCATCAACGACCAGGGGGTGCACAGCATCCGCCCCTTCACCCGCACGCCCGAGCGGTTCTGCGTGTTCGAATACATCTATTTCGCTCGCCCGAGTTCGCTGATGGAAGGCACCTCGGTCTACGAGGCGCGCAAGCGCATCGGCCGCGAACTGGCGATCGAGTCGGCGGTGGATGCCGATATCGTCGTGCCGGTGCCGGATTCCGGCCTGCCCTCGGCGATGGGATATTCGGCGGAGAGCGGCATCCCGTTCGAGCTTGGGCATCATCCGCAACCAGTATATCGGCCGCACCTTCATCGAACCCAGCCGAGCACATCCGGCATTTGGGTGTGAAGCTGAAACATTCCGCCAATCGTCCGATCCTGAAGGACAAGCGGGTCATTCTGGTCGACGATTCGATCGTGCGCGGCACCACCAGCAAGAAGATCGTCGAGATGGTCCGCGCCGCCGGCGCCACGCGAGGTGCATATGCGGATCTCCTCGCCGCCGACGACGCATTCGTGCTTTTACGGGATCGACACGCCGGAGCGGTCGCAATTGCTCGCCGCGAGCCACGACGTGGATCAAATGGCGCGAGCTGATCGGTGCCGACAGCCTGGCGTTCGTGTCGATCGATGGGTTGTACCGGGCGCTTGGGAAAGCCGGGCCGCGATCCGGACAAGCCGTTCTACTGCGATGCCTGCTTCACCGGCGATTATCCGATCGCCTTGCCGGATCAGGCTGATAACGCCGACCGGCAGTTGAGTTTGCTCGCCGAAATCCGTTGACGTGCCCGCGATGCCCTCGGCGACCCTGTTCCCGAGGCCTGCGCCCAGCGGGCAGTGCTGTCGGGCCGCGTGGCGCTGGTCACCGGCGCCAGCCGAGGCCTTGGCGCGGCCGTCGCCATCGAACTCGGCCGGCTGGGCGCGCATGTCGTGATCACCGCGCGCACCCAGGGCGGACTGGAGGATACCGACGACGCGATCCGGGCGGTGGGCGGCACCGCCACGCTGCTGCCGCTCGACCTGCGCGAGCCGGATAAGCTCGAGTCCGTCGCGCCCAGCATCTTCGCCCGCTTTGGCCGGCTGGACATTCTGGTGCACGCCGCCGGAGTGCTGGGCAAACTGACTCCGGTCAGCCACGCTCTGGCGTCCGACCGCACCGAGGTACTCGCGGTCAACACGCTCGCCGCGTGGCGGTTGATCCAGGGCTGCGAGGCGCCGTTGCGGCAGTCCGACGCGGGGCGGGCGGTGTTCGTGACCGATATCCGCGCCAGTGAGCCACTGGCTTACTGGGGGCCGTATGGCGCCTCGAAAGCCGCCGCCCAGAACCTCGTTCTCACCTGGGCCGGCGAACTGCTGATCACCAAACTGCGGGTCAATCTGTTCGACCCTGGGCCAATGCGGACGCGGCTGCGGGCGGCCGCCTTTCCCGGCGAGGACGCCGCGACCGTGCCGACACCCGATGCCGCCGCCGCCGCGCTGGTCGCGCTGTGCCTGCCGGAGGAGACCCGGCACGGGGAGGTGGTTCGGTTCGGGTGACGGAGGTGTCGGTTCGCCGGCGACCTGGTCCCTGACCCCAGGCGGGTGATTACGGCCCCGCCACCACCTTCTTTTCGATCAGCGCCGCGATCTCCCCGTCGCTGTAGCCGTGTTCACGCAACACCTCGCGCGTGTGCTCGCCCAGAGTTGGCGCGTGCGCGCGTTTGGTGCCGTCCTGGAACGAAGGCAAGCCCGGAATGTTCGGCATCGGCACCTTTTCGGAAAAGCCCGGTTGCGTCAGCCAGGAGATGATGCCGGTCGCGAGGACCTGCTCCTCCTTGCAGGAATTCTTCATAGCTGTTGACTTTGTAGTTCATGATGTTGCGGTCGGTCAACCGCTTCGCCAGCCACTCCGTCGGCTTCGCTTTGAACACCGGGCGGACGACCGTGTATAAGCTCGTCCAGGTTCTGGCCGCGGGCGGCATGCGTGGCGAAACGCGGATCCGTCCAGCAGATCGGCCCGCTCGATCACCTCGCAGAACGGCGGCCAGTCGGTCGGCCGCACCATGGTGACGTTCAACTGCCCGTCGGCGGTGTCGAACACGCCGTTCGGCATGCTGGTGCGCTGTCGCCTGTGCCGCGCTCGAGGTATTGCGGCGATCAGCCGGATCACCGACAGCATCGCGCCGCCCTGCATCAGGCTGGCTTCGATGTACCGGCCCTGCTTCACCTTCTGCCGTGCCTGGACGTACAACGAGGTCGCAGATCGCCTGAAATCCCAGCAGTCCCGTGAACATGTCGATCAGCGAGATCGCGATGCGATGCGGATGGTTGTCGCGATCGCCGCGGTTCTCGTTGACGATGCCGATGAACGCCTGCAGCACCGGGTCCATCGCCGGACGTGCCGCCAGCGGTCCGGTCTGGCCGAAGCCGGAGATCGAATAATACAGGATCCCCGGCTCCTTCGCGCTGACCGCGTCATAGCCGAAGCCGTAGCGCTGCATGGTGCCGGGACGCAGCCCTTCCATGAAGACGTCGGCGCCCTGCGATCAGCCGCCACAGAATCGCCGTGCCCTCCGGCGTCTTCAGATCCACCGCGACGCTGCGCTTGCCCAGCGTGCCGTACAGCGAAAACGCCGAGTGATCCTGATAGGTGCGGCCCAGGATGCGCGACCAGTCGCCGCCGGCATGCGGGGTTTCCACCTTGATCACGTCCGCACCATGCTGCGCCAGCATCATGGCGCAGGAGGGGCCCGCGACGCCGCCGGTCAGATCGATGACTTTCACTCCCGCGAACGCTTTGTCCCAGTCCATGCTGACCGTCCGTTTCCATCCAGTGAGAGTTGTGGTTGCCCCAAGGTCGCCGACCTCGGCCGCGGTGACAAGTCTCCCGCGCCTGGCCGCGCGCATTGGCCTCCCCGATTGTCGCCCTGGACGCTCCTGGGACCGATGCCGCGGCACCGCTGATCGAACCGTTTTGCCGGACACCAAAAGCGCGCGGCTTAAACCCGGCGGCGGATCGCGTGCGAGTGCCAAATACACGGCGGGTAACGATCGCAACGTAACGATTGCGATCGCGGGGGCACTGCCGGTTACTTCGCCAACATTCAAACACGCCGCGGCCCGCTGTCGGATCAGGCGTCTCGCCGCGGTGCGCGCGTCAAGGGCAGGCCGCACTCCGGCCGCGACGTGACGCGCGGCAACTTCCATATCGCGTGGTCCGGATCGCGTGGTCCGGCATGGGTTCGCGTGCGAAATGTTTCGGAACCGTCGCCGGCCCCCGTGCGGCTTCCTGGGTCGCGAAAGCCGCGCCGATGGACATGCGGCATGCCGGTGCCGAACGCCAGCCACGCGAAACGATCAATATTCGCACGCGGTTCGCTCAGAAACCGACTGGGATCGAATGGCGATCCCGGTGCCGGTCGTACATTCCCGCGCGCCAACGGAACGACGTTGGGTGACGGTGCGTGAGGGCGACGTCGAGTGGGAGCCGATCGGTTACCCGGTCGCTCCGCCGTCCGGTATCAGACGGCGGCTTCGGTGGGCCCCATCGACTTGATCAGATCGAACACGCGCTTGCGAATCGCCGGATCGGTGATGCGGTAGTATGCGCGCACCAACTCCAGCGTTTCGCGCCGGTTCAATGTGTCATCCGCGAACGAGTTCCGACGGCTCACTGAAGCCTGTCGCGCGTCGTGCCGCCGGCGAGCCGAACGTCGCCGTCAGGCTGTCCGGCATGTCGTCGAAAAAGAAACTGATCGGCACATCCAGTACTCTGGACAAATCGAACAATCGCGAAGCACCGACCCGATTGACGCCACGCTCATATTTCTGGACTTGTTGAAATGTCAGTCCCAATGCCTCGCCAAGGCGCTCCTGCGACATGCCCAGCAGGGTTCGCCGCAAGCGGACCCTGGAGCCAACATGCACATCAATCGGGCTGGGGCGGCCTTCCCGCTCAACCCCGACAGCCTGATCGGCAACAGCCATGCGTGCGTCCCTTTCATCAGTTCGCGAGAATGCCATCATACAACCGAACCGCCCTGCAACCACACGGTTTGTACTGGACAGATCACGTTTCTCGCGGTTTCATTAGCAGACATTTAACGGCACAACCGAAAATTGTCAAGCGACCTGGTTCAATTGCGTTATTCCGTGTCATCAGACGGGATCAGGCGTCTTTTTTATGTGATGCCCGCGCGCCGCATCAGGCGCCCCTGCCGCGCCACCGGATTGCCAGGCCCAATACCAGCGAACCCACTGCTAAAATGCCCGGAAGCGGAAGTCCGAACCGCGAGAAAAGCGTGCGTGGCAAGGGTCCCGGCAACGTAACCGTGCGAAATCCCGTCTCCTCCATACCTATGCGTGTGATTTCGTGGCCTCTTGCATCGAATGCGGCAGTGATGCCGGTATTGGCCGCGCGCAAAAGTGGCAGTCCTTCCTCAACCGCACGCAATCGCGTGGCGGCGAGATGCTGCCGTGGACCGGTCGAGGTGCCGAACCACGCATCGTTGGTTACGTTGACCATCCAATCCGGGCGGTCCGCCTCATCGACCACCTGCCCAGGAAAAATGGCCTCGTAGCAGATCAGCGGCCCGACCGGCGGCACACCCGGAATATGCAGGGTCTCGGGCCCAGGACCGCGGGCGAAACCACCGCCGGGCACCAACTGGATACCGATCCGCGCCCAGCCTGGCTGATACTCCCCAAACGGCACCAGATGCCATTTGTCGTACACCCCGAGGACCTCGCCGGTGGCGGCGACCGCGGTCAATGTGTTGCGCGGCCTGTCCTGCTCGTCGAAACGCACCGCGCCGACCAGCACCGGCCCACCATTCCCCGCCGCGGCGATCGCAGCGCGGGCGTTGGCATCCAACAGAAACGGGCTGGCGGTTTCCGGCCAAACGGTCAGGTGCGGACCGGGACCGGCCGCTCGCACGCCCTCGGCGGTCAGACGGAGGTACTTCTCGAACACGCTGTTGCGCAGGGCGGGGTCCCACTTCTGCCCCTGCGGAATGTTGCCTTGCACCAGCACCACCCGCAGCGGCTGATCGGGCGGCGCGGGCGCGGCGATCCGGGCCACCCCGTAGCCGATCCAGGCAACCAGGATGCCGCAGCACACCGCGCGGCCTCCCCGCCGCAACAACGGCGCGCAGGCCAGCCCGACGGTCGCCAAGGTCAGGCCGTGCACGGACACCAGCGCCGCCGGCTGCAACATGATGTCGCCGAACCGGCCGGGGACGGTCCAGATGCTGCCCAGCGGGTTCCAGGGAAATCCGGTCGCGACGAATTGCCTCGCCAGGTCCCCCAGCACCCAGGCGCCCGCCAGCACCAGCACCTGAGCCGCCGCCACGTGGCATCGCACCTGGCCGGTTCGCGATGGCGCTTCCTGGGCCGCCGCCAGGCAGTCCGTTCCGGGAGCGATGCCCAGGCGCGAGGCCACTCCGAGCCGAGGCTCTCGCCTGGCGGCGTCTCCCGCCAAGGACGCTCCCGCCGGGAACGCTCCACCTGGAGACGGTTCGTTCGAGGCGGGTCCCGGTGCGGCCGTTCGGCGCGGTGCCGCCGCACGGAAGGCCGCCCCGGATGCGCTGCCCGCGGCGAACCACGCGACCCAGGCGGGGAACGCGATGAAGACGGCGAGAACGGCCGCGAGCGCCGGTACCGCGAGCGGGACCAGCCACCAGAAGCGCGCCGACTCGAACAGGATCGCCTCGGTGATCCAGTAAAGCCCGATCAGGTGATAGCCAAAGCCAAACCACCAGCCCCGCCGCGCCGCGACGATGGCCCGGCCGGCGTGATTGATCTGGACGAGCAGGACGGGAAACGCGACCAGCAAAACCGGCAGCACGTATAACGGCGGCAGCGACAACGCGGCGAGCGCGCCCGCCGCGAGTGCGATCAGGTCCGCGCGGAGGCCGCGAGCCTCGGGCAGCCAGCGAGGAAGGATCATGCGCCGCCGCTCAGTCCGGCGTATCGCGAACCCGCCGTTCGTAATGGCGGTAATAGGATTCGGTCACCATGTCGGTCTTGACCACCACCGCGACGTCGGTGGTGTTGAACTGGGCGTCGATCACCGCGCCATCGCCCACGAACCCACCCAATCGCAGGTAGCCCTTGATCAGCGGCGGCAGCAGAGCCACCGCGCGTTTGGGATCGATCTCCTCGCGGTCGAGCCGGCGCATCTCGATGTAGCGGTGCGGCAGCGCGCGGGGCCGTAACTCGGGCGGCGCCAGATGATAGTAATAAAGATACGCGAGCTCGGTCGCGAGCGCGTCGGTATCGGTGCCGTGCAGGCTGGCGCAGCCGAACATCAGGTCGATTTTATAGTGGAACACGTACGCGGCGATCCCGCGCCAAAGCAGCTGCATCACCGCGCGATTGCGGTATTCGGCGTCCACGCAGGAGCGGCCGAGTTCCATGAGGCCGCCGGGAAAGCGTTCGATCTTGCCGATGTCGTATTCGTCCGCCGAATAAAACTGGCCGATCTTCGCCGCCGCCTCACGCCGGATGAGGCGATAGGTGCCGACGACGCCTTCGGGCCCCGGTCCGATGGCATGATCGACAACCAGCAGATGATCGGCGATCGGGTCGTAGGCATCGCGATCGCGTTGTTCCGCCGTGGTGGTGGCATCGGCTCTGGCACCCATTTCGGCGTAAAACACGCGATAGCGCAGGAACTGGACCGCATCGACCTCATCCGGATGGGTGGCGATTTGCACACCAAGATTGCCAGCGCGCAATTCCGGGAAGGGCAAGGTGGCGATCACTTCACCGGTTCCTCCGTTTGATGCGAGGCGCCGCGTCCCGCCGACGTTTTCAGGGACGGCGATTTCAGTTTGCGGCCGAACAGTTCGAGTCGCAACGATACGAGATCGAAGCCAAGCCGCGCCGCGATCACGCGCATCAGTTGCTCGTGCTCGGCGTCCTGGAACTCGATCACCTTGCCGGTGTCGATATCGATGAGATGGTGATGGTGGCTTTCCTCGCTCGGCTCATAACGGGCGCGTCCGCCGCCGAAGTCGTGCCGTTCCAGGATGCCTTTTTCCTCGAACAGGCGGACCGTGCGGTAGACGGTGGCGATCGAGATATGCTGATCGAGTCGCGTGGCGCGGCGATACAATTCTTCGACATCCGGGTGATCGCTGGCGTCGGACAACACCCGTGCGATGACCCGGCGCTGCTCGGTCATTTTGACGCCGCGTTCGACACACAGGCGCTCGATGCGCGATTCCACCGGCATCCTTGTGAATATCCCGAATGGTCAGCGTTGACGGGAAGGCACGTTCAGGAGAACTCGGTAGCCGAAGTCACGCATCGCTGTCCAATGGGGTGTGAAAACGCGCGCTCCGGGGCGTCTGTCGGGTGGGCGTCGGCGGCAAGCCCGGCTGCGACCGCCGGGTCGCGAGGGGATGGAGGCGGCGCGTGGTCCAACGCCGTGCGGGCGACTTCGCGCGCGAGGCTGACGGGTTGCGCGACCGAGCGGGTTGCGCGACCGAAGGGTCAGCCTCGGGCGGCCTCACGCGGCCGGGTGCCGAGGCCGATCGCCTTGGCGAGCGAGGAGCGCTTCTTGGCATATTCCGGCGCGACCATCGGGTAGTTCGAATCGAGGCCCCATTTCGCCCGATATTGTTCTGGAGTCATGCCATATGCCGTCTGTAAATGCCGTTTCAGCATTTTCAGTTTCTTGCCGTCCTCCAGGCACACGATGTATTCGCTGAACACTGACTTCGAAATTGGCACGGCCGGCTTCGGCCGCTCCGCCGGGGCGGACGGGCGCGCCTGAGCGGGCGCCGCGTTCGTGCTCGACCCGTTGAGCGCCTGGTAGACCTGTTGGATGAGCCCAGGAAGTTCGTTCGTCGCGACTTTGTTGTTGCCGACGTGAGCCGAGACGATCTGCGCGGTCAGACCCAGCAGCCCGGCGACGCCTGGACCCAAAGTCGATGAACCTTGCGAGGAAGAACCATCTGGCATCACGTGCCCCTTTTATCGCGTAAGAATTCAATCCATATAAGTGTCTCCACGGCCGTTTCGCAATGGTTATTCTTGTTAATTCGGGGTGAGCAAGTATCATGAACTCCATTTTGACCGCCGACCGAGACATCGATATCACACGCGATGTGTGTCCGATGACGTTCGTAAAGACACGCATCGCGCTCGATCGGCTCTCTCCAGGCCAGATTTTGCGGGTGCGGCTGCGCGGGGAGGAGCCGGTCCGAAACGTGCCGCGCACCGCGACCGAACAAGGTCACACGGTCCTGGAGCAGCGTGTGGAGGCCGATGGAACGACCCTGCTGCTCATCCGTAAAGGGCAATAAATCCAGCGTTCCATCATAATACCTCGCGCGGGAAATCGCCGCGAAGTTCGCCGAATTTCACAGGCTTTGTGTCGTCCGCCGAGAGTCCGCGCGGCGTCGCGGCAACGAACCCGGCCGGATCGGATTGGGCCTCTCGCCGCGTCCGGACATCGCCGCGCGCGGGATGGCGCGGCCTCGCTGCCGGGCATGACGGAGGCCGATCGGCAGCGGCCCGCTCCGCGGCGCGCG
This sequence comes from uncultured Alphaproteobacteria bacterium, assembly GCA_963719675.1. Taxonomy (GTDB): domain Bacteria; phylum Pseudomonadota; class Alphaproteobacteria; order Acetobacterales; family Acetobacteraceae; genus Rhodopila. The sequence goes on along the minus strand of CAVRDN010000048.1, from coordinate 132,367 downwards.
ATCGGCGAACGCGTGGTGTCCGCGACCCACTGAAACATCGGCGAGGCGCGCGATCGATCGACCGTTGTTACGAATTGGAGTCGGGGCCGGACAAAGTAGAACGCAAGACGAGCGCGTCGGTGCCGTCGGTGTAGTAACGGCGGCGCCGGCCCGCTTCGGTAAATCCATGCGCGGAATAGAGGGCGCGCGCCGCGTCGTTGGTCACCGCGACCTCCAGAAACATCGAGACGGCGCCCAGCCTGGCGGCATGCGCCTTGGCGGCGCCCAGCAGCGCGGAGCCGATGCCGCGACGGCGTTGCTCCGGGCTGACGGCGAGCGTCAGGATCTCCGCCTCATCGGCCGCCACGCGGGCGAGGATCATCCCCCCGCGCGGATGCAGCAGCCCGAACGTGGCCGGCACCTCGAGTTGGAGGAGCATGACATCGCGCGACCATGCCTCGGCGCGCGAGAACGCGGCGCGGTGGATCGCGGCGAGCACGTCCGCGTGGGCTGTTGTCACCGTCTCGATGGCTTCGGATGGCGGTCCGACGGGCGCCGTCGCGGGCATCGGGCGTTACCGCGCGGCGGCCGTGGGAGGAGGGCGCAACCCGCCGGCGGGGAGACGGGCCTCGGGCGGGTCGACATACAGCGGTTGCGCGGCGCGCGGCGGCACCAGACCGGCGTGGCGCCGCACCGCGACCAGCGCGATGTGCCGGGGCTGGGGAAACCGCGCGTCGGTCAGCATCACGTCGGCGTCGGTCGCCGCCAGCCGGGCCGCGACGTGCAAGGCCGCGCCCCCGGCGACCGCGACCTTGCGCGGAGGCCGCGGCAGGTCGGACACCGCCAGCGAGAGGATTTCATCGCCTCGTTCGAGAAAGATATGTCCGCGACGGCTGTCGGTGACGGTCCAGAGTTCCCGCTCGCCCAGACGAGGAAACGCATCGGCGATGGCCTCGCCCACCGTGACGCCGATGACCGGCACGTTCAGGGCGAGGCCGATCCCGTGCGCGAGGGCGATCCCCGCGCGGATCCCGGTGAAAGACCCCGGACCGATCGTGACCGCGACCAGATCCACGCCGCCGGCCGCACCCGGCGTGCCGGCGCTTTCTTCCAGTACGTCGCGCGTCATCACCGGCAGGATCGCCTCGTGCCCTTGCTTGCGCGCCTCGGAGCGGGAGGCCGTCACGGCGTCATCGACCACCACCGCGGCGGTGCAGCGCGCCAAGGCGGAATCCAGGACCAATATGCGCATCCGGGGTGGCGATCGCGGTCAGGCGAGGATGCAGGCCTCGTCGAAGTCGAGCCGGGGCGAACGGTTGAACACGCCGCTCCAGTCGCCATAACCGATGTTGCACAGGAAGTTCGACCGCCAGCCGTTCTCGGCGAAGAATGCCTTGTCGACCACGTCGTTGTCGAAGCCGGACATCGCCCCGGTGTCGAGACCGAGGGCCCGCGCCGCGACGATCAGGTAGGCGCCCTGCAGGGTGCCGTTGCGGAACGCCGTGGTGGCGGCCAACGCGTCGTTGCTGGTGAACCAGTTCTTCGCATCCTGATTGTGCGGAAAGAGTGTCGGCAGCTTCTCGTAGAATTTCGGGTCGTAGGCGACGATGACGGTCAGCGGCGCCGACATGGTCTTCTCGGTGTTGCCGGACGACAGCGCGGGGCGCAGCTTCTCCTTGCCTTCGGGCGTGCGGATCCAGACGAAGCGCGCGGGCGAGGAGTTGGCCGACGTCGGGCCGAATTTCAGCAGATTTGTACAGTTCGAAGATCTGCACGTCGGTGATCGGCTTGTCCTGCCACTTGTTGTGGGTGCGCGCCTCGCGGAACAGCATGTCGTGTGCGGCGGCCTCGAGCGTCATGAGAAAACTCCGGCGAAGGGAAACGGTACGCCCATGGTGCGGTGCGAAGCTGTTTCCGGCAAGGGGCGGATGCGCGTCCGCCGGCGCCGGCGGATGGCCATGCCGATCGCACCGCGCTCCGGGTACCCTGGAGGCATGCCTCGACCCCGGCCGGGGAACGACATTCGAGACCCAGGCGGCCGCGGCCGGCACGGCCCGGAGCGACACGCGATCGGCCGCGGTGGGCGCGGCATGCGGCGCCTCGCGGGGAGGCTCAGTCCGTCCGCGTCAGAATTCAACCTGCTCCACGGCGACGACCTCGGGCACGTAATGGCGCAGCATGTTCTCGATCCCGTGCTTCAACGTGGCGCGCGAGGATGGGCAGCCCGAGCACGAGCCCTGCATGTGCAGACGCACCACGCCGTCGCGGAAGCCGCGGAACACGATGTCGCCGCCATCGCCGGCGACCGCCGGACGCACGCGGGTGTCCAGCAACTCCTTGATCTGCTCCACGATCTCGGCATCCGCCGGATCGACGTCTTCCTCATCGAACAGATCGTCGTCGGCCATGGCGGTGTCGATCACCGGCCGCTCCATCACGAAATGGTCCATGATCGTCCCCAGCACCTGGGCCTTCAGCGTCTCCCACGGGACCTCATCGGTCTTCGTGACGGTTACGAAATCACCGCCCAGAAACACGCGCGCGACGCCGTCGAGGCCGAACAGCGCGGTCGCGAGAGGGGAGCGCGCGGCCGACGCGCTCGACGCGAAGTCCGCTGTCGAAAGCCCCATCACTTCCCGGCCAGGAAGAAATTTCAGCGTCGCGGGATTGGGTGTGCCTTCGGTTTCGATGAACATGGTGCGCGGGCCCTGTAACATGGAGCGGGAAACGGGTGCGGGGAAACCGGACCGGAGCGGTCCGGGAAGCTCACGCGCTACATCGTCCCGGACGCGCCGCTTGGCAAGGGGGAACCCGCGGTTCCCCGGCGAACAGCGGCAAGATGTGGCTTTGTCGCGCACGCGTCCGCCTGACCGCGGATCACGCCCCCCCGCCGATCACGCCCCCGCCGATCACGCCCCGGCCGAGCACGCCCCCGCCGAGCACGCCCCCGCCGAGCACGCCCCCGCCGATCACGCCCCCGCGGATCATGCCCCCGTCGGAGCACATTCCCCAAACGGATCACCTACCGGATCCCACGCCGGCGGGTCGTCCGGGGGGCGCGAGCAGTCCTCGGCGCGACGACATCGGCGCGCGCCCGGAAACGTCAGCCCAGCCGGAAACGTCAGCCCAGCCGGAAACGTCAGCCCAGTACGCGGCGCACCCGGCGGAGCGGAGCGGTCAGGCGCCAGGAACGCGACGCCCAAACCGCGGCCAGTTCACGCTCCGCCCGTGCGGCGCGGGCCTGGGCGAACCGGAGGGCCGCCGCTGCCTCCGGGTCTTCCTCGAGCGGCGCGCCGATCGTGAGGGATCGCGCCGGGCACGAAACCCGCGAACCCAGGCCGAGCGACCGCGCCTCGGACAGCAGATCCGCGATGAGACCAAGGCGCGGCAGGTCGGCCCATTCCGGGCTCACCGCGTCGGCGAGGAACGCTTCCGCTTCGGCATGGGCGCGCAGCACGGAGGACCGGGCCGGCCGCGCCATCTCCGTTTGAGGTGTCCCGGCGGCGCACGCCGTGTCGCTGAAATCGACCAGCCTCCCGGTCAGCCGGGCCAGTTCGATTTCGCACGCCAACCGATACGGGTCGGACCCGGCGAGGCGCTCGCTGTCGATCATGAGGTCGATGCCGTCGGGAAGCACCGCGGCGGTCGCGACCCAGAACGCGAGGCAGCCGCGATACCAGATCTCGGCCGTGGTGTCGCGCACGGCGGCCTCGCACGCGCTCAGCGCGGCCTCCGGCGTGCGACAGTCGGTCCGCGCGGGCAGTTCGATGCCCAGATGGCGCGCGCAGAGGGCGACCAGCGGCACGTCGCGGTTCAACGCCAGCAACTGAAGCGGTGTGGCCAGGAAATACGCATTGCCGGTGGCGACGAACTGCCGCGCGGCGGAGGCGAACTGCGTGAACGGGTCCCGCATCACGACGATATGCACGGCATCGGGAAAACGCCGGCGCATCCAGCCGAGCCGGCCGAGCGAGCGGCAGAACTTCAGCACCGGCTGCTCGCCGCGGTCGCGCGCGGTGGTCAACAGCAGCCGCAGCCAGGCCTCCGGTTCCGGCAGCGCGGCGTCGGGCGCGGCGAAGAACTCGCTCGTGGCGAAGCGGGACCGATAGGATCGCACCCCGTTCCGCCCGGCTCTCAGGAACGGCCGGTATTCGTCGAAATAGGGTCGCGCGAGCCCTCTGTGGCCGGAGGGCCAACTCTCCGCCGTGATCGTGGCCACGGAATCCGGCCGCAGTCGAGCCAGGATCTCCGCGAGGGGCTCGTAGTATCCGGCCACGCCGCGCATTTCGCGGAAGCGATTCCAGATCCATGTGCCGCGGGTCCGCCATCCGCAGTGCAGAAAGATCGGCGGATGCGCCGAGGAGCGGAGGCTCGACGCTTCGGTCGCGCCGGTATGGCCGGGCGCGGTTTCGCGGCCGGGGAAAGCGAGGTGTGTCATGGACCCGGGGCGCTGTTGTGCCTGCGCGAAGCCAACCACGTACGGGTGATTTGCGATGTGCGAAACTGTGACGAATGGCAACGCCGCCGCCACGCCGAGGACGCGTGCGGGTCATGATGTCACGCGGGATTGGCGCCTCGTATCGCCGGCCAACGGATGCCGCGCCGCGCCGTGCCGTATGCGAGGCGGAGCGTTCGATCCGGCGGCGACGTTCCTGGCGGGCCGCGGCGCCAACCGTGACGGTCAGCGACGGTGGCGCGTCCTGCTTTCGTGGCGTCGCGGCCCGCTGGTCGTGCCGCCGGTCAGACGAAGTTCGAAACGATTCCTCGTTGCGAAAAAATATCGAAGTTCACGATGGATCGGCGCCTGACCCAGGTGCGCCCCGCCCGGCTCGCCCGTGCCAGGATCGGCCGGACGGGGGAGGATCGCGCTCCGCCAGGCCCGTGCCCCGATCCCATGGCACGATGCGGCCGGGCGCGGGGGAACCGGACCGGGGAATGTCGCGGCGGCAATCCGTCACGAGCGCACCACGCGAACGGGGTGCGGCCGGACATTAATTTAAGCAGAACAAAACAAGAAATACGCTGAATTAATCCCGCGTGTTCTTGTGCGGACTTCGACGGTGGTTTTTACAGCGTACCTTTCCAATCGAGTTGGCGGACGCGTTTTTTTCCGGCGCGCCCGCCTAACCACCTTGTAAGCGGGCGGACACCCATGTTATCCCACCTTCGCCCATGGAGACCCATACAAATCCACCCAAATCCATGGCGGGCCTGGATCGGGTTGTTTGGCGGACAACCTTACCGGACCGTTTCGATCGCCTTCTCCTCTCCGCCCTCTGCTGACGTGACGACCCCATGCCGGGAGGTGGCCAGGCGCCAATGGTTCTGTTCAACGGAACGTATGTGCAGAATTTCGATGCGAAGGGCAGGGTCTCCGTCCCGGCGACTTTCCGCGTCGCTCTGCGCGCCGGCGCCGTGAGCATCCCCGCCTCCACCGACGGACCTGTTAGCATACCGCTGGTGCTGCGCCCATCGGAGAAAACCCGCTGTATCGACGCGCAGACCGAGGTGAAGCATCAGGCGCTCGTCGCCGAACTGGATAAGCTCGATCCGCTCAGCGAGGAATACGACGCTCTGGCCACCGTGCTGTTCGCCGACGCGTGGCCGATCGAGACCGACAAGGAAGGCCGCATCATCATCCACGACACGCTGCTGGAACACGCCGGCATTTCCCGCTCGGGCAGCGTCGCGTTCGTCGGCATGGGCACGCGCTTTCAGCTCTGGCACCCGGACAACGTGCCGGGACACAAGGCCTCGGCCCAGGCGACCTACCGCGCGCGGATGGCACGTCAGCGGGAGGGGGTGGCGGCATGACGAACGCGCCCGCTCCGGGCCTCGCCGGAACGCATATTCCCGTGATGCTCACTGAAATGTTGGCGACCTTGCAGCCGCGCGACGGGGCCGTTTACCTGGACGGCACGTTTGGCGGCGGCGGATATACCGCGGCGATCCTCGATCGCGCTCACTGCCATGTCTGGGCTATCGACCGCGATGAGACGGCGATCGCGCGGGGGGCCAGCCTCGCCGCGCGATATCCGGGACGGCTGCATCTGGTGCATGGCCGGTTCGGCGACATGTTGGCCCTGTTGACCGAGGCGGGACTGCACGCGCTGGATGGCGTCGTTCTGGACATCGGCGTATCGTCATACCAGATCGACGATCCGGAGCGGGGATTTTCGTTTCAGAGCGACGGGCCGCTGGATATGCGGATGGGACGGTCCCAGGGCCAGCCCGTCGGACAGCCCATCGGACGCGCCATGGGACGGCCCATGGGACGGCATGGGATTGAGGGCTCGCAAGGCCCCGATGTGACCGCCGCCACGCTGGTCAATACCCTGCCGGAGCGTGAACTCGCTGACCTCCTGTTTCAACTGGGTGAGGAACGTGCCTCTCGCCGGGTGGCCCGCGCCATCGTGGCGGCGCGGGCGGAGGCGCCGATTTTAACCACGGGACGCCTCGCCGGCATCATCCGTGCCGTACTCCCGCCGGATAAATCAGGTCATCATCCGGCGACCCGATCCTTTCAGGCGCTGCGGCTTCGGGTCAACGACGAACTGGGCGAGATCGAGCGTGGCCTCGCCCAGGCGGCGCGGCTGTTGCGGCCCGGGGGGCGGATTGTTGTGGTTTCGTTTCATTCTTTGGAAGACCGGATCGTCAAACGATTCATGACCGAGGTGTCCGGCCGTTCGCCGTCGCCGTCGCGACACGATCCGCGTGGCCTGACGCCAGGTCTCCCGCCCGGAGGCGGAGCATCGGCGCGGTTCCGCCTCGTCACCCCGAAGGCGCTGCGGCCCGGCGCGGCGGAGATCGCCGCCAATCCGCGGGCTCGCTCGGCGCGTCTGCGTGCCGTCGAATTATTGGGGGACGCGGCATGAGGACCGCCGGCCTGTTTTCCCCGCCGGTCGCGACGTCGTTCTCCGCGACACCCGGCCGGGCGTCTCTGGCGTGCGCGCCTGCTGACCGAACTGATCGTCTCCGCGCGCCCGCCCGGGCGGAGGGCGTTGGCGTATTCGGACAAGACGCGGGCGCGGCGGATGCAAACCGGGCCCTCAACCCGTCGGTGATCTCATGATCAGACCCATTACGGTGATCTGCTGGGTTCTGGCGCTCAGCGCCGGGCTCTATTTGTATCGGGCCAAGCATGAGGTCGAGCTGATGGATCAGCACATCGACCTGATCGCGAAGCAAACCGCCGACCTGCGCGCGCAAAGCCGCGGCCTTCTGGATGACTGGATCCGCCTCGGTGAGCCGGAACAGTTGCATAAGTATTCGGACGAGTATCTTGGCCTGAAGACCATCGCGCCCAGCCAGTTCGCGCGTCTGAGCGATCTGCCGAGCCGTCTGCCGGCGCCCGAGCCGACGCCGCCCGCGGACCAGCCGGATGTCGTGGGGCAATCTCCCGACAGCCCGGAGTTCTGACGCGACGACCGCCGACAGCGTGGCGACCGCGGCGTCGCCGAACCCCGCGGGGCCCGCCGCGGCTGAATCCTCCGCGCCGTCCCAGGCCGCCACCACGGATGGCGACCAAATGGATGAGGCCACCGCGGACGATCTTCCGGTGCCGCCGATCCCGCCCGCTACTCCGCCGGTGACGGCCGTTTCCTTCCCGGCGGTCACCGCTCTGCCCTTGCAGGCGCGCCCGGTCACGCCGCGCGCGGCGACAGCCCGGCAGGAGCCTGACGCCGAGCGGACGCTTTCCACCGCGCCGGCCCGCACCGCGGAAGAACCGCGGATCGCCCCCACGAAAGAGACGCCGGCGGAGCCGCGGCCGGGCGCGCCCGGTTCCACGCCCGTGCTGACCGCGCGGGAGCCTGGCACGACCGCTCCGGCCGGAACCAGGCCTGGCTGGCAATCGCGCGGCCTGCCGCCGTTGCAGGCGCAGGGCACGCGCGGCACGCAGGGGCTGCCGCCAGCGTCTCAGGGATCCGCGCCGGGGATGGCGCAGGGGCCAAGATGGGGCCAGGCGCCAGCCCAGATGTCCGCCCAGTCTCCGTCGGCCCAGTATCCGGCCGCTCAATCTCCGTCGGCCCCGTCTTCGGCCGCTCAGTCTCCGTCAGGCCAGTCTCCGTCGGGCCATCCGTCGGCGCAGTCTCCGTCGGCGCAGCCGGCGTATCGGCCGGCCGAGCCGCGTGTGGCTGAAGCGCGCGGCAATGAGCCGCGGCGGGAGGAGCGGCCCATGCCGCCGCGGCAGGCGCAGATCTCGCCGTATCCGCAAATGCCCGCGCGGGCGGCGTCCTCGCCGGGGCCGGCGATGGAACGCGGACCGGTCACGCAGGTCGCGCGGCAGGCGCCAATGCCGGCGCCGGGTGGCTCGCTGCTGGGGATGTCGCGTGGTCCCGTGCCGCTCCCGTTGCCCGCGCCCACGCCGGTCAACGCAACCTGGAATCCGTCCGGTGCCTCCGCTGGCCCAGGTCGCTGAGGCAGAACCATGAGCCGTTCCAACCCACCGGTTGATCCGCCCTTCGGTCCATCCTCCGATCCGTCCGCTGGACCCGCGTTTGGTTCGTCCCCGGGCTCTTCCTCTGGCGGGCCGCACGATGCGCCTCGCGGGCCGTCCGCGGGCGCCTCGCGTTTCCAACGCATGCGGATGCGTCGCGGTGCGCCGCCGAAGGACGCGGTCTTGCGGATGGAGCATTTCCACGTCACCGCCGCCGAGAAGCGCCGGCGGGAGGCCATGGAACGCAGCCGCGGCCGGCTGGTGATCACCGCCGGGATGTTCGCCGCTCTGTTCACCGTGGTTTGCTTCCGGGTCGCCTGGGTGACCGTCATCCACCCCGTTCATGCGAAGATCGCGCGTGAAACCATGCCGCCGATCGCCAAAGGTCCGCTGCAGCCGATCACCGACATCGTCACGCCCGGTCAGCGCGCGATGATCGTCGATCGTACCGGACAACCGATGGCGATCTCGGAGCCGACGCGTGAGGCTTTCGCGGATCCGAACGCGGTCGGCGATCCGGTCGCGGTCGCGAAGCAACTCAAAACGATCCTGCCGAGGCTGGATTTGCAGGAGGCGATCAAGCGGCTGTCGGATACCAGCAAGCACTTCGTCTACATCGAGCGGCAGATCACGCCCGACGAGGAAGCCCGCATCAACAACCTGGGCATTCCCAGCGTCGATTTTCACAACACCTTCCAGCGGCATTACCCACTCGGGCGGATCGCGGCGCATGTGCTCGGCGGGGTTGGCATCGACCAGAACGGCGTCGCGGGCGCCGAGCTCGCGTTCGACAAGCGGCTGCGCGACAGCGGCGAGCCGCTGCGGTTGTCGATCGATGTCCGGGTCGAGAGCGTGGTGCGCGAGGAACTGCTGGCGGCCAAGGAAGAGTTCAACGCGATCGGCGCGGCCGGCATCGTCATGGACGTGAACACCGGCGAGGTGCTGGCGCTCGTCTCGCTGCCCGACTATGACGCCAACGATCTTGGCCGCGCCTCCCAGGAGGAGCGGTTTGACCGCGCGCTGACCGGACGCTACGAGCCCGGCAGCACGTTCAAGCTGCAAACCGCGTCGATGGCGCTGGACTCGGGGCTGGTGCACATCTGGAACTCGTTCGACGCGGCGCACGACATTCATATCGGACGGTTTACGATTTCCGACTTCGAAGGCAAGCATCGCTACCTGCAACTGCCGGAAGTGCTCGCATACTCCTCCAATCTCGGCGCCTCCCACATCGCCTTGACGGTGGGTGGCCAGCGGCAGCGCGCGTGGCTGCAAAACATGGGAATGTTCGACCGCGTTCCGATCGAACTGAAGGAAGCCGACCGGCCGCAATATCACTCGGAAGCCGCCTGGGGTGAGGTGGTGACGATGACCGTCGGGTTCGGACACGGCATCTCGGTGACGCCGTTGCATGTGGTCGCGGGGACATCCGCGATCGCCAACGGCGGGGTTTACATGAACCCGACCATTCTCGCCGTGGACCCCGACAATCCGCCGGATGGCAGGCGCGTGATGCAGAAGTCCACCTCGGACATCATGCGGCGCCTGATGCGGCTGGTGGTGACCCAGGGGTTCGGCAAGAAGGCCGAGGTGCCGGGCTATTTCCCCGGCGGCAAGACCGGCACGGCCGAGAAGAACAAAGGCCACGGCTATGAGAAGCACGCCAACGTCTCGGCGTTCATGAGCGTGTTCCCGATGCAGGCGCCGCGCTACGCGGTCTACATGATGCTGGATGAGCCGCATGGGAACGCCTCGACCGGCGGATACTCGACGGCGGGTCAGGTCGCGGCGCCCGCCGCCGGCCGGGTGATCTCGCGGATCGGCCCGATCCTGGGCCTGATGCCGGACATCAAGGATGCGCCGGAGATCGAGGCGGCGCTGGCGATCCCGTTGCAGCCGGCGCGCGGGCTGGTACTGGGGCCGATCAAGGTGACCGAGCCCGGAACCGACCCGGTGTTCCACCGTCCGGGTGTGTTGCCGGCCAGGCTGCCGGCCGGACCGCCGCAGCCGGATCTGCTGCACCGGACACAAGGCGATCCAGCCGTTCCTCCCGCGCGGCCCGGTCCGGTCCCCGCGTCGAGGTCCTGGGCCGGCCACCGGTTCAGCCCCGCTCCCCGCGCCGGCCGGCAATGCCGGCTCTGGCCCTCCCGCGAGGCCAAACCTGCTGCACCGGATCGAGGCGGAACCGGTTCGGCCCTCTCCCCGGCTTGTGTCGCCCGCTTCCGGCGCGACAAGGCGGACACAGGCTGATCCGGTCGCCCGGCCGGCCACGCCGCCGCCCTCGATTAACCCGTCCGCTGTCGTTCCCGGCGAGGCGCCGCGTCCCGATCTCTCGCATCGGACCGAGGTTGAACCGGGTCTGCGCGCGCCATTTGGTCCTTTCCCCATCCACGGACGTCCGACGGACCGTCCCGCGATGGCGGCAACCTCGGCATCGTCCCTTGCTGCTTAGCGATATTTACCGGCAGATCCTCGCCTTTTCCGGCTCATCCCGGCCGCTGCCCAGGATGGTGGCCGGGTTGGAGATCGGGCGCGTAACGGCCGATAGCCGGCAGGTCAGGCGGGGCGACCTGTTCGTCGCGGTGCCGGGCGTGTTCGTGGACGGGCGCGATTTCATTCCCGACGCGGTGAGGAACGGCGCCGTCGCGGTGCTGGCGCCGAACGGCACGCACTGGCCGCCGGAGGTGCCGCCTCGGGTGCTGCTGACCGACCCGGAACCACGCCGGATGCTGGCGCTGATCGCGGCGGTCCTGGCCGGCGTGCGGCCCGAAACGGTGGTGGCCGTCACCGGCACCAACGGCAAGACCAGCACGGTCGAGTTCCTGCGCCAGATCTGGACGCTGGACGGGCAACGCGCCGCCAGTATCGGAACGCTGGGCCTGATCGCGCCCGGTTATGATCCGGGACCGGGATTGACCACGCCGGATCCGGTGACTTTGGCGGAGATCATGTCCAGCCTCGCGCGCCATGGGATCCAGCGCGTGGCCATGGAGGCGTCGTCGCACGGCCTCGACCAGTACCGGCTGGATGGCGTGCGACTGGCGGCGGCGGGTTTCACCAATCTGACGCGGGATCATCTGGATTATCATGTCACCATGGCGGGGTATCGCGCGGCCAAGTTGCGGCTGGCGGGTGGGTTGCTGCCGCCGCGCTCTCCGTTCGTCGCGTGCTCCGACATGGACCCGGTGACGCTGGAGGCCTTGCGTGGGGTCGCCATCACACGACGGCTCGCTTTTCATACGGTCGGTCTGACCGGAACGCTGTTTCGCCTGATCGAGGCCGTGCCGCGTGCCGACGGACAGGACCTGACGCTGGAGGTTCCCGCCGAACCGGGCCCCGCGCCCGCGGTCGGTCCAGGGGAGAGCCCAGGGGCGCAAAGCCAGAGGGGCGCAAAGTCGGGCGGACAGCCGGGGGATTGGTCAGGAGAAGCGGCGGGTCACGCGAACCGTGCGGTTGAACCTGCCCGGCCGGTTTCAGGTGGACAACGTGCTGTTGGCCGCCGGGCTGGCCTACGTGCTGGGCCTGGAAAACGTGCTCGATCTGTTGCCGCGGTTGACCGGGGTGCGCGGCCGGATGGAGTTGGCGGCGCGGTTGCCGAACGGCGCCGCCGTTTATGTCGATTACGCGCATACGCCTGACGCGCTGGAGCGGCTGTTGACGGCCTTGCGCCCGCATACGCAGGGCAAGCTGCATATCGTGTTCGGCGCCGGCGGCGATCGGGATCGGGGCAAGCGGCCTTTGATGGGCGAGGTGGCCGGCCGGCTGGCCGATCGAGTGATCGTCACGGACGACAATCCGCGTGGCGAGGTGCCTCAGGCGATCCGCGCCGCGATCCTGGAGCGCTGTCCGGGCGCGACGGAAATCGGCGACCGCGCACGGGCGATCGAGGTCGCGTTGCACGATCTGGGACCCGGCGACGTGCTGGTTGTCGCCGGCAAGGGTCACGAGCAGGGGCAAACGGTCGCCGGCGTGGTGCATCCGTTCGACGACGTCAGCGTGGTGCGTGGTCTGATCGGGGTGCACTCTTGATCCGCCATGGCCGCCCACTCTGGACCGCCGCCGAATTGCTGGAGGCGACGGGTGGGCGCTTTGGCGCGCCGTTCAACGCATCGGGTGTGTCGATCGATACCCGCACCATCCAGCCAGGCGATTTGTTCGTCGCGCTGGTCGGCGAGGCGGGCGACGGCCATGACCATGCCGCGCGGGCGATCGAGGCGGGTGCCGCCGGCGTCATGCTGCACCGGGACATCCCCGCCATCGAGAACCGGTTGGTGGTGGACGACACGCTCGCGGGCCTGACGCGGTTGGGCGCCTTCGCCCGGGCGCGTTTCTCCGGGCGCGTGGTCGCGGTGACCGGCAGCGTCGGCAAGACCACGACAAAGGAAATGCTGCGCGTCGCGCTGTCGGCGTTCGGACCGGTGCATGCCGCCGTCGCGTCCTATAACAATCATTGGGGCGTACCGCTGACGTTGGCGCGAACGCCACTGGGCGCATCGACATGCTCCGCGAGGCTTCCGCCGTCACGTTTTCAGGGCGACGCCCCGGCGCGCGCTCCGAACGCCACATCGTTTCCGGGTGGCGCACCGGCGGGAGCCATCGCTTATTGCGTGGTTGAAATCGGCATGAACCACGCCGGCGAAATCGCGCCGCTGGCACGTTTGGCACAACCGCATGTCGCCGTGATCACCACGATCGAGGCCGCGCACATTGGCCACCTCGGCGGCATGGCTGCGATCGCCGAGGAAAAGGCGGCGATCCTCAGCGGTCTGGACGCCGGTGGCGTCGCGGTGTTGCCCGCCGACTCTCCCTGGTTCCCGCTGTTGCGCGAGCGCGCGGGTACGCACCGGATCATCAGCTTCGGCGCCGCGCCGGATGCCGGCGCGCGGTTGCTGGAGGTCCAGCCGGAGGCGAACCGCTCGACCGTGCGGGTCGATATCGCCGGCCATGAGACGCGGCTGCGGCTGAACGCGCCCGGCCGGCATATGGCCATGAACGCGGTCGCCGCGCTCGCGGCCGTCGCGGCTCTGGGACTTGATCCGGTCGAAGCCGCCCATGCGCTGGAGACGTTCGCCCCGCTGCCCGGCCGCGGTGCCCATCGGCGTCTTCTGTTGTCGGCCAGCGGGAATTTGGCCAGCGGGAATCTGGCCAGCGGGCATTTGGCCAGCGGGAATTTGGCCAGCGGGAACTTGGCCAGCGGGAATTTGGCCAGCGGGAATCTGGCCAGCGGGCAAGCAGCCGGCCGGGACGCAGCGGGGGCCGCGCTGTTGCTGGACGAGAGTTACAACGCCAACGGCGCATCCATGCGCGCCGCGCTGGACGTCCTCCGGTTGCAGCCCGCCTCGCGCCGCGTCGCCATCCTGGGCGACATGCTGGAACTCGGCGAGGCCGGCCCGGCCGAGCATGCCGCCCTGGCGGAGGATGTCGCGCGCTCGGCCGATCTGGTGTTCACCTGCGGTCCGCTCATGCGGCACTTGTTCGACGCGCTGCCCGCCGCCATCCGGGGGCAGCACGCCGGGTCCGCGGCGGCTCTCGCGCCGATCGCCGCGGCGCGAATCGCGGCGGGAGATGCGATCCTGGTCAAAGGCAGCCTCGGCAGCCGCATGAAAACGATTGTCGCGGCGCTCGACGCCCTGACCTTGATCGGGGAAGAGCACGTCGGATGATTTTCAATTTGAGCCGCTTCCTCCCCGAGCATTACGCGGCGGTGAACCTGCTGCGCTACATCACGTTCCGCTCCGCCTGTGCCTGTCTGACCGCGCTGGTCGTCAGCTTCGTGCTGGGTCCGGCGATGATCCGCTGGTTGCGGTCGGTGCAGGGGCAAGGCCAGCCGATCCGGGCGGACGGGCCGGAACGCCATTTGATCGAGAAAAAAGGCACGCCCACGATGGGCGGGTTGTTGATCCTGTTCGCGGTGATCATTTCGACCCTGCTTTGGGTGGACCTGCGCAACGGCTACGTCTGGGCCGTGCTGTTCGTCACCGTCTGCTACGGCGCGCTGGGCTTTGTGGATGATTATCGAAAGGTAACGAAACGCGACAGCAGAGGCGTCAACGGACGGGTTAAATTGATCGTTCAGGCCGTGGTGGGACTGATCGCGACGACGTGGCTCGTCTGGCTGGCGCGCGATCCGATGGGCACCGCGCTGATGTTTCCCGTGTTCAAGGATCTCGCGCTGCCGCTGGGGTTTTTGTTTCCGGTGTTTGGCATGCTGGTGATGATGGGCGCCTCCAACGCGGTCAATCTGACGGACGGACTGGATGGCCTCGCCATCGTGCCGACCATCATCACCGCCGGCGTGTTCGCGCTGATCGCCTACCTCGTCGGCAACCACATCTTCGCGGACTACCTGCAACTGCACTGGGTTGCCGGATCCGGCGAGCTAATGGTGTTCTGCGCCGCGCTGATCGGCGCCGGCATGGGCTTCCTGTGGTTCAACGCGCCGCCCGCGGCCGTGTTCATGGGCGACATCGGCAGCCTGTCGATCGGCGGTGCTCTCGGCGCGGTGGCGGTGGCGACCAAGCATGAGATCGTGCTGTGCATCGTCGGCGGCCTGTTCGTGGTCGAAACGATCTCGGTGATCGTGCAGGTGTTCTGGTACAAACGCACCGGCACGCGGGTTTTCCTGATGGCTCCGCTGCACCACCATTTCGAGAAGAAGGGCTGGGCTGAGCCGACCATCGTCATTCGATTCTGGATCGTATCGATGATCCTGGCGCTGGTCGGTCTCGCGACCCTGAAAATCCGATGAGCGCGTTTCCCTCCACCATGTTCGCGGGAAAGAAATTCGCCGTGGTCGGCCTCGGTCAGAATGGCCGGCCGGCGGCGGAAGCATTGCGCGCGATGGGAGCGGCGGTCACCGCGTGGGATGACAACGCGGCCGCGCGCGCCGCCGCCTCCGACCTGCCGGTGCGCGACCCGCGCGAGGGCGCATTCGATTTCGACGCCGTCGTGCTGTCTCCCGGTATTCCGCATCGCCTGCCGAAGCCGCATCCGATCGCCGCGCGCGCCATCGCCGCCGGCATTCCGATCGTTTCGGATGTGGAGCTGTTGTATCAGGCCGTCCGCCGCGCGGGATCGCGCGCGCGGTTCGTCGGGATCACCGGCACCAACGGAAAATCGACCACGACGGCGCTGCTGGCGCATGTCCTGAAGCAGGCCGGATGGAACGCCGAAGCGGGCGCCAACCTCGGTCCCGCCGCGTTGTCGCTGCCTCTGCTGCCGGACGACGGCATCTATGTGCTGGAAATGTCGTCCTACATGTTGGAGCGACTCGCGACGGTTCGCTTCGATGCGGCGGCAATGCTCAATCTCAGCGCGGACCATATCGACCGCCATGGGGACATGGCCGGCTACGCACTGGCCAAGCGGGCGATCTTCGACCGCCAGACCAGCGACGACCTCGCCGTGATCGGGGTCGAGGACGCGGGCTCGCGCGCGATGGCCGAATGGCTGGACGCACGGCCGGCGAACGTCGTCCGCGTCTCCGGCTCGGGCCCGGCCGGGCGCGCCGCCGTGTTCGCGGAAGACGGCGTGTTGCGCGATGCGTCCGGGCCGATCCTGCGCATGGCGGAGGCGACCGCGCTGCCGGGCGCCCATAACGCGCAGAACGCCGCCGCCGCGGCCGCGATCGCGTCGTTCCTGGGGCTCGATCGCGCGCGGATCGCGTCCGGCATCGCCTCCTACCCCGGATTGCCGCACCGCCAGCAGCGGGTCGTCACCGTCGATGGGATAACCTTCATCAACGACAGCAAGGCGACCAACGCCGACGCCGCCGAGCGGGCGTTGATTTGCTACGACCGCGTGATCTGGATCGCCGGCGGGATGGGTAAGGAGGGCGGGATCGTCCCGCTCGCGCCATATTTCCCCCGCATCGCCCGCGCCATGTTGATCGGCCGGGACGCGCCGATCTTCGCCGCGACCCTGACCGAGCACGGCGTGCCGTTCGACATGGTCGAGACCCTGGAGGCCGCCGTCCCGGCCGCCTTCGAAGCCGCGAAGCGGGAACACGCGCCCATCGTCCTGCTGTCCCCCGCCACCGCGAGTTGGGACCAGTTCCGCAGCTACGAGCATCGCGGCGAGAGGTTCGCCGAACTGGCGGAATTCATGGCGGCTCTGGCGCGAGGGGCCGATCCGGATTCGAACGAGCCGGCCCGCGACGATGCGGGCGGATACGCCGCTGGAGTGAATGACCGCGGGCGCGGCGCCCGGCGGTCCGACCCGAGGCAAAGCCCATGATCGCGTTTTCGCGCGCGGACAATACCTTCGCCGCCCGGTGGTGGCTGACCGTCGATCGGTGGACCTTGGGCGCGCTCTGCCTGTTGATCGGCTGCGGCTACATCATGGTGCTGGCGGCCAGTCCGTCGGTGGCGGAGCGGATCCACGCGTCGCGGGATATGTTCATCATCAAGCAGCTGGTGTTTCTCGCGCTGGCTCTGGGCGTGGTCGTCGCCGTCTCCATGCTGCCGCCGCGCACGGTGCGGCGGCTGGCTCTGGTTGGGTGCGCGATCGCGTTGATGGCGACCGCGATGACCCTGGTGATGGGTGTGGAAACCAAAGGCGCGATGCGCTGGATCTCGATCGCCGGCAACCGGATCCAGCCCAGCGAGTTCCTGAAGCCGTGTTTCGCGCTTACCACCGCCTGGCTGCTGGCGCGGCAGCGGCGTGAGCCCAGGTTCCACGGGATCCCGATCGCGCTGGGGATCTTCGTGGTGATCGTGGCGATCCTGAAGAAGCAGCCGGACGTGGGCATGATGGCGGTCATTGGCGCCGTTTTCATGATCCAGTTGTTTGTCAGCGGCATCAATCTGGTTTGGATCGGCCTTGGGCTGGGCCTCTCGGGCGGCGGTGGCGTGCTGCTCTATACCTTCCTGCCGCACGTGCACCGGCGGGTCGATCAGTTCCTCTACGGCAAAGGCGGCGGCAACTATCAGATCGACAAGGTCATGGAGGCGTTCGGCAATGGCGGACTGACCGGACGCGGCGCCGGCGAGGGCATGGTCAAGGACAGCATTCCGGACGTGCATGCCGACGTCGTTTTCGCCGTGGTGGGCGAGGAGTTCGGCCTGATCGTGTGCCTGCTGCTGGTTGGCGTGTTCGCCTTCATCGTGTTGCGCGGCCTGCTGCGGCTGATGCGCGAGCAGGACCTGTACGTGGTCTTCGCCTGCACCGGGCTGCTCGCCGGTTTCGGGCTGCAGACGATGGTCAATCTGTTTTCCACGCTTGGCATGATGCCGACCAAGGGGATGACGCTGCCGCTGATTTCGTATGGCGGCTCGTCGGCCGTCGCGGTCGGGTTGGGCATGGGAATGCTGCTGTCGTTGACGCGGGCCAGGGCGCGCGACGATCGGATCAGGGACGACCGGATCAGCGACGGCCGCCTGCCGGACACGCTGCTGCGCGGGGAGGCGATATGACGTCGGGACTTCCCTGGGGTGGTTCCTGGCTGGACGAGGGTCAGGGCTCCGCCCTGAAACCCGCCAGGGGCTTTGCCCCCCTTGGTCGGGGTCTCGGGGCGGAAGCCCCGGTTCTGCCCACCCATGGACCACGCCCATGAAAGCCCCGATCGTCATCGCCGCCGGCGGCACCGGGGGGCACTTCTACCCGGCCGAGGCGCTCGCCGCCGCGTTGATCGCGCGCGGGCACTGGGTCGTGTTGATGACCGATGCCCGTGCCGTGGTGCCGAAGAGCACGGTGTTCGACGCGCGCAACCAATATGTGCTGCCCGGCGCCGGCATCGCCGGACGCGGCGCCGTGCGAGCCGGCAAGGCGGTGTTCGCGCTCGCCGCCGGGGTCGCGCGCGCCCGGAGCATCATGCGGCGAATCCGGCCGGCCGCCGTGGTGGCATTCGGCGGTTATCCGTCGGTCCCTCCGGTGCTGGCGACCCGTCTGTCGCGCGACCGGCCGCCGGTCATCCTACATGAGCAGAACGCGGTTCTCGGGCGTGCCAACCGGTTTCTCGCGCGCCATGCGAGCGTGCTGGCGCTCAGCTTCGCGGGCACCAGCCGCGTCCCGGCCAAAGTGAACCGTCTGGTGACCGGGAACCCCGTTCGGCCCAATCGTGACCGCGTTGAGTCAGGCGGGGTACGAGGCGCCCCGTGGGTCGCTGCACGATGGTACGATTTTGGGTGGGTCGATTCGTCTGCTGATCCTCGGCGGCTCGCTGGGCGCGCGCGTCTTCAGTGAGATCGTCCCCGGCGCCTTGGCTCGACTGCCCGAAGCGATGCGCATGCGGCTCCTGGTCACCCAGCAATGCCGCGCCGAGGACCTGGAGCAGGTCCGCGCGACCTACGCGGCGCGCGGAATTGCCGCCGAGTTGGCGCCGTTCTTTCCGGACGTCGCGGATCGGCTGCGCGCCGCGCATCTGGTGATCGCGCGAGCCGGCGCCTCGACGGTGGCGGAACTCGCGGTCGCGGGCCGGCCGTCCATCCTGGTGCCGCTGCCGGGCGCGATCGACGACCATCAACGCGCGAACGCCGAGGGGCTGGCGGTCGGCGGCGGGGCGTGGGTGATGCGGCAGACGGGGTTCACGGTGGAGGCTTTGGCGGAACGGCTGACCAGCCTGCTCGCGGACCCGGCCGCATTGGCGCGGGCGGCGACGAACGCCCGGTTGGCGGCGCGGCCGGACGCGGCGGACGCATTGGCCGATGTGGTGGAACAAGTGATCGGCGAGGCAGCCCGGACGCGCCCCGCGCCGTTGGCGGAAGCACCGTCGCGGCCCAGTACCAACGAACGATCCAACGGCCATTCCAGAGACCGTGTCGGAGAGCAACCGCGGGTGGGACGGTCATGAGGGCACTGCCACTCTCCATTGGGCGGATGCACTTCGTCGGGATCGGCGGCATCGGCATGTCGGGCATCGCCGAGGTGCTGCATACGCTCGGCTATTCCGTGCAGGGCTCGCGACATCGCTGATTCCGCCAATGTACTAGCGGCTGCGCGAGGCCGGCATCCCGGTGGCGATCGGCCATGACGCCGCCAATCTGGGCGATGCGCGGGTGGTCGTCGTCTCCACCGCCGTGAAGCGCGACAACCCCGAGGTCGTCGCCGCGCGCGCCCGCTTCATCCCGGTGGTCCGGCGCGCCGAGATGCTGGCCGAGTTGATGCGGCTGAAATGGGCCATCGCGGTCGGCGGCACGCATGGCAAGACCACCACCACCAGCCTGATCGCCTGCATGCTGGAGGCCGCGCATCTCGATCCCACCGTCATCAATGGCGGCATCATCAACGCCTACGGCACCAACACCCGCATGGGCGACGGCGAGTGGATGGTCGTCGAGGCCGACGAAAGCGACGGCAGTTTCCTTCGTCTCCCCGCCGTGATCGCCGTCGTCACCAACATGGACCCGGAGCACCTCGATCACTGGGGCACGCCCGAGGCGATGATCGCCGGCTACGACCAGTTCGTCGCCAACATCCCGTTCTACGGCTTCGCCGTGCTGTGCATCGACCATCCGGCGGTGCAGCAGATGATCCCGCGGCTGTCCGATCGGCGGATCATCACCTACGGGTTCTCGCCGCAGGCCGATGTGCGCGCCGACAAGGTGCGGCCGGACAAGGCCGGCTCGACGTTCGAGGTCGTGGTGACCGACCGGGCCCGCAGCCGCTCCGCCGCATGGGCCCGTTCCGCCTGCCGATGCTGGGCGAGCACAACGTGCAGAACGCGCTCGCCGCGATCGCCGTCGGCGTGGAGATGGAAATCGGCGACACGGTCCTGCGCGACGCGTTCCTCGGCTTCAAGGGCGTCAAGCGCCGCTTCACCCGCACCGGCGAGGCCGGCGGCATCACCGTCATCGACGACTACGGCCACCATCCGGTGGAGATCGCCGCCGTGCTGAAAGCCGCGCGGCAGGCGGGCGCGCGTGAGGTGGTCGCGGTCGTGCAGCCGCACCGTTTCACGCGGCTGCAATCGCTGTTCAACGAGTTCTGCGCCTGCATGAACGATGCCGGCACGGTGATCGTCGCCGATGTCTACGCGGCCGGCGAGGCGCCGATCCCGGGCGTCGATCGCGATGCTTTGGTTGAGGGTATGCGCGCGCGCGGCCACCGCAGCGTCGTTGCCATTGCCGGCGCCCGCGCGCCTCGCCGAGATGGTGCATGCGATCGCGAAACCTGGCGATTTCGTCGTCTGCCTGGGCGCTGGCTCGATCACGCAATGGGCCGCCGCGTTGCCCGCCGAACTGGCCGCGTTGCAGGCAAACGCGCGGCGGGCGGTGCGACATGATGGCCGCCGCGCGTCAGGACCAGGCCTCGGTGCAGCCCGTGGCGGCGTTCCCGCCGATCCGCGGCCGCGTGCAGGCGGACGCGCCGCTGGCGCCGTTCACCTGGTTCCGCGCCGGTGGACATGCCGAGTTCCTGGTCCGGCCGGCCGATGCCGCCGACCTTGCGCTGCTGCTTGCGGGCATTGCCGGCGACCACGCCGGTGCAGGTGATCGGCGCCGCGTCCAACCTGATCATTCGCGACGGCGGCCTGCCCGGAGTGACCATCCGCCTGGCGCGCGGCTTTTCGACGATCGCGGTCGAGCCGGACGGCGTCATCGCCGGCGCCGCCGCGCTGGACCTGACCGTGGCCGAAACCGCCGCCGCCGCCGGCCTGACCGGGCTCGAGTTCCTGTCCGGCATTCCCGGCACCATCGGCGGCGCGGTCGCCATGAACGCCGGCGCCTACGGCGGCGAAATAGCCCATGTCCTTTCCTGGGCCGAATGCGTGACGCGGGACGGCGAGCGGCGGCGGCTTATCCTCGACCGATCTGGCGTTCGGCTATCGCCATGCCAACGTGCCGCCGGGCAGCGTCATCACCCGCGTGCGGCTGGCGGCGAAGCCCGGCGCGACCCCGGTGATCGCGGCGAAAATGGCGGAAATCCGGGCCGCGCGGGAGGCTTCGCAGCCGGTTCGCGCGCGCACCGGCGGGTCCACGTTCCGCAATCCGGATGGCGGCATGAAGGCCTGGGAACTGATCGATGCCGCCGGCTGCCGCGGTCTGACCGTCGGCGGCGCGATGGTGTCGGAAAAACACTGCAACTTCCTGATCAACACCGGCACCGCGACCGCCGCCGACATCGAGGCTCTGGGCGAGGAAGTCCGCCGCCGGGTAAAGGCCGCGACCGGAGTGACGCTGGAGTGGGAAATCCGCCGGATTGGCGTGCCGGCGCGGGACCGATGGAGGCCTGCCCATACATGACCCGCGTCGCAGTCCTCCACGGCGGCATCTCCAACGAGCGCGAGGTCAGCCTGTCCTCCGGCGTTCAGGTCGCCGCCGCTTTGCGCGAGGCAGGTTACGACGTCGACCTGATCGACGTGACCGACGATCTGCCGGCGCTGCTCGCCGCGCTGACGCCCAAACCCGACGCCGTGTTCAACGCGCTGCACGGCCGTTTCGGCGAGGACGGCGCGATCCAGGGCGTGCTCGACTGGCTGGGCATTCCCTACACGCATTCCGGCGTTCGCGCCTCGGCGATCGCGATGGACAAGCAGGTCTCCAAGGCGATGTTCATCGCCGCCGGCCTGCCGGTCGCCAAAGGCGCGGTCATTCCGGTCGAGGATCTGTTCGACCGCCGATCCGATGCCGCTGCCGTACGTGATCAAGCCGGTCAGCGAAGGGTCCTCGGTCGGCGTCGAGATCATCCGCCAGGGCGACAACCGCCGCGCCGCCGTGGCGCAGGCCTGGCGCTTCGGCCGCATCCGCGATGGTCGAGGAGTTCATTCCGGGACGCGAACTGACCGTCAGCGTCATGGGCGATCGCGCGCTGGCAGTGACCGACATCATCGCCGACGCCGGCACGTTCTACGACTACGAGTCGAAATACGCCGACGGCGGCTCGCACCATATCATTCCGGCGGAGGTGCATCCGACGATCTACGCCGCGCGCGATGGATGTCGCATTGCGCGCGCACAAGGTGATCGGCTGCCGCGGCGCCACCCGCTGCGATTTTCGTTACGACGACACGCAAGGCGAACCCGGCCGCCTGGTGCTGCTGGAAATCAACACGCAGCCCGGCCTGACCCCGACCTCGTTGCTGCCCGAACAGGCCGCGTATGTGGGGATCAACTTCCCCCGCCTGTGCGCCTGGATGGTGGAGCACGCGACATGCCGGGAGTGATCTGATCATGGCGCGCAAAGCCTCCGTCACCGATCGGCCGCCGAAATGGAAGCTGTTCCTGCGCCGGCAACGCTGGATGCTGCGCCCCTTCGCCTGGGTTTGCGTGGGGCTCGCCGCCGCCGCCGCCGGCGTCGTCTTGCTCCGCAACGCACAACCCGGCAGCAGCATCGCCTCGGTGCGCGAGAAGATCGGCGTGGTCACCGCCGATGCCGGCATGCGCATCAAGGACATCGTCATCGAAGGGCGCGCCAACACGCCCGAGCCGCTGCTGCGCGCCGCGCTCGGGTTCAGCAAAGGCGATCCGATCATCGGCTTTTCGCTCGAGCAGGCGCGGATGCGGATCGAAAAACTGCCCTGGGTCGCGCATGCGACGGTGGAGCGCCGGCTGCCCGGTACCGTCGTCGTCGCGCTGACCGAGCGCCGGCCGTTCGCCATCTGGCAGAACCAGGGCCGCTACGTGCTGATCGATCGCGAAGGGCAGCAGGTCACCGATGAGGCAGGTCGCGAAATTCCGTGATCTGCCGTTGATCGTCGGACCCGGCGCGCCGGAGGCCGCGCAAGTGTTGCTCGACGCGCTGACGGATCGGCCGGCGATCCAAAGCCGCGTGCTCGCGGCCTCGCGCATCAGCGAACGCCGCTGGAATCTGCATATGAAGAACGGCACCGACGTCATGCTGCCGGAAGGGCATGAGGTCGAGGCACTCGATCGGCTGTTGCAACTGCAACAGGAAACCGAGCTGCTCGATCGTCCGCTGCAGGCGATCGACATGCGGCTGGGCGATCGGCTGGTGCTGCGGCCGCAGGGGGGGGCCGGGGGTCGGCGCCGGTCCGCCCGACAAACCCGCCTCCGGCGCCCGTGCCGCCGAAGAAGCCAACCTAGGAGCGCGCGACGATGAACGACATGCCGCACCGCGTGCTGACCCATGATACCGGACCGCCGGAGCCGGATCGCACGCGGCCATTTCGTTCCGGCACGTTCGGCGTGCTGGATATCGGCACGACCAAAATCGCCTGCCTGATCGCGCGAGTGGACAGCGATGGCGAGTTACGCGTGCTCGGCTGCGACTGGCGTCAGGGACTGGGCGTTCGCGGCGGCAGCATCGTCGATCTGGAAAAAGCCGAGCGCGCGATCCGCGCCTGCGTCGGGCAGGCGGAGAACATGGCGGACGTCCGGCTGCGCGACGTCATCGTCAACCTGACCTGCGGCCAGCCGGAATCGCGGATTTATAATGTGAAGTGGTCGCTCGACGCGCCGGCGGAAGGCCGTCCGGTGACCGATCACGATGTGCGGGAGGTGCTGCGCGAAGGCCGTCATCTGTCGCATGCCGAAGGCCGCGAGCCGGTGCATGTGATGCCGCTGACGTTCGCGCTGGACAACACCGATCATGTCGTCGATCCGCGCGGATTGTATTGCTCGACACTGGATGCGCGGCTGCATGTGATCGACGTGTCGTCGTCCTCGTTGCGTTCGCTGGAGGCCTGCCTGCAGCGCTGCGACCTCGAAATCGAGGCGATCGTTTCGGCGCCGATGGCGGCCGGCATGTCGACCCTCGTGGATGACGAGCGGGAGATCGGCTCCACCGTGATCGACATGGGCGGCGGGACCACCAACGTCGCCTCGTTCTTCGAAAACCAGTTGATCCACACGGCGCAAATCCGCATCGGCGGAGCTCCACGTCACGTCCGATCTGGCGAAAGGCCTGTCGACGCCGCTGGCGCACGCGGAACGGTTGAAGACGCTGTGGGGCAATGTCGAAACCAGCCCGGACGACGAGCGCGACATGCTGCCGGTGCCGCGCGTCGGCGAGGCGGATCACCATCTGGCCAAAGTGCCACGCAGTATGGTGGTGAACATCATCCGTCCGCGCATTGAAGAGACGTTGGAAACCGTGCGCGACAAGCTGGCGGAATCCGGATTGTCGCATGCGACCGGCAATCGCATCGTGCTGACGGGCGGGGCCTGTCTGTTGCCGGGATTGCCGCATCTCGCGTCGCGCATCCTCGGCCACGACGTGCGCGTCGGCCGGCCGCCATCGATCCGCGGCATGCCGGAGATCTTTACCGGTCCCGCCTTCGCCACCGTCACCGGCCTGCTCAACTGGGCCGCCACCGAAGGCGGAACGTTCCACGATGTGGATCCACGACGCGCCGGGCGTCAGGGCTGGTTCCACCGCCTCGTCAACTTCATCCGGGATCGCGTCTGATGACGACTTGCAGCGAATCCATTTGTTCGTCCTACAAGGACTTTGACCGCCCACGGGGGAGGACTTCGACATGACCCTGAACCTGAATACGCCGCCGCAGATGCACACCGACTTCACGCCGCGGATCACCGTGATCGGCGTCGGCGGCGGTGGCACCAACGCCGTGGACAACATGATCGCCGCGAATTTGCGCGGTGTGGACTTCGTTGTCGCCAACACCGACGCGCAGCAATTGATGCACAGCAAAGCGGATCGGCGCGTGCAGCTTGGGCCGCATCTGACGCAGGGTCTCGGCGCCGGCGCCAAGCCCGACATCGGCCGCGCCGCGGCGGAGGAAGCGGCGGATGAACTGTATCGCCACCTCGACGGCACGCACATGGTGTTCATCACGGCCGGCATGGGCGGCGGCACCGGAACCGGCGCCGCGCCGGTCATTGCTCGCATGGCGAAGGAACGCGGCATCCTGACGGTCGGCGTGGTCACGCGGCCGTTCGGCTTCGAGGGGATGCGCCGCGCGCGCGCCGCCGAGGACGGCATCCTGGATCTGCAGCAATACGTCGATACGCTGATTGTCATTCCGAATCAGAACCTGTTCCATATGGCCAACGAACGCACGACCTGGAAAGAGGCGTTCAAGATGGCGGATCAGGTGCTGTACATGGGGGTCCGCGGCGTCACCGACCTGATGATGGTGCATGGTCAGATCAACCTCGACTTCAATGACATCAAGACCGTCATGGCCGAGATGGGCAAAGCCATGATGGGCACCGGCGAGGCCGAGGGCGAAGGCCGCGCCGCTCGCGCCGCCGAGGCCGCGATCAACAATCCGTTGCTGGAAGAGACCAGCATGGCGGGCGCCCGGGGTCTGCTGATCAACATCACCGGCGGTGACGACCTCACTTTGTTCGAGGTCGATGAGGCGGTCAGCACCGTCCGCAAGCAGGTGGACGAAGAGGCGAACGTGCTGTTCGGATCGGCGACCGATCCGTCGCTGGAAGGCAAGATCCGGGTCTCCGTGGTGGCGACGGGCATCGACGGCCCGCAGTTCCAGGAGCAACCCCGGCCAAAGCTGGTGGCGGTGGGCGGTGGTGCCCCGTTCCCGGAACCGCGACCCATTCCGGTGCCGACCGGCCTCGCGGCGGCGGCGATTGGGGCGCCATCGATCTCGCCGGCTGTGATGGCCGCGTCGCAACCGCAGATGATTCCGGCGCAGATGATTCCGGCGCAGATGGTTTCGGCCCAGATGGCGGAACCGGTCATGCGGGAAAGCACCAACATCACGGCGCTGCGCCAGCAGGCGGCTCAACCGGAGCGGGTGATCATTCCGGATCCGATGCCCTATCCGGAAACGCCGGCGGTCGAGCAGCGGCCGGCCGCGGCAGTCCAAGGTGGGGTGCCGTTGCCGAGGCAACCGTCCAGCCTGTTCGCGCAGAGCCAGGGCGGTACGGCCACGCCAATGGCGCCCGCCCCGATGCCGGGCGAGTCGGTGGCGCGGTCATTGTTTCAGTCCGCGACCGGTTTGTTCCGCAAGCGCGCGGTGCCGGCCCAGGGCCCGGAAGTGCCCGCCATGCGGCGGGAACCGACAGCGGTCGTAGCGGCGCAGATGGCGCACTCCGGCGAACTTGCGATGGAGACGGAACGGCCGACGGACCGGCGTTCCACGGCGCTGGATGACGGCGGGTTGGAGATCCCCGCGTTCCTGCGCCGGCAGTCGTCGTCCGCGTAAGGCGGTTTGCCATTATACGATGGCCGGGCATTGACCCGGCCATCCATCGTCGCGCGCGCCTCGACGGATCGCCGACCGGCGCCCAGCGCGTCAGTGATGGTGACGCCGCTGCCAGTCCGCCGCGCGTGGGATTGGCAGGCCAAGCGTCTCTCGTAACGTTGTGCCCTCGTATTCTTTGTGGAACAGCCCGCGCCGTTGGAGTTCCGGCACGAGCAGGCGCGTGACGTCCTCGTAGGATCCCGGCATATGCGTCGCGGCGAGAACGAAGCCGTCGCACGCGGGGGCGGTGAACCATTCCTCCATCTGGTCGGCCACCTGCTTCGGAGTGCCGACGAACATCTTGTGTTCCTTCACCGTGCCGCGGCCCGATACCTCGACGAAATCGCGGACGGTCGGGTTCTTCTTGCCGGAAAACTGCACGACCCGGTCGCGGAAGCCGTGCCAACTGAGGTCGGCCAGTTCCTCGTCGCTGAACGGTTCGTCGTAAGGCTTCTTTGAAAAGTCGTAGTTGGTGACCTCGGAAATCAGCACCAGAGCATCCACCGGCCGCGCCGTCGCCTCGATGATCGCCCGTTTCTCCTGGGCCGCGGCTTCGGATTCCGCGACGCACACGTAACAGGCCGGCGCGACGTGGACCGTGGCGGGATCGCGGCCCTCGGCGGCGACGGCGGCCTTGAACGCGGCGTAGTGCTTTTTACCCGCCTCGAGGTTGTGGTGGATGACGAACACCAGTTCGGCCCAACGCGCCGCGAAGGCCTGGCCGCGGCCGGACTGGCCGGCCTGGATCAGCACCGGATGCCCTTGCGGAGAGCGCGGCACGCTGAATGGTCCGCGCGAGTTGAACCATTCGCCGTGGTGATCCAGCCGGTGCACTTTACTGGCGTCAGCGAAACGATTGCCCTCTTTGTCGAGGATCAGAGCGTCGTCCTCCCACGTGTTCCAGTGGCCCATGACGACATCCATGAACTCGTCGGCGCGGTCGTATCGCCTGTCGTGCTCGAGATGTTCCTCGCCGCCGAAGTTCAACGCCTCGCCGCTGTTGAGCGAGGTGACGATGTTCCACGCCACGCGGCCCTTCAGCATCAGGTCCATGGTCGCGAACACCCGCGCGACGTGATACGGCTCGTAATAGGTGGTGGAGTAGGTGGCGCCGAGCCCGAGTTTCGTGGTCGCCATCCCCATCGCCATCAGCACCGTGCACGGATCCAGCTTCACCGCGCGCACGCCGGCGTTGATCGCCTCCGCGTGATTGTCGGTATAGCGATCCGGCAGCGCGAGCCGATCGTCGAAGAACGCCATCTGGATCTTGCCTTCCTCCAGCACGCGCGCGATGCGCTGGTAGTATTCCGGCGTCAGGAAATCCAACATCGTCGATGGATGGCGCCACGATCCGGGCAAATTGGAACAGTTTTGCGCCTGCAGAAACGCCACCAATGTCATCATTCGGGAAGTCATGAGAGGAACTCGCTTTCAGATGGGCAGATCGACATCCAGCAGCGGCGCATGCTGTTGGCAGCCATAGACGTCGGTGTCGCCGAAATCGCCGGACGCCACCAGCCGAGGCAGCGTCGCCTTGAATGCGAACGCGGCATCGTACGGCGTGAACAACACGTGCTCCGCGGCGACGTTGTAGAGGCGGGCGAACAACGCGGGGCAGAGCACGCCGGTTGCCTTGACGCGGCGAAACGTCTCGGCGTCATCGAACACGACGTCGATGGTCAGTTCGAACGGGCCGGCGTTCTTGCTTTTGCAGACGCGGGCGACGTCGCGGATCAGGGCCATGTCAGGTAATTCCCATCTCAAACCGTCTCGTATTCAATGGGGAACAACTCGGTCGGGTTGTCCAGCTCCGCGACATGGAACACGCTGAAGCGATAAACCGGCCCGACCTCGATGTCCGAGGGTGAGAACGGGAACGCCATGTTGCCCTCCCGGCACAAGCGCCCGGGGAAATCGGTGTGCAGCATGTTGGTCCGCGCCATGCCGAGCACCGCGCTGGCGATTTCCTGATTGTCGCGCGCCACGACCTCGATGACGAAGCCGAGTTCGTGCGGCAACGCGTTTCGCAGCGGCTCGCGCGCGCCCATCACGCCATCCCGGCCATATACCCGAATGCCGAGTTGATACGAATCCGGCATCGCACCGAACGCCGCCGCTTTGGTCGCGACCTCCGACCGCACGCTGTCGAGGAAATCGTCCAGCCGCCCGATCAGCAACGGATCGCGCGTGCCGCACACGCAGATCGCGCGATAGCCGGCGAGTTCGACGCCCTCAAGCTTGACGGTGTAACGATCGGCCGGGTTCCAGCGCATGCCGCTGATGCGCACGGCCCGGTCGCTGACCGCGTCGAAGCGGCAATCCGACGTATCGAGCATGCCGCCCGGCTCGATATGATGAATGGGACTGCTGTTTTCGTGCAGGCTGTGGTTGGCGATCGACAACGGCGTGCAGCGGCGCGCGGGGTTGGTTGGTTCGCATTCGACATGATCGTCCCGCACGGTCACGAACAGCGAGTCATGGCCTTTCGGGATCGACGGCGTGGCGCCGCATTCCAGCATCTTGCCGGCGTACCAACCCGGCGCGGGGGGCAATTGCGCGCGAGTTACCGCCGCGGCCCATGGCGCGGGGTCGGAGGCACGCCCGGCGAGCACGATCTGGGCGCCGGCGTCCAGAGCGGCGATGAACGGTTCGGGTCCCATCATCCCGACGATCCGGGTCGCGCGATCGATCGTCGCGTCGGTCAAAGGCGGCTGATGCGCGAGGCCGCGGATCGTCCCGGCGGCGACGCGGCGTTTGAGGTCGGCTTTGTCCTGCTCGGCGTGGATGGTCGCCATTTTGAAGTGCAGGCTCTCCTCACGCGCGATCTCGCGAACCATCGACACGACGAGTTGCACGTGAGGCTCCCCGCCGGCTCCGCCGCAAGTGCCGATCACCATCGGGATTTTCTTTTCGATCGCCGCGCGCAACATCAGGCGCAGGTCGCGGCGGATCGCGAGCGGGCTGCAGAACGGTTTGCCGGATCCCAGGTAGTGCGGCCCAGGATCGACGGAGCCGCCATCGACGCCGATGATGTGGGGGTCGCGGTCGAGCCCGGCCTTCAGCGAGGCTTCGGGAAACCCGTAGCCGAGAATAGCACTCGTCGATAGCAGGCGGATTTCCTTGCTCATCGTCCGTCCAAACCGGGCATCGTTCCTCTCCCTCACGCGGGGCGGATCGAATGCACCCGATATGGCGCCCGACCGCAAGTGCGGCCGGACCAGGCCGACGCCATCGGACCCGGGGGATCAGGTACCTGATCGCGCAACGTCCGGAACACGAGGTCGGCCTCGCGCAGCACCTTGTGCCGCCAGGCCGGATCGGAGGGATTGAACATCTCCCTTGTGTCGCTGTCGATCTCGTCGCACACCGCCTGCGTGGCGCAATGGAAGTTGTACTTCTCGGCGTCCAGGATCATGCGGTTGGCGCTGCGGAGTTCGTTCACCGCGTCGAGCCCCATCGTGCCGTATTCCATCGTCACCGCGAGAAACGATTGAGGCCGCGACGACAGGCTCGGCACGAAGTCGATCACGTCGCCGTAGGTGGCGAAGAAACCAGGTGTTGTCGTCGGGTCGGTGATCTCGATCCCATTGGCCTGATACGGTCCGAACATTTTCTTCAGGTCCTGCTTCGGTCCAGGCGCGGGCTGCTTGCCGAGAATGACGGACAGGACGCCGTCCGCGCCAAGTCCGGTATGGAAATCCAGGTAGAGTGTCTTCTTATACGGCCGTTGCAGGATCGGCCGGATCTTTTCCGTCAGGAATGCCTGTTGCGGGCGCGGCGCGTGGCCGCCGTAGTTGATGCCCTCGGGAAATTCATATTGGCCGTTGTTGAGGCCGTTGTTCAAGGGAGGTACTGCTGAAGCCGCTGCCGAGATAACCGCCGACAAATCCGAGTGTGCCGCGCAGCGAACCCCATGCTACGCTGCTCACCGGTCCCTGCGGCTCGAAGACACCGAGGAAGCGGCGATAGGAGTTGTTGTCGAACCGATAATCCGATCCATCGACCGAGAAATTGCGATTGAGATTGGTGTTGGTCTCGTCATTGCGGCGAACGTGTTTGTAACCCCAGGGGTTCATCGCGTGGATGATCAGCACGTCGACGCCTTTGTCCAGCAACGGCTGCGAATATGTGTTCATGAAGTAGAATTGTGCCGCGGCGCCGGATTCTCCTTCGGGGCCGTGGATGCCGGATTGCAGGACCAACAAACGGTCGCCGCCGCGCGAGAAGAAGCCGTAATCGATTGTCAGGTCCGGGTCGGTGTTACTGGGTACTTTCCAGTCGCGGCAAAAGTCTCGCACGGAAGCGATCAGTTTCGCGCAGTCGGCCCGGAAGCGCTGGCGGGACGCGTCGTAGTCCGTCGGAAACCACGCGGCGGGATCGGGACCTTTCGACATGTCCTCGGGCGGTGGCGGCTGGGCGCAGGCGGACAACACGGCCAGGAGCAACAGAACCAGCCACCGCATCTCGACGTTTCCCTTTTTATCGCCGTCGTTTCATGAACGCGCCTCGGCGCTGGGCCAGGATCTGTCGATCCGCTCGCCTCATTTCCTCCGGAACGCGACCTCCGCGTCCAGTGCCGTCGCGAACGCGGCCAGCGTCTTCGTCACGTCGTCCTCATCGTGCACGGTGGAGACATAGAACTTCGTATCGCCTTTGAGCACGCCCTCACCCCGCAGCGCCAGGTTGAACCGGCGTAGCGCCTCGGCATCCTGCCGCAAACCGGAGCGGTAGTCGAAAATCTCGCCTTCCGCGAAGATCACGTCGAACAACACCGGCTCCCCGATTACCTGCGCCGGCAGTCCGCGTTTCCGGATCATGCCGGAGAGACCGTCCATCAACCGCCCACCGGTCGCGAAAACCCGCTCGTAGGTGCCCGCTTCGCGCAACACTTCCAAGGTCGCCAACCCGGCGACCGAGGCGACCGGATTGCCCGACAGCGTGCCGATTTGCGGCAGCACGGCGTCACCCACCTCGGAGCGGTCGAAGTGCCGCATGATGTCCGCGCGCCCGCACACCGCCGCCAATGGGAAGCCGCCGGCGACGATCTTGCCCAATGTGCAGATGTCGGGAATTACGCCATAATACTCCTGCGCACCGCCATAGGCGAAACGAAAGCCGGTGACGATCTCGTCGAAGATCAGCGGAATGCCGCACTCCGCCGTCACGTCGCGCAACGCCTGCAAGAACCCGGGCC
Source organism: uncultured Alphaproteobacteria bacterium (assembly GCA_963719675.1). GTDB lineage: Bacteria > Pseudomonadota > Alphaproteobacteria > Acetobacterales > Acetobacteraceae > Rhodopila. The sequence continues at coordinate 100,690 of CAVRDN010000048.1, read as the reverse complement.
GCGGCTTCAACAAACGTTGGAACGGCTCGACGATCACGGCGGCGAGTTCCTCGCGATGCTCGCGGATCAGGCTGGCGCGCGAGTTCGGCGTTGTTGAATGGCGCGATCAGCATGTCGCCCGACACCGACCGCGGAATGCCCGGCCAATCCGGCACCGCCTGCGGGAAATTGCCCGGCCGTTTCGGCGACAGGCTTTGCAGGCTGTATTCGCTCATGCCGTGAAAGCCGCCCTCGAACTTCAGCACCTTGTCGCGGCCGCGAAACGCGCGCGCCACGCGCATGGCGTAGACGTCGGCCTCGGTCCCGGTGCTGGTGAAGCGCACCTTGTCGGCGCACGGGATGGCATCGACGATCGCGGCGGCGAGCCGAATGCCCGGCTCACTGTTGGCGAAGAACGTCACGCCGCGAGGGATTTGCGCCTGCACCGCGGCGACCACATCGGGATGCGCGTGGCCGATGAACATCGGGCCCGAGCCCAGCAGAAAATCGACGTATTCGTTGCCGGAGACATCCCACACCCGGCCGGCGCGGCCCTCGGCGATCACGATGTCCGAGGACAGGTTGCCGAAACTGCCGCCCGGCAACACGCGCCGCGCCAGAGCGACCAGCCCCAGCTCCCGCTCATTCCGCGACATTTCCGTCATTTTTCATCTCCTTCGCGCCACCAGCCGGGAAAAGACCATTTCCGGGGGCTGCCATGCAAGCTGGCGGCAACTCGAACGCGTGGTCCATGCTAGTTCCATGCATGTTGTGCCAGTTGCCCCCGACATAGACCCCGCGCTCGTCCTCACCGACGGTGCCATCCGCGCCACCTTCGCCCCAGCCACGCTGGAAGCCGGGCGGATCTATGAACTCCGTGGACGCGTGCGCAATCTGCGCATCGCCAATCAGGGCGCGCTGATCTTCGCCGAAACCCAGGGCACGCAGCCCGACCCGTATCTGCAACGCATCGTGGTGGGACGCGGGCGTCACGGCGGGGTCGGGATCAGCGGTATGTGCTCCTGTCCGGTCGGACGCGATTGCAAGCACGTCGCCGCCGTGCTCGTCGCGGCGCACCGGGAGGAACTGGCGGGCGGTGGCGCCGACGTGCCGCCAATGACCACCGCCCGGCCCGAGACCGCCGCCGACTCGCTGCTGCCGTACGATCTGGCCGGCTGGCTGTCGACGCTGCACGCCGATGACGCGCAGGAGACCGAGGATTTCCCGCCCTCGGTGCATCAGCGGCTGCACTACGTGTTGTCCACGACGGACGCGTCACGCGGGGCGCCCGCGCTGGTGGTGCGCCCGTTCACGGTGCGGTTGCTGCAGACCGGCAAGGTCAGCCACCCGAAACAATACGCGCTGCATCAGATCGGCACGCCGGCGCGATATTTGCGGCCGTCCGACCGGATCATCCTGGCCCGGCTGCGGCGGATCGCGGCCGACCAGTTGAACCGCGCCACCGATGAGGATCCGGTGGACACGCTGCGTCGTGTGATCGGGACCGGCCGCGCCTTCTGGGGCTCGGCGGATGGGCCGAACGTCACCGAGGGCAAAGCGCGGACAGGGACCATCGTGTGGAAGCTGGCCCAGGATGGGACGCAGCAAACGAGTTTGGCGCTGGAGGAGGGGCTGGTCCCACTCGACAGCACCATGCTGTGGTATGTTGAGCCCAGAACCGGCGTCGTTGGCCCGATTTCGTTGGACATTCCCGCGCGAGCGGCCGCGCGGCTGTTGCGCTCGCCGCCGGTACCGCCGGAGCTTGCGGAACGTGTGACCGCCGAATTGCGCCAGCGATTGCCGTCGCTGCCGGTGCCGGTGCCCCAGACATTGCCGCCGGCGGAAAAGATCGCGGAACAGGCGCGGCCGTATCTACGTCTGATCAACGGCACGCTGCCGGTCGATCCGGCGCATGGCCGCGGCTCGGCCCGGCATGTCGGCGGTGGATTGTATGAAGTGCCGCTCGCCCGGCTGGCGTTCCGCTACGGCCCGTTGACCGTGCCCGAGTACGACCAGGCCGCCGCCGCGCCGGGTGTCGCATGAGGGCAGGCTGTACGACCTCGCGCGCGACCGGGTGGGTGAGCAAAAGGCCCTCGAAACCTTAACCCATCTCGGAATGGGCCGCGTCGCGCATCTGGCGCCGGTGTATTATCAGCACGCGCACACCGACGATTTCGCGTTGAACGAGACATCGGGCAAATCATCCTGGTTGGCGATCGTTCTCCAGGTGGTGCCGGAGTTGCGCGCCGAAGGATGGGAGGTCGAGGTCGATGACGACTTCCCGATCCACGTCGTCACCCCCGACAGCGATTTCTCCGCGGAACTGGAGGAAACGTCCGGCATCGACTGGCTGGAACTGCATCTGGGCGTCACGGTCGGCGGCGACCACGTCGATCTCGTGCCCGCGCTGGTGCGGTTGATCACCGAACCGGACTCCTCGTTGTCGTTGGAAGGGGAGGACGATCAGCCGTTCCTGCTGACCTTGCCGGACGGGCGGCTGCTGTCGCTGCCTCTGGGCCGCATTCGCCCGACGTTGCGCGCCCTGATGGAGCTCTACGCGGGCGGTGGACTGGGCGTGGATGGCGAACGGATCGGGTTTTCCCGCCTCGACGCCGCCAACCTCGCGGAACTGGAAGAACGCTCCGGTCTCGACCTGAAGGGCGGCGAGACGTTGCGCGCGTTGGGCCGGCAGTTGCGCGAGGCGGGCGGAACGATCCCGCACGCGATTATTCCGGAGACGTTCCAGGGAGCGTTGCGGGAATATCAGGCGCGCGGCGTCGATTGGCTGCAATTCCTGCGCGGTGCCGATCTGGGCGGAATTCTCGCCGACGACATGGGTCTGGGCAAGACGGTGCAAACTCTGGCGCATTTGCTGATCGAGCAAGCGGCCGGACGCCTGACGAAACCCGCGTTGATCGTGTGCCCGACCAGTTTGATCCCGAACTGGTCGATGGAGGCGGAACGTTTCGCGCCCTCGCTGCGCGTGCTGGCGCTGCACGGGCCGACCCGCAAGGAACGCTTTCGGTCGATCAAGGATCACGATCTGGTGCTGACGACCTATCCGTTGCTGGCGCGCGATCATGAGGTGCTGGTCGCGCGCGAGTGGCACGCGGTGATCCTGGATGAGGCGCAGACGATCAAGAATCCCAATGCCGAAACGACCCGCCAGGCGTTGCGGCTGAAGGCGGGTCAACGGCTGTGTCTGTCGGGCACGCCGTTGCAGAACCACCTTGGCGAACTCTGGTCGCTGTTCGACTTCCTCGCGCCGGGCTTCCTCGGCTCGCAACGCGGGTTCCGCGCGCGCTATCGCAATCCGATCGAGAAGCACGGCGACCACGAACGCCAGGTTCTGCTGAACAAGCGCGTGCGCCCGTTCATGCTCCGTCGTACCAAGTCGGAGGTCGCGACGGAACTTCCGCCCAAGACCGAGATCTTCGACGTCGTGGAGATGGAGCAGGCGCAGCGGGCGATTTACGACGGCATCCGGCTGGCGATGCATTCGCGCGTGCGGGCGGCGATCGCGGACAAGGGGCTGGCGCGGTCGGGCATCATCATTCTCGATGCGCTGCTGAAGATGCGCCAGGCGTGCTGCGATCCGCGGCTGTTGAAGTTGAAGGCGGTGGAGAAGGCGAAGGCCGGCATCGGCGAAACTGGATCGGCTGGCGGAGATGTTGCCGATCATGATCTCCGAGGGACGGCGGATTTTGCTGTTCTCCGCAGTTCACCGAGATGCTCGGTTTGATCGAGCAACGGTTGTGGGACGAGAAGATCGAATACGTGATGCTGACCGGCGACACCAAGGATCGCAAGACGCCGGTGAAGAATTTCCAGGCGGGCAAGGTGCCGGTGTTCCTGATCAGCCTGAAAGCGGGCGGCGTCGGGCTGAACCTGACCGCCGCCGATACGGTCATTCATTACGATCCCTGGTGGAATCCGGCGGCCGAGGATCAGGCGACCGATCGCGCGCATCGCATCGGCCAGGACAAGAAGGTGTTCGTGCACCGCCTGGTGACGCTCGGCACCATCGAGGAAAAGATGGAGCAACTGAAACAGAAGAAACGCGCTTTGGTCGCGGCGGTCATGGAAGCGGAAGGCGGCGGCGCGCTGAAACTGACCATGGACGATATCGAGGCGCTGTTCGCGCCGGATGGGCAGCCAGAGGGGCATCACGTGACGCCGGAGCGGGTGACGGCGTGACGGCGGACCCGGTCGACGCCTGGCTGGCGCTTTGCCCGGACCCGGCGGTCGATCCGATGCCCGGCATGGCGGAGGCCGGGTTGCTGGCGCCGTGCTCGTCGTATCGGGAGATCGCCCGGATCAAGGCGGCGCTGGTGGAGCGCACCGGCTTGCTCGGTGTTGGCGGTGTGTGGGGCGGACGGCAGATGGTCGGCCGCTGGTTCCTCGAAGGCTTCGGGACCGATGCGCAGAAGGCGGCGTGGCTGGGCCGGACCGCCGCCGTGTCGATCTCCGAACCCGGCGTTGGCGCGCATCCGAAGTCGTTGACAACGCGGGCGGAACCCACCGGGACCGGCTGGCGCATCACCGGGGAGAAAGCGTGGACCAGTAACGGCCCAATCGCGGATGTTTTGATCGTGCTGGCGATTACCTCGGAGGACATGGGCCGCAAACGCTACAGCATGTTCCTGGTGCCGCGCGATACGCCGGGCCTGACGTTGAAGGATATGCCGGGCTTTCACGCGCTGCGTCCCTCGCGGCATTGCCAGGTGATCCTGGACGCCTGCGAGGTGCCGGCGAATGCTCTGCTGGGGCCGGCCGGCCGGGCCTACGACCACATGGCGTTGCCGTTTCGCGATGTCGAAGACGCCGTCGGCACCTTTGGCACGCTGGGCGCGTTCCGGTTCCTGCTGCGGCGGTTGCGCCCCGAGACCGAGCCGGACAATGAGCGGGCGCTGTGGCTGGGTGGTCTGGTGGCGTTGACGTCCGTGTTCGAGGCGGCGGCGGAGAGCGTCGTCGCACCGCTGGACAAAGGCGTCGTGGACTTGGGGTCGGCGACGTTGGTCGGGCTGCGGCTGCTCGCGGCGGAGATCGTGCGGCTGATGCGCGGCCATGTCGGCAAATACGCGGGCGAGGACGCGGCGGTGAAAACGTTGCTGGATGATATCGAAGCCACGTTCGGTGTCGCCCGCGGACCGCGGTTGGCACGGCAGGCACGACTGGGGACGCGGGCTTAATCGCCTGGCGCGAGCGGAACTTCAGGACGCTGACCCGCGGCTTTCGGTCAACCAGGCGACCGCGGGGGTCGGATCGCGCGGCTATTGGGGTGTGCCCTCGACGGCGAAGGTGCGGTATTTGGCGTATTTCTCACCAACTTTCCGGACCGCTTCGTATGCCGGATCGTGCCGCCAGGCCGCAACGGCCTCGACATTCGGATACCGATAGATAACGACGCGCTTTGGCGGCTCGCCATCGACGGGGATGACCTGATTTCCGGTCCCGCCGGCGCCGCCGGCCGCGACCAACTGGCCGCCATGTGCTTTGATGATCTCACGGGCTTTTGGAAGATACTCTCTCGCATATCCTTCCGGGTCCGTGACGTCGATCTCGCCGACGAAGTAAACAGGTGCCTTCGTCTCGGCGTGCAACACGCGCACCATGCAGGCGCCAGCTCCCATGCTGGCCAAAACCAGAGCGGTTAAACCGATCGGAGATCCCATTGCCCTTCTCCCGGTGTTGAGGCTCGCGAATGTGCCCCAGGCGCGGGTTCCCCGCTTTACGGCGGGCTTCTTTCTCCCTTACGGCAGGCTTATGATGCAACGAGGGAACATAACGGTTGGCTGGGAGCGGAAGGTGGTTCTGGCGTTTGGCGACCACCGGCTTGACATCGGACGGCGCGAGTTGCGGCGCCGTGGCGAACCGGTCGATCTCGAGCCCAAGGCCTTCGATCTGCTGACCTTCCTCGTGCTGAACCGGGACCGGGTGGTCAGCAAGGACGACATGTTGCGGGCGGTCTGGGATGGCCGGATCGTCTCGGAGTCCGCCCTGACGACGCGGATCAACGCGGTGCGTCGCGCATTGGGCGACGATGGTACGGCGCAGCGGCTGGTCCGTACCTTCATCCGCAACGGGGTACGCTTCATCGGCGAAGTCACGGAAGTAGCCGATGAGACGGTCCAGATCAGTGCCAGGCCCAGCGCCGCGCCGCGGCCGGAGAAACCGTCGCTCGCGGTGCTGCCGTTCGAGAACCTGACCGGCGACCCTGAGCAGGAATACTTCGTCGACGGCATGGTCGAAGAGATCACGACGGCGATCGCCCGCTTTCCGTGGCTCTTCGTGATCGCGCGCAATGCGAAATTCGGACACAAGGGCGGAGCGGGAGACGTCGGGCAGGCGGCGCGCGAGATGGGTGCACGCTACTTGCTGGGAGGCTCCGTGCGAAAGGTCGGGCGCCGGGTCCGCATCGCGGGTCAGTTGATCGATACGGCGACCGAGGCGCACATCTGGGCGGAACGTTTTGACGGCACCCTGGATGATGTCTTCGATTTCCAGGACCGGGTCGCGTCGGGTGTCGCGGGGGCGATCGAGCCGAAGCTGCGTCTCGCCGAGATCGGACGGGCGGGACGCAAGCCGACCGAAAGTCTCGATGCCTACGACCTCTATCTGCGGGCGCATGCGCAGGCATTCAGGCGCACGGAGCAAAGCATGGCCGAATCGGTTCGGCTGGCGCGCCGGGCGCTGGAACTCGATCGCGGCTACGCGCCGGCGATGGCCCGGCTTTGTCTGTCGCAAATGATGCGGTTTCAGCGCCACTGGATTCCGGCCGCCGGCCGGGAGGTCGAGGAAGGGATCCGCATGGCCCGGCAGGCGATTGCCGCCGGCGGCGACGATCCGCTGGTGCTCGATTTCGCCGGCCTGACCTTGTCGGTGCTGGCGGGAGACAACGACGCGGCGCTCAGCGCGCTCGACCACGCGATTGCGCTGAACCCGAGTTTCGCCCTGGCCTTTGGGCACCGGGCGCTGGTTCTGGCCTATCTCGATCGACCGGACGAGGCGGTCGCATCGGCCGAGCATGCGATGCGCCTCAGCCCGTTCGACCCGGGCATGTTTTCGTTCTGTGCCACGCTTGGGCTCGCCCACCTGGCGGCGGGTCGATACGAGGCCGCGCTGCCATGGGCGGAAGCGGCGCTGCGGGAAAATTGCGGAATGCCGGCGGTGCGTCTCAAGCTGAGCCTGTGTGGCCATCTTGGTCGCGTCGATGAAGCCGCCGAGTGCGTTCGCCAGTTCAGGGTGTCCGACGGAGAGCCGACTGTCGCTTACCTCATGAGCAGCGTCGGAAAGGGCGCTGCCGTCGCGCTCGTCGAACGCGTGGCGGAGGGTCTGCGCAAGGCTGGCGTGCCGAGGCGATAACCGGTTATGCCGGCCGGCACGGAAGGCGGTGCCGGCGGCGGACGAGATCGGCCGGCGGCACGGATGGGGAGAGGAAAAATCAATGGGAACGCAGCCAATTCGTTTCGATGACGGCGATGCCTACGAACGCCTCATGGGCATCTGGAGCGGCATCGTCGGGCAGGCGTTTCTGGACTGGTTGTCGCCCGCGCCTGGGCAGCGATGGGCCGATATCGGGTGCGGAAATGGTGCATTCACGAAATTGATCCTGAACAGGTGCGCCCCGGCCTCGGTAGATGGCATCGACATGTCGGACGACCAACTCGCCTATGCGCGCACGCGCGCTGGTGTGCGGGGCGCGGTGTTCCGGCGGGGCGACGCGATGGCACTCCCTTATGCGGACGCGAGCTTCGACATCGCGGTCATGGCACTGGTCATTCACTTCGTGCCCGATCCCGCCAAGGGCGTGGCCGAGATGGCTCGTGTCGTCCGGCCCGGCGGATGGGTCACAGCCTATGTGTGGGATGACGAACTCGGCGGTTCGCCAACTCAACCGCTTCAGGACGCCATCATTCAGGAAGGCGGCGAGGATGTGAGACCGCCGAGCTCCGGGGCGTCGCGGATGGATCGCCTGCTCGGACTTTGGACCGGGGCCGGGCTTCGCGACGTCAACTCGCGGGTCATCGGCGTTCAGCGGACCTTCGAAGACTTCGAGGCATTCTGGTCCGCGACCAGCGGCGCCGGACGCCCGAAGGTGTCGCTCGCTTCGCTGGGTGCCGAGGCGACCGAACGGGTCAAGGCGCGCGTGCGCGCGACACTCCCGCGCGACGCGACGGGGCGCATCGCCTGTGCGGCCCGGGCGAACGCTGTCCGAGGACGGGTGCCGGACTGACCTGGCGAGAACGCGCGATCCGGACCTGAACCGGGGCAGCGCGAGCCGCCCAGAAACATTGGGCTGCCAGGCGCCTTATAGGCTCCGTGAATTGGGGCCGCCGCTCCCGGATGGTCGCCGCTTCGTCCTGAGGAAACAGACGCCGCATCTTTGGGTTGGTCAGGCGCCAGATGCCAGCGCTGTCCCGCTGATCGCCGCCGCCGCGACCGGGTCGGTGTCAACGAATTGTCAGGTCATCCGCGCCTGGGTTTGGCACGCTCGGTGCCCGATTTGCGCATCTGGATCAGACCCCGAGCGCCGCGATGCCTGAAGCCTGGCGATGACATGGCAACGGTTTCAGGCGGAGGCTCGCGTTACGCGGTCTCCACCAACTCCGCGACCGCTTCCAACCGTGCCAGTGTCCCGGCGTCGGCCTGTCCGGTCACCGCTTCCGGTCGCCAATGGCGCTGGAACGCGCGCAGCACGGTCGACAGCGCGGGGTCGAGCGGACCCTCCGGCGCGACCTGGTAGCCGATGTGCGCCAGCGCGCCACGCACCGGCCGAAGCCCCATCGCGTCGCGCACGATGCCGCCAACTCCCATGTCCTTCACCGAAACTGGCCACAGCCCCACGCCGTTCCGGGCAAGATCCGCCCAACCGAACTTCTCGCCCGGGTCTTCCTTGCGATCGGGCGCCACGTCGCTGTGCGCGACCACATTGCGCGCGGGGATCCGGTGGCGCGACAGGATCCCCAGGCACAAATCGCAAACCGCCGCCATTTGCAGCGCCGGAAAGTCGCGGTAGCCCCACTCGTGGCCCGGATTGACGATCTCGATGCCGATGGAGCGGCCGTTCAGCGTGCCATGGCCGCGCCAGGTACGACACCCCCGCATGCCACGCGCGCCGGTCCTCGGGCACGAGGCGCAGGACCGCGCCGTCCTCATCGACCACGTAATGCGACGACACCCGCGCTTCGGGATCGCGCAGCCGCTCGATCGCCTCGCGCGCGGTGCGCATCCCGGTGTAGTGCAGGATCAGCATGTCCACCGGCTCGTCCGCCGGGCGTTCGTCGTGATTGGGGCTGGGGGCTTCCCAAATCGACGGATGCCCAAAGGACGGATGGCCAGGCGAGGGGCTCATAGGCCGCGTTCCCGTTTGATGCGATCCCAGGCGGCGTTGATCCGGGCCACCGAGGCGCTCGCCTTCTCGATGAACTCCGGCGGCACACCACGCGCCGCCAGGGCGTCCGGGTGGTTTTCCCGCATCAGCTTGCGCCAGACCGCGCGCAGTTCCTCGCCGTCAGCCGAGCGCGCGACGCCGAGAATCTCGTACGGGTCCGGCTCGTCGGAGGACGGCCGCGGCGGCGCCGCGCCCGAGGCACGATCCCACGCCAGCCGGTCGAGCCGGAAGGCCCGATGTACGCCGCTGAGGAACGCATGCTCCTTCGGGTTGACCGCGCCGTCCGCGCGGGCGACCGCGAACAGCGAAGCCAGTACCAACTCCAGCATCGCATGGTTGTCGGCGAAGGCGTTGCCGAGTTGTGTCGCGTAGACCTCGTAGTCATCGGTGCTCTCGCGCGCGAGGTCGAACAGGCGGCCGATCTCCCGCACGTTGCTGTCGGGGACGCGAAACTGGCGGCGGAAGGCGTCGATCTCGGCGCGTTTCACCGGGCCGTCGCATTTGGCGAGCTTGGCGGACAGCGCGACCACGGTGATCGAGAACACCTGCTGTTTCTGACCGAGCAATGCCGCGACCTTGGCCTGGCCGGCGATGGAGTTGGTGATGGAGGAGAACGGCAGGCGCGGTCCACCCCCACCGTCCGCCGCGTGACCGAGGGCGGCGCCGATGGCGGCGCCGAACGGGCCGCCCATGACGAACCCGGCCATTCCACCGATAACCTTGCCCCAGTATCCCATGCGTTGTGCTTAGCACCTTCTCGCGATCCTTCGCGCTTAGCATGTGAAGGTTTACCGGAGCAAAACGCGAATGCACGTAGGCGAGGGCGGCAGCGGCGCCCCCGGCCCATCCCGGCGATCGCCGAGAGACGCGGACGGATCGGTCTCGACGCGCGCGCGTTACGTCGTCGTGGCCCGGCGGTACATGGCCCGGCGGTACATGGCCCGGCTGAACGTGTCCCGGCGTTGACGTGGCCAGGCGTGACGTGGCCAGGCGTGACACGGCCCGGTGGAACATGCCCCCCGTGAAACATGGCCGGGTGGAACATTTCGGAGGCACGATGATCGAAAGTATCAGCGCGATCACTTTGGCGACCCATGACATGGCGCGTGCCGTGACCTTCTACGAGGCGCTGGGTTTTGTTTTGAAATCCGGCGGTCCCACCGCGGCATTCACGAGCTTCCACGCGGGCGTCGGGTATCTCAATCTGACACGGGCCTCACAGGAGAAGCAGTGGTCCTGGTGGGGTCGCATCATCTTCCACGTCGCGGATGTGGACGCGCTCCATGCGCGGGCGCTCGCGGCGGGGCTGGCTCCGGCGTTCGCGCCACGCGACGCGGCATGGGGCGAACGATACTTCCATATCCTGGACCCGGACGGGCACGAACTCAGCTTCGCGCGGCCGCTTTAAGAGGGGACTTTCACTGACCAAACGCCGCGAACGTCAGGGGTTTGTTGCCGCGCGCGTCATGAGACGGCTCGCGGCTTTCACCAACGAACCGCGCGAGGCTCGTTGTATCGGTTCCCTGATAGGAGGCCTCGGATTTCACCTTGCGAACTGGCCCAGGCGTGCTCTATCCAGACCACCTCTTGAACAACCAGCCGCCGGAGGGATGCATGTTCGCCTACAATCAGCATCATCCGCGCGGATCCTGCCAGGCCCCGCGACATCGCATCGCGGGGCGGGCCGAAATCCGGATCTGAGTCTCTCCTTCCGGTTTCGCCCGTCCGGCGACCGCCACGCCCGACCCTTTGGCATGTTTCCGTGTCGCCCCGGCGACCGGACCGGACAAGAGACCCCCTATGAGCCTCATCAATCTGCGCGGCGTCGGCATCGTTTCGCCGCGCCCATTGTTCCAGAATCTCGACCTGACCATCCACCCGACGGACCGGATCGGTCTGATCGCCGGCAACGGCGCCGGAAAGACCACGCTGCTGCGCTGTCTCGCCCGCCAAATCGAGCCGGGCCAGGGTGACATCACCTGGCGGCGCGGCCTGCGTGTCGGCTTCGTGGAACAGGATGTGCCGGCCAACCTGCTCGACCTGACCATGACCGAGGCGATCCGTCGCGCCCTGCCGCCGGCGGAGCGCGAAACCCTGGGCTGGAAAGTTGGTCTGGTGCTGGACATGCTGGATACACCGGCCGAAATGCGAGACCGCGTCCTGACCGCGCTCAGCGGCGGCTGGCAGCGGCTGACGTTGATCGCGCGTGCCTGGGTCACCGATCCGGATGTGCTGCTGCTGGACGAGCCGACCAACCATCTGGATTTGCAACGGCTCGCGGTGCTGGAGGACTGGATCAACCACGCCACCGACGGCGTGGCGATGGTGATCGCCAGCCACGACCGGCAATTCCTCGACAGTTGCACCAACCGGACGTTGTTTCTGCGGCAGGACGAATGTCGGGCGTACGCCCATCCGTTCAGCCGCGCCCGCCACCTGCTGAACGATGACGAGACCGCGCGCGAAACGAAGCTGGCGCGCGACGCGAAGGAGGCCGACCGGCTGCGGCGGAGTGCCGGACATCTTCGCAACGTCGGGATCAACAGCGGCAGCGACGTGTGGCTGAAGAAGTCCAAACAACTGGCCGAACGCGCCGAGGCGATCGAGCGGTCCGTGCGGCCGCTGGTGGAGACGCGCGCCGGCGACATCAGGCTGACCAATCGCGGCACGCACGCGAAGGTGCTGATCGCGCTGGACGACGTCGCGATCGTCACGCCGGATGGCAAGGCTTTGTTTCGCACCGGCACGCTGAAGATCTTCCAGCGCGACCGCGTCGTCATCACCGGCGCCAACGGGGTCGGCAAGTCGTTGTTTGTCCGCCTGCTGCGCCGCGCGGCGGAGGGCGAGGCGATCCCCGGCATCACCATCAGCCCGACCGTCGTCGTTGGTTACGTGGATCAGCGAATGTCGCAGTTGCCGTCGGAGGAAACGCTGCTCGGCTTCATCGCCGGCCGGTTCCGTCCGGGGGATCAGCGAAGCGTCAGTCTGCTCGCCGGCGCCGGTTTCGATTACGGGTCGCAACGACGGCCAATCGGTCTGTTGTCGCCGGGTCAGAAGGCGCGGCTGGGTTTGCTGGCGCTGCGCTTGATCGAGCCGAACTTCTACCTGATGGACGAACCGACCAATCACGTGGACATCGCCGGCCAGGAGCGCCTGGAAGCGGAAATCCTGGCGCATGACGCGACATGCGTGCTGGTGTCGCACGACCGTTTCTTCGTGCGTGCGATCGGCACGAGAATGTTCCACATCGGTCACGGGACAATATCCGAAACGGTCGCCGTCCCATGATGACATCGATCCAGCCTGGACCGGCGCGCGGATGAACGGGGGGCTTCGCGTTCGGACGCATTCTCAGCTTGGTCAGAATGGCGGCCGCCGAGGGAGGTAGCCACGGATCAACTCGGCCGATCGCGACGCCGCCGGCCTCGTTTGGCGCGAGAGCCACGATCGGGAAAGGCGGCTGATCGTAGCCGTCGCCGGAGGCGAACCGTGCCGCCGGCTCAGTCTTGTTCCGGCGCGGCCGCGGCGTTCAACAGCGTGTAGCGCTCGATCCCCAGGGACTTGATCAGGTCGAACTGTCGTTCGATGAAATCGACGTGAGCCTCTTCGCTTTCCAGAATGCGAAGTAATACGTCACGCGAAACGAAGTCGCGCACGCTCTCGCAATAAGCGATGCCCGCGCGCAGATCGTCGAGCGCCTTTTCCTCCAGTCCGAGATCGGCGCGCAGAATTTCCTCGACGTTCTCGCCAACCGTGATCTGGTTCAGGCGCTGGACGTTCGGCAGGCCGCCGAGGAAAAGGATACGCTCGATCAACGAGTCCGCGTGCTTCATTTCCTCGATCGACTCGTCGTATTCGCGTTTGCCCAGTTTGGCGACGCCCCAGTGGTTGAGGGTACGCGCGTGAAGGAAATACTGGTTGATGGAGGTCAGCTCATTGGTGAGCTGGGTGTTCAGATGTTCGATGACCTTGGGATCGCGCAACACTGGCTTTCTCCCGCCTCGACGCCTCAGTGTGTACTCGGCACGGGCATTCGTCGAGACCGCCGTCAGCCGGCGGCCTGGATACTTTCCTCGATCTGGCCGGCATGATCGCGCAGCAAACTCAGCACGGCCTTCACGCATTGGCCGCATTGCGCCCGGCAGCCGCAGGCGGAGTAAATCTCGCCAGGCCGCTGGCTGCCGGTCGCGGCCGCCGCTTCCTTCAGTCTCCGATCGGTCAGCGCGTTACAGAGGCAAACATACACGAGCTTGACATCCTTTTGGCGGCGCGAGCATGGTGTTGGCATGAATGCGAATGCTTCGCAATAGCGTTTTTGGCAGCGCTCCGGTCATCCGGGGGCATGGCTCGGGTTCCAGGAGGTTGAGCGGCATGCCGGTTCATCAGCAGACTCTTGCCCGCCTGGATTTGTTGGTCGCGGAAGCGCGCGACCTCTGCGCGCGGGCTCGCGATGTGCGCCCCGCGGACCCGCTTGACCCCGACGCGGTCATCCCGATCGCTTTCCAGACGGGACCTGGGACGTCAGGTCCGCGACTGGATGCACCGCGCCGAGATGATGGTGCGAACGGTGAAGCGGGATGGCGATACGCTATGCGGCGACAGGGCGAACGAACTGCGGCGCCTGATCGACGCCGCGAACGTGGCGATACTGAAGCGTTCGGACAGCCGCGAGTCGTGGAACGCCTTCTACCGCACGGCGCGGGAGAGCCGGTTCAGTGTCTCGGCGGCCGGGTCAACCGCTCCGCGCCAGTGACGGATCCAGCAGCGTCGTATCCTGCCCAATGACCGGGTCGGCGATCGCCGCCTCCAGGCTGCTGGCGCCCTTCCACTGGTTCGCCGGACGCGCCTTGCCCTCGGAGCCGATCTGATCGATGCCCCAGTAGATCTCCAGATTGTGGCCGTCCGGATCGCGGAACTCGACCGCGATCTGCACGCCGGCGCGGCGCCGGCCCTCGAAATGGATCGGCACGTTGTGCTTGCGCAGATGGTCGCGCACCCGGAACACTTCATCCAGCGAGCCGACCTCGAACGCCATGTGGTGCAGGCCGGCGCCCGGCTCACGATCCTGGGTCGCCTTGAACAGCGCGATGCCATGATGGTCGGTGTTCAGCCGGACGAACGCCGCGCCGCCGGGCATCATGTCCTCCTGATAGAGATCGGACACCTGGAAGCCGAGCACATCGACATAGAAGTGCAACGAACGCTCGAGGTCCGTCACGAACAGCGCGACGTGGCCGATCTTACGCAGTTGAAACGGCGTCCCGTGCGGACGCTTCAGGGCGGGAAGAGGGACACTCATTGGTTGAGCAAACTCCGCGCGGCGTGGACAGTGGTATCCTGGCCCTCGACCGGATTGGCGATGGCGTCCTCCAGCGAGCGGACCGCTTTCCATTGCTCTTCCGGGCGAACGATCCCCTCGGAGCCAATCTGGTCGATCCCCCAGTAGATCTCCAGCAGATGGCCGTCCGGATCGCGAAACTCGACGACCAGTTGAACCCCCGCGCCGCGGCGGCCGTCGAGATTGATCGGGATCTGATGCTCGCGCAGATGTTCCCGTATCCGAACGATCTCATCCAGCGTGGGCACTTCCATCGCGACGTGGTGCAGGCCGGTGCCGGCGGGATGGTCCTCCGTCGCGCCGAACAGCGCGATCGCGTGGTGATCGGTGCCGCAGCGCAGGAACACGGCGCCGCCGGGCAGTTCACCCGGCGCGATCGCGTCGCTGACCCGGAAGCCGAGGATTTCGGTGTAGAACCGCGTCGAACGTTCCAGATCCTTCACGTACATGCCGACGTGACCGATCTTGCCGATGCGGAACGGCAGGCCTTTCGGGCGGCCCATGGCCTTGATGGCGTCAACGTTCATGGCGTGTCCTCATTCCTGGCGAGCCGCGCCGAGGACGTGACGACCGCCTGTCAGCGCGGCCGGCCCCGGTTGAGCGGCATGATCTGGTTCGTGACGATGCGGCGCGGCGCCGGATTTGGCAAGAAGTCGCGAGGCGCGGCCCCGCATGGGCGTGCCCGACGGCCAGGCCATGTTCGGGCGGGCGCCAATCCGCGGGCGCGGGATGAAACCGCCGGTCGTGGTCCCGATATCCCCAGATGCCGTCAACGAGGTAGGTACTGGACCGGTTGCCCCTGGTTCAAGCCCCAGACAGGTCGTGGCGCCATGCCGGGCAGACCGCCCGCGGGAGGTCGCGTGTCCGGATCGCGTGTCGGGTAGACCACGGCCGGAAGCGGCGCCGCGGATTGCCCCCCGCCATCGGTTGCGAAACCTCGCCGCCGGTTTGCCCCTGAACATTTCCCCCTTGGGCGTTGGCTCGCCCGACGGCAACCGCCCCAAGCAAACACAAGATCAGGAACCACCCAACCGGCCGCGCTCCGGACGGGCGGCGGATGGGTGACGGATCGGGCGGTTGGCTCCCGCGGGTGATCGTCCTGGCTCGAAATCGGCGTGGGTTTCGTCGTCAATGATGCTCATCCTCACGATGGCGCTGCGGCGCGGCTTCCTGCCGGCCGCCCGAGGGCACCGCGGCACGTTGCGCGGGGGCCACGGCCGCCGGCCGGTATCCTCCTCCGGGAGGAGCCCCCGAGACGGGCCGGTTCCCGAAGCCTCCGGCCGGATAGCCGCCCGGCCTCGCCAGCCCCTCTGGTCTCATCCCCTCTGGCCTCACCCCCTCTGGTCTCACCCCCTCTGGTCGCCCCATCTGGGCGCCGTCTGGGCCGCCGCCCCAGGGGTGATATCCGGCGCCTCCGGGGAATCGCTGATTGAGGCGGCCTTCGACCCCGGCCGGCGCGCGGTGCCACTGGTGGCCTCTGTCCCAGTAGCCCCAGCCCCCGCCGTAAAAAATCAGCGGCATGATCGCGCCATCGACATACAGGGTCGGCGAGTCGCCATAATAGGCGAAGCCGGGATAGCCGACGTCGGGATACGCGCCGGGGTAGCCCGGTTGCGGATAGCCGGGGCCCGGATAGCCAGGCTGTCCGTAGCCGTAGCCATAGCCGAGCGGTGGCGGCGGAACGACGCAACCGGCCAGTGGCAGCAGCAGAGCCGCCAGTGTGAGACCATGACGCATCGTGTCTTCTCCTGAGAAATTAGTTGCATTCGCGTTTTAAGTCATATCGGCGGAACCCGGCGGCATTAAGGCAGCCGTCGCGGCGGCGCCGGCCGACGTCCGACCATCCAGCAGCCGATGGAGGAGATCACCAGTCCCACGACCATGATGGCCGTCAGCCGCTCCCCAAGGATAACCCAGGTGAGGACGGAGGTGACGCCGGGGACGAGGTAGAAATTGACGGTGGCTCGGGCCGCGGTGCCGCGGGTCAGCATCAGGAAATACAGCGCCATGCCGCCCATGGAGACCGCGAGGGTATTCCACGCGATGCCGGCGTACGCGCCGAGGTTCCCATCGGTCCAAAAGGTTTCCAGCAGTATGGCCGAGCCGGTGCAGACGATGGCGCTGGCCACGAACTGAACGGCGGTGCCGGGCAGCGGCGGGATGTGACGACAAAACCGCCGGAAATACAGGGTGCCGCCGGACAGGGTGCACACGCCCGCTACCGTGCCGAGCATGTCCGGCAACTCGGCCTCAGCGTGCAGCGCGGCGAGGCCGAGGATCAGCAGCACGCCGGCGAAGCCGAGGACCAGGCCAAGGATTTGCGTCGAACGCAGGCGCTCGCCGAGCAGCGGCCAGGCGAGCAAGGCGCACAACAGCGGATTGAGGGTCTGAATCAGCGCGATCGGCGCCGCCGGAATGCGGGTCATGGCGACATGCGCGGTCATCAGCAGGATCGCCTGCGTGGTCACGCCGACGACGGCGCAATGCATCAGGTCGCTCCACGACAGAGCGCCGAAGCCGCGAAACCGCGAGCGGCGCAGGGCGATCGTCGCGCCACAAACGATCGCCGCCGCGAGGATCATGCGCAGCGCGACGAACCACAACGGAGACATGTGGCGCAGTCCAACGCGGGTGCCGAGGAAGGAACTGCTCCACAGCAGCACGAACAGCAGAGGTGCCGCGTTGTTCAGTTTGTCGGCGGCGGTGATCGCGCCCACCGTGGTCGTGGGGGCGACGGCGGAGGCGCGCGTGATCGAGGCGCCCGCCGTCGAAGCGGCCATCGTCGAAGCGGCCGTCGCCGGGGAGGCGGTGACCGAGGCAGCGAGCGCCGCCGCGGTGCGCATGGGATCTGCCGCGGGCGCGTGATCGTGCGGGTCGGTGCGGCTCACGTTCGCTCCCGGTGGCTTTGGCGCTACGGCCCATCGGGATGGGTGCACGCCGGTTGGGCTCGGGTTACGCCGACCGCGGCATCTCATCAAGATCGATCAAGCGGACCATGCCGCGACCACGTAGTCTTTGGTCTCGCCGGTTTGGGAGGTCACATGAACCTGGTGAGCAAGGCGCTCTGGTATATCGAAAGCCACTTCGCGGAAGAGATTTCGTTGGAGGACATCGCGATTGCCTGCGACGTATCGCGCTTTCACCTGTCGCGCGCGTTCGGGCTCGGTACCGGGCGGTCGGTCATGCGGTACGTCCGCGGCCGCCGGCTGACCGAGGCGGCCCGTGCTTTGGCGCGCGGCGCTCCCGACATTCTGGGGGTCGCGCTCGACGCGGGCTACGGCTCGCACGAGGCGTTTACCCGGGCGTTTCGCGACCAGTTCGGCGTTACGCCGGAAGCGGTGCGCCAACGCGGCGATCTGGAGCAACTCGAACTCATGGAGCCGATGACAATGACCGAGACCGGAACCGTCGGACCTGGAAGCGCCGCGGCGCGAAACATGTGGACCGTTGCTGATCGCGGGGCTGCGCGTGCGTTATTCCAACGAAACAATCAGCGGCATCCCGACGCAGTGGCAGCGGTTCGGGCCCTGGATCGGCGCGATAGCCGGGCGGGTCGATGGCAAGGCCTACGGCGTGTGCTGCGACTTCGATGAGACGGGCCAGGACCGATTACGTGTGCGGGGTGGCGGTGTCCAGTCTCGCCGAACTGCCGCCGGAGTTGAGCGGCGTCCGCGTACCGCCGCACGCGTACCTGGCGTTTCAGCATCGCGGCCATGTCTCCGGCATCGCCGGAACGTGGCGCGCGATCATGGATGGCTGGCTGCCCGCTTCGGGAGTTCGTATGGCGGATGCGCCTTGCTTTGAGCGATACGCCGAAGACTTCGACCCCAACACCGGCCTCGGTGGGATGGAGATCTGGATCCCGATCGACGGGTGATCCGTGGCTCGACGTGAGGTGGTATGGGGGTTGGGGTGGAGGGACGCGCGGCGAGCGAAATGGGTTGCGGCGCCCGGCCAGTCTGGGCTTTGGTGGGCGCATGATCCCGATGATGCGATGGCTGATATTGGGTTGCGCGCTCGCCGGCTGCGCATATTCGCCGCCGCCTTCAGCGTCTGAACCCTCGTGCTGCATCCCGCCGGGGCCCGGGACTGTCAAAGTACGTGTTGGCGGAACCGTCGGCGTCACGGTGGGCATCCGGCCCTGAGCCCGGGGTCTGCGTTGCGGCAGCCCTCCGCGCCGCGGAGCGACAGGTATTATTTCGACCGTTTCATTGACGTTTTGCGTGGGCGGGAAGGCCCTTCGAGGTGGCCCGCGGGAACCAGCCGTGCGAAGACCAGGCGGCGGAATTGACGACCCTGCGCGATTCACGTATAGGGAACGTCCAGGCGAACCGGGGCGCGGCTTCCCGGGTGACGGAATCCAGACTGAAGCTCGGGAGTCTGCCGCCCATGGCTTGCGCCGCGCGTTGTAATGAGGTGCCATGGCACCTTGAAGAAATCGAAGTTGGTGAAGGCGATGTCGCTTTCGCCCGCTTCTCGAATGGTGTGATCGAAATCGAAGCGATGTTTTATGTCCATTTCGCCCGACGGGTCGCGACGCTCAGTCGGCTTGATATTCAGGGCGCGGGGCCAAACACGATCGGCTGGGTTGGACTACGCGAGTTGGCGCAATCAGTGAGGGAGTTGCTCGATGCCGACGAACTCCGAGTTGAGGGCGCGGTTCGCACGTCTGGGGCCGGTCCGGGACGCCGACCCGGCCCCCTCATTTTCCGGCGAACCGGTGCCGTTGGTGCTTCGGTTGGTTGGCCCGCTCGATAAGCCGATTACGGTCGCGAAACGGCTACGCGCCGCCGGTCTGACGCTGCGTGCCGCGCACGCCGTCATCAATCGTCTCGCTGAAACCCGGCTGGCGGTCTGCCGGATTGCCGAGGGCGCGAATATCCCGCTGCTCGCCGCCGACCTGCTCGCCATGAACGTGCACAGTTTTCGCCGTCGCCAACTCCCTCCTGGGCTGATCGCCGAGGTGCGGGCGCGCCACGGTCTGTCGCAGCGTGAGTTCGCCGAGGTGCTCGGTATCGACATCGATACGCTACAGAACTGGGAGCAGGGGCGCAACAAACCGGATGCCGCGGCGCTCAATCTGGTGATGGTGTTCGACAAGGCGCCGGAACTGATTGAACAGGCGACGTTCGAACCGGTCGCCTGACGCCGCCGCCGTCAACCTGATCAAGAAGGCGCGGCGGGAGCAGCCGGTTCACCCCTCGCTCCGCGCCTTCACCATGCGTAACGGATTGTAGGTCAGCACCAGGGTCCCATCCTGCTTCACGACCCGGTTCATGGTGCGCACGAGGCCTCGGTTGGGCCGGCTGTTGCTGCGGCGGCTTTCGACGACCTCGCATTCGACGTGGATCGTGTCGTTGACGAAGGTCGGCGCGTGCACATTCAGTTCCATGTTGAGGAAGGCGAACCCGGTGTGCTGCATGGTGGCGTGAGTCAGCAACCCCTCGGCGAACGAGTAGACCATCGCGCCCGGAACGACGCGCTGCTTGATGTCGCTTTCGTGCTTCAGGAACTCGATGTTGGAGAACAGCACTTCGGTCATGCCGGTGACGCTGATGAAATTCACCAGGTCGGCCTCGGTCAGGGTGCGGCCGATGGTGCGGAATTTGCGCCCGACCGGCAGGTCCTCGAAATAGATGCCGAGGCCGAGGACTTCGTAGCCGTCGATTTCCGTCATGCGCGAGTCTCCTGGAACGCGATACTGGTTTCATCGCCCGGACAAATCATGGGCGACCCGACCCATCACACCATCGTCAACCCGCCGGACACCGAAATCGTCTGCCCGGTCATATACGCGGCATCATCCGACAGCAGAAACGCGATGATCCCGGATAATCCTCCGGCGTGCCGATCCGCCGCATCGGCACCGCGCGCGCCAGCGCCTCGCCGATCTTCGCGCCGCCCGGCGAGCGCCGCCTTGAACGCATCGAACAGCGGCGTATCGGTCGGCCCAGGACACAGCACGTTCAACGTCACGTTGCGGCGCGCGAGTTCGCGGGCCAGCGTCTTGGTGAACGCGATGATGCCGCCTTTGCACGCGCTGTACACCGCCTCGCCCGAGGACCCCACGCGGCCGGCGTCGGAGGCGACGTTCACCACGCGGCCGAAGCCGCGCTCCGCCATGCCGCGCACCACGACGTGATGCATGTGCAACGGACCATACAGGTTGATGCCGATGATCTTGTCCCATAATGCCGTGTCGGTATCGAGGAAGTTCATCGGCCGCTCCCACCCCGCGACGTTCGCCAGCAAATCCGACCGGACCGACGTCGCGCTCGAACGCCGCGGCGGATTGTTCCACCGACGCGCGGTCGGCGATGTCGGTGCGATACGCCCGGGCGTGACCGCCGCAATCGCGACGGTCGCCTCCGCGCCGGCCTCGATCGATGTCGAATATCCCGACCTCGCAGCCTTCCTCGACCAGACGCAGCACGGTGGCGCGGCCGATGCCGCTGCCGCCGCCGGTCACGATCGCGCGCTTGCCCGTCAGTCCCCGCATGCGTTCCTCCATCGCCGTCTTTTATCGTCACCGTTATGCGGACCTACCGCCTCAGCCGTCCAGATCGCCCCACGCGGACACGCGCGCGATCCGCAGCGCGATCACCGGCAGCGGCGCCAGATCCATCGACCGGTATTGCGGATAGCGTTCGCGCAGTCGCTGCTGCGCGCGGTCATGCTCCTCGCCGGCGGCGAGAATTTCGGCACGGCCGCGCAACATGACCCAGGCCAGACGGCGCCAGTCCTCGTCCCAGCGGTCCACCGTGACCGCGACCTCCGGATTTTCGGCGATGTTGCGCAACCGTTTCAAGGGGATGTCGGTGCGCTTGGGTTTCTCGTCGATCGAAATGTACAGCGAGTTGCCGACGATCGCGTAACAAACCGGCACCAGATGCGGCACGCCCTTGGCGTCGGCCGTCGCCAGCCGGGCCACCCGGCTTCGTTCGCAAAACGCGCGCGCGTCGTCAGTCATCGATCGCATGTACGCTCCCGCGGATGCCGCCGGCGACGATACCCCCGCGGCGCGTGAGCCGCAAAGCAACGATGCCGACCCGGACTTGTTGCCCGGGCACGGCGGACGTGGCAGGAATGGATTGCGAACGATCCGTATCAAAATCGGCCTTTGCCGGCGGGAGAACGATGAACGCTTTCCTTGTTCGCTGTCGCCGCGCGGTGGTTATCCTGTCGTTTCTCGCCGCCACCGCTTCGCCTGGGCCGGCAACGGCTCAGCCGCCCCCCGTGGACATGACCGTGATTGCCCGAACGATCGCCGCGCGTACGCACGATTTCGTGTGCGCCCGGGTGGTGTTGCAGCCGAACAGCGCCACCGCCGCGACGCTGCGCGGGTGGGTCGCCAGTCAGGCCGATATGGAGACGCTGAGCGCCGTCCTGCGCGCGCTTCCGGCGGGTGCGCGGGTCACCTCCGTCGTCGGCGTGCGGCCGTGGCCGCAATGCGAAGCACTGCTGATCGTGAGCGATGCCGTGTCGTTCGGTCACGACATGGTGCTGGCCACGATGGACCATGAGGGAACCGAATACCAGGCCGGAAGCCGGCTGATCCTGAAGCTCCGAACGCCGGATTTCCCGAGCTATCTCTATGTCGCTTATCTCCCGGCGAGCGGCGCCGCGGTGGTGCTCTATCAACCGCCGGGCGGCGTTCCTCAGGCATTGCCGCCGCGGACCATCGTCAATCTCGGCGGCGCCGACGACCCCGGACATTCAAATCGGACCGCCATTCGGCGTGGAGACGGTGATCGCGGTCGCCGCCGCCAGTCCGTTGTTCACCGACGGGCAACCGGCGTCCGCGACCGCGCGCGACTACCTGTCCGCGCTGCGCCGGAGCTTGCTTTACAAGCCCGACCCCGGTCAGCCAAACCGCCTCGTGGACGCCAAGGTTCTCACCTTGACGACACGGGATCGCGCACCGTGAAGGAAGCCAATGTCATGCGTTATCGACTCATGGCGCTGTCGTGGATCGCGTTGTTGCCTGGCGTGGCGCTCGCCGCCGACCCGTGCGCCGGCGCATTGACCGCCGAGCAAATCCGCGACTGTCTCGCATCGCCCGCCCCGCAACTCACCCGCGGCATCAGGCTCGGCCGCGGCGTCACGGTGGAGGGCGCACCGGCGCCAGCGCGGCCGGCGTCGGTCAATCTGATCGTGAATTTCGAATTTGATTCGGCACGCCTGAGCAATGACGGAATGATCTCGCTCGATGCGCTCGGGAAAGCATTGTCCGATCCGGCGCTGCGCAATGAGCGCTTCCGCATCGCGGGCCATACCGACGCGGTTGGATCCGACAGCTACAACCAGCGGCTTTCCGAGGCGCGCGCGATCGCGGTGCGCACCTATCTGGGCCAGCATCACCGGCTGGATCCGCATAACTTCGAGGTCGTCGGCTTCGGCAAATCCCAACTTTACGACCCCAACGACCCAACGGCGGCGATCAATCGACGCGTTCAGATAACGAAATTGTCGCCATAGGCGCGGTAGGAGGCATTCGATACCGATCCGCGCGCACACGCTTCGGACCCGGACCGATCGCACGGCGCACGGAAAAAACCGGCCGTTCAGTCGAACTCCGTCGGCAACGCCGGATCTCGCCAGTGCGCGAACATGCGGCCGATGTGCTTCGGCAACGTTCGCCCGAGCGACAACTCAGCCGGGATCTCCGCTTCGTGAAACCAGCCGTGGCCGCTGGTCTCGATGCTGGTCGTCGCCTCGCCGCCCTCCAACGCGCAAACGAAGAACAGCCGAACGACCGAATACGGCGCCGGAGGATGCGCCTGACGCGCGCGGTCCCAGACCGCGGCCAGCTTCAAGGGACGCGCGTGGTAGCCGGATTCCTCGAAGATCTCCCGGATCACGGACTGTGCCGGAGTTTGGTTCACCTCGGCCCAACCGCCAGGCAGCGACCAGCGGTGGTTGTCGGCGGTCTCGCGGATCAGCAGCAGGCGGCCTTCCGCATCGAACACCGCGCCACGCACGCCGACCTTGGGGGTCGCGTAGCCGGTCTCGGCGGCGAACAAGGCCTCGATCCGGGTGCTGTCGGTGCCGGTATGCGCGGCCATGATCCGGGCGCCCAACCGGCGCAACGCGTGATAGCGTTCCTTGTCGTGCGGATCCTGAGTGTAGGTCAGCCCGGTCTGCGCCGTCGCCAGCACTTCGCGCGCCCAGAGCAGCCAATCGGGGTCGCCAGTGTGGGGGGCGGCGGCGTGGGGGTCGGCCGCGTCGGAACCGTCGCTCAGATCGTCGGCTCCGTGACCAGCGCCGGTTCGGATACCGTGCAGCCCTGAATATCCAGATCGGCGTCGGTCAACGTCCGCCAGGTGCCTGAGATCAGTACCTCGGATGGCCGGAATCGTGCCTTGTAGGCCATTTTACGGCTCTCCGGGACCCAGTAGCCGAGATACACGTAAGGCAGGCCCAGTTGCCGCGCGCGGTCGATCAGCCAGAGGATCGCGTGGGTGCCGAGCGACCGCTTCTCCAATGTCGGCGCGTAGAAGCTGTAGACCGCCGACAGGCCGTCGCCGAGGCGATCGGTCAGGCAGGTGCTGATCAGCCGCGTATCGGGATCGCGGAACTCGGCCAGGAACGTCTCGACCGGCGTATCCTCAACCATGGCGCGGTAGTCGTAGAAGCTCATGGTGGCCATGTCGCCGCCGCCGTGCCGGGCCTGCTGGTAACGCTGGAACAACTGGAACTGTTCGGCGGTGGCGCGCGGCGCCACGACGAAAGCCTCCACCCGCGCGTTGGCCTTGGCGATGCGGCGCAGCGTGGCACCGGGCTGGAAGGTCGCCACGGGAATGCGGATCGGGATGCAGGACTGGCAGGACGGGCAGACCGGGGCGTAGGCGATGTTGTGGCTGCGCCGGAACCCCGCCCGCGACAACCGGTCGTGCAGAGCCTCGGTTCCGGGTCCGGTGATTTCGGTCACGACCTTCCGCTCCGTCCGGCCGGCCACGTACGGGCAAGGCAGCGGGGCGGTCGTATAGAAGAACTGCGGGCGGCGAGGGGTTCTGAAATTCATGCGGACGTTCCGCGACGTATGTTCCAGGGTCCGGGCCGCCGGGTCAACAAGGATGTCGTCAGAGCATCCCCTCATGGCCGGGATTTCACCGGACGGAACGGGGAGTCGTGTGCCGCGCCGCGGAAGCCGGCTCTCTGGTCGGCAACCCGCGGGGACACGCCGGGAGGACGGCCAACCCAGGACCCGGTGAAGGCCTCGCCGGCGCGGATGGGGTGTCCCGACACGAACCACCCGCCGCTCCGCCATGGCGCCTCATAGTTGCCGCTTCGCCTGGGCCGCGAGCGCCTGGATCATCGCCGGTTCCGCGTCTCCGACCACAACGTAGGCGTGCGACCCGTCGTCCCACGTCGCCAGGTTGAGGTCGCCGCGGCGCTCGACCACCAGCGAACTCGGCTCACCGGCATGCGCCAGGACGTAGAAGGCGATCGGCGGGCCTTTCGCGCGGGTATACATCAGCTCGGCGACCGGCTCACCGTCCAGCACCACCAGGCGGCCACCGGCGAATGTCAGGCCGGCGTCGCGGAAATCGGGGATGACGAGGGTGGTCTTCACCCGATTGCCCAGCCAGGCCTTGAGGTGCTCGGCCTGGGAGGCCGGAACTTCGACGAGGTGTACGGTCTCCCGGGTGTACACCGCATGGTCTTCGGCGACGGCGCTCAGCAAGCGGTCGCGGTCGGACTCGACCAGCCCGGGCCAGAGGACGCCCGCGCCGTAGCCGATCACGCCCATGGCCAGAGACGCCGCGACGGCCCAGGCGTGGGAGGGCCGCGGACGGCGTCGGGAGGCGGCGGGGGGCGGGAGGTCCCGCAGCGCCCGCGGGAGCCGGTCGGGAGCGTAACGGCTCGCGGGGAAGGCGGCGCGCAACAGCGCGGCGGTCTCGCGATGGGCGGACAGGATGCGTTGCGCGGATGGCGTGACCGCGAGCCAGGCTTCCACCTCGGCCGCCGCAGTCTCGTCAAGCTCGCCGTCGGCGTAGGCGACCAGCATCGCGTCCCGGTTTCGCCCCTCCGCATCCCGCGACCCCGGGTCTTGCCGGTTCGGATCGCCCCAACCCGGATCCCGCGAGGCCGGATCCCGCCAGGCCGGATCTTGCCGCCTCGGATCGTTCCGGGCCGGATCTTCGTGATCGGACATTCAGGCCGGCCTTGCCCGGTCTCGCGCCGGAGGCTCGGCCTGGCGCACCGGCAGCGGCGTGACGACCTCCCCATGTGGGCGGCTGGCCATGCGATCGTGCAGATCGTGACGCGCCCGCGACAACCGGCTCATGATCGTGCCCACCGGAATGCCAAGCACCTCCGCCGCTTCCTTGTAGCTGAGCCCGTCCACGCAAACCAACATCAGCACGGTGCGTTGTTCGGCGGGCAACAGGGTCATCGCCCGCCGGACCGCGGCGAGGTTGATCCGGCCGTCGGCTTTGGCCTGGCCGTCCTCACCGATCAGGTCCGCCGCCGCCTCGATCTGGTCGTGCCGCCGCACCCTGCGATGTCGCATCTCGTCGATCCAAATGTTCCGCATGATTCGTACAGCCACGCGTCCAACCTGGAGATTTCCCGCAGTTGACCGGCGCGCAGCAGCACGCGCTCACACGTGTTCTGCACGAGGTCGTCGGTATCCGAGGCCGACCCGGTCATGGCCAGTCCGAACCGGTACAGCCGAGGAAGCACGGCGGTGAGTGCCTGCCGGAGGTCGTTGGCCAATGAAGTCGGCTCCCAGGTCTGTCCTGGACGGCTCAGCCGGTGAAATTATTCCGGTGCGCCGCGACCATGAGGACGGCGCGCCCCGAGGGACAATCCAGGGACAATCCAGGGGCAATTCCAGGGACAATTCCAGAGGTGCGCGCGTCGCCAGGGGACCAGGACAGTTCCACGGCTCGCGGGTCGCTGTCCATGCGGGAGCATTCGGAGCTACGGCTTACAAACGGCGTCCGCTGTCCGCCACGCGGGTGTGGGCGCGCCGCCAGCGACCTGGCTCCTGGAATGGCGCGCCTTCGCGGCTCGCGCAAAGCTTTCGCAATCTCTCGCCCTGGGCTTCAAAGACGATGATATTCTCGCCCGGCATTTGGCAAACGGCGACGACGAGCGCGCCGGAGGCCGCGACGGTCGCCGCACGCTCCAATGCCTGGCGCAAGCTCGGTACGGCGCACAGGACTTCGCCGTTGCGCCCATTGATGGTCCAGATCGCCGTCTCGAACATGATCGCGTCAAGCTGCTCGTCGGACCGGCGCGTTCCGGGATTCTCGCTGCCCATCGCTTTTCCTCGCCGGCTGATGCCGGTCTCAACCGGCCAGATGCGCACCGGAGGCGACCCGCGTCTGCGCGGAAGCGCACACGACCGCGAACTTATTTTGCCGGCCGGCATTTCCCTGGTCATCGGGCCGGCGCTTGTTTCAGCGTGGCTGGCGGACCCACGCCTCGAACGTGCGGCGGCGCACGACGACCAGATCGCTCGCCAGATCGTGCAGGGTGCGATGCCGGACGGTGAACAACGCGATCAGGAGCAGCAGACCCGACGTCGCCAGAGTGAGGTAGAATACCACCGTGAAGATCAGCGCCTGCAGGCCGGTCGGCGGCCCCAGATCCGCGTCGCGCCGCACCGTCAGGCCCATGACCGACTGACCGGGTGTGGCGGTGGAGGCCCGGAGCAGCTAGGAAATGATACAGGAACGGCACCGCCGGCAGTATCGCCATGGCGCCGAAGCCAAAGCCCAGCGTCAGCAGGCCGAACAGCGAACAGGACCGTCCACAGCACGGCGACGATCACCGCGATCAGCATGAGTCGAAGCACCACGCGAGGCAGCGCCGCGTCATCACGCCTTCGATGAACTCTTCGTCGCGGACCATTTGCGCGGCGCCGCTCATGGCAGCAACCGCATGGTGCCGGACACCTCGACCGGGCGGTGCGCCAGCAACACCATGGCGCCGTCGCGCCAGCGGGTCAGGAAATCCCGCGCGTGGCGGCTGAGCGGATTGCCCGATTGTCCCGGGGCCATCATGAACAAACTCCGCTCCAGATCGGCGAGGTCATAGACGCCACGAAAACTTGCTCCATGCACCGCCTCCAACGCCTCGTTGGTGCCGCCGCGGTCCAGCGTGGTGCCGTCGCCGGGCACGCCGATCCGCGCGGTGGTCAACGCGCCGAGGACCGGGATCGAACGCAGCATCGGATGCGCGAACACCGCCTGATGCACGGCGCCCCAGCGCCAGGCCGCAGGATCGGCTCCGAACCGGGCGGCGAGCGAGGACATCGTGCTGTCCAGCGTCGATTTCAACAACGGCGCGCAATCGCCGCCGCACCATGACCTTGCCCTCGGGCGACAGCACGAAGGGCACGAATTCGAACACCGGCGCGGCAGGCCCAGATCGGGATGTGGGCCTTGGCCAGGACGGCGCTTTGGAACGCCTGCATCCAGGCGGAGAAGATCAGCGGTTGTGGCGCGTTCTCGGTCATCGCGCCGTCCCAGTCGCGCAGCACCTGCGGGGCGCCGGGCACCACGCGCAGGATGGGCAGCAAAGCGGCGGCGTAGGTGCTGACCACGTCCACCTGCATCGCGGCGAAATCGCTGGTGGAGTGTTTGGGCGCACTGTCCAGCAGCGTCCGGATGCGGCGGCGCGCCAGTCGCTGAAGGTGTCGCGGCCCATGAAGACCGGGAAATCCGCCGGCCAGACCGGCTCATTGGCATTGACCAGCCGGCCGCTGGACGGCGCGACGATATGCGGCAGCGCGTCGCCCGAGGCGAAGCCGATCCAGCCATAGGGGTCGTCGTCCCCGCTCGCGGCGGCTGGTTGGTTCGCCATGGGCTGGCGCGGCGCGGTCTGGCCCGAAGGCGCCGGCTCCGAAGCCGATTGGCCCGGTGGCGACTGGCCCCGCGGGATTCTGGGTAGCGGCCGGCCGGCCGGACCCGTTCTCACCGGGCGAGGTCTCGGCGGACATCAGGGACGGACCGGTTCCGGCGATCTCGCTGGTTCCCGGCACCGGCGCCCAACCGTCGCCGGCGCGGCGGATCGGCACGCGGCCGGTGACGAACAGGCCAATCTTCGCGCGATCCGCGACCATCAGGTTCTGCACCGGCGAGGTGATCAGCGGGGCGGCCTTGCCGGCTTCCTCGACCGTGCGTGCGTGGTTCAGCGCCAGGAGGCCGGTCGCGCCGGTATCGCGTGGCTGCAAATTCGCCATCGCGACCGCCATGATCGGCCCATTGCCCGGGTTCAGGTCGCTGATCACCGGCCCATGCCGGGTTTCCCGCACGGTCAGCAGCGTGTCGGGTTGTCCGCTGACCTTGATCCGCTCCTGGCGGGTGGTGAACGCGACATCCGGCGGCTCCAGATAGACGTCCTGCGTGTCGGCGCCGGTGGTGGTGAAGGTCCAGGCGATCCGGCCGTTATGGCCGAGCACCAGAAAGGGCGTTCCCGGACCCGTGGCACCGACCAACACATGCCCAGGGGTTTCAACGCGGACGAGATACCAGAGGCCGGGGAAGTCGAAGCTCAGATGGGGGTCGCCGGCCAGCAGCGGAGCGCCGGTGTCGGTGAACCGTCCGTCCACCGCCCATGCGTCGGAGGCGGTGGAGGGGAGGGTAAAGGGGGCGGGGAAGGCGGGAAGCCTGGCGAGCACGCGCGCCGCCTCAGCCGCCGAAAGGCGCGTGGCGATGCCAGTCTGGTTGGTGCCGGTCTGGTTGGTGCCGGTCTGGTCCGCCCGGATTGCCGCCGGATCGCGCGATCGGGCGAATTGCGGCGCGGGACGACGGTCGCCGCCGGGCGGCGGATCCGTCAGGCTCGCCTGCGGCGGGAGCGGCGGGGGAGGCGTCGGCCACAGTTGCTCCAGCTTACGCATCGGGACCTTGTCCCGTAGCGACTGCCGGATGAGTTCGTTCCGGTAGTTGGTCGACAGCCACAGGCTCATGGTGCGGCCCCAGAGCAGGCTGTCCACCGGGCGCCAGGGTTCCGGAGGACCAAAGAACAGGAACTCCATCGCCGCGAACCGGCCGCGGCTGGCGATCCAGGCATTCACGCCGGCCGCGTACGCCTCCAGCAAGCCGCGCGCCTCGGGCGATTGCGCGGCGAGATCGCCCTCGGCCAGCCGCGCGAGGCCGAGCACCCGCATCTGCTTGTCGATCGCCAGGGTCGCCGGTCCCATCAGTTCCGACAGCCGGCCGGACGCGGCGCGGCGCATCAGATCCATCTGAAACATGCGGTCGCGCGCATGCACGTACCCCAGCGCCGTCGCCGCGTCCTTTTCATTCGCCGCCTCGATCCTGGGCACACCGTTGCCGTCGAACGTGATGTCCACCGGCGCCGAGAGACCGGGGATACGCAGCGTCTGGTTGTCCGGCGGCACGGTCAGCCAGAGCACGCCGAACGCCAGGAACGCGAGCAGCGGGATCAGCCCGAGCAAACCCCACAGCAGGCCGCGCAGCCACCGCCGCCGCGGCCGCGGTTCAGTGCCGAAGTCAGGTCGCACGGCGAAGCGGCGGCGGCGGGGCAAAGCTTATGGCCGGCTCATCGGACGGTGGACGGGGTCAGGCGATCGGCGGCAGATCGATGCGCACGATCTCCGGGTTGCCGTTAAGTGGTGGGAAGCGCTTCAGGATCAATGGATCGTGCCCGGGGATGACGTGATCCGGCCCGTCGGCGAGGCTGTTGATGATGTCGTAGCCGCGCAGCATGCGCGCGACATCCACCACCACCGGGAATGGATTGCGTTGGCGGATGTTGCCCCACATGTGCGCGGCGTCGCCGGCCAGCACGACGGTGCCGCGCGCGGTCGGCACGCGGATCGACTGGATGCCGCCGGAGTGACCGCCGATCAGATGCACGGTGATGCCGGGCGCGATCTCGACCGTGCCTTCATGCAGCTTCAACCGCTCGCTGTACAGCGCGGTGACCGCGCTTTTCACGTCGTCCACGTCGAACGGGCGCTTCAGGAACGGCTCGCACATGCAGGGACCGGTGCAGTAGGCCATTTCCGAAGCCTGCAAATGGAACATCGCCTTGGGGAAATACTCCATGCCGCCGGCGTGATCCCAGTGCATGTGGGTCAGGATCACATCCTTCGTCTCCGCCGGATCGATCCCCGCGTCGAGCAGCGCCTGAGCCGGCGTGCGCAGCAGTTCTCGCCCGCGGCGCGCGGCGGAGACCGGGTTGAAGCCGGTGTCCATGACGATGGTGCGCGGGTTGGCGGTGCCGACCGGGCCGCGGATGGCGAACACCAGAAAGTCGAGCGGATCCGGCGCCAGATGGTCGTCGGGGATGATATAGTTTTGGTATTGCAACCGTCCGCCATCCAGGATGCCGTAACGCAGCGCCAGAATTTCGTAAGTTGATCGCCATCTCGGGTTTCCTTTTGGTTCGAGGCGGCGGAGTGAACCGCTTGTCGCCTCGTCGCGCAATCTCTACGGTCCCGCCGATTCTGGTTCCCCACGGTTCTGGTTCCAAAGGAGACGTCGTCATGGTGGATGTACCCAATCGCCCGGAATATCAAAGCGAACTTTTCAAGAAGGGCCTCGCCGTGCGGCGCGAGGTGCTCGGCGGCGATTACGTCGATGCCTCGCTGGCCCGCGCCGACGATTTCAACGCGGCCTTCCAGCAGATGACCACCGAGATCGCCTGGGGCATGTGCTGGACCCGTCCGGGCATCGACCGCAAGACGCGCAGCATGATCAATCTGACGATGCTGTCGGCGTTGAACCGCGGCTCGGAGTTGCGGCTGCATCTGCGCGCCGCGCTGACCAACGGCGTGACGCGTGACGAGATCAAGGAAATCCTGATGCAGGTTGGCGCCTATTGCGGCATCCCGGCGTGCCTGGAAGCGTTCAAGATCGCCACCGAAGTGTTCAAGGAAGTCGATGATGCCAAATAAATCCAACCGTTGGTTTCATCGGGGTCGGCAATATGGGATGGCCGATGGCGGCCTGCCTCGTGAAGGCCGGCTTCCCGGTGCTGATCAACGACTCGCGTCGTGAGGTCGCGAACAATTTCGTGCAGCAGAACGGTGGCACGGCGCCGGACACGCTGAAGCAACTCGCCGAAGGGTCGGACATCATCGTCACCATGCTGCCGACCAGCGTGATCGTGGAGCATGTACTGGGCGCCGGCGACGATAACGTGTTCGCCGGCATGAAGCCGGGCACCATCGTCATCGAAATGAGTTCCGGCGTGCCGTCGGTGACGCAACGGCTGGCGGAACAGGTCGCGGCTTTGGGTGGACATTGATCGATGGCCCGGTTTCCGGCGGCGTGCCGCGGGCGAAGACCGGCGAACTGGCGATCATGGTCGGCGGCGACGCGGCGATCATCGACGCGGCGATGCCGGTGCTGTCGGCGATGGGCACGTCGGTGCTGCGGACCGGCGGCGTGGGCTCGGGCCAGGCGATGAAGGCGCTGAACAACCTGGTCAGCACCGGCGGGTTCCTGATCGGGATCGAGGCGTTGCTGATCGGCCAACGCTTCGGCCTCGATCCGGCGGTCATGACGGATGTGCTGAACGCGGCGACGGGGATGAACAACTCGACGCAGAAGAAGTTCAGGCAGTTCGTGCTGTCGCGGAAGTTCAACGCGGGCTTCACGATGGGCCTGCTGGCGAAGGATCTGTCCATCGCGATGCAGGTCGGCCGGGAGACCGGCACCGCCGCCCCGCTCAGCGCGCTGGTGCAAGGAGATGATCGTTTCGGCGCAATCGATGTTCGGTTCGGGCGCGGACCATACCGAGATGGCGAAGTGGGTCGAAAAGCTGGTTGGCGAGGAATTGAAGCCACATTGAGGGAGTGCTCAGGCGGTTGGGCGTTCGCGCCTCGCCGCCGGCGTTCTCACCGCCGGTTTCAACCGGGCGGCCCAGGGGTTACGCGTCGACCGGCGGGTTTCGAGGTGCGTCAGCCCGCCATGAACCAATCCAGGATCGCACCGTTCTCGTCGCGCGGATAGGTGTGCGACAAATCCGCGATCTCCCGGAACACGACGTTCGCTCCCGCCATCGTCAACGCCCGATTGGCGGTGCGTCCGGTCTGCGATCGGAAACATCCAGTCCAGCGCGCCATGCACCAGGTACACCGGCAAACCGCGGATACGTTCCGGTTCCGTCATCGTCACCAGCAGCGGATGAAACGACGCCGCCACCGGCGCCAGATGCGTGAACGGCGATCCACTGTCGAGCCCGCTCAACAGAGTGAACGTGCCGCCATCGCTCATCCCGCTCAACAGCAGCTTTGTCGGATCGACCGGCCAGCGTTCGCGCGCATAGTCCAGAACGCGCGACAAATGCGCGCCATCGACGTCCGGTTCCATCAGCGACCAGGTGTCGCCGGAGGCGGTGGGCGCAACCAGGATGACGCCGCGCGACCGCGCCTCCCGCAGCCAGCTCCAGAGAAAAACCCGGCCGTGACCGGAGCCGCCGTGCAACGCGAACACCACCGGCACCGGCGTATCGCGGGTCAGATATTCCGGCACGTAGACGCGAAAACCCGCCGCGCGATCCGGTTTCGTTATCGAAGTGAAACACGCCGGTATCGGGTTCGGGTCGCCGCGCGGCCTCGATCCGGGCCAGCAACGCCGCGTCGTCCCGCGCGCGCCGGCTCGATGAAGAAGCGGCTGATCGAGGGCAACGCGGGGGCCAACGGATACAGCGCCTCGATCGCACGGTATTGCTGACGGGTCGCGCGATAGCCGCTGATCGCGCCGGATGGGGAATCTCCGGCCTCGCGTAGCCCCGCATGGGCGCGCAGCACGCTCTCGGCCGCCGTGACGATCTGATCCCGAAACGGAGCCAGTTCGTCCGGCCACGCGGCGTCGCGCACCCGGGAAAGCGCCTCGGTCAGTGCGTGGTCGTCGGGATCGAGTGAAGCGGCGAGTTGCGGCAGATGAGGCGGATGCATGTGGCGGGTGATCGCTTCGAGGTGATCGAGCGCGCTCAGCAGCCGCGGGATCAGGGCGACCAGCAACTCCTGCAGTTCGTCCGGGTCCGCCATGTTCGCTCTCCCATGCGACGGGGATGCTTTTCCTCGCCGCCCCGATCCCGCATCGTGCCGCGAAGCCCGCCATGGGACAAGCTTTGGGGAGCAACCTCTGGGGGACAACCCCTGGGGGACAACCTCTGGGGACAACCTTGGGGACAACCTGGTGGGCAACCGGGGGATCATCCGGGGACACCGTCGGTGACAGCAAGGACCACGCCATGGGCGACACCATGAACCACGAACCAACGGTGACCGAACGCCTGGTCTCGCTGTGGGATCACCTTGGGCTCAAGGCGGCGCACGTGGCGACGCAGATGTCGGGCGACGTGGCGGAGTTCGCTCGGCTGCATCCGGCGCGGATCGCCGGGTTATTGCTGTGCGTGCCGTCGCGTCTGGACCCCGCGCCCTTCGCCGCCGTCGCCGCGCGGACCGTGATGCTGTCGGGCGCGCGCGGCATGACCGCCGAGGTGACCGCGCGCGCCGAGCCTCGGCTGCCCGGAGCGCGCCGTGTCGTGCTGCCGGACTATGACGCACCGGGCTGGGCCGATGTCGTCGCCGACCGCACCGAGGCGATCGCGGACGCGCTGCGT
Source organism: uncultured Alphaproteobacteria bacterium (assembly GCA_963719675.1). Classification (GTDB taxonomy): domain Bacteria; phylum Pseudomonadota; class Alphaproteobacteria; order Acetobacterales; family Acetobacteraceae; genus Rhodopila. The sequence goes on along the minus strand of CAVRDN010000048.1, from coordinate 66,422 downwards.
GGTCTGCCCGGTGAGGCGACGGTCCCGGACCTCGACCCCGGCACGTTCCAGCATGCCGGCATCCCGTATCAGGTGCACGGCCGCGGCCCCGCTTTGGTGCTGCTGCCGTTCTTCCTCGCGCCGTCGCAGTGGGAGCCCGTGATCCCCGGCCTCGCCGGCGATTTCACCGTCATCGTGCCCGGCGGCCGGCATCTCGGCGGAGTCGCGGCGCTGGAGGACCGGGCGCGCGGACCGAGCTACGCCGGAATGATCAACACCTTGTTCGATGAGATCGAGCCGGCGGAGGGCGAGACCATCCTCGATGTCGGCTGCGGGTCGGGCGCGCTCGACCGGATGCTCGCGCGGCGGTTCGGCGGCGCCAATCCGATCACCGCCACCGACGTCAATCCGTTCCTGCTGCGGGAGGCCGCCGCGCTCGCCGCCGAGGACAATGTCGCCGACCGGATCCGCTTCACCGAGGGCAACGCCGAGCGTCTGCCGTTCCCGGACGCGACGTTCGATCACGCGTTCACCGTCACGGTGCTGGAGGAATGCGACGCCGACCTCGCGATGAAAGAAATGCACCGCGTGGTGCGGCCGGGCGGGCGTGTCGGGGTGATCGTGCGGGCGATCGACATGCCGCAATGGTGGCACCTCGACCTGCCGGAACCGGTGCGGCGCAAGGTGAACATTCCACCGCCATCGGTTGGCCCGCGCGGCGTGGCGGACGCCAGCCTGTATCCGCGCATGCGCGCGGCGGGGTTCGAGGCCCTGACCTGCTTTCCCGCGCTGGTCACGTTCGATCGGCCGGACGGCCCGATCTGGCGCTATCGCGAGGACCACGTGCTGTCGCAACTGACCGCCGCGGAGACCGCCGTCTGGCACGCCGCCACCCACGCCGCGCGCGAGGCCGGATTGCTGTTCATGGCCAATCCGCTGCACCGCGCGGTTGGGCGCAAACCGTTGACCTCGTGAGGCGGCGCTTGCCCGGCCGACGGGCCATCGGTCGCGGCGACTGGCCCAACGCCGGCATGACGTCTTAACGGGATGGAGAGGAATTGCCGCGACAATCCGGCGTGAGGCGTATTCGTGCTCACGGAGAGAGAGCGACATGTCCACCAGCAGCCTGGATTTTCCACCGCTCCATGCCGCCCATTTGAACGCGGGGCCCCATTCCATTTCATTCAATGCTGGACAATCGGAATGGGGGAAAATAGACAGCATGGCGTCAATCATTTGGAGGCCGCGCCGCGGTCCGCCATTTGAGACACCGGGGGGCTGGATGGACGAAATCAGGCCGCTCACCTCGCTCCGCGGCTTCGCCGCCCTCGCCGTGGTGATGCAGCATTTCTCGGCGACCGCCCAGACACTCACGCCTCATCGCATTCCGTCGTTGGTTCCGCACGGCTACATGGCGGTCGATTTCTTTTTCGTGCTGAGCGGCTTCATCATGTGCCTCACCTATCTGCCGGCGTTCGAAGCCGAGGGGATGAAGGCGTTTCCCGGATTTCTGCTGAAGCGCGTCGCGCGGATCGTCCCGTTGAATGTGTTCGTTCTGATGGCCTTGGTCGTACTGGGCGTGGTCAGCCAGGCCATTGTCGGCTCGAACATGTTCTTCAACGATAACTCGCTGGCCTTCGATCTTCCGGCGAACATCCTGATGCTGCAAGGACTGGGGATCGGCAGGAATTTGAATGGCCCGTCCTGGTCGATCAGCACGGAATTCGCGGCCTATTTCCTGTTCCCGTTGTTCATTCTGTTCGTGTTCAACCGTCGCCGCATCGTTACGGCCGCGACGCTGCTGGTCGCGGTCGCCGTGCTGTCGGCCGATGCGTTTCGCGCTCCGGGCCTGCATCTGGAGACCAACACCATCAGCGATCAGGTCGTGTATTGCTTCACCGAATTCGTTCTGGGGATGGGATCATACATCCTGTACCGGTCACGGCGCGCGAGCGGTCGTGGCGCGACGGATCTTGAAGTAGGCATGATCTACGCCGCCGCCGCGGTTTTCCTGGTGACGGGAACCGATCTGATCGTCGCGCTGTTATGTCCTTTCATCGTGGTTTCCACCGCGTTGAACACGGGTTTTATCGCGCGGGCGCTGTCGCGAGGCATCCCGTATTTTCTGGGTCTCGTATCGTTCTCGATTTACCTGATACACGAACCATGCCGTCGTTTGGCGGTACCGATTTTCGCCAGTTTCCATCCCGGCCCGGCGGGAGCGTTCACCGCTCTGACATTCGCGCTGATTGGTTCACTCTCGGTCATTCCGCTGGCCTGGCTGACTTATATCGGGGTCGAACGTCCAGGACGGCACGTCATTCGGCGTTGGGCTGAGATGGTGACGCGGCGCAACGCGATGGCGCGCACGCCCGGCTGAACCGGATCCCGCGGCGAATTTCTCGAGGGCAAACCCCTCGGCGGGAGCCTCCCATGCGGACGGCGTGACACCATGGTCTTCAACTCCTACCAGTTCCTGTTCGCGTTCCTGCCGATGGTCCTGACCGGCACGTTCCTGCTCGCGCGGATCGGCCCAGGAGCGGCGCAGTATTGGTTGATCGGGGCGTCGCTGTTCTTTTACGCGGCCTGGAACGTCGCCTATCTGCCGCTGCTGCTCGGCTCGATCGTGTTCAATCATCTGATCGCGGTGCGGATGAGCAAAGTCGAGACGCCGCGGACGCGATCCTGGCTGCTGGCACTCGCGGTGGCGGTCGATCTGGGGTTGCTCGGCTACTACAAATACACCGGCTTCTTCCTGGACACGCTGAACGCCGCGGCGGGCACCGGCTACACCTGGCGCACACTGATCCTGCCGCTGGGGATTTCGTTCTATACGTTTCAGCAACTGACCTTGCTGGCCGATATCAGCGCCGGCAAGATCAAGGATTTCCGCTTCCGCGACTTCCTGCTGTTCGTGACGTTCTTTCCGCATCTGATCGCCGGCCCGATCGTCCATCATCGGGAGATGATGCCGCAATTCCAGAAGGCGGATTACCGGCTGAGCCGGGAAAACCTCGCGATCGGCTTCGTCCTGCTGTCCGTTGGCCTGTTCAAGAAAGTGATCCTCGCCGACACGATCGCCGAATACGTCACCCCTGTCTTCTCCGACGCCGCCGCGGGCAAACCCATTTCCCTCCTCTTCGCCTGGGCCGCCGCCGTCGGCTTCACCTTGCAAATGTATTTCGATTTCAGCGGCTATTCGGAAATGGCGCTGGGCCTCGCGCGCATGGTCGGCATCAAGCTGCCGATGAACTTCAATTCGCCGTTGAAGGCGCTGAGCGTCGTGGATTACTGGTCGCGCTGGCACATCACGCTGACGCGGTTTCTGACCGCCTATATCTATAACCCGATCGCCATTCGTCTGGCGCGCCGCCGAGCGCTCGCCGGCAAGCCAGGCGTGACCGGCGCCCGCATTTCGTGGGAGGCATTTTTCGGCATCGTCGCGGCGCCCACGTTGGTGACGATGTTCCTGTCAGGGCTGTGGCATGGCGCCGGCGACCAGTTCCTGCTGTTCGGTATGCTGCATGGCGTCGCGTTGGTCATCAACCACGCCTGGCGCCTCGTGCGGCCGAGCGTTTGGCCGGACACCGCGCATTATCAACGCACCACCCGCCCGCTCGCCTGGCTGTTGACGTTTCTGCTGGTGATCGTGGCGCTGACCTGGTTTCACGCCGCCTCGGTCACGGCGGGCGGCGATATCGTCGCCGGCCTGGCCGGGTGGCATGGCGTGAGGCCCGCGGAGGGTGCCGAGACCGGCGATCTCGCGGTCCTCTACGGCTGGATCGTCGCGCTGCTGGCGGTCGCTCTGGTGCCGCCGAACGTGCTGGAGATGCTGCGGCCCTGGCAACCGGCGGTAACCATGCCGGCGGTCGCGCCATCCGGCCGGCTGGAGATCGCGCGCGGCCTGGGCCGGCGGCTGACTGTCTCATTGACCCCCGCATGGGCACTTACGGCGGGGGCGGTCATCGCGATTGGCGTGATGGGCCTGAACCGCGCCTCCGAGTTTCTCTATTGGCGGTTCTGAGCGCGCCCCGGCATCCGGTTGTTACCTTTGATCTGCTTAGCAGCGGATCGGGCGATTTGCCTGGCGCGCGGCCGAATGCCGCCGTCGCATTCGGTAACGCGCGACGGGCCGGCATGTTGGTTGACGTCGCGATGGACACGGTTCACGGCGGCATGCCAGAACAGGGCACCGTCAATCACGGGGATTTCGTCGTGGCGCGTTGGACATCCGGGTTTCGTCGGCAGCAGCCCGCCAACGCCGTTGGACGGTCACGGTAGAGAGCGCCGCCCGCGATGCTGTTCAATTCGTACGAGTTCATTTTCGGCTTTCTGCCGGTCGTCCTGATCGGATTTTACGTGCTCGGCGCCAGGCGCCGGGACTGGGCGCTGCTGTGGCTGACGCTCGCCTCGCTGTTCTTTTACGCGTGGTGGCGGCCGATCAACGTGCTGCTGATCGCGCCGTCGATCCTGATCAATCTCGGCCTCGCGCGGTTGATGGAGCGGCATCGGGAGAGCCGGCCCGGGCTGGCGCGAGCGGTGCTGATCTGCGGCATCGTGTTCAATCTGTGCTTCCTGGGGTATTTCAAGTACACGATGTTCCTGCGCGGCACGATCAATGACGTGTTCGGCACCAATCTGGTGTTGACGCACATCATTCTGCCGTTGGGTATCTCCTTCATCACGTTCCAGAAGATCGCCTTCCTGGCCGACGTGTACGCCGGCCGCGTGACGTCGTTCACATTCCGCGACTACGCGCTGTTCGTGCTGTTTTTCCCGCAACTGATCGCCGGCCCGATCGTGCATTACCGGGAGATGATGCCGCAGTTCCGCGCGATCACGACGCGGTTCAACGCCGAGGATGCCGGCGTCGGCGTGACGTTGTTCTTCATGGGTCTCGCCAAGAAACTCATCCTCGCGGATCCGATGGCGCTGCTGGTAACCCCGCTCTACGCCCGCGCCGCGCATGGCGAGGCCCTGGGCTTTTTCGAGGGCTGGATCGCCGCGCTCGGCTTCACGTTGCAGATCTATTTCGATTTCGCCGGGTATTCGGACATGGCGCTCGGGCTGGCCCGGTTCTTCGGGATCAAACTGCCGGTGAACTTCAATTCGCCGCTGAAAGCCGCCAGCATCGTCGAGTTCTGGCAGCGTTGGCATGTCAGCCTGACGCGGTTCCTGACCGCGTACATCTACAATCCGTTGAGCCTGGCGCTGGCCCGGCGGCGCATGGCGGCGGGTAAGCCCGGCTTCGGTGGCCGCGACACCACCATCGCGTCGTTCGCCACGCTGCTGATGATGCCGACGATCCTGACGATGTTCATCTCCGGCCTGTGGCACGGCGCGGGCTACACCTACATCGTCTGGGGCCTGATGCATGGCGCGATGCTGACCATCAACCACGCGTGGCGGCTGATCCGGGCGCGTATCTGGCCGGGTGCCAAGGATCATCCGCGGCTGCTGTGGAGCACGGGTTTCGTGCTGACCTTCGTCTCGGTCGTCATCGCGATGGTAATGTTCCGCGCCCCGACCGTGCACGGGGCCGCGGCGATCTGGCGCGACATGGCGGGCGCGAACGGCGTTTCGCTGCCGGAAGGATTGCTCGCGCGTCTGGGGCCGATGGCGCATGTGTTGCACGCGATCGGCATTCGTCCCGATGCCTCCAGCGGATCGCAGGTGATGGAGGGGGTGCTGCGCGTCGGCGTACTGCTGCTCATCGCGCTGACGTTGCCGAATACCCTGCAAATCCTGGCGCCGTATGAACCGGCGATTGGCTTCAAGCCGGCGCGGCAGGAGCCCTGGCTGGTGCGCGCGACGCGCTGGTCGCCGTCGCATTCATGGGCCATTGGGTTGGCGGCGGTTTCGGCGGCGGGCATTCTGTCGCTCGGCCAGCTCTCCGAATTTCTGTACTGGCAATTCTGATGCCGCGGCCATCACGCTTTCTTCTGACCTGGGCTGGCGCGTTGCTGGCGCTGCTGGCGCTGGTGGCGGCCTTCAACGCCGTTATCAATCCGTATGAGGTGTTCGCCTGGCCGCGTATTCCCGGGGTCAACGAATACAAGCCTGGAACCTGGAATCAGGTGGCGCTGGCGAAGGCCTACCAGGTTGAGCGCGCCCGTCCGGTGACCGTGGTTCTTGGGACGTCCCGCGCCTATCTCGGGATCGACGCGGGCAGTTCGGTTTGGCCCGTGACGGATCGTCCGGTCTACAACTATGGCGTTCCACACTCCAATATGTCCGAGGTTTTGTTCCGTGAACTGCGGCAGGCCTGGGGGACAGGGCGTCTTCGTCACGCGGTGGCGATCCTCGAAGTGTCCGCGTTTCTCGAACCGGACGGGCCGCTCGGTCGTGGTCCGGATGAGCGGCGCTTGCTGTTCCAGGACGACGGAAGGCCAAATCCTGACAGAAACGCGCAATTTATGCACGACGCATTTCTGTCGGTCCTCACGATGGGTGCCCTGATGGACAGCGCGCGTACCGTGCTCGCGCGCAAAGGCGGCGACCTGGTGTTGGACTTAAGTGCCAACGGTACCGTGACGCCGGCGAACTTCCTGGAAGTCGCGCGCGCGGAGGGTATGAACGCGCTGTTCACCCAAAAGGACCTGTTTTCCTTGGCGGAGGTTCCCGACTTTCAGTCCGCGCTGGCTGGTTGGCATGGACCGATGCCGAATACCGGCATGCTACGCGAGATGATCCAATTTTGCCTCAGTCACAATGTGAGTTTAACGCTGATCCTGGCGGCCAACCACGTCGATCAACTGGAGATCTTCCGGCAGGCCGGGCTTTGGCCATACGTGGAACAACTCAAGGTGGATCTCGCCAACATGGTAAGCGAGGCGCACAGCGACACGATCACCGCCTGGGACTTCGTGGAATACGATCCTTACACAACTGAGACGGTTCCGCCGGCGGGCGACAAGACCACGAAGCTGCGGTGGTTCTGGGAGCCCACGCATTTCCAGCGTGCACTGGGTGACGTCATGCTGCATCGGGTTTTCCAGGGCACACCAGCCGATTTTGGAGCGCCACTCACGGTGGCAACGGTCGCCGCGCGCAATCAGGTGGTGCGCGAGCAACAACGTGCCTTCATCGGCTGGCGCCTCGCGTGCGAGGATAACCCGCAGACGCCGTGCAAGCCACCGCACGAAGTTGCGAAAGAGGCGTCCCGGTGATCTCGTGACGTAAGCGAGTTCAGCGTCCGGAATATCAAAGTACGCGCCACTTACCGTCCCGTCGCGCCGACCTTCTCTCGCACCAATGCCGCCAGCTCGCCGACGTTCTTCAGTTCTTCCATCTCGGCGGCCTGGAATTTGATGCCGAAGCGCTTTTCGATCTCCACCACGATGAAGATGTGGTTCATCGAATCCCAACCATCGACATCTTCCGCCGTCATCGTCGGCGTCAGCGTGATCGAGTCATTGTCCAGAACCTGGCGGAAGATCTCGTTCAATCCGGCGTAGAGTTCTGGATCGGTCATGAAGCCCTCGTGAATGATGGTGGCGCCGCACATGGCGCTTATCGCGGTGTGGGCTCGCTGACAATGGCGGTCGGCCGTTCCGTCCAATCGTCGAGCGTCAGCGCCCATCGCGTGGTGCCGTCCGCGGCGTCCGGCCCGACCGGGACAAACCCCAGCTTCGCATAATGCTCGCGCACCATGCCGTTCTTCGCGGTCGGCCGATACACGCCGATCAGGCGCTCCGCCCCCAGGGCGCGCGCCTGCGCGACCACCAGGTTCAGCGTCTCCTCCTCCATCTGCCGGCCGAGCACGCGGCAACTCATGAGCCACGTGTCGAGGCGGATGTCGCGTGTCCCCGGCTCGAACAATCCGATGACGATGGCGATGATGCCGTTGTCGCCGAAGGTGTCGGTCAGGCGGATCTGCAAGGTCAGCGCGCGATCGTCTTCGATCAGCGCGGCGATTTCCTCGTCGGTGACCCGGCGCGTGGTCAAATTGAACTGGTTGGTCTTGTTGATGAGTTGCACCGTGCGGGTCTGGCCGAGCCGGTCGAAGCGGTTCCAGATCGCGCGCATGTCGAGACTTTTCAAATAGCCCTCGAGGTCGGTCGCCGACGCCATCAGGCTGCCGCGCCGCGCGTTCGCCTGATATTGCGCGGTGCGGTCGAGATCTTCCTTGGTCAGCCGCAACGACTCGAAATATCCCGCGGCGGCGAGTGTCGCGGGCCACAACGTCGGGTCGTCGGGCAGTTCCGGAACGGCGACCATCGGCAACTCACGCCGCACGATGGCGCGCTCCGCCGGGTTGTCGTCGGCGAACACCAGGCTGTCCAGGCCGATGTTCAGTTGCGACGCGATCTCCCGGATATTGGCGGCCTTGTCGGTCCAGTTGGCGACGAAGCAGGCGATGTCCGATCGCCGCAACACCATGTCGGGATGTTTCTCGAACGGCTCGATCGCGTTGGCCTCGTCGTTTTTGGAGCATACCGCGAGGATGATGCCGCGCCGGCTCAGATCGCGGGCGTAACGCTGGAACGCGACGAAGGCCTCGCCCAGAGCGCTGCCCTGGCCAAGCTTGATCCCCTCCATCCCGTCGTCGCCGATGACGCCGCCCCATAACGTGTTGTCGAGGTCCAGCACGAGCGCCTTCGACGAACGGCCCAGCGCGGCGGCGAGCAGACGGGCGACCAGATCGCCGTAGCCCGGGGCGGCGGAGGGATGGATTTCCTGTTTGGCGCGATGCCAGAGCGCCGGATCGTGCCACGCGGCCAGCCCATCGCTCGCGACGACGGCATCCAGCGCGAGGATATCGACGCCCTCCGCGTCCGCCAGTTTCCGCAGCATCGCATTGAGTTGCTGAACCGCCCAGTACGGAGAGCCGGGCAGCCGGTGTTCATTGTTGCCAAACAACGGATCGAACACCGGCAGCAGCGTTTGCTGAATGACCTGACACCGAAACGCCTGCCGCGCCCGCGCCCATTGGGCCGCGAGATCCTCGGCGATCTGAGTGAGCCGGCGATCGGCCGCGTCCGCGTCCCCACCGGGTTCGATCCCCGCCAGCAGATGATGCGAGTCGAGCGAGAACAGCACCGCCGTCGGACGGAACGCATGCAGCGACGAGGCGGGGTCCATCAACGCCTGGGTGTACTGACCGTAATCCGGCGTATGCGTCTCGATCCACAGATCCCGGCGCAGGCCGCCCACGCGAATGGCCGGCAGCAGATGATCGACGGTGGACGACGCGAGCACGGCGAGGCGGATCGGCGGCGCGGCGGCCGTGGCCGGCGCTTCGGTCACCAGAGCCTGTCGCCTGCGATCGAGCGAGCGGGTTTCCAGCGCGTCGATGCGAGCCCGCGCGAGGCCGCACAGATTGGGCCATGCGTTGATCCCCGGCTCGGCGGAGGCCAGCGCCCGCGACCAGGTTGACTGCCGGGGCAGCCAGTGGAGCTCAGCGCCGCGCATCATGAACATCCCGAGTTGACGGCCCGCGCCGTGAGCCCGGCTTCTATCCCGAGCCCCCTGAAAACGCAAGGAATCGTCGATGCATTCGCCGATCCGCGCGGGTCATGCGGCGCGATTCCGACCGGGCAAACACCACCCTCGTTGAACCGGCCCGTTACGCGGACCCACCGGTTTCGCCGTGCCGCGGCACCGGGCCTTTCTAGGCCGCCAACCGTTCCGCGATCACAACCTCATCGGCCAGCCCGACCACGGCCCCGATCAACACCAACGTCGGCCCCGCGAACCCCGCCGCCGCCAATGTCTCGGGCAAGTCCGCCAGCGTGCCGAACAGGCGTCGTTCGTTGGCGCGACTGGCGTTCTCCACCGCCACCGCCGGCGTCGCGCCGGACATGCCGGCCGCGATCAGCCGCTCGGTCATCCGAGGCAGCGTGCGGCTCGCCATATAGGCGGCGATGGTGCCCCCGGAACGCACGAGAGCAGCCCAGTCATGGGCGGGGATGGCGCCGTCGGCGCCGTGGCCGGTGACGAAATGCACGGAACGCGCGACGTCGCGGTGGGTCAGCGGCATCTGCAGGCTGGCGGCGGCGGCGCAGGCGGCGGTGACTCCGGGGACAACGGTCACCGGCACGCCGGCGGCGCGCAGGCTATCCAGTTCCTCGCCGCCGCGACCGAACACGAACGGGTCGCCGCCTTTCAGGCGCACGACATGCGCGCCGGATCGGGCCAACCGCACGATCAGGGCATTGATCGCCGACTGGTTCATCGCGTGCCGGCCGCACCGCTTGCCGACGTCGATCCGGCGCGCGTCCGGCCGGGCGAAGTCGAGGATCGCCGCGTCGATCAGCGCATCGAACAGCAGCACATCCGCGCTCTCGATCGCCTTCACGGCGCGCAACGTCAGCAGATCCGGATCGCCTGGACCGCAGCCGACCAAGGTGGCGTGGCCGTCAGGACGCGGGCATGCGGACATCGCGCAGGATCTCCTCGAGTTCGGGAATGCAGGAACCGCAATTTGTCCCGGCTCCGAGCACGACGCCGATTTCCGCCGTCGTGCGCAGCCGGTGGGTGACGATCGCGTGCCGGATCGCATCGCGGGTGACGCCGAAGCAGGCGCAGATACGCGGCCCCTCGGCGGCGGATTTGTCGTAGAGCCTGCCCGCGAGCAGCCGGCCGCGCGCCGCGTCCGCCACCGGCGCGCCGAGCAGCGGGATCAACGCGGCCTCGGCCGGAATCGCGGCGGCATCCTGGGCGAGGAACAAGGCGCCCTCGACCGCGCCATCGAGCAGGGCGGCGATCCGGATCGCGCCGCGTTTCGGGTCGGAAACCTCCAGAAGCTCGGCCCCGTCCGGCGCGGCGATCAGGGCTTCAGCGTGGCGGGCCAGGCCGGCGGGCAACGGGGCCAGACCGGTGAGGCGATACAGATGGCCTTCGGTCAGCGGAATGCGCACCCAGTGGCAGAGCTCGGCCAACGGTCCGCTCAACGGGCCGCTCGTGCGCCGTAGCAATGTGCCGTGAAAATGCGCGGCGACGGGGGCGATATCGGCCGGGGTCGCCTTCATTTCCGGCTGACCGGACAGCGGATCCCGTGCGGCGCCGACCACGCGCGCCACCGGCCCCGACGAGGTGAAGCGATCGGTCCAGTGCATTGGCGCGAAAGTCTCGCCGCGGCGCTGGCTGTGCTTCACCTCGGCGCGCAGCAGGATCGCGCCGTCGGCGGTGGAGACGCGGGCCATCGCGCCGTGCTCGATGCCGGCCGCGGAGGCGTCGGCGGGGTGCAGGGTCAGCAACGGTTCCGGCGTGTGCGTCATCAGGTTGGGCGCCAGGCCGGTGCGGGTCATCGTGTGCCACTGGTCGCGCACCCGCCCGGTGTTCAGCAGCACCGCGCGGTCACCGATGTCGGGCCGGCCGCTCCAGCGCACCGGCACCAACCGCGCCCGCCCGTCCTCGGTCGGAAATCCGCCTTGCGCGAACAACCTGCCACCTTCGCCGACGCAGCCGGCGGGCAATGGCCAGCGGACAGGCTGCAGGGCGTCGTAACCTTCGTCGTCGAGGCCGGCGAGGGCGCCGATGTCGAACACCCGGCGTCCGTTGTTCGCGTGCCCGGACAGCGCGGCATGCTCGCGAAACACGGCCGCCGGCGAGGTCCAGGCGAAGGCGTCGTCCCAGCCCATGCGGCGGCCGACCTCGGCGAATTGCCACCAGTCGGGGCGGGCCTCGCCCGGCGCCGGCCGGAACGCGCGTTGCCGTGAAATCAGCCGCTCGGAGTTTGTGACGGTGCCGTCCTTTTCAGCCCAGCCAGCGGCGGGAAGCACGACGTCGGCCAGCGCGGTGGTGTCGGTGGGCCAGCAGTCGGAGACGACGACGAACGGACAGGCGGCGAGGGCGGCCCGGACCTTGTCGGCGCGCGGCATGCTGGCGGCGGGGTTGGTGGCGACGATCCAGATCGCCTTGACGCGTCCATCCGCGACGGCGTCGAACAGGTCCACGGCTTTCAGACCGGGTTCCGGCGCGAGCGCGGGCGCGTCCCAGAACTCGGTCAGTACGGCGCGGTCGAGCGGATCGTCGAACCGCATATGCGCGGCGAGTTGGTTGGCGAGGCCGCCGACCTCACGTCCGCCCATGGCGTTCGGCTGGCCGGTGACCGAGAACGGCCCCATGCCGGGCCGTCCGATCCGTCCGGTGGCGAGATGAACGTTGATGATGGCGTTGACCTTGTCCGTTCCGGCCACGGATTGGTTCACGCCTTGCGAGAACACCGTCAACACGCGCTCGGTCTTCGCGAACAGGTCGTAAAAGGTTTCGAGCAATTCCGGATCGACGCCGCATTCGCCCGCGGCGTGGTCGATGTTATCGACGTCGGAGATGGTGGCGGCGGCGATGGCGGCGTCGAGGCCGGTGGTGTGGTCGCGCACCCACCGCCGGTCGATCTTTCCGGTCGCGTTCAGATACGCCAGCAGACCGTTGAACAGCGCGATGTCGCTGCCCGAGGCGATCGGCAGATGCAGATCGGCGGCGTCGGCCGTCGCGGTGCGGCGCGGGTCGATCACCACGATTTTCGTGCCGTGCGCGGCTTTCGCGGCGAGCAGGCGTTGGTGCAGCACGGGATGGCACCACGCCGCGTTGCTGCCGACCAGCACGACGAGATCGGCCTCGTCCCAGTCTTCGTAAATGCCGGGGACGACGTCCTCGCCAAACGCGCGGACGTGGCCCGCGACCGAGGACGCCATGCACAGCCGCGAATTGGTGTCGATGTTGGCGCTGCCGATGAAGCCTTTCATCAGCTTGTTGGCGACGTAGTAGTCCTCGGTCAGGCACTGGCCGGAGACATAGAAGGCGACGCTGTCGGGACCGTGTTTGGCGATGGTCTGGCGGAACTTCGCGGCGACCAGGCCGAGCGCGTCGTCCCAGGAGGCGTCGCGGCCGCCGATGGTCGGCGTCAGCAGCCGGCCGCTGTCATCGAGCGTGGCGCCGAGGGCGGCGCCTTTGGAGCACAGCCGGCCGCGGTTGGAGGGATGCAGCGGGTCGGCGCCGATCGTTCCATCGGATTTCGAAACGACGCCGCAGCCGACGCCGCAATACGGGCACGTGGTGTGAATGTCGCTCATGGTTCCACCATGAGCAGGATGTCGTCGCCGTCGCGTTTTACCGGCACGGTACGGACACAGCCCGCGTCCGGGTCTTTGGCGATGCCATCGTCGAGGCCGATGACCCAGTTGTGCAGCGGGCAGGTGACCGAGGTACCGTGCACGATGCCCTGCGACAGCTTGCCGCGTTTGTGCGGGCAGCGATCGTGCATCGCGAACACGCGGTCATCGGCGGTACGGAAGATCGCGATGTCCTCGCCGCGCGCGTGGACCACGCGAGAGCCAAGGCGGGGAATGTCGTCCACTGTCCCGACGCGGATCCAGGCGAATGGCGGCGGTTCGGCGTTGGACCTGGGGCAGAGCGGTGTCCCCTCGTCATGGCCGGGCCTGACCCGGCCATCTGTCGCGGCGCCGGCGGACAGTGTGTGGATTGCCTCGACGCGATCGCTGAATGAGTCGGTCATGCCGCCACCGTCAGCGCAGGGAATTTTTGCGTTTCGGAAACTGTCGCGAGGGTCGCTGACGGCGAACGTCGTGCGGCGAGAGATGGCCGGGTCAGGCCCGGCCATGACAAGAGCGGCATCATGACACCACCGCCAGCGCACGGAACTCGTGACTTTCGCCGCCGGCGGCGCGCGATGCCCAAGGATCTTCCTGCGCGTGGCGCTGGGATTCGTGGAAGCGGTCGGCGAGCAGGCGACGGCCGCCGGCGTCGCTCAACCGGTCACGCACGTACGCGATGCCGACACGCTCGATCCACGGCGCGGTGCGTTCGAGGTAGCGGGCCTCCTCGCGATAAAGCTGCATGAAGGCGGCACAGTATTCCAGCACCTCGGCCTCGGTGGCCACTTTGGCGAGCAGGTCGGTGACGCGGACGGTGATGCCGCCGTTGCCGCCGACATGCAGGTCCCAGCCGCTCTCGGTGGCGATCACGCCGAAGTCCTTGATCGTCGCCTCGGCGCAATTGCGCGGGCAGCCGGACACCGCGAGCTTGGTCTTATGCGGCGTCCACGAACCCCAGGTCATTTTCTCCAGCGCGATGCCCATCGCGGTGGAGTCCTGCGTGCCGAAGCGGCACCATTCCGACCCGACACAGGTTTTTACCGTGCGCAGCGCTTTGCCATAGGCGTGACCGGACACCATGCCGGCGGCGTTGAGGTCGCGCCAGACATCCGGCAATTGTTCCTTACGTACCCCCAACAGATCGATGCGCTGGCCGCCGGTGACCTTCACGGTGGGAATTTGGTATTTGTCCACCACGTCGGCGATGGCGCGCAGTTCGGACGCGGTCGTCGTGCCGCCCCACATGCGCGGAATGACGGAATACGTGCCGTCCTTCTGGATGTTGGCGTGCATCCGCTCATTGACGAAACGCGAGCGGGCATCATCGACGTATTCGCCGGGCCAGGCGCACAGCAGGTAATAATTCAACGCCGGGCGGCAACTCGCGCAGCCGTCCGGCGTGGACCATTCGAGCGCGCGCATCACCGCGGGGATCGATTTCAACGCACGCTCGGCGATCGCGGCGCGTACCGCGTCATGACCCAGCGACGTGCATTTGCACAGAGCTTTCACCTTCGGCGCCGGGTCGTACTCGGATCCCAAAGCGAACGACAACAGCTGTTCGACGTTGCAGGTGCAACTGCCGCACGACGCCGAGGCTTTGGTGCGGGCGCGGACCTCATCGACGGTGGTCAGTTTGAGCTCGGCGATGGCGCCCAGAATACGGCCCTTCGAGACGCCGTTGCAGCCGCAGATTTCCGCCGTGTCCGGCAGGTTCTCGACGCCGGAGTCGCCGTCTCCGGCGGCGCCCGGACCGAAGATCAGCTCATCGCGGAAGGCGGAAATATCGGTGCCATCGCGGATCAGATCGAAATACCAGGCGCTGTCGCGGGCGTCGCCGTACAGCACCGCGCCGATCAATCGGTTCTCGCGCACGACCAGATGCTTGTGCACGCCGCGCGCCGCGTCGCGGAACACGATGGCGTCGGTGGTTTCGTCTCCGGTGAAATCGCCGGCCGAGAACATGTCGATCCCGGTGACCTTCAGCCGCGTGCCCGTCACCGTCGGGTTGTATTCGCTCTCGGCGGTGTCCGTGACCCGGTCGGCGAGGATCTTCGCCATGTCGAACAATGGCGCCACGAGGCCGAACACGGCGCCGCGATGCTCCACGCACTCGCCGACCGCATGGATCGCCGGATCGGAGGTGCGCATGCCGTCATCGACCTGAACGCCGCGGCCGACATCGAGGCCGGCGGATTTCGCCAGGGCGGTGTTGGGACGAATGCCGACCGCCATCACCACGAGATCGGCTTTCAGCATCCGTCCGTCCGCCAACTCGACCGTTTCAACGCGGCCGTTACCATGGATCGCTTTGGTGTTGGCCTCGGTCAGCACGGTCATGCCGCGACGCTCGAGGTCCGACTTCAACATGCCCGCGGACACCGGTTCCAGCTGGCGTTCCATCAACGTCGGCATCAGATGCAGCACGGTGACGTCCATGCCGTTCCGCAGCAGTCCGTTCGCCGCCTCCAGGCCGAGCAGCCCGCCGCCGATGACGACGGCGTGACGATGCGAACGGCTCGCCTCCAGCATGGTGCCGACATCGGCGATGTCGCGGAACGCGATGACGCCCGGCAGATCATGGCCCGGGAACGGAATGATCACCGGGTTGGAGCCGGTGGCCAGGATCAGCACGTCGTAAGGCCGCATCGTGCCGTTGGCGCCGGTCACGACGCGGTTGTCGCGATCGATCGCGGTCACCGCCTCGCCGGCGATCAGTTCGATGCCGTTTCGCTCGTACCAGGCGTGATCATGAGTCACGATATCCGGAAAGGTCTTCTCACCGGCCAACACCGGGGACAGCATGATGCGGTTGTAGTTGCCGTGCGGCTCGGCGCCGAACACGGTGATGGAGAAGGCGTGGGGCGCGCGCGCCAGAATCTCCTCCAGCGCGCGGACCCCGGCCATCCCGTTGCCGACCAGCACCAGCCGGCGACGAGGCGTTGCGATCATGTTCATGGTCAGATCCGCGCCGCGCCGTATTGCTCGGCCCAGGTGGTGCGCCAGCGGCCGCGGACTTTCGTCAGGCAGACCAACGCGACGGCGGCGAGCACGGCGAAGATCAGGAAGCCGAGCCCGTAGCCTCCGGTGTATTGCTTTGAAAAGCCCAGACTGGAGGCGAGGTAGAAGCCGCCGACGCCGCCGGTCATGCCGACGAGGCCGGTCATCACGCCGATCTCCTGACGAAAGCGTTGCGGCACCAACTGGAACACCGCGCCGTTGCCCATGCCGAGGCACAGCATGCCCAGTACGAACACCGGCATCGCCAGGAAGATCGTGGACAGGCCGGTGGCGATCGTGGCGAACGCGGCGCAGGCCACCGCGTAGAGCACGGTCAGCGCGCGCACGCCGCCAACCCGATCAGCCACCGCTCCACCCAGAGGCCGCACCAGCGAGCCGACGAACACCACGGCCGCGGTGCAATACCCGGCGTGAACCGGGGTCAGGCCATACTGGTCGTTGAAGTAGATGGTCAGCGACGACGCCAGGCCGACGAACCCGCCGAACGTCACGCTGTAGAAGAACATGAACCACCACGCGTCGGCCACGCGCAGGATCCGGCCATAGTCGGCGAACGTCTTGCGCGCCGGCGTGCGCGGGCTGTCCTTGGCGATCGCGGTGAACACCAGCAGCGTCACGGACAGCGGAATGGCGGCGAGGCCGATCACGTTCTGCCAGCCGAACGCCATCGCCAGGCCCGGGGCGAACAGCGCCGCCAGCACCGTGCCGGAGTTGCCGGCCCCGGCGATGCCGAGCGCGGTGCCCTGATGCTCCGGCGGATACCAGGCGGACGCGAGCGGCAGCGCCACCGCGAACGACGCTCCGGCGAGGCCGAGCACGCAGCCCAGAATCAAAGTCGCACCGAAGCTGTGCACGCCGATCGTCCACGCCGCGATCAGTCCGGCGATCACGACGATCTGCGCGCCCATGCCGACCCGTTTCGGCTTATAGCGATCGACCAGAACGCCGAGCACGACGCGCAACGCGGCGCCGGCCAGCACCGGGGTGGCGACCATCAGTCCCTTGTCGGCGGGCGACAGATGCAGGTCCTTGCTGACCGCGACCCCGAGCGGGCCAAGCAGCACCCACACCATGAAACTGAGATCGAAATACAGGAACGACGCGAACAGGGTCGGCAGGTGGCCGGCCTTGAGGAAACCCTTGTGCATGATTGGTCACATTGATCAGGCGGATCGTCGTTGACCCGCCGGTCCTGCCATCAAAAGCGGACTTGCCGCTTCAGGGTCCGGTCCCGCTCGCCGTTGAGGCGGTGCCGTTGGCGCCCGGTCTCGACCGGAGCCTCTGTGAGCACCCGCAGCAAGAACGATGCCAACCCTGGCCAGGGCATCTGATCAGAAACTGGGCGACTTCCTCGTTCGCAATATGAGCAATTCTTATGCACAACTGTCTGAATTACAGGCAACAGACTGAATATCGGGCTGGTTTACGTTTGCAAAGTGCCGGTTTCCGTTGCGGAATCGGCCCAGGCAGTCGCGGGAACCGCGATGTTGCGCAAGTGGCCGGGTGGAACGAACAAATCTTCCAACCTTGCCGCCGAAGAAAAAGATCCGGTCGATACACCGCACCGCGCCGTGGCGGCGAGGTTGGTCTCGGCGCTCAGCCACCCCCAACGGCGCATCTGACGCAGAAACCAGATCGCGTGCGGCGGCGCGGGAAACGCGGCGCCGGCGCCGTGAAAATGGATCTGCTCGTGACCCGAGCCACCAGGCAACGCGGCCCGTGCCGCCTCGCGCGGCAACGCCAGGCCGGCCTCGTCCGCCAATCCCGCCACCACCTCGTCCGCCGCCTCAGGCTGATCGCAGACCGCCTGGGCGCGCATCAACGTCCGCAACAGGCGGGTCAGCGCCTCCGGGTTCGCGGCAGCCCAGTCCGCCCGGACCGCGAGGCATTTTTCCGGGTGAAACGGCCAGATGTCGGACGGTACCGAGCAGCACGCTGCCGGCGCCCGCCATCTGAGCGGTCATTCCCCATGGCGCGCCGGCGCAAAACCCGGCGATCTGGCCGCTGGCGAGGGCGGGGACCACCTGCTCGGGCGGCACCACGACGGTTTCGATGTCGCGGTCGGGATCGACGCCGGTCAGCGCGAGCCAGTAGCGCAGCAGCAGGTTATGCGTGGAATAGCGATGCACGACGGCGATCCGCGGACGGCCGCTCTGGCCCGCGAGCCACGCGACAAGACGGGCGCCCGGGGGCAGGCCTTCCGACTCCTTGATCGCCTCGCCGCCAAGCACGATCGTGTTGCCGCCCTGCGACAATCCCATCGGCACGATCAGTTTCGCCGCCGCGCCGCGCAACCCCAACGCGGAGGCCAGCACCAGAGGCGGCAGCATGACCGCCGCGTCGAGCAACCCGTAGGTCAGTTTGTCGGCGATATTGGCCCATGACGGCTCGATCGAGAGCACCGGATCCAGGTCGAGCGCCTGGAAAATGTTCCGGGATTTCGCCACGACGACCGGCGCGGAATCGGTCAGGCGTAGCATTCCAATCCTGATTCGCGTGCTCATGGCGCGCCTCCCTCACTGGCTTCGACGCCCCTTTCGCCGCTGTTCGACGAGCTTTCCGGGGTCTTCATGGGTCGCGGCGCGGCCGCTGGATCCTCCGCCGCGCTGGCCCGGGCGGCACCCTCTTTCGCGATCACATCGCGGGCGATATCGGGAATGCGCCTGGCGCTGGCCATCGCGCGGGTGCGCAGCCAGCGGTAGGCATCCGGCTCGGACATGCGCCGCTGTTTGATCAGGATGGCCTTCGCGCGATCGACGATCTCCCGCTCCCGCAGGCGGGTTTCGGCTTCGCGCAACTCGGCGCGCGCCGTCTGGTGGTGGCGGAACATGGCGGCGGCGGCGCGCAGGATCGGTTTGACATCCGGCGGCGGGACGCCGAGCACGTTGTAGGAGGATACGCCCGCGCGGATCGCCTCCTCCATGAAGGCCGCGTCGTCGTGATCCACGAACAAGACGATGGGCGTGTTGGAGGTGACGACGCGGATCCCTTCCAGCGCATCGCGGTCGGGCCGCGCCATGTCCACCAGCACCACGTCGGGCGCCAGCGTGACGACCGCGTCCGCGAGCAGCTCGCCCGGCGCGGGACGGAGAATGGTCAGGCTCGCGTCGGCCGACAGGACCTTGATCAAGGCCCCGGCGCGCGCGGTGTCATCGTCGGCGAGCAGAATCCTCACACCGGGACCGCGCCGCTTCGCAAAGCGATTGCCCGCGTTTTGCCCAGCCGGCGGCTGCCCGGGCCGCGATCGTCGACGCGACGATTGCTCAGGGCGCTGTTGCCGACGTGTCGGTTGACAGTCATCTCGTTGGCCATCCCGTCCTGCTGAATCTCATCAACCGCTCAGGGAGCAGCAAGAACCGTGCCGGTCGTGCTGCGATGCAACATAGATTGAGTGGAAGCCGCCGGGAACGCAAGCGCGACTCCGTCACGACGAACCTGGCGGACCCCGATCGCCGCCGGCCCGCCCCCTGGCCCGCGCCCCGGCCCGCGCCGCTCCGGACGATGCTTCGACGGCAAAACGCGGAAACTGTTCCGGGACGGGCAACGAATGGCGACGATGCTCGTTTCCGGTGAGCGGATGAACCTGTCCGCGAAAGCCGCGCGTTTGAATGGACAGTCTCGCGGGCGCCAGTCCCGCGCCGGCGGTGCATTCCGCATTGGGCAGGAGGGGACGAATGTTCAGAGGGTTCTTCGCCGGCGTCCTGGTCACGCTGATCGTGCTGGCCGCGTGCGGCTATTTCGCCCTGCGAGGGGGTGTCGTTCCGGCCAACGCCGATGCCACGCCTGGACCGTTCGAGAAGTGGGCGGCCAGAACTTCCCTGCATGCGACGCTGAACGCCGAGGCGCCGACCACGCCGAACCCGGTCGCATTGACCGACGACAACCTGATCGCCGGCATCGATCTGTACGGCAAGCACTGCGCGATCTGCCATGGGACGGAGAAGGGCGACCAGTCGGCCTCGCCGGTCGCGAAGGGGCTCTATCCTCAACCGCCGCAACTGGCGACCGACGGCGTGGAGGATGACCCCGAGGGCGTGTCGTTCTGGAAAGTGAAGCACGGCATTCGCTGGACCGGCATGCCCTCGTGGAAAAACGCGCTGAGCGACGAGCAGATCTGGACGCTGGCGCTGTTCCTGAAGCACATGGACAGGCTTCCGCCAGCCGCCGAGCAGGCCTGGCAAAACGTCGGGAACTGAACGCGGCCGGGTTTCTCGGGCCTCGCCGTGACGTTGCCCGCCGCCAGGCTCCGGTTTCCCTGTCCCCGCGACCACGCCTCCGCTACGCTCGCCGCCGCCGCGCTGGACTTGTGGCTTCGCGCGCGCGGCCGTGCCGCATGGGCCAACGTCCGCGAAGGGGCCGCCCGTTCAACCGCGTCCAGGAAAGCATCGGCGAGGAGGAGACGACGCATGCGACTCACCTGGCGGGACCTGGGATCGGCGCGCGCCGAAACCTCGGACGGTCAATCTGTGGAGGTCGAGGGCTTCGCGGCCGCGCTGACGCCCTCCGCCGGCGCCACCCGGTTCATGCTGACGTTCGAGCCGGGGTGCTGCCCAGGATGCATGCCGCGCGATCGGTCGGCGTCGGTGGAAATCTTCGCGGCGTCCGCCATACCGCCGCGGGGCCAGCCGGTGCGGCTCAGCGGGAGCTGGCGCGTTCAAAGCGACGATCCCTCCGGCTGGCGGTACCAACTGCATGGCGCGCGGTTGCTGGACCCTCCGGGATGGGGGGCGGTGACCCGGCGCGGCGTGCTCGTCGCCGGTCCGCTGATGTGTCTCGCGGCCTGCGCGGCGGCTGACGCACCGGCCGCGACGAGCAACAGCAGGCTGACGCGCGGCGGGCGATCGAGGCGGCGCCGGCCGTGGACATCCACAGTCACGCCGGCGGCTCGCCAGCACAACGCCATCCGCACCGGCCGGCCGTTCAGCGCGGTCGCGGAACCGATGCGACAGGGCGGGATGGCGGCGATCTGCCTTGCCGTGGTGTCCGACGGACCGACCCACCGGGTCATGGCCGACGGGCGCATCCATCCCTATCGCGAGCCGGATCCCGGCGAACTGTATCAGTATGGCCAGTTGGCCTTCGCCCGGGTGCACGACTGGTGCGCGATCAGGGGCTGGCGGTGATCAAGGATCCGCCGGCCTGCGAGCCGCCGGGCAGGCACGGCGTCGGCGATCATCTCCGCCGAGGGCGCGGACTTTCTCGAGGGCCAGGTCGATCGGGTTGACGAGGCCTATGCCAAATGGTCGCTGCGACATCTGCAATTGACCCATTATCGGGTGAACGAACTGGGCGACATCCAAACCGAGCCGCCGGTGCATGGCGGCCTGACCGATATCGGGGCCGAGGTCATTCGCCGCTGCAACCGGCTGGGGATCGTGGTCGACGTGGCGCATGGCACGTACGATCTTGTGGTGCGCGCGGTGTCGGTGGCCTCGAAGCCGCTGGTGCTGTCGCACACCTCACTGACCGAGCATCCGCGCCCATAGACGCGGCTCATCTCGCGGGAGCATGCGCGACTGATCGCCTCCACCGGCGGCGTGGTCGGCGTTTGGCCGCCCGCCTCGATCTACGGATCGCTCACCGCGATGGCGACCGGCATGGCGCGAATGGCCGATGTCGTCGGCGTCGATCATGTCGGTCTGGGCAGCGATATGAGAGGCCTCGTCGGGCCCAGCATCTTCCCCGATTACGACCAACTCCCTGGGCTCGCGGAGGCGCTGATCGAGGTCGGGTTCAGCGTCCCCGACGCCAGCAAAATTCTTGGCGGCAATTATGCCCGGGTGTTCCAGGCCTGCATGGCGTGACGCCGCGCCTACCCGGGACGCGGCGCCACATCCGTTACGCGGCGAGCATGCGTTGGCCGCGGCTCAGCGGCCCTTCAGCACCAGCAGATTTTTCTCGACGTTGAAGCCGGCGAGCCGCGCGAGGAACGTCTGGCCCAGAAATTCTCCTGCAACATGCCCTGTTTCGCGACGAACCCGGGCACGTTGCGCAGCGTGATGTTGCCGATCATCATCGTTCCGATCATGACGGGCGCGACGTCGGCGGTTCCGTTCGCGGTCTTGATTTTCGCGGAATAATTGAGGTTGGCGATCGGAATGCCGATCCGCGTGGCGTCTTCCGCGCGCAGCCCGACGATGGACGCTCCGGTATCGAACAGCATCCGCACATGCACGCCGCCGTTGACCACCGCGTCGAACGCGAAACTGCCGTCGGCGCCGCGTTCGGAGACGGCCTCGTTGGGGCCGCTGATCGCATTCGCCGATTGCACGCTGGATGACAGTTCGGTCGGTCGTTGCACCATCGGCAACGGCATGACCGACACGACGTGGGAGTTGACCATGGGCAGCGCCGGCGCGACCTGAACCACGGGCGGCATCGTCACCGGCTTCAAGGCCGCCCCACCGGTGAGCGGCCCCGCCGCCACGCCAGGCGCGGGTGCCGGCTTGAGCCCCTGATGGTGGAGGTCGATGACGCCGGCCCAATTGAGGTAGGAGCCACCGATTCCGAGGATCACGCCGACCCAGGTGATCAGGTGAAGAACGCTGGCCGCGGAGTTCTCTCGCGGTCCCGACCCAAGGCCTTCGAACTGCTGCCCCGCGGATTCCGCCATTCCCGAAACGCGGCGGTCTGACGACGGTAGAGGTCCTCGTTCTGCCTTCCCCGGCCCGCCAGGCCGCTCCGCCACGCGGGATCATAGGCGGAATTGAGCAGACGCATCGCAATCGCGCCGTCGTCGCGCAGGCCGATCCACAATGGCCAGAGGTGCGGCACCAGCGCCACGCCGGCGGCGGCGAGCGCGATCTCCTGATCGAAGGACAACAACGCCGTTCCGGCCAGCATGCTGTCCGGCACCAGGCCGATCAGCGACGATGACAGCCGCGACAGCGCGAACGCCCAGAGGGCGATCGCGACCACCGAGAGCAGCGCATAGCCTTTGCGAACGGTCATCAACCGGTCGGCCACGATCAACGTGATGAGATACGGCACGGCCACGACCGCGGTCATCGCGAGCCAGAAGATCGCGTTGTCCGACAAACCCAACGGAGCGCAAACCGGCGCCAGCGCGGGCATGATCGTTTTGTCGACGTAAACGCGAACCGGCCCGGTCTCGCTGGCCAGCCGCAGCGCGAATGGAAAGAAAAGAATGACTTCCATTCGCGCGAAGACCGGCCAGCGGACCGTGAACAAGTGGGGCATCTGCGATAAGGGTCTCCCATGGGCCCGACGTTCTTTTAGCGACCCCCGTCTTACAAAATGGTAGCAAATGATAATTCTCGCGCGGGTGGGTCTGTCCCGTGGGCGTGTGTTCCGTGGCGCCTGTCCCCGTGGGGCCTGTCCCTGGGGCGTGCATTACCAATCGTCAATGCGACGACCAACATCCGCCAACAGCAGAATCCCCATTGTCTATCCAGTGAAGTCGAGGCCACGGGCAGTCGCTCGTCGGACCGGCCAGCCAGATAGATAAGGATCCAGCCATGAAAAATGTTGGACACCTGATAAATCACCGCCGTAAGGGCCTGTTCGCCGCGGCCCTGCTGGTCACCACCGTTCTCGCCGGCGGCGGGTTCGCCGTGGGCCGAATCCGGCAGCCACGCGGCTCGACCACCGCGCGTGGCCTCGCGCCGGTCGTCAATCAGGCGGGGTTCGCCGATCTCGCCGCCAAGGTGGGCCCGGCGGTGGTCAATATCGCGACCACCGAGGGCATCGACCAGACCGCAGAGCAGGGTATGCCAGGCCCCGACAGGCAATGCCGAACTTCCCGCCCGGCTCGCCGTTCGGTCGAAATGTTCCGCCATTTCTTCGACGGGCAGGGGCAGATGCAAGTAGGCGCCCGCCCATGCGCTTGGCTCCGGCTTCATCATCGATCCAGCGGGCTATATCGTGACCAACAACCACGTCGTCGATCACGCGCATGAGATCAAGGTGACGCTGGTGGGCGGCAAGTCCTATCCGGCCAAGGTGATCGGGCGCGATGCCAAGACCGACCTCGCGCTGCTGAAAATCGACGCCGGCAAGCCGCTGCCCTATGTCGCGTTCGGCGACAGCGAGAAAGAACGGGTCGGCGACTGGGTCGTCGCCGTCGGCAACCCGTTCGGCCTGGGCGGCACGGTGACCGCCGGAATCGTTTCGGCGCACGATCGCGATCTCAACAACGGTCCGTACGACGATTACCTGCAGATCGACGCGCCGATCAATCCCGGCAACTCCGGCGGTCCGCTGTTCAACCAGTCCGGTCAGGTGATCGGCATCGACACCGCGATCTACTCGCCAAACGGCGGCAGCGTCGGCATTGGTTTCGCCATTCCGTCCGACCTCGCCACCAAGGTGGTCGCGCAATTGCGCGAGCACGGCAAGGTCGAGCGCGGCTGGCTGGGGATCGCGATGCAGCCGTTGACCCCGGCCTCGCCACGGCGCTCGGCCATCCCGATGCCGACGGCGTGCTCGTGGACAAGGTCGATGGCGAACTCGCCGGCGTCCAAGGCGAAGCTTGAAGCAGGGCGACGTCATCACCGCCTTCAACGGCCAGGCGATCACAGGGCCCGCGCGACCTCGCGTCGACGTCGCCGAACGCCGCCAGCGGAGTCGACCGCCAAACTGACGATCTGGCGCGATGGGCAAGCGAACGTCGTGAGCTGTCGACGATCGGCACGCAGCCGACCGACATGGCGAGCGCCGAACGCCGAGCCGCGAATACCGCGCCGGTCGGCATGGCGCTCGCGCCGCTGACCCAGGACGAACAGCAACAACTCGGGTCTCGATCCGTCGGTGAAGGGCGTCGTCGTGGCGCAGGTCACCCCGGGCAGCCGCGCCGATGAAAGCGGCGTGCAGTCGGGTGATGTGATCGTCCAGGTCGGCAATCAGGCAGTGACCACGCCGTCCGAGGCGGTCGACAAAATCCACGCCGCCGAGCACGAGAAGAAGGAGGCGATGCCGCTGCTGGTCATGCGGGACGGCACGACCTACTATCTCGCGCTGCAACTGGGCAAGGCATGAGGTACGGCGGGCCGCGGAGCGGCGGAAAGCCGCCGCGGCCCGTCTCCGCGATCAAAATGAAGATTTTGTTGATTGAAGATAATGAGCGTGTGGCGGGGTTCTTGCTGAAAGGCCTGCGCGAGCAAGGCCACACGGTCGACCATGCGGACAATGGCCGTGACGGGTTGTACCTCGCCACGTCGGAAAATTACGACGCGATGATCCTGGACCGCATGCTTCCCGGCGGGGTCGAGGGCCTCGCCATCGTCGAAGCCCTGCGCAAAACCGGCAACAAGACACCGATCCTGATCCTGAGCGCGCTTGGCGAGGTCGACGACCGCATCCGCGGACTGCGCGCCGGCGGCGACGATTATCTCGCCAAGCCGTTCGCTTTCGGTGAGCTGGTGGCGCGGCTGGACGCACTCGTCCGTCGTTCGGAAAGCGCGGGATCTCGAGCCGGGCCTCGCGGTGGGCGATTTGCGCATGGATCCGGTGTCGCACAGCGTGACGCGGGCGGGCCGGCCGATCCAGTTGCAACCGCGGGAATTTCGCATGCTGGAATTCCTCATGCGACATGCCGGACAGGTGGTTACGCGAACGATGCTGTTGGAAAACGTCTGGGACTATCATTTCGATCCGCAAACCAACGTCATCGACTCGCATGTCAGCAAGCTGCGGCGGAAGATCGATTCGGATTTCGATACGCCACTGCTGCATACCGTGCGCGGCGTCGGGTACAAACTCGCCACCCATGCGTAACCTGGCACGTTCGACGGCGGTGCGCCTGGCGTTCGGGTATGCGCTGCTTTTCGTCGTTTCCTCGCTTTTGCTGCATGGGGTTTCTGTGGTGGCGCACGACGATTTATCTCGATCGAGAGATCGACGCCGTGATCCTCGCGGACGGTCAGGCGATCGCCGACCGGTTTCGCGATTTCGGGCTGCCGGGCGCGATCGAAACGATCAACGAACGGGTTGGTCACGCCGGCGACGAGCATGCGATCTATTTGCTGGTCGATCCGACGCTGCGGCCGGTCGCGGGCAATCTACAGGCCTGGCCGCTGGCGGTGGGCTCCGCGCCCGGATGGTACCAAATCAATCTCGTGCGAGACAACAAGATCTATGCCGCGCAATCGCTGTTCGCGCGGCTGCCGGACGGCTTTCGCCTGTTGGTGGCCCGTGACGTGCAAGACCGGCTCGAGGTCCGCTCGCTCATCGTCGACTCCCTCACCTGGGCGTCCCTGGGTGGCCTCGTCCTCGCGATCGCCGGCGGGCTGTTCGTGCGGCGGGCGGTGTTGCGGCGGCTCGAAACCATCAACCGGACCGCGAGCGCGATCGTCCAGGGCGATTTTACACGGCGCGTGCCGACGCAAGGCTCCTCCGACGAGTTCGACCAACTGAGCCGGACCATCAACACGATGCTGGACCAGATCGAACGTTTGGTCGAAGGCGTTCGGAACGCCTCGAATGTCGTGGCCCATGATTTGCGCACGCCTCTCGCCGAATTGCGGGCGCGGCTCGAGACCCTGCTCCGCGCCCGTCCGCCGGCCGAGCAGGCCTACGAGGAAATCCGGACAGCGGTGACTGACATCGACAGGATTGTCGGGGTCTTCAATGCGTTGCTGCGGCTGGCGGAAATCGATTTGGGTTCGCGGCGGTCCGGCTTCCGTCAGGTCGATCTGACATCGATCGCGACCGAGCTCCTGGAACTCTATGAACCGCTGGCCGAGGACAAGGACACCGCGTTGACCGCCGATGTGCCCGAGGAGATTCCGTAAGGTGTGACCCGGATCTGCTTGCTCAGGCGATCGGCAATCTCGTCGATAATGCGATCAAGTATGCTCCCAATGCACGGGAGCGTATCGTTGCGGATCGTGCCGGATGGACGGGACCGCGTGTCGGTTGTCGTCTCCGACAACGGCCCGGCATTCCCGACGCCGACAAAGCGCGGGTGGTCGAGCGGTTTTACCGGGGCGACGCGGGTCGGGTGCGGAGGGCATCGGCCTCGGTCTCAGCGTCGTGGACGCCGTCGCCAGGCTGCATGGCGGCACTCTGACGCTGAGCGCAACAATCGCCCCGGCCTGGTCGCGGCGCTGGATTTGCCGCGCGGCGCGGGCGCGTGACGCCACCGGCGCGCGGTCCTCTCGGGATCACCTGACCCGCATCCGCCGCTACTCGTGCACCAGCACCCAGTCGTTGATGAAACTCGCCAGCCCGTTGGCGTGGAAATCGCGGCGCAGCGCGGCCTCGTCGTAGTCCTGTCCAGCCAGTCGAGGAACGGTTTGCGGCCCTCGCCCTCGCGCTGATAACGCAGGAAGAACGCATCGAGGATGCCGGTTCGCGCCTGTTTGATATGCCCGTAGCGCCAGGAGAGTTGCCGCAGCGCATCGTTGCGCCGAGCGGCCCTCGAACAGCAGGCACAGGCCCGCCGCCAGCCCCGCCCGGTCCGCGCCCGACTTGCAGTGCAGCAGCGCCGGGCCGGGCAAAGCGCGGTAAATCTCAAGCAGCCGCAGGATGCGGTCGCGATGCGGCGCGCCCCGGCTCTCCATCGACAGATCGTGATAGGCCAGGCCCGTTTCCAGCGCGGCGTCGCGGGAGAGGTGATACGACCCGGTGCCGGTCGCGCCGCGCAGATTGATCACCGTCGTCAGCCCAACGCGCCGTGTCAGCCGGCGGATCAGCATCGGCGTCGGATGGTTGCAGCGATAGAGTTTGCCGGCGATCACGGTGCCGAAGTTGCTGTGCGCCAGCCGCAACACCGCATGATCCACGAACAGCGAATCGATCCACGCGAGCACGCGGCCCTGGGCGGTACCCACATCGCCTTTGAAAATCGAGTCCATGGATGCTGGAAACGTTCCCCGCCAATGGCGGCGAGTATGCCGGTTCGTCCCGGCGCTGCCCGCAACAAGAGCGACCTCATGCGCCAGGTCGGGCCTGCCGTCCTCGCGCAGCCCCTCCACCACGCCGCTTTCGATCGGCCGCCGGCCGGTTCTGGCTGAGTTTCCGTTTGCCTTCCAGCCGGGTGATCGTCAAGCTCGAACCCGATGATGCCGTTCAGCATGCCCTGGACGAAATCCGCCGGCGCGTCGGCGACCGCCCAGGGAGCGGCGCGCTCGGCCTTCGTGGACGGTCGGTGAGGCGGGTGACGATGTCCAGCAAGTTCGGCGCGGTCGTCGAAGAACCGTAACGGCCCGTAGGCATGGATCGCGGTATAATTCCAGGTCGGGACCACTTTGCCGGTCTCGCGCTTGGTCGCGTAGTACGATGGTGTGATGTAGCCGTCGGTGCCCTGAAAGATCGCCAGTGCGTCGCCGATCGCTCCCTTGGCTTGCGGGTTGGGGCGGGCGAGATGGCCGACCAGCGTGCCGTACGGCGCCGGCCCGGGGTTCAGCAGCAGCGGCACGTGGCTGGCGATCATTCCGTCTTCCGTCATCGTGACCAGCGTGACCAATCCGCTGGCGCGGATCGCGTCATGCAGCACGGGGATGCGATCTTCGGCGAAATGGGCGGGGACGTACATGGCGCGGATCCGGATTCCTGAACAGACAGGCAGCAGCGATAAGCGGCGGCGCGGCGGGGAACAAGAGCCAGGCGTGAAAACGGCATGCCCGACGCGCCTCGCGCGCATGCCCTCGCTGGCCGAGCCCTCGATCCCGCGCGGATAACCGGCGCCGCGGCGGAGGCGCGCCACCGTCCGGCGCACGGCGCGGCCCGCGCGGTCTGGCCCTCTGTAACGCAATTCACCGTTCGCTAACCTTTGCCCGGCATCAAGTGCGCGCGCCACCTGTTCGGAGCCGCGTCATGACCACCGCCACGCTCACCACGCTGTTCACCTTCCTTGGATCGAACGGGGCCGATCCGACCGGCGGTTTGCTCATCGACGCGGCCGGGGACCTGTTCGGCACCACGCACGGCGGGGGCGTAAGCGGCCTCGGGACGGTGTTCGAGCTTCCCGCCGGTGGCGGCGAAACGACGATGGTCAGGTTCAGTCCCCAGACCGGGTCGCATCCGGATTCCGGGTTGATCGCCGATGCGTCGGGAGACTTGTTCGGCACGACGAACGCCGGCGGCGAGGCCGGCGGCGGCACGGTGTACGAGATTGTCCACACGGCGGGAATTTACCTCACCACGCCGGTGACGTTGGCCAGCTTCAGCAGCGCCGTCGTCAGCAGCGGCCCGGCGGGCGGCCTGGTCGCGGACGCGGCCGGAGACCTGTTCGGCACGACCTCAGCCCAGGGAACCGGGTTTGGCACGGTGTTCGAAATCCTCAAAACGGCGACGGGATATGCCAGCACGCCGCTGACCCTGGCCAGTTTCAGCGGCACCAATGGATCCACGCCGAATGGCGGCCTGTTCATCGACGCGGCGGGGAACCTGATCGGCACGACGGCCGGGGGTGGCGCGAACCCCAACGGCACCGTGTTCGAAATTCCCAAAGTCGGCGATGGGTATGGTTCGGCCCCGCTCACGCTGGTCAGCTTCAACGGCACCAATGGAGCGAACCCGAATGGCGGGATCATCGCCGACGCCAGTGGAAACCTGTACGGCACGACCGAACGCGGCGGCGCGGATGCCCTGAACGACGGGACGGTGTTCGAGATCGCGAAAGCCGGCACAGGCTACGCCGCCACGCCAACCCTGCTGGTCAATTTCGATCTCGACGATGGGGCGTTCCCCAGCGACACGCTGGTCGCCGACGCGGCGGGCAACCTTTACGGCACGACGCAAGGCGGTGGGACGAACCAGGCGGGGACGGTGTTCGAGGTCGCCAAAACCGCGACCGGCTTCGCCACCCTGCCGACCACGCTGGTCAACTTCAGCGCCAGCACGGGCGGGTCGGTTCCGGTCGCCGGCCTGATCGGCAGCGCCGGCGGGAACCTGTACGGCACCACCACCACGGATGCCCTCAACAGCGCCGGAACGGTTTTCGAGGTGACCGGCAGCGGCTTCCGCTCGACCACCGTGGTCGTCGCGCCCTCGGCGACGGCGATCGCGATTTCGCCAACCCAGGGCGATCTGGTGACGGGGCAGGTGGTGACCTTCACGGTCGCGATGAGCTCGGCGGTGACGGTGTCCAGCAGCGCGCCCTCGCTGACCCTGAACGACGGCGGCAACGCGGCGTACGACGCGGCGCACTCCACCGGCACGTCGCTGGTGTTCGATTACACGGTGCAGGCGAGCGACAGCACGACGACGCTGGCGGTCACCGCGCTTGGCCTGCACGGCGCCACGATCGCCGACGCGGTCGGCGACGCCGCGGTGTTCACCTCGGTCGTGCCGACCACATTCAGTGGCGTGGAGGTCAACATTCCGGCGCCGGCCGTCGCATCGGTGGTGGCCGTGCCCGGGGCGGGGAACGTGCAGACCGGCACCGAGGTGACCTTGACCGTCACCATGACCGAGCCGGTCACCGTGGCCGGCGGCGTGCCGGATCTGACGCTGAACGACGGTGGCACCGCGACGTACGACGCCGCCGGTTCCACCGGCACGACGCTGGCGTTCGATTACACCGCGCAGGCCAGCGACAGCACGACGGCGCTCGCGGTGACCGGGTTGAGCGCGAACGGCGCGACGATCGTGGATGCTCTGGCCAACACCGCCGACTTCGCCGCGGTGGCGACGACGTTCACCGGTCTGGCGATCAACAGCGTTCTGCCGTCGGTGTTGTCGCTCGTGGCCTCGCCCGGCGCCGGGGATGTCACGACCGCGGGCGTGGTGACGATGACGGCGACCATGAGCGCGGCCGTGATCGTGTCCGGCGGCACTCCGACACTGACCCTGAACGACGGCGGCAGCGCGACCTACGATCCCGCGCACTCCACCGGAACGTCGCTGGTGTTCGATTACACGGTGCTGGCCGCTCAGAGCACGCTGGCGCTGGCGGCGACCGCGTACAACGCCAATGGCGCGAAGGTCGCCGACGCTCTGGGCAACGCCGCGGTGATGACCGGCGCGGTCGCCAGCTTCGCCGGTCTGGGCGTCAACATCCCGGCGGCGACCGTGCTGTCCGTCGCGGCATCGCCGGCCGCGGGCGACGTGATGACCGGCAGCCTGGTGACCGTGACGCTGACCATGAGCAAGCCGGTGACCGTCACCGCCGGCGCGCCGGCGCTGACGCTGAACGACGGCGGCAGCGCGACCTACGATCCAACGAAGTCGAGCGCGACGGCTTTGGTGTTCGATTATTTCGCGCAGACCGGTCAGAGCACGACCGCGCTGGCGGTCACCGGCTACACCGCGAATGGAGCGGTGGTGCAGGACGCGACCGGGGTGGCGGCCGACTTTACCGCCGCGGCACGGAACCTGGCCGGCCTGGAGATCAACATCGCGGTGCTCATTTCCCCCACGATCAGCGGCACGATGGCCGGCCAGGCAACGACCGACACCGCCGCGATCGCGCCGTTCGCCAATGTCACCGTCACCGACCAGAACGCGGGTCAGAGCGAGACCCTGACGGTCACGCTGTCCACCCCGTCGAACGGCACGCTGACCAATATCGCGGGCGGCGCGTACAATCCGATCGCCGGCGTCTACACCGGTACTCGGCTCGCCCACGACCGTCACCGCCGCGCTGGAGGGCCTCGTGTTCACGCCCACCGCGCAACAGTCCGCCTCCGGGCAGACCGTCACCACGACCTTCTCGATCGCCGTGACGGATACCGCCGCGCAGTCGGCGAGCAATGCCACGACCAGCGTGGTCACGACCGAAACGGCCGCCTCCGCCACGGGCGTGCTCGGCGTGCTGGATGTCGATCAACAGCTCGAGCTGATTTATGTCGCGTATTTCGATCGCGCGGCCGACAGTGCCGGCGACACGTTCTGGACCAGCCAGAACGGACAGGCGCAGGCGTCCGGACAAAGTGCGTCGATGGCGTTGACCAACATCGCCAACTCGTTCGAGCCGCAGCCGGAAACCATCGCGCTGTATCCGTTTCTGGGCGGCACGAACATCAACCTGGCGGATCCCGCCGAGCTTCCCGGCCTGACCTCATTCATCGGCGCCGTGTATGAGAATCTGTTCGGACACGCGGCGGATCCGGCGGGTTCCGCGTACTGGGTGAGCCAGATCACTGGCGGCACGGTCGGGCTTGGCGCGGCGGCGCTGGCGATCGCCAATGGGGCGACCGGTTCGGACGCCACCGAGTTGCGGAACAAGATCGCCGTGGCGCAAGATTTCACCACCAGAACGACCGCCGCCGGGCTGGGGGTTTCCAGCGTGCCGGCGACGTTGATCGCGGCGGCGCGCGCCGTGCTGGAAGGCGTTGACGGCACGTCGCTGAACGATGCTTCGGTGATCACCGGCATGGACGTAACGTCAGCGTATCTGTCGGTGTCGGCCGCGACCACGAAATCGGCGGTCGCGGCGTCCGCCGAGGCCGCATCCCCATTGGCATCCCCATTGGCCTCGGCCGCGGTCTTGCCCGACCTCGCCTCGGTTCCGGCCAACTCCGCCGCGGTCGCGGTCGATACGCCCGCCGCGGTCGCGGCCGATAGCCCCGCCGCGGTCGCGGCCGACACCAACCTCATCATCGTCGCCGGTTCGAACCAACTGATCGACCCGGCGGCGGGGAGCTTCACGATCCAGTTCCTGTCCGGGGCCGTCTCGGACACCGTCGTGCTGCATACGGGCGACGTGGACCGGTTGACCGGGTTCGATGTTGGTCCCGCCGGTTCCGGCGCCGACACGTTGGACCTGCGCGCGCTGCTGACCGACGCGGGCATCGACCCGCGCGGCGATTTCACCGTGCTGAGCACCTACTTCACGGTGCACGACCAGGCGGGCGACGCGCTGCTCGCGTTCGATCCATCGGGATCGGGCGGCGGTGCCACGGTCGCGGTGTTGCAAGGGCTCGGCGGCACCGTCACTGGGCTCGATACGCTGATCGCGCACGGGTCGCTGCGCATCGGCTGAGCGGCGACATCCAGCGGCGCGTGGTCGTTCGAGCCTTCGCGCGGCATCGCCGGGTCAGAACCAGGACGCGCCAACACAACGACGTCGATCGTCGCGCCCACGGCCCCCGATGTCCCGGCCGCGACCGGTCGCCGGCTCAGCGCCCGGTGATGAGGTTGGTGCCGGAAACCGCGCGGTCCTTCCGGCGGACCCAGAGCCCGCCGACCCCCAACCCCGGGGATAGCGGAGCCGCTGGCCCCGCCGTCGCCGCTTACGCCGCGGCCCGGATCGCCGCCGCGCGAACGTCGTCGCCGACCCCGCCCTCGAACGAGGCGAAGTTCTCCTCGAACCGCGCCACGAGGTGTTTCGCCATCGCATCGTACGCGGATTTGTCGGCCCAGGTCTGACGGGGGTCGAGCACTTCGTCCGGCACGCCGGGGACCTGCTCGGGGAACGACAGGCCGAAGAACGGATCGTGCCGGAACCGGGAGTTCAACAGCGTGCCGTCCAGCGCGCCGCGTAACAAAGCCCGCGTGTGGCGGATGCTCATGCGCTTGCCGACGCCGTACTGGCCGCCGCTCCAACCGGTGTTGACCAGCCAGCACTCGGCGCCGTGCCGGGCGATGAGGTCGGCGAGCAGCTTGCCGTAAACCTCCGGCCGGCGCGGGATGAACGGGTGGCCGAAGCAGGTGCTGAAGGTGGCTTTCGGTTCCGAACCCAGACCTTTTTCGGTGCCGGCGACCAGAGCGGTGTAGCCCGACAGGAAGTGGTACATCGCCTGCGCCGGCGTCAGCCGCGAAATCGGCGGCAGCACGCCGAACGCGTCGCACGTCAGCATGACGACGTTCTTCGGCTGGCCGCCCTGCCCGGACAGTTCGACATGCGGAATGAACTCGATCGGGATAGCAGGAGCGCGTGTTTTCGGTCAGGTGGTCGTCATCCAGGTCGAGAATGCCGTGCTCGTCGCCGACCACATTCTCCAGCACCGTGCCGAAGCGGTTGGTGGCGGCGTAGATCTCCGGCTCGGCTTCCTTCGACAGGTTGATCACCTTGGCATAGCAGCCGCCCTCGAAGTTGAAGGTGCCGTTTTCGCCCCAGCCGTGCTCGTCGTCGCCGATCAGGCGGCGGTGCGGGTCGGAGGACAAGGTCGTCTTGCCGGTGCCGGACAGGCCGAAGAACAGCGCGACGTCTTCCTCGGGGCCGATATTGGCGCTGCAGTGCATCGGCAGGATGCCCTTGCGGGCAGGATCCAGTTCATGATCGTGAAGATCGATTTCTTGATCTCGCCGGCGTATTCGGTGCCGGCGATGATGATGATCCTCTGCTCGAACGACAGCGCGATGGAGGTCGAGGACCGCGTGCCGTCGATCGCCGGATCGGTCTGGAACAGCGGCGCGTGCAGGATGACGTAGTCGGGCTCGAAGCTCTCCAGTTCATGCGCTGGCGGGCGGATGAACATGTTACGAGCAAACAAGGCAGCCCAGGCATACGTGGTGACCAGCCGCACGCGCACGCGATGGGCGGGGTCGGCGCCGGCATAGAGATCCTGGGTGAACAGTTCCTGGCCTTGCAGATAGGCCTGCATGCGCGCCTTCAGCACCGCGAACTTCTCGGGCGAGTAACGTTGGTTGATATTTCCCCACCAGATGTCGCGAGTGACCGACGGCTCATCGACCACGAACTTGTCGCGCACCGAGCGGCCGGTATGGACGCCGGTTTCCACCATCAAGGATCCGTCGATCGAAAGCCGGCCTTCCCGGCGGCGCAGCGACTCGGCCACCAGGGCCGGGCGCGGTCAGGTTGGGATGTACTGGGCGGCCCGCGTGCACGCCCGTGCCGGAAAGCGCCGAGGCGGCATGTTTCGATGGCTTGTCAGAATGTTGTGTCAATGTCCGTTTCCTGTTCGTCAATCCGGCCTTTGGTCGGTTCCTGAGCCATCCGAGCCGGCTTTCGGTGAAGTCTCACCGGCCTTTTCATCCGGGCGGCCCGGCGTTTCGGTCCATGCGGCTACTCGCCGGTAGCAATCCTGTTATGCGGCCTCGCGCAAGGGGGTTGTCTCGCAGGTGCGAAGTGAGGCCGCATCAGATCACGGGTCTCCCACGCCGTGTATTACCGTATGGTGACGGGCTTATCGTCCGACAAGTCAGGCAAATTTCGGGCCACGATTACGGCGAGATCGTGGCGGAACCGCGAGCTCCCCGCGTCGGATCCGCGTGGATCCGCGTGCTTGACAGCCCGAGGTTTGTTACATAACGTTACATCATCGCGGCAACGGTTTCCCTGCCGCGTGGACCCCATCCTCTGGCGCGCGGGCCAACGTGCTGGTCCGCGCGCCGCCCCTTTGTGAAATGGGGAAACCGCCGATGGGCGAAAATCCCGGGGGGCCGGATACCCGATTGGGTCCGATCGGCCGGCGACGGTCAGCCAAACCTTTCCCGCCGGGCCGATCCGCTCTAAGCAACGCGCCACCAGCCCAAATCCGTAGCCGAGGAGAGCCCGACGCGTGAGCACGACAATCGCCAACAGCCTGCGCACGGGCCCCAACGATCGCGGCCGGTTCGGCGACTTCGGCGGCCGTTTCGTGGCCGAGACGCTGATGCCGCTGATCCTGGAGGTCGAGCAGGCCTATAACGCGGCGAAATCCGACCCCGCCTTCCACGCCGATCTCCAGTATCATTTGACGCATTACGTCGGCCGCCCCAGCCCGCTGTGGTTCGCGCGGCGTCTGACGGAGCGGTTGGGTGGCGCGAAGATTTACTTCAAGCGTGACGAACTCAACCACACCGGCTCCCACAAGGCCAACAACTGCATGGGGCAGATCCTGCTCGCCCGCCGCATGGGCAAGCAGCGCATCATCGCCGAGACCGGCGCCGGCCAGCACGGCGTCGCCACCGCCACGATGTGCGCGCTGTTCGGGCTGAAATGCGTCGTCTACATGGGCGCCACCGACGTCGAGCGGCAGAAGCCCAACGTGTTCCGCATGAAGCTGCTGGGCGCCGAGATCGTGCCGGTGACCTCCGGCGCCGGTACGCTGAAGGACGCGATGAACGAGGCGATGCGCGACTGGGTCGCCAATGTCGAGGACACCTATTACCTTATCGGCACCGTTGCCGGCCCGCATCCGTATCCAATGATGGTGCGCGACTTTCAGTCGGTGATCGGCGAAGAGGCCAAGGTGCAATTCCGGGAAGCCGAGGGCAGGCTGCCCGACGCGGCGGTCGCCTGCATCGGCGGCGGCTCCAACGCGATGGGGCTGTTTCATCCGTTCCTCGACGATCCCTCGGTGCGGCTGATCGGCGTCGAGGCGGGCGGTCACGGCATCGAAACCGGCGAGCATGCCGCCAGCCTGACCGGCGGCCGGCCTGGCGTGTTGCACGGCAACCGGACGTATTTGCTGCAGGACGACGACGGTCAGATCATCGAGGCGCACAGCATCAGCGCCGGCCTCGATTATCCGGGGATCGGGCCGGAGCACTCCTGGCTGCACGACATCGGCCGGGTCGAATACGTTTCGGCGACGGATCGGGAAGCGCTGGAGGCGTTCCAGTTGTGCACGCAGACCGAGGGGATCATTCCGGCGCTGGAACCGGCGCATGCGTTGGCGCATGTCCAGAAACTGGCGCCGGCGATGAGCAAGGATCAGATCATCCTGATGAACCTGTGCGGACGCGGCGATAAGGACATCTACACCGTCGCCGAACATCTCGGGATGAAGCTATGAGCCGCATCGCCACCCGCTTCGCCGAACTGAAACGCGCCGGGCGTGGCGCGCTGATCCCGTTTCTGGAGGCGTGGGATCCGGATCAGGCGACCTCGCATGGCGATCCTGCGCGGCATGCCGGCGGCGGGCGCGGACCTGATCGAAATCGGCATGCCGTTCACCGACCCGATGGCGGACGGGCCGATCGTCCAGGCCGCCGGCAAGCGCGCTCTGAAAGCCGGCGTCAAAGTGCGCCACGTGCTGACCATGGTGCGGGAATTTCGCGAGGCGGACAGCGCGACGCCGGTCATCCTGATGGGCTACCTCAATCCCATCCTGTCGTATGGCCCGGAGAAGTTCTGTGTCGACGCGGCGGCGTCCGGTGTCGATGGGCTGATCGTCGTCGATCTGCCGCCCGAGGAATCGGACATGCTGCTGCCCTTCGCCAACGCGAATGGGCTGGATGTCATTCGCCTCGTCGCGCCGACCACCGATGACAAGCGGTTGCCACAGGTGATGAACGGCAGCTCGGGCTTCATTTACTACGTCGCCATCACGGGGATCACCGGCACGCGCAGCGCCACGACCGAGCATCTGACGCAGGCAATTCCGCGCGTTCGCAAAGCCACCGACCTGCCGATCGCGATCGGCTTCGGCGTGCGGACGCCAACCCAGGCCGCGCAGGCGTCCCGCATCGCCGACGCGGCGGTCGTCGCCTCGGCGCTGATCGAAACGCTTGTCGCGGCATCTGGATGAGGCCGGGCGCGCGTTGCCCGACGCCGTCGCGACCGTGCTCGATCAGGTGCGCGGACTCGCGGCCGCCGTGCGCCAACCGCGGGTCTGACCTACGAGCCTTGACCCACGCGCCGATCCAGGCACGCTGACCCGCGCGTTCAGGAGACGTCCAACGATGGCCACAGCCCGCCTGCCAAAACCGGTCCTGATTCTGACCGGTGCCGCCGTGATGATGAGTATCGGGATGGGCATGCGGCAAAGCCTCGGCCTGTTCCTGCCGCCGGTTACGCATGATCTGGCGATCAAGGCCGCCGATTTCACCTTCGCCGTCGCGGTGCAGAACATCGCCTGGGGCCTGGCGCAGGCGCCCGTGGGCGCGATCGCCGACAAATTCGGATTGCGGCCGGCGATGCTCGCGGGCGTGGTGATTTACGTCGTCGGGCTGCTGGTCATGCTGTCGGCCGGTGGCGCGGCGGCGCTGGCGGTTTCGGGCGGACTGGTTGGCATCGCGCTGGCCTGCACCGCGTCCTCGATCGCGATGACGGCCTCCGCGCGCGCGGTGTCGCCCGAGCGGCGGAGTACGATTTTGGGTGTGGTGGGGGCGTGCTCCTCGGTCGGCACCCTGGTGGTCGCGCCATCGACACAGTTCCTGCTGGCGCGGTGGAACTGGCATTACGGCGCGGTGTTTTTTCTGATCCTGGCGGTGGCGATGCTGCCGGCGGCTTACCTCGCGGGCGGCGTGGACCGGATGCCGCGCCACGCGGAAAAGCGCGCGACGATGCGCGAGGTGCTCGGGGACGCGCTGAGCAACCGGCGGTACCTCGTGATGAGCGGCGCATACTTCGTCTGCGGCCTGCAATTGATTTTCCTGACCACGCATTTGCCCAATTATCTCGCGATCTGCGGGCAGGATCCGATGTTGAGCGCGACCGCGCTCGCGACCATCGGCGGCGTCAACATCTTCGGCTCCTGGTTCGCCGGGTGGTTGGGTGGACGCTACCCGAAATACATCCTGCTCGGCCTGCTGTATCTCTGCCGCTCGGTCGTGCTGACGATCTTCTTCCTGATCCCGCCGACGCCTACCTCAACCATCGTTTTCGCGGCCGCGATGGGCATGTTGTGGCTGGGCGTCATTCCGCTGGTGTCCGGCTACGTGGCGGAATTGTTCGGCACCCGTTACATGGCCACCATCCTGGGCATGTCGTTCGTGGTGCATCAAATGGGCTCGGTGCTGGGCGCCTGGGGCGGCGGGCTGATCTTCGACGCGTTCGGGTCGTATGACCTCGCGTGGCACATCGGTGTGATCGTTGGCGCGACCGCCGGAGCCGCGCAGATCCTGTTCGGTGGCCCGGCGCGGACGGATCGGCGGATGCGGCCGGCGGTGATGGCGGGATAGCGAGGCGCTTACGTTGCCCTGATCCACGTCTCGGAAAACGCCAGCATGGCGGTGGTGATTTTCCGGCCGGCGATCTCGCGCGGAATGGGCGCGCCAGGCAGCCGCTTCCCGTTCAGCAAAATCGACGCATCCAGGCACCCGACGAACACGCTGGGCATGTGATGCGCGCCCGTCGCGGATAGTTCCGGTGGGTAAACAAAACAAAATGGCGCGCCCAGTCCGGACCAGGTGAGGGTAACGGTCATGTCGCCGGATTTGACGGTCTCCGAGTAGATGTTGGACGGGTCCCCGGTGCTTTCGACACTGTCGAGCTTCCGGTAAACCAATCCCTCCATCGCCGCGATGCCCTGGAAAGCGCCGAACTTCATGACGAACTCGGCGACCAGCCAGCGGGCGAGGGGCTCATTGTCGGTCAGGCAAACCGCCGGTGTGCGCACGAAGTCGCCAGGCGGTTGCACCAGGATCAACGCATGGCCGCGCCCGTGCGACGACAGCACGACGCGAAAAAAACTCGCGAGCGTGGTGAACGGTCCGTTCGGATTGGATTTGAGGTATATTCCCGGGTTTTCTCCCGACCATTCCACGGTACCCGGAAATCGAATGACATCGACCATACCGATGCTCCCTGGCCTGATACTCCCTGGCCTGATGCTCCCTGGCGTTCCCAGGATTCGGGCCTTCGAAGGGCCGGAGGACACGGTACCGTGTGACAGCACGCGCTTCAACCCGGCAACTGCTTCCCGGAAACTGCTTCGACATGATTCCTTCGGAGATTGACGGACGCCGCCGCGCGGGCCAGCCTGTGCGGCAGAGCAGAAGCCAACGGGAGAACGGACATGCCATTACCCGCGGACACCGATGTTACGACACCAAAATATCTGCGTGACAAGTATGCCATCGTGGGGGTTGGCGAAACCACCTACACCCGCGGCTCCGGCAAAACCACCCGCGCCCTCGGCACCTGGGCTTTGCGCAACGCGATCGCGGATGCCGGCCTGAAAGCCTCCGACATCGACGGGATGTTGTCGTATTCCGGCAATGACTCGACGCCATCGACATTCATGGCGGGCGATATCGGCGCGCGGTTGAACTTTTACATGGATTGCATGGGCGGCGGGTCCTCGACCGAGGCGCTGATCGGTATCGCGATCGGCGTGATGGAAGCCGGATTGTGCAACACTGTCGCGATCTTCCGCGCCATGAACGGGTTCTCGCAGGTGCGCATTGGCGGCACCGGGGCCCGCTCGGCCGCGCCGGTCAACGGCGACGCACTGCACAATCGGGCCTACGGCTGGCAGAGCGCGGGGCAGAACTTCGCGCCGACGTTCATGCGGCACATGTACGAATACGGCACGAAGCCCGAGCAGGTGGCCATGGTGAAAGTCGTGCATTCCGAGCACGCATCGAATAACCCCAAGGCGTACTACAAGAAGCGGTTCACCGTGGATGAGGTGCTGAGCAGCCGGATCATCTGCAAGCCGCTGCATCTGCTGGATTGCTGCGTGGAAACGGACAACGCGACCGCGATCATCGTCACGCGTGCCGATCGGGCGAAGGATCTGAAGCATAAGTCGCCGCTGATCCGCGGCATCGTCGGACGCTGCAGCAAGCCGCGGCTGGATATGCACTATCAGCACGGTCCGATTTCCCGGGTCGCCGGTTATTACGCGAAGGACATCCTGTGGCCGAACGCCGGTGTGGGGCCGGAGGACATCGATGCGATCGGCGCGTACGATGCGTTCACCTTCACCTCCATGCTGCAACTGGAGGATTACGGGTTCTGCAAAAAAGGCGAGGGCGGCGAATACGTGTCCTCCGGCATCACGCGACTGGGCGGCAGGCGGCCGCAGAATACGTCGGGCGGGCATCTGTGTGAGGGTTACACGCACGGCATGAACATGGTGATCGAGAACGTGCGCCAATTGCGCGGGACGGTTGATGATTACTGCCCGGTCGGACCGGATGGAACCTGCCAGCACACGTATGACTATCGCGAGGGTGGTTGTCGCGCCGTGAAGAACGTTGAAGTCACCGCCAATCTCGGATGGGCCAATCCGGCCACCGGATCGGCGATGGTCATGCGGCGCGGCTTCTGAGGGAGGATAAGACAATGGCCGTTAAAGGCGATTACATGGGAATGGCGCTGTCGGTCGATGATCTCGACGGCGAGAACATCAGCTATTTCAAACATTGCGCCGAGCACAACTTCCATCTGCAGAAGTGCGACGATTGCGCGATGCTGCGGTATCCGCCGACCACGGCGTGTCCGTTCTGCTCCAGCGGCAATGCGACCTGGACGCCGGTGGAGGGCAAGGGCGCGGTGTATTCCTACCTGGAAGTGCACCACGCAATTCAACCGGCGTTCAAGGCGAAGACGCCGTATATGGTTTTGTTGGTGGATCTGGACACGCAGCAGGGCAAGCCGACCCCGGATGACGCGCTGCGCGTCGCCGCCAACCTGACGTTGCCAAATGGCGTGCTGGCGCCTCCGGAAATCGTGAAGACGGTTGGGATCGGCACGCGTGTGCGGATGGTGTTTTCCGATGTGGGCGACGGGTTGGCCTTGCCGCAATGGACCATCGACGAAACAGCGACACAGCCGGCGAAGCCGTGGCGGTATCCGCAGGAGTAGAAGCCTGTGGGCGGTGCTTCACCGACGGACGCGAGCTCAACGGCGCCATGCCGCCGTTCCGGCACCGCCGATGCGCGTCATCACGAAGCCGCGATGTCATGGCGCGCCGCCCCGGCGCCATGGCACACTGTCCCGGCGTCATGGCCGGGCCCCGGCCCGGCCATCTCTCGCCGCAAGGGCCGCGGCAGATCACCGGATCGACGCCCGGTGATGACATCGCGCGGCGGAAAGTTCCGGTCGCGGACGCCGATTTCGCGGCACGGGCGATGACCGAATGAACGTGCGATGAAACCCGAGGACATTCTCGCGCATCCGCCAAAAGTGCTGACATCCGTGCAACGGGACGCCTATTTCCGCACCGGCTTTCTCGCCGTCGAGGGACTGATTCCGGATGTCTGGCTGCGCCGGATGCGGGAATTGTCGGCCGAATTCCTGGAAGCGAGCAAAGCCGTCACCGCTTCGAACGAGGCGTTCGATCTTGGCCCGCGGCACCGTCCGGACCAACCGCATGTGCGGCGGCTGCGCGCTCTGGTGGATCGCCACCCGGATTTCTGGCGTTTCGCCAGCGGATCGGGTCCTGGCCGACATCGCCGCCGATCTGGTCGGTCCGGACGTGAAGTTCCACAGCGCGAAGTTGAATTACAAGTGGCCGGGATCGGGCGAAATCATCGATTGGCACCAGGATATTCCCGCGTGGCCCCACACCAATTATTCCCCCGTCACGCTGGGATTCCATCTCGATGACGTGCCGCCGGAGCGTGGGCCGTTGACCTGCGTTCCCGGCTCGCACCGCGGTCCGATCTTCGTGCATCGCGATGACGACGGGAAATGGACCGGATCGATCCGGGAACGAGATATGGAGACCGTCGCGCGTGCCAGCGCCGAGGATCTGACCGGGAACGCGGGCAGCGTGATCGCGATCAACTGCCGGACGATCCATGCCTCGCGCGCCAACCTGACCGATCGGGTGCGGCCGGTCGCGTTGTTTGTTTACAGCTCGGCCGATGCGTTTCCGTGGACCGCCGCGCCGACGCCGACCAGCCACACCGGAGAGATCGTGCGAGGGCATCCGGCGCGCGAGGCGCATCTGGATGCGACGCCGTGTCCGGTGCCGCCGGACTGGGGCAAGGTTGGCTACGGCTCGATCTTCAGCGTGCAACAAGGTGGGGAGGCGAACTGATGGCGCTGCGCAGTTTTCTGTTCGCTCCCGGCAATCATGCGCGGCGCGTGGAGAAGGCGCTGACATTGGCCGCGGATGCCGTCATTCTGGATCTTGAGGATGCTGTCGCGGTCAGTGAAAAACCGGCGACGCGCGAGCTGGTGGCGGCGACGTTCGGCCATGCGAGGCGCGGCAAACTTTATGTTCGGGTCAACGCATATTCCACCGAATGGTGTTACGCGGACATCGTCGCGGTGGCCCGGTTCGGTCTCGATGGGATCATTCTGCCGAAGGTGGAGACCGCCGACCAGCTCCGCTCCGCCGATTGGTTGCTCGCCAATCTGGAGCGGGAGCGGAAGCTGCCGGTCGGTGGCATCGACCTCGTGCCGATCATCGAAACCGCGCTCGGAATGAGCAATATCGGCGCGATCGCCGGCTCGGGATCGCGCACGAAACGGCTGGCTTTTGGGGCGGGGGATTATACCCTCGATCTCGGAATGGTCTGGTCGCGTGATGAGATGGAATTGCTGCCGGCGCGGTCGGCGGTCGTGATGGCCTCGCGCGCCGCCGGCATCGAGCCGCCGCTGGACACGGTGTGGGCCGATTTGCGCGATGCCGAAGGGTTCGCCCGGTCCGCCGAATGCGCGGCGGCGCTTGGGTTTCAGGGCAAGATGTGCATCCATCCCGATCAGATCGCCGTCACCAACGCGGCTTTCTCCCCGTCCGAGCGGCAACTGGATTGGGCGAAGCGCGTCATCGCCGCGTTCGAGGACGCCGAGGCCAAGGGTCTGGCGTCGATCCAGTTGGACGGCCAGTTCATCGACTATCCCATTGTGCAACGGGCGCGGCAGGTCGCGGCGCGAGGAGCCCCATGATGTTCGACATTCAGGCCTTGCAAGGGTGTCGCGTTCTGGACGTCGCGTCGTTTCTCGCGGGCCCCTTCGCGGCGACGCAGCTCGCGGAGTTCGGCGCCGAGGTGATCAAGGTCGAATTGCCGGGCGTTGGCGATGCGACGCGCCGCTTCGGCACGATGACCGAGTGTGGCGATTCGCTGCCGTGGCTGTCGGAGTCTCGCAACAAGAAGTGCATCACGCTGGATCTGCGCAAGCCGGATGGCGTCGCGTTGATCAAGCGGTTGGTGGAGCGATCCGATGTGCTGATCGAGAACTTCCAGCCCGGCACGATGGAGCGGTGGGGGCTGGGCTGGGATGTTTTGCACGCGGTCAACCCTCGGCTGATCATGGTGCGGATTTCCGGTTATGGGCAAACCGGGCCGTATCGCGACAGACCAGGGTTCGGAAGGATCGGCAACGCGTTCGGCGGGTTATCGTTTCTGGCGGGTTATCCGGATCGCGCGCCGGTCACGCCGGGTTCGGCGACCATTCCGGACTACATGGCGGGGTTGTACGGCGCGCTCGGCACCTTGCTGGCGTTGCAGGCACGACAGAAAACCAATGCAGGGCAGATGATCGACATCGGCCTGTACGAGCCGATCTTTCGCATTCTGGATGAACTCGCGCCGGCGTTTCAACATAAGGGGTATGTGCGTCAGCGGATGGGGCCGGGTACGGTGAACGTTGTACCGCACAGCCATTATCCGACGAAGGACAACCGCTGGATCGCCATCGCCTGCACGAATGACAAGATATTCGCGCGGCTGGCTGAGGCGATGGAGCGCCCGGACCTCGCCGCGCGATGGGCGACATTGGCGGCGCGTGAAGCGGACCGGGCGGAGGTGGACGCAACCGTCGGCGCGTGGACCGCGCGGTTCGATCGGGCGGACCTGATGAAAGTCTGCGAGACATCGCAGGTGCCGTGCGGTCCGGTTTATTCCATCGACGAGATCTTCGAGGATCCGCAATACGCGGCGCGGGAGAACATCTTGCGGGTGGATGATCCCCGGATCGGCGAACTGGCGGTGCCGAACCTTGTGCCGAAACTAAGCGCGACCCCCGGTAAGGTGAACTGGCTGGGCGCCGAACTTGGCGCGCACAACGACGAGATTTACCGCGAGATGCTGGGGTTGGACGACGCTGAGTTGCAGCGGTTGAAGGACGCGGCGGTCATTTAGAGCGAATTCCGAACAAATCGCACCGTTGCCACGG
Organism: uncultured Alphaproteobacteria bacterium; assembly: GCA_963719675.1. Taxonomy (GTDB): domain Bacteria; phylum Pseudomonadota; class Alphaproteobacteria; order Acetobacterales; family Acetobacteraceae; genus Rhodopila. The sequence continues at coordinate 21,767 of CAVRDN010000048.1, read as the reverse complement.
CGTCATGGCCGGGCCTGACTCTGCCTTCTTTCGCCGCGGGGCGCTGACCGAGATGGCCGGCTCACCACCGGCCATGACGAGATCGAAACCATGGTCGGAAACCGGGTCGGAAATCCCCCCGCCGGTCAGTGCCCGAGCACCTCGCCAATACGGCGACCCGCTCTACAACCCTTCGCCGGCCTTCACGAAACGTTCGACGGTTTTCAGATACGGGTCGATTTCGCGGTCCTCCGGGGCGGCCATCACATGTTGGATCCCGGCCGCTTTGTAGGCCGCCAGCGCGGCGCGCGTGTCATCGACGTTGGTTTCGTTGATGTTGATCCGGATCGAAATTGTAAAGTCGTCGCCGGGACGAACGGCGCGGAAGCGTTTCACGACGTCCGCCGCCATCTCCGGGCGAACGCGGCTGCCATGCCAACCATCCAGCCGCAGCGCGCGATTGATCGCGGCGTCCGACGACCCGCCGATCCAGATCGGGATTGGTTTCACCGGTTGCGGCTGCGACCGCATTTCGTTGATGACCGCGGGGATATATTTCGCCGGAAACGTCACGGGATCCTGGCTCCAGACCGCTTTCATCATCGCGATCCCTTCATCCATACGGCGGCCGCGCTCCTTGAACGGCACACCCAGAGCGTCGAACTCGGCCTCCAGCCAGCCGACGCCGGCACCCAGGATCAGGCGGCCTTTCGACAGGTTCTGCAACGTGGCGAGTTCCTTCGCCAACGGCAACGGATGGCGCATCGGCAGCACCAGTACCGAAGTGCCGAGGCGAACGCGTTCGGTGCATGCCGCGGCCCATGTCAACGTCAGCACCGGATCCCAGAAATTCGGCGAGGGCGGGTAACCGCCGGCTTTCGGCACGATGATATGTTCGCTGACCCAGACGTCGGCGAGGCCGAGTTGCTCGGCCTGGACAGCGACACGGCGGATATTTTCCGGACTGGCTTTGCGGCCGATATGCGGCAGATGGATCCCGAGTTGCATGGACACCTCCTGTTCGTTACGCGGCCCGCGCATCCTGCAAAATCATGTCGGACGCCTTTTCCGCGATCATGATGGTCGGCGCGTTGGTATTGCCGGCGATGATGACCGGCATGATCGAGGCATCGACGACGCGCAATCCGTTGAGACCGTGCACGCGCAGCCTTGGATCCACGACCGCCATCGGCCCCTGTCCCATGCCGCAGGTTCCCACCGGATGCAGGTTCGAGATGCCGCGGGCACGGGTGTCTTCGATCATTTCCTCATCGGTGCGCACCTCGATGCCAGGCGAGGTTTCCTCGACCAGCAATTTTTGCATCGCCTGCTGACGCACGATCTGGCGGGCGAGGCGGATGCCGTAGAGCATCACCTGCATGTCGTAATCCGACTTCATGAAGTCGAAATGAATCCGCGGCGCCGCGAACGGATCGTTGGAGCCAAGCCGCACGGTGCCGCGCGCTTCGGGACGCAGATGTACCGGGCTGATCGAGATGCCCGGATGCGGATGCGAGATGATGCCGTTGCGGTCGCGGCCGATCGTGCTCCAGCAGGAGATGTTCATCTGCAGATCCGGCCGCTCGAAGCGCGGATCGGTGCGCACCAGCGCGCCGACATAAAGCCCGTTGCCGGTCATCGGCCCGTTACGGAACAGCACATAGCGCGCGCCCGCGATCATTCGTTTGGTGAAGCTGTACTGCAGAGAGTTCAGCGACAGATCGCGCGCGATCTTATAAGTGCAGAACGTATTGAAGTGATCCTGCAGGTTCGATCCGACGCCCGGCAGGTCGTGCACCACCTCGATGCCCATGTCGCGCAGGTGCTCGCCCGGTCCGACGCCGGAGAGCTGCAGCAAATGCGGTGAGCCGAACGCGCCGCCCGAGACGATCACCTCGCCGCGGGCATGCGCGGTCCGGCGCCCGGCCGGGGTGTTATATTCGACGCCGACGGCGCGGCCGCCCTCGATCAGCACCTTGGTGGCGTAAGCGTGCGTCTCGATCTTCAGGTTGGTTCGGCTCCGCGCCGGATTGAGGTAGGCCGCGGCGGTGCTCCAGCGACGTTTGTTGTTCGTTGTCGTCTGGTAATAGCCGCAGCCTTCCTGTTTGGCGCCATTGAAGTCCGCCGTTTCCGGAATCCCGGCCTGTTTGCATGCGTCCAGCAGCGCCTTGCCGATTTCCCATTCATAGGGCTGGTTTGATACACGCAGCGGTCCACCGGTGCCGTGGAACTCACTGGCGCCGCGTTCATTGTCCTCGGCCTTGCGAAAGTACGGCAGGACGGATTCGTAGTCCCAGCCTTCATTGCCCAGCTGCCGCCATTGATCGTAGTCGGCGGCGTGACCACGCATGTAGATCATGCCGTTGATGGAGCTGGTGCCCCCGAGCACCTTGCCGCGCGGTTGATACATGGTGCGGCCGTTCAGACGTTCCTCGGGCTCGCTTTCGAACATCCAGTTCACCTTCGGGTCGACGAAGGTCTTCGCGTAGCCCATCGGCACGTGGATCCAGAAGCTCGAGTCCTTGCCGCCGGCCTCCAGCAACAGAACCTTATGTTGGCCTGACGCGGACAGCCGATTGGCGAGAACACAGCCGGCGGAGCCCGCGCCGGTCACGATGTAATCGAAGGTATTCACGTCGTCCGTCATGTTCGTATTCCTGGACCGGTTCTGGAAATCACGCCGCGTCCTCCAGCATCATCGACGCGCATTTCTCGCCGATCATGATGGTGGGCGCGTTGGTATTGCCGCCAACGACGACCGGCATGATGGAAGCATCGGCGACGCGCAACCCCTCCATATCATGCACGCGCAGCCGCGGATCGACCACGGTGTTGGGGCCGTGCCCCATGGCGCAGGAACTGGTCGGATGCTGGTTCGACACACCGGATTGACGGACGTACGCGACCATGTCCTCGTCCGACTCGGTCGTCGTACCTGGCAGGATTTCTTCCATCACGTAGGGTTTCAGCGCTGGCTGCGCGGCGATCGCGCGGCACAGCCGCATGCCCGTGAGCAGTGCCCGGATGTCGTATTCGGTGCGCAGGTAATCGAACAGCACGGCGGGAGGCGCCAGAGGATCGGCGGTCTTCAGGCGCACCGTGCCGCGTCCCTCGGGCCGGAGGTGAACCGGCATCAGGGTGAAGCCAGGAAACGGGTGCGGCTTCACGCGCGTCGCGCTGCGTTCCAGCGTGCTCCATTCGAAGATATTGATCTGCAAATCGGGCCGCTCCAGCCGCGGATCGGAGCGCGTGAACAGGCCGGCGTGAATGCCGTTGCTCGCCATCGGACCCGATCGGAACAGCGCGTAACGCACGGCGGCGCTGATTTTCTTCGGCCAGGAATTTTCCAGATCGTTCAGCGTAATGGCCTTGGCGCAACGCCAGGCGAGGTTGGTATTGAAGTGATCGTGCAGGTTCGACCCGACCGAAGGCATGTCCTTGATCACCGGTATGCCGAGATCCTGCAGGTGCTGGCCCGGACCGATGCCTGACAACTGCAGCAGTTGCGGCGAACCGTAGGCGCCGCCGGACACCACCACTTCACGGCGCGCCCTGGCGGTGCGGCGGCCCTGATCGGTGTGATATTCCACGCCGGTGGCGCGGCCGTTTTCGATCAGGACTTTGGTCGCGTGCGCGCCGGTGCGGACTTCCAGATTGGGCCGGCCGCGCGCGGGCTCCAAATAGGCTTTGGCCGTGCTCCAGCGCCGCCGGCGATTCGTTGTTGTCTGATAATATCCGCACCCCTCCTGCCGGGCGCCATTGAAGTCCGGATTGCGCGGGATACCGGCCTGTTCACAGGCTGCCAGCGCGGCCTCGGCGAGCTCGAATTTCGACGGTTGGTCGGACACATGCAGCGGACCGCCGACGCCGTGGAACTCATCCTCGCCGCGCGCCTGATTTTCCGCCTTGCGGAAGTAAGGCAGCACGGAATCCCAGTCCCAGCCTTCGCAGCCGCGTTGCCGCCACTCGTCGTAATCGCCGTGGTTGCCGCGGATGTAGACCATGCCGTTGATAGAGGACGACCCACCCAGGGTCTTGCCGCGCGGCAGATACAACTGCCGATTGTTCAATTGGGGTTGCGGTTGCGTTTCGAACTTCCAGTTCACCTTCGGATTGACATAGGTACGGGCAAATCCCAGCGGGATGTGGATCCAGGCATTGCTGTCCTTGCCGCCGGCCTCCAGCAACAGCACGCGGTATTTGCCGCTTTCCGACAGTCGCGCGGCCACGACGCAGCCCGCCGAGCCGGCACCGGTGACGATGTAGTCGAAGTCGTCGTCAGTCATGCGGCGGCCCGCGCGAGTTCGCCGGCGTCGGGAAGCGAGGTCAAAGCCCAGGTGCGGTCAATGAGTTCACGGGCGCGGGCGGCGCCGACGATGGGTTCGGCGAGGCCGGTGAATTTCCGTTCCAGGTCGGCATCGGACATCGGGTTGAGCTTGCTGCCGATGGCGTGCTCGATCCGGCAGGTGTGGCGCGCGCCGTCGGTCATGGTGATCGTCACCTCGGTCTGATCGCCGGCGAGCGACGGGTCGAGCGTCGCCTCCACCTTGCGTTGGAACGCCATCAGCGCGGGGTCTTTGACGGCGGTTTCGGTGTCCATGTCCACGATGCGCGCGGTGCCGCGGATGAAGGCGACGGCGGTCCAGTGATGCAGGCTGACATGAGCCTGCATCTCGTCCTTCGGGTCGCGGTTGTTGCACAGCGCCATCGCGCCGGGTGAGGCCTGGATCGCCACGCTGGCGATTTTATCGGGATCGGGACGGTGGTCCGCGCGTAGTTTCAGGCACGCATCGATGATCGGCTGGATCACGATGCCACACGGGTACGCTTTGTAGGTGTTGCGCAACAATTCGAAACGTTCTCCCAGGCCACCGGCCAGCGCATCGGTGTCGGGTGTCCTGCAAAACACCGACAGGTACCCGGATTTTCCCTCCAGCGCGTTCACTCCGGCGGTGAAGCCGCGCTCCGCCAGCAACGCCGCGCGCAATCCCGTCTGGCCGCCGTGCGCCGGCATGAAGGCGACCGACGCGGTGCCATGCATGGCGCGGAAACCCGATGCCTCCGACAGCGCGAGGCCCATCGCCACGCGCATTCGTTGCGTGTCCAGTCGCAACAGGCGGCCGGCCGCGACCGCCGCGCCGAAGCCCATGGAAATGCCGGTGCCGGACCAGGCGAAGCTGCCGTCGGCGGGCGGCACGGTGGTGCCAAGACACAGGCGGCAGGTCATCTCCACGCCCAAAGCGAAGGCGGTGAGGAGATCTTCTCCCGAGACCGGCCGCAACTCGGCGAGGGCGAGCACCGCGGTGGCGATCGGACCGCCCGGATGCACCACCGCGACTTCGTGCGTGTCGTCGAAGCTGTAAATGCTTGACGCCAGCCCGTTGATCAGCGCGGTGTGCAAAACGTCGGCTTTTCGCCCGCGGCCGAATACCGTCGCCTGGGGCGCGCCGGCGAACGCGCCCAACGTTTTGTCGGCGATATCGACCATGCCGTGCCGCGAACCGCCGATCGCGCAGCCGACGACATTGAAAAACGACCGCAGCGCCTCACGGCGAACGGTGTCGGGCCAATTCGCCGGGTTCGTGGTGACCGCGTGCTCGGCCAGTCGCGCGGTGATTGCCTCGGGGGGAAATGCCATGTGGGTGCCTTCCGGGATGGGTCGCGGCGATCAGAGCGAGCGGGTCGCCCCGCCGTCAACATCGATGATCGAACCTTGCAGGAAGTCCGCCCGGTGCGAGGCCAGAAACGCGGTCATCGCGCCGATTTCCTCCGGCTGCCCAACGCGTGTCGTGCCGTGCGAGGACAACAGAAACGCGATCGCCGCTTCGCGCGAACATGACCGATCGCGCATTGTCCGTTCGATATTTCGACCGAAACGTTCGGTTTCTATCAACCCGGGGTTGATCGCGTTCACGCGCACACCATCTTTCACACCGATATCTGCCATGGCCTTGGTGAAATTGAGGATGGCGACATTGACCGCACCGCCGATGGTGAATTCCGCGGATCCCGCGCGGGATCCTATGCCGACGATGTTGACGATGTTGCCTTTGACACCACGCAAATGTGGCCACGCGGCGCGTGTCATCCGGACATACCCGTGGAACTTAAGCGCGAATCCGTCCAGGAAGTCGTCGTCGGTCAGCGTGAAGAAATCCGCGCGTTTGGTGGCGCCGGCGTTGTTGACGAGAATATCCAGCCGGCCAAAAGCATCGATGGCGGCTTTGACGGCGGCCTCGCCCGACGCGGGCTCCCGCAGGTCGGCCGCGTGCACGACGGCGCGCACGTTGGCGGTATCGCGAATCCGGGCGGCGACGTCATGCAATCTCCCCACATCGCGCGCCACGAGGCACAGATCGACACCTTCCTGGGCCAGTTCCAACGCGATCGCGGCGCCAATTCCACGGTTGGCTCCCGTGACCAGCGCGACTTTTCCGTTCAGGCCAAGTTCCATTTTGGCGTTCCCTCACGTGCATCCTCGACAAGAATGCCGGGATTGGCCAAAAGGAGCAACTTTTCACGGGATTCCAGAATGCGATTCACAACAGAAACTTGGGGCTCGTGCGAGGTTCGGGTACTTTGAAGCAACCTAACGAACAGGAAAGACCGTATGTCAGAGGATGTATTGGCCCTCACGGCGCAAATCGTCAGCGCCCACGTGACGAAGAACACGGTTGAGGTCGGGGATCTTCCCGCGCTCATTCGTGACGTCTTCCGCACGTTGTCGTCATTGGGCGAAGCCGCCCCCGCGCCGGTGGCGGAGACCGCGAAACCCGCGGTGCCGGCCGCTCGCTCGGTCTTCGCCTCGCACATCATCTGCATGGAGTGCGGGAAGAAGATGACCATGTTGAAACGGCATCTGATGACGGAGCACGGCCTGACCATCGATCAGTACCCGGACAAAGTACAATTTGCCCGGCACCTATCCGATGGTGGCGCCGGACTATGCCAGGACGCGTTCTTCGCTCGCCAAGGAAATGGGACTCGGCAAGAGCCGTTCCGCGGCGCCGAAGAAGGCTGGACGCCGGAAGTAAGCTGTCATTGGCCGCGCCTTGTTGGGGTGAGGTGCGGTCAGCGGCCCTTGAACGGACGGGGTTTGCGTTTTTCCTTGAAGGCGAGGGCGGCCTCATGGAAGTCCTCGGTCAAATACAGCCGCATCGGAGCCTGCTGATGCGCCGCCTCGCGCACCAGCTGACCGAGGCGCCAGCGCCGGGTTCGCACGGTCGCCCGCACGCTCAGCGGTGGGTTTGACGCCACTGCTTCCGCCAGCTCCCAGGCCGCCGCCATGAATGTGCCCGTGGGCGCCACGCGGTTGATCAGATTGCCGGCCAGCGCTTCCTCGGCGGTGAAGTAACGGCCGGTCAGCGCGATCTCGTCGGCGAACGCGCCGCTCCGGAAGTGCAGTTGCGCCCATTGCTTCGCCGAACCAAGCCCGCGCGAGGTCTCGGTCAAATGGAATTTTGTTCCGGCCTCGGCGACGATCAGGTCGCAATCCAAAACCATGCCCAGCCCGAGACCGAGAACGTAGCCGTGGACGGCGGCGATGACCGGCTTCCAGTTGACCGACTGCATCAGCAGGTCGCCGGAGTTGGCGCCGTGGCCTTGCGGACCGCCGAGTCGCTCGAACTCCTCGCGCGAGCGAAGCTGACGCTGATGCACATCGGCGCCGCTGCAAAATGCCCGCCCGCGGCCGCACAGGATCGCGACATGCGCCTCGGGGTCGGCGTCGAATTCGCGGAACGCGGTCATGAGTTGCCGCACGACCTCATCGCTGACGGCATTCAGTTTCTCCGGGCGATTCATCGCGATCGTAACGATGTTGCCTTTGCGCTCGTATTCGACGTATCGCCGATCCTCGGTCATCGCGTATCCCCCACCATGGCTTTCCTGGACGGCCGGTGTACCGTAGGCAGGCCAGAGGGAAAAGGGGGAACGGTCCCATGCCACTGCTGTATGAGAAACGCGGCCACGTCGCGGTGCTGACACTCAGCCGGCCGGAGGCACGCAATGCGTGGTGCGCCGAATACAACGAGCGGTTCATCGAACTGATGCCGCGACTGGAGGACGACCGCGACGTGCGCTGCGTCGTGCTGACCGGCGATCCGGCGGGAAACGCCTTCAGCGCGGGCGCCGATCTGAAGAATCCGAAGACCCATACGCATGAATTGGTTGCGGACTTCATTGAGGAAGTGCCGTCTCGGCGGCGGCAGAGCGCGATCGCGCTGGTGACGGATTTCTCCAAGCCGATCATCGCCGCGGTGAACGGCTACGCGATCGGCATCGGCTGCATCGTCACCTATTGCTGCGACATGATCGTGGCGTCGGAGGCGGCGGAGTGGCGGCTGCCGCAGGCCGGCCTCGGGATCATTCCGGCGCAGGGCGGCTCGATCCGGCTGGCGCGCTGGATCGGCAAGGGGCAGGCGATGCGCGCGGCATTCGGCTTTCCGATGCACGCCGACGAGGCGTTCCGCATTGGGCTGGCGCAGTGGTTGGTGCCGCCGGCGGGCCTGATGGACAAGGCGATGGAGGTGGCCAATCACATCGCGTCGCTGCCCCCATTGGCCGCGCGCCTGACCAAGGAATCGTTGCGCTCCGGGTTGGAGCAGCCATTGCCGGAAGCGGTGCTCGGCGATCTGTACCGGTTCGCGATGCTGGAGATGACCGAGGATAAAGCGGAAAGTCACCGCTCGTGGCGGGAACGCCGCAAACCCGCATTCAAGGGACGCTGATCATGGCGATGCCGCTCTCGGGTGTGACGGTGCTGGACTTTGGCCAGATCTTTCAGGGCTCTTATGCCACGCTGCTGATGGCCAAGGCCGGCGCGACAGTGATCAAGATCGAGCCGCGCGGTGGGGAACCGTTGCGGCGGCGGGCGCCTCCGGGCCAGTCGACGACCTTGCCGTTCGCGATGCTGAACGCGAACAAGCGCGGCATCACACTGAATTTAAAAGCCGAAAAAGGCCGCGCGCTGCTGTTCGAGATGGTGAAGCGCGCCGACGTGCTGTTGGAGAACTTCGCCCCGGGCACCATGGATGGTCTGGGTGTTGGCTGGTCGGTGCTGCATGAGATCAATCCGCGGATGATTTACGCCACGGCGTCGGGTTACGGCATCAGCGGGCCGAATCGTTCTGATCTGGCGATGGATCTGACGGTGCAGGCGGCGTCCGGCATCATGAGCGTCACCGGCTTCGCGGATGGCCCGCCGGTGCGTACCGGCGTCACGGTGGCGGACTTCATGGGCGGCATCCACGCCTATGGCGCCATCATGACCGCGCTGTTCGAGCGTGAGCACAGCGGCGTTGGCCGCCTCGCCGAGGTGGCGATGCAGGAGGCGGTTTATTTCACGCTCGCCGGTCCGATGGAGCAATTCCGGCGGCGCGGCAAGGTGCCGGAGCGTAGCGGCAATGGCGCCGGCGGGGCGACGTCGCCGTACGGCGTGTTCGAGGTGAAGGATGGTTATGTCGCCATTCACACCGGAACCGATCAGCACTGGTTCAACATCCTGGAGGCGGCGGGCCGCACCGATCTGACCGATGATCCGCGGCTGCAAACGATGCATGGCCGCAATCAACATCTCGAGGAAGTGACCGAGGTGGTGCGGATCTGGACGGGATCGCTGACCAAGGCGGAAATCGCCGAGCAGGGACGGCGGTTCCGGATTCCTCTCAGCCCCGTGCGCGATGTCAGCGAGGTGATGCACGATCCGCACATGCACGAGCGCGGCATGTTGGAATGGGTCGATCACCCCGAACTGGGCCGGGTCGTTCTGCCGACGACGCCGTTGCGCGTGCACGGGACCGATGTGGCGCCGGCACAGCCCAGTCCGTCGGTTGGACAACATAACGATGAAATCTATGGCGGGTGGCTGGGATTGTCGCGGGCGGAGATCGAGACGTTGCGGGCGGAGAAGGTGATCTGATGTCGAACACGCCGCTGGATGGGTTCGTCATCCTGGATCTCACGCAGTTCTATCAGGGGCCGTACGCGACCATGATGCTCGCCAAGGCGGGCGCCGACGTGATCAAGATCGAGCCGCCGAAAGGCGAGAGCCTGCGTGGCATGGCGCCGGCCGGAAAGACCGGTTCGTATCCGGTGGCGGCGCTGAACGCCAACAAGCGCGGGGTCACGCTGGATCTCAAAACCGAGGAAGGCCGCGCGCTGCTGAAGCGGATGATCATGAAGGCCGACGCGCTGGTGGAGAATTATTCGCCTGGCGTAATGGACCGGCTCGGGGTTGGCTGGCCGGTGTTGCATGAACTCAATCCGCGGCTGGTTTATGCCTCGGCGACGGGGTACGGATTGTCGGGCCCGGACCGGGATAACCTGGCGATGGATTTCACCATCCAGGCGGCCTCCGGCGTCATGAGCCTGACCGGCTACGCCGATGGCCCGCCGTTGCGCACCGGCGCGCCGTACGTGGACATCCTGGGTGGCGCGCATCTTTACGCGGGCCTGCTGACGGCGCTGCTGGAGCGCGAGCGGACGGGCGTCGGGCGGTTGGTGGAGGTGGCGATGGTGGAGGCGGTGTTCGCCTCACTGGCCACCGCCATCGATCAATATCACCGCGCGGGGGAAAAGATCCCGGCGCGTACCGGCAACGCGTTCGCGAACTTCAATCGCGCGCCGTATAATGTCTACGCGGCGAAAGACGGCTACGTCGCGATCATCCTCGTCACTGAGACGCAGTGGCAAAACCTGCTGCGCGCGATGGAGCGAACGGACCTGAAAGACGATCCAAAGTTCATCAAAAACGACGCGCGGGTCGCGCATTACGCGGAGACCGAGGCGCTGGTGTCCGGTTGGACGGCGTCGCACACGCGGGCCGAAATCTTCGCCGCGACCAGCAAATTCAAAATCCCCTGCGCGCCGGTGCGCGATCTGGAGGAGGTGATGAACGATCCGCACATGCATGGCCGCGGCATGCTTGAGGTGGTGGATCATTATGACTACGGACCGGTCGTGCTACCGAACTCGCCGCTGCGGTTTCATGGCGCCGACAAGGTGCCGACCCGGGTGAGTCCGCGCGTTGGCGAGCATAACGACGCGGTCTATGGCGACTGGCTCGGCCTGTCCGCCGACGAAATCCAACAGCTGCGTGCAACGGGAGCCATCTGACATGAACGACGCCTCGGAAGCCGCGCCCAACGGCCGGGTCTTGCTGGAAATGCGAGACAACGTCGCGCTGATGACGTTGAACGATCCCAGCGTCCTCAACGCCTTCGGCTTCAAATTGCGCCAGGACATCACCTGGGCGTTGGACCAACTGGAGACCGGCGGCGCGCGCTGCCTGATGATCACCGGCGCGGGACGGGCATTCTGTTCCGGTGCCAATCTGAACGATCCGGATCGCCCGCCGCGGGATCGTGCGGCCGAGGCGCGCGGCGAGGTGAAGAGCGATCTGGAATTCCTGGTACAACCCGACGTTTATCCGGCTGCGCGACCTCGCCATGCCGATCGTCACGGCGATCAACGGCATCGCGGCGGGCGCGGGGATGAGCCTCGCGCTGATGGGGGACATCCGGATCGCGGCGAGCTCGGCGTCATTCCTGCAGGCGTTCGCGCGCATTGGCCTGGTGCCCGACTGTGGATCGTCCTACGTGCTGCCGCGGATGATCGGCATGGCGCGGGCGATGGAGCTTTCGCTGCTGGCGGATCGCCTGCCGGCGGAAACCGCGTTGACCTGGGGCATGATCAATCGCGTCGTGGACGATCCGGATCTGCCGGGCGCCGCGATGGAGATGGCGCTGCGGCTGGCGGAAGGTCCGGCCTCGCTGGCGCTGATCCGCAAAATGTACTGGGCTTCGCTGGAAAATTCGTACGAACAGCAGCTCGATCTGGAGGCGAAACTTCAGATGAAGGCCGGGTTGACGGCGGATTACACCGAAGGCGTCACCGCGTTTCGCGAAAAACGTCGCACCCGTTTCAGTGGGCGTTGAGGTTCAGTCGCCGCCTTGCGGGGCGCGGAAGCCGCCGACGCCGCGCTCGATCTCCGTTACGTGCCGCGGCAGAAACCCGCCGGGATCGTTCAGGCCGCAGGAGTGGGCGATCGTGTCCACGTCCTCGCGGATGCGCATCGCGTAACGGGCCACGCGAGCGGCCTTGTCGGTGGGGTCGAGGCCGGAGATCAGGCGTTCCTCCGATGAGGTGACGCCGGTCGGACATTTGCCGCTGCCGCACTTCATCGCCTGAATGCAACCGAGCGAAAACATGAAGCCGCGGGCTGAGGAAACGAAATCCGCGCCCATGCATAAAGCCCATGCGACTTTGTCTGGCGTGACGAGTTTGCCGGAGGCGATGATGCGAATGCGGTCCTTCAATCCGTGGCGTTCGCGTGCGGCCGCGACCTGCGGCAGAGCCAGGGTGATCGGCATTCCGACATAGTCCATGAGCGACGCGGGGGCCGCGCCGCTGCCGCCTTCACCGCCGTCGACCTGGATGTAATCGGGGCAGCCCTCGGGACGGGCGACGCATTCGGTAAACCAGTCGTCGAGGAATGTCGGGTCGCCGGCGACGAATTTCACGCCGACCGGCTTGCCGGTGATGGTGCGCACGCGGTTCACGAAAGCGCCGAGTTCGCGGACGTTGCCGATGTCTTTGTGACGGTTGGGACTGATGCTGTCCTGGCCAACGGGAATGCCGCGGATGTCGGCGATCTGCTGTGTCACCTTCACGCCCGGCAGGATGCCGCCTTTGCCCGGCTTGGCGCCTTGCGCGAGCTTGACCTCGAACATGCGCACCTGCTCATGCGCGGCGATGGCGCGCAGTTTGTCCTCCGACAGGTTGCCGTCGGCGTCGCGCACGCCGTATTTCGCGGTGCCCATCTGCATGATCACGTCGCAGCCGCCTTCGAGGTGGTTCGGCGCGAGGCCGCCCTCGCCGGTGGCCATCCAGATATTCGCGACTTTCGCACCGCGGGACAGCGCCGAGACGGCGGCGTGGCTGAGCGCACCGTAGCTCATGCCGCTGATGTTGAAGAAGCTCATCGCGGTGTAAGGCGTGCGGCAGGCGCCGGGCCCTTCGGTGATGCCGATTTGCTTGCCGGCCCAGGGCCGCTTTTCTTCGTCGAGGATGGGGAAGGCGGCGTTGCGGAAGATGAAGGGCGGTACGTTCTCGCTGCCGAAACTGCGGAGATTGGAGACGCCTTTGGCGGAGCGATAGACCCAGGACCGCTCCAGACGATTGAACGGACGCTCCGACCAGTCGGGGAGGTATTGGTATTGCCGCATGTATTCGCCGAGCGTTTCGGCGAAATAGCGGAAATAGCCGATGACCGGGAAGTTGCGCAGGATGGTATGGGTGGTCTGGCGGCGGTCGTGAATATACAGCGCCACCAAAGCAAGCAGCAGCACGATGATGATGATCGCGGCCAGCATGACGTTTCCTCCCGTGAGGCGCCCGCTGCTCAGGGGAGCCGGGTACCTTCGTTGACTCGGGTTACCGGTGTTCTGTTACGGGGTATACCGCGGATGGGTGACATTGTCGCGGATCCTGCCGCCCGGGACCGGCTCATCGTTTCTCGAGGGCACCAATCGGCCCGGTGCACGGTCAGGTACATCGCCCGAATTTACCGGGCCGCCTCCGCTGTAAGATCCTCAACGGGTGACTGAGCTAACCCGTTGGAGCGTTCGGATCCGGGATTGTTCGCGCATTCGGCGGCTTCACCGCCACGCCTCGATTTCGTGTGTCGTCCGGCTGGGTCGGAGCGAGCGCATCAACAAGTCCGGACGCTGCCGGGAAGGCGGACGCCTCGCCGTTCGGGCTTCCTCGCGGAGCATCGGGTCCTGGTTTCGATCCGGGAATCGCACCCGTCGCCATGGGGTTGTTTGTCCGAGTGAGCTGGCCGGGGGATCTCGATAGAGTTGGACCGCCGCCGGAGAACTCCGCGGCGCCCGGCGAATTCTGCCCGGTTCCCCCGGCCAGTTTGGCGAACTCCTCCCCGCCATCCGAATCCCCGCTTCCGTCCGGATGCCATTCCGCCCGGACGTCGCCGTCGAAACTGATCCCGGCGTTATCGCAGGTAATCGTTCCGGTCGCCGGGTCGAGCGTCGCGGGGAATTTGATCGGATCGAAGACGGACGTGAACTCCGCCGGCGGCTGTTGGCCGTCGGGCTACGAATGCCGCGCGGACCACCAAGGTGAGGGGACCGGCGGAGCGGCGATCGGGCGTATCTGACAACGAAGCACTCCTCTGTTCGTGCTCCGTTCTTATTCTCCCGCGTCAGGTCCGCGCCAAGTGATTTCAGGCGTCGGCCGCGGCCTTGCGCGCCATGGCTTCCTCGGGCGAGGAAATGCCGCCATGCGCCGCCGACCAGGCGACCGGATCCTCCAGGAAACGCCGCACCTCGGTCAGGTTGGCGTCGGAGAACGCGGGCCGGTCCTTGCAGGCCTCCAGCACGTCCCACCATGTGCACAAATGGTGCAATGCGATGTCCATGCGCGCCAGGGTTTCGAAGGCGCCGGGGAAAACCCCATAGAAGAACACGACAAACGCGTGATTGACGATCGCGCCGGCATCGCGCAGCGCGTTGGCGAACTGGATTTTGGACTGGCCGTCGGTGGTCAGGTCCTCCACCAGCAGGGTGCGCTTGCCCTCGGGCACGTCGCCCTCGATCAGCGCCTGGCGGCCGAAACCCTTGGGCTTTTTCCGGACATAGGCCATCGGCGCGGCCATGCGGTCGGCGATCCAGGCGGCGAAGGGAATGCCCGCGGTCTCACCGCCCGCGATCGCCTCGATGGTCTCGTAGCCGACATGGCGATTGATCTTTTCCACCGCCAGATCGCAAATCTTCGAGCGGGCGCGCGGGAAATAGATGATGCGGCGGCAATCGATATAGACCGGCGATTTCCAGCCCGAGGTGAAGGTGAACGGTTCCTCCGGGCGGAATTTGATCGCCTCGATCTCCAGCAGGATGCGCGCCGAGGTCAACGCGGCATCGCGGTCCCACTCGGAGGCGGCGGTCGTGCCCTGTGCTGGCCTGGCCATGACGGTCTGATCCTTGTATGCGTGGCCCCCCTGATATCATGACGAAGGAGACTGTCCAGATGGCCCGCACTCATCGCATCGCGGTCCTGCCCGGCGACGGCATCGGCAAGGAAACCGTGCCGGAGAGCCTGAAAGTGCTCGACGCGGCGTCGCGCAAATATGGGTTCGGGCTGGAGCTGACGCATTACGACTGGTCGTGCGAGACCTACAAAGAGACCGGCTCGATGATGCCGGCGGATGGGCTGGACCAGTTGGCGAAGTCCGACTCGGTGCTGTTGGGCGCGGTCGGCTGGCCGGGCGTGCCGGATCACGTGTCGCTGTGGGGGCTGCTGATCCCGATCCGCCGCGGCTTCGACCAGTATGCGAACGTGCGGCCCTGCAAGTTGCTGCCCGGCGTGCGCACGCCGTTGGCCAACCGCACCGAGGCGGACATCGATTTTTATGTGGTGCGCGAAAATACCGAAGGCGAATACTCGTCCGTCGGTGGCCGCATGTTCGAAGGCACGGACCGGGAGTTCGTGTCGCAGCAGAGCGTGTTCTCACGCGTGGGCGTCGACCGGATCCTGAAATTCGCGTTCGAACTGGCGATGACGCGGCCGAAGAAGCATCTGACGTCGGCCACCAAGTCGAACGGGATCATCCACACGATGCCGTACTGGGATGAGCGGTTCGCCGAGATGGGCAAAGCGTATCCGGACATCCGGACCGACCAGTACCACATCGACATTCTGTGCGCGCATTTCGTGCAGCATCCCGATTGGTTCGATGTCGTTGTCGGATCGAACCTGTTCGGCGACATCCTGAGCGATCTGGGACCGGCGGTCGCCGGCTCGATCGGCATCGCGGCGTCGGCCAACATCAATCCGGAGAAGAAGTTCCCCTCGATGTTCGAGCCGGTGCATGGCTCGGCGCCCGACATCGCCGGCAAGTTCATCTGCAACCCGATCGGCCAGATCTGGTCCGCCGCGTTGATGCTGGAACACCTCGGCGAGGCGGCGGCGGGCAAAGCCATCGTTGACGCGATCGAAACGCTGCTGCGGGAGAGCGGGCCGAAGACGCGCGACATGGGCGGGCAGGCGGGCACCGCCGATGTCGGCACCGCGATCGCGCAACTGGTCGCGGCGGGTTAAAATTTTTAAAGACTTGGAGTCCTCCGTGATAAAGCGGGCCGTGGTTCGCCCTCGGGCGTAACCGTCAAGAGCCCGTGCCCGTGGAAACGCTCGCTGAATCACGGAGGACGCGAAGCCCACCGAGGACGCGGAGATTTCGATGCTTCCCTCGCTGATCGGGTTCGCGGTCGCGATGTACATCACGCCGGGTCCGAACAATACGATGCTCGCCGCGTCGGCCGCGTCGTACGGCCTGCGCGCGACCGTGCCGCACATGCTCGGCATCGCCTGCGGTTTCGCGTTCATGATGGCGGTGGTGACGGCGGGCCTCGCCTCGGTCGTTCTTGCCGCGCCGTTGCTGTCGCCGATCATGCGGTGGGGCGGCGCGGCATGGATGCTGGTCCTCGCCTGGAAGATCGCCACCGCCCGACGCCTCGGCTTTCACCGCGCCGCGCCGAGGCCGCGTGCTGGGCTTTGGCGGCGCGGCGGCGTTCCAATGGGTCAACCCGAAAGGCTGGCTGATCGCCGTCGCGGCGGCCGGAATGTTCATCCGGCCCGAGGAGAATCTCGCGATGCAGACTGCGTGGATCGCATTGATCTTCGCCGCCGTTTCGCTGCCCTGCATGTTGCCGTGGGTGTTGCTCGGCGCCGGAGCGGGCCGGTTGTTGCGCTCCCCCGCGCGGTTGCGCGCCTTCAACATCGCGATGGCGGTGCTGCTGGTGGCGTCCATCATTCCGCTGCTGCTGGATTGAGCTCCAACCGCGCGCTACAGTCACGGCGCAGGAGGAAGCACAATGGAATTCACCGGAAAAGTAGCGCTGATCACTGGCGGTGGTGGTGGGATCGGACGCGCGACCGCGCTCGGCTTCGCGTTGCGCGGCGCCAAGGTCATGGTCGTCGATCATGACGCGGAATCTGGCAAGGTCACGACCGATATCGTGGCGCAACGCGGCGGCGACGCGAAGTTCACCGCGGCCGATGTGACGAAGTCGGCCTCCGTCCAGGACTACGTGAAGGCGACCCTGGATGCGTATGGCCGCATCGATTGCTTCTTCAACAACGCCGGCATCGAGGGCAAGGTCGTTCCAATTCAGGATTATGATGAGGCCGTGTTCGACCAGGTCATCGCCGTCAATCTGAAGGGCGTGTTTCTTGGCATGCGGTACGTGCTGCCGGAAATGCTGAAGCAAGGCAGCGGCACGGTAGTAAACACCGCCTCGGTCGCGGGCTTGTTCGGCGGTCCGGGGATGCCGGCTTACGTCGCCTCGAAACATGGCGTATTTGGCCTGACCAAAGTCGCGTCCGCGGATGTCGCGCCGCACGGCATCCGGGTCAACGCCGTATGCCCAGGCCCCGTCGAGACGCGGATGATGCGGTCGTTGAAATCGCAACCGAGCTCATCCACACTCTCGACGGGGCTTGACCCGCCGTGCGGCGCGACATCCGCGGACGCGACTTTGTCAGGCCAAGTCCATGTTTCGAGGCGGAGCGTGAGCCCAGACGAGCCCGCAGACCGAGGGCATTGTTGCGACACTGCGCTCCTTGCTTCACATTTCCGCAGCGCGTCTGCATGCCAACGCACCTTCTAACGGCGATGGTTGGTGCAAACGCGCCCCTCATAGTAATCCTAAATCGAACGACACTCTGCCTCGATGCCCTGTGAAGAAGAAGCAATCGATGCAGGGAGTACGCATCCATTTATATTGGACGGAGGCCGACTTCCACGCCACGTGGTACCCCACGATATGGTCGTGAGCCTCCTCACGTCATGATAGGACGACCGTGTTCAGCACGCAACGCGGAAGCCGAGCACCAATCACCAGTGAGTCACAGGCTCCTTTTCCCGTAATTCCATTGTCCTGCCTGCGCCTGAAAGACAGCAGTTCGCGAACTGCTCGGAATGATGTCGGAGCACACCACCAGCCGCACGAGCGCTCCAGCACGACAAGCAAAACAGCAGCAAAGATCAATGCAATCCACGCACTACTGCATCCGCCGAAGAAATTCTCCTGCGGGACCAATCAGATGTTCCGGCCACCGCGACGGCGATCAGCCAGCCTTTCAGGTTCTTGGAAACTCCGCCGCGCCGCCAAACCAGCACGCCGGCCTCCGGCGCAGCATCGAATCCTTGAGCATCGCGGCAGTGCGGCGATCTTCCAGGCGGAGGACCAGCCGGTCATTGCCGCCATTGATCGGCGACGGCGACGGCGCACAGACCAAGAGCAAAGCCCGCCTCGTCCGCCCACCGCCGTCGTGAACGCGAAACCGCAGGCGATGCCGAGTATGCAGCACGGTTGGCGCGTCCGCGCGGCCGACGCAGCAGCAAGCCGTCCTCTGTTCGGACCCGGGGCCGTTGGTGATGTGGCGGAACAGGCGAAGATGCACAGGAACATCAAAATCTCCCCACATCTGTGGCATCCTCCAGTAATTCAGCAACAGTTTCCACCCAAGACCGGCAGCCGTTTCCAAGATTAAAAACTTTAAACCGCCCGCGACCAGTTGCGCGAATCAGCAGTACCTACCGAATCAGCAGTGCCCGCCTCCCCTGGCACGTTCTTTTAGCCGCTCTCGATCACCAAAGCAATTGCCGCAGCACCAAGGTGTCTTCGAGCACAAAAAAAAGCAGGGGCAACCTGTGGCCGATGGGTTGCGGGAGTTGAACTTGCCATGTCGGGGGCGGGCCTGTGCGCCGGCTCGAACATCAAAGAAATTCTTCTCCGATTGAGTGTTCTGGCAACGGCCGTCCGATCAAGACGGCCAGTTCCATCGCTCCGGATGGTGCTCGCCGAACAGATAATCCAAACAACCAATCGGATGTGCGCGAATGCACAGCAAAAATGTCTCGATGTGAAATTTTTCCGGATGTCCCAGAACCTTTGCCGATTCGGCGAACGGTTAATTGCCAATTCCCCGGCATCATCTGGATGATACCGATTTCCGAACTTGGTGGCCAACGTCAGATGCTTCTTCGGCCACGTCATCGCCAGTTCGAAGGCGTATTTGGTTCCGGTCAACGTGAGAACACGCTCCTGCGACACGAAGCTCGGTCCGGCCTCCGAAGGATGTTGGCCTCGGTGCACTAGGCCAACGGCGCGTCGCAGCACCAGGCAGCAACTTGCAGGCCGCGCGTTCGCATACTAGTCCGCGGCGGATGGGCGGCCCGCGGCGACACTCGGAAAACGCACACCCGGCCGCCGACCGCGCCCGACACCGTCGACTCGTCCGCCGCAGTCGGTGCAAGAGCCGTCTTTGTAGTTCTCGGCGAGCCACCCGAACCCATCTACGGCGACACCGCGTCAAGATTTTGGCACGGTTTCCTTGCCGATGCCCTCGCCGGGCAGGACCGCGATGCGATGAGTGCATCTGGACGTCTCCTTCCTGGGGGCCGCGCACAGGCCAGCGCGGGCACCACCGCCTCGTGGGACCGCGATGCCGCGTTGGGCACCATCCTGCTGGAGATTGAGCAATGATTCCACCCCGAGGAACCGTTCCTCGTGGAAATGGCCGTTTCCCGCCGTCGTCTCATTTCCCGCGCGCCCGCTCGAATGTGGCCATGGATCGATGGCCGTATCGCTGCGCCAGTGCGAAATGGCGGTAGAGACCGGCAAGCTCACCACCTCCTGGATCACCATGGCCTCGCCGATGGTTATATTCCGGAAAAAGCCCAAGGATTTTGCAGCACCACCAAGCATATAATAAAAGAGCAATTAACATGCCAAAGCAAGCGCACCCTCTCTGTAGTGACCTGACCACCACCATCCAAAAATGCAGAGTTCCACAAACGGACATGCCAGCGGTGGGCAAAATTCATCACACGTTTTCATGTTCTAGTGGGTTTTCCCAGCACCTTGGAAAACCCTCAGAACATGAACAGCATTTGCACCATTTCGTGGTAGGATGTGCTCAAAGTCAAGGACCGCCTCGCTACTCCGAACACCAAAAAAACCGAGTGTGCGGCTGCGTTTTCCTGGAGGATCACCTGGTCCGCATGGCAGCATTCCTGGCCGAAGAAAGCTCATGGCGGGCAAGGACGGCCAACACCTGAAAATGCAGACTCGCGCCGGGAGCGCGGGAAACTGAATGAACACGAACAGAGGAATCTTGCATTTATCAGGATGCACCAATCGCCCCTCTCGCCGGTCCCTCACCTTGGTGGTCCGCGCGGCGAGCCAACAGCCAACAGCCGGAAAAAAAACAATTGCACGTCCACGTCTTCGATCCGATCGATTCCCCAGCGAACGATCACCTGCGATAACGCCGGGATCAGTTTCCTCCAGCAGCCACGGAAAAGGAAGGCGGAGCGTGAGTGAATGCAGGGGAGGAGTTCGCCGAACTCACCGGGAGACCGGGCAAGGCGTCTCCGGCGGGCACTGCAACTCTATCGAGATCCGCCAGGCTGGCTCGGACGAGCAGCCCGCGAGGAAGACCTCCAAACAGCCTTCCCCGGCAGGCAGACGTCCGGACTTGTTGATGCGCTCGCTCAAACCAGCCGGACGATGAAATCGAGAGCGTGGGCATGTAAAGCCACCAAATGCGGGCAAAGATCCAATTGCCGATTCAAACACTCCAACAGGGGGACACTCGGGGCCCATTTGAGATTTAAAGTGCAGCCCGTCAGATTCAAGAGCAATGTACAGGGGCAACGTGCTGGAGAGCCATGTGAGCTCCTATAAGAATCACGACAAATATAACCATCGCAGTTGTACCCGAACACCAGTTAAGATTCCAAAGTCAAGCAAAAAGTACCCCACTCCCTTCTAAGAGAGCAGCGGGGCCCTTCCAGCAGAAAGAAACTGGTTAGTGCTCCACATGCGATTGGTCATTAGCATCCACCTGCTTGCTGCTTGCTTTGGGTGGCATATATATACCATCCTGCGCAACTTTCCGGTCATCCGCGGTTATTTTCCGCTATTTCGGCAAATGAAACGCTCAGGCAGATATACGGCAATACCAATACCTCCCCAACTGGTGCTCCCCTCAATGGTCTGGAGCATGGTGCCTGGGTCTCGCTACATTGTCCGATTTCAGGCAGCGAGAACGCGCCTGCGCCTTTAAGTACTTTTCCCAGGCGGAGACGCCGCCTTCCGTCATCCTCAAAAGCAGCCGAGTGAGCAAGCAAATCGGCATCACGGAAAACCGTGCGCGCTCCGCACGCCTTTCACCGCGATAGACTCTTCAACATGGGCGGCATAAGCTACAGTACGCACTCAGCCACGATTCTGGGCGCTGTCCAACAAGTCGCGAATATCTGGATGGCCACCGCGAGGCGGCCTCGCGCCAAACCAGGTAAGTTCAAAGGCGGCTGCAACATGAGATAATGCAGATGGGCACAAAAATGCACATACACAAAGACGCCGAGGCAGGGAACCTGTCGGAGGACGAACTCCCCCATGCACCACGCATGAGCAGCACATGCCTCGATTGGTGGGAAGACCGGGCAAAGGCAGCAGTCCTGCGGCGTGAAGGCGCTTGATTACAGCAGAATCACCAGGAACATCCGCAGCATTCCCAGTTGGCCAGGACAAGCATCCCCAAACTAAGCAACATCGGCAACGTCCGCGAAGCTGAGCACTTTGCAGTTGAACCGCGTGCGCACCATCACCAAAATAAACCGTCCGCCCAACTTTCCGACATTCCTCGACGACTGGTTACCAAAATGGTCGCTGCCCCACGTCCAGGTCAATGGCGGTGAAGGC
>CAVRDN010000047.1:0-19189 GCA_963719675.1 uncultured Alphaproteobacteria bacterium | reverse complement strand
GTCAGCCCCTCGATCTGCCCAATCGCGACTTCGAATCCAGCAGCCGGGAGCTGCCAAAAGTTGAGGCCGACACATCGTATTGCTGTGTCGTGGATCGTTGGGGCAACGCGTTCAGCGCGACTCCGTCCGACGGGTCCGGCAACGTGCCGGTCGTTCCCGGACTGGGCATCACGCCCTCGGGCCGCGGCTCGCAAAGCCGGCCCGATCCGAAACATCCCGCGGGCGTGGCACCCGGCAAGCGGCCGCGCCTCACGCCCAATCCGGCGATCTTCGTGACCAAGGACGGCGGCGTCATGCCGTTCGGCACGCCGGGCGGCGACGTGCAAACCCAGGCGATGCTGCAGGTCCTGCTGAATATCATGCATTTCGACATGGACCCGCAGTCCGCGATCGAGGCGCCCCGCGTCGCGTCGTATTCCTTCCCCTCCTCCTTCGCGCCGTTCGAGTATTTTCCTGGGCGGTTGGCGGTGGAAGGCCGTATCGATCAGGCGACGAAAGACGAGCTCGCCGCGCGCGGACACGAAATTCAGAACTGGCCGGATTGGACCTGGCTCGCCGGTTCGGTCGAGGCCATCCTGACCGATCCGAAGACCGGCCTGATCGGGGCGGGCGCCGACCCGCGGCGGCCGGCTTATGCCATCGCGATGTAGGCGGAGAGAGAGGTCAGGGCCTGCTACCGTAGCGTCGCGGGACCACCAGAAGGGAACACAAGATGGCACGGGCGCTCAAGGTCGCGATCCAGATGGACCCGATGGAGACCGTCAACATCGACGGCGACTCCTCATTCGCCTTGATGCTGGAAGCACAGGCGCGCGGCCACGCGTTGTGGCACTACGAAGTGCGTCACATGTCCTTACGCGAGGGCATGTCGAAGCCGCACGGCGGACGACGGTCCGAGCGCCTGTTCGCGCGCGCGCGTCCCGTGACCGTAGCGCGTCAGCTTGGCGCGCATTACAAGTTCGGTGAGATGACCGAGCTGAATCTCGGCTCCATGGATGTCGTGTTGATGCGGCAGGATCCGCCGTTCGACATGGCCTACATCACCGCGACGCATCTGCTGGAGCACATCCAGCCGGGCACGCTCGTGGTGAACGATCCGGTCGCGGTCCGCAACGCGCCGGAAAAACTGCTGGTGACGCATTTCCCCGATCTGATGCCGCCCACTCTGGTGACCTGGGACCTGGAGGCGATTCGCGCGTTTCGTGCCGAATACAAGGACATCATCGTCAAGCCGCTGTTCGGCAATGGCGGCGCCGGGGTATTCCGCATCAAGCCGGACGACGAAAATCTCGCGTCGCTGCTGGAGATGCATTTCGCCCGCTCGCGCGAGCCATTGATGCTGCAACGTTACGAAGCCGCGGTGCGGCAGGGCGACAAGCGAATCATCCTGGTGGACGGCGAAGCCATGGGCGCGGTGAACCGTGTGCCGGCGCAGGGCGAAGCGCGCTCCAACATGCATGTTGGCGGACGGCCGGAAAAATCGCCGCTGAGCGCGCGGGACAGGGAAATTTGCGCCGCGATCGGTCCGACGTTGCGCGAACAAGGCATGATTTTCGTTGGGATCGACGTGATCGGCGATTATCTCACCGAGATCAACGTCACGTCGCCAACCGGCCTGCAGGAAATCGCGCGGTTCGACGGCGTGCATCTCGAGAAGGCGATCTGGGACAGCATCGAGGCCAAAGTCGCCGCTTCCATTCCGCCGCGAGCCTGATCCTCGCGCCATTTTTCGGCGCTGAGCGGCGCGGAAAAATCGCGCGGGTGCCAGTGGGAATTGATAAGAACATATGATAAACAAATCGACGTCGCGAGCGGCGAATCGAAAAATCACATTCGTCACACGCGATTAACCCTTCTATAATACACGTAATGCGTGTATTGATAGGTTACGATGCACTTGTGCCGTCAACCCGGATCAGGAAGCCGCCGTCCATGGAAAAATCAAAAGCTCTCGACGCCGCTGTCGCGCAGATTGAACGGGCTTTCGGCAAAGGTTCAATCATGCGGATGGGTGCCCGCCCGGACGGTCAGCAGGTTGACGTCGTGCCGACCGGTTCATTGGGTCTCGATCTCGCGCTTGGCATC
Organism: uncultured Alphaproteobacteria bacterium; assembly: GCA_963719675.1. Taxonomy (GTDB): domain Bacteria; phylum Pseudomonadota; class Alphaproteobacteria; order Acetobacterales; family Acetobacteraceae; genus Rhodopila. The sequence goes on along the minus strand of CAVRDN010000047.1, from coordinate 17,104 downwards.
GGCGGCCTGCCGAGAGGACGGATCATCGAGATCTACGGACCGGAAAGCTCGGGCAAGACGACGCTGGCGCTGCATGTCATCGCCCAGGCGCAACGGACCGGGGGCGCGTGCGCGTTTATCGATGCCGAGCATGCGATGGATCCGACTTACGCCCGCAAGCTCGGGGTCGATCTGGACAATCTGCTGATCAGCCAGCCCGACGCCGGCGAGCAGGCGCTGGAAATCGCCGATACGCTGATCCGCTCGGGCGCCATCGATGTGCTGGTGGTGGACAGCGTGGCCGCGTTGGTACCGCGCGCCGAACTCGAAGGCGAGATGGGCGACAGCCACATGGGGCTGCACGCGCGCCTCATGAGTCAGGCATTGCGCAAGATCACCGGCAGCGTCTCCAAGAGCAAAACCATCCTGATCTTCCTCAACCAGATTCGCATGAAGATCGGCGTGATGTTCGGCAACCCGGAGACCACGACCGGCGGGAACGCGCTGAAGTTCTACGCCTCGGTCCGGCTGGAAATCCGTCGCACCGGTCAGATCAAGGAACGGGATGAGGTTGTCGGCAACCAGACCCGCGTCAAGGTCGTGAAGAACAAGATGGCGCCGCCGTTCAAGCAGGTTGAGTTCGACATCATGTATGGCGAGGGTATCAGCCGTACCGGGGAATTGATCGACCTCGGCATCAAGGCCGGCGTGGTGGAGAAATCCGGCTCCTGGTTCAGCTATTCGAGCCAGCGGGTCGGCCAGGGCCGGGAAAACGCCAAGCAATTCCTGCGCGATCACCCCGATGTCGCCGACGCCATCGAGGCCAAGGTGCGCGAGCAGTCTGGCATTGTCTCCGCCGCCTTGATGGTGGCACCGACCGAGGAAGACGAGGCGGAGGCCGCTGACTGAGCCGAGCGCCGTTTCGTGGTGGGACCAGGCCGATGCTGTGCCGTTCTGGGCAGCGCCGGCTGGTTGCCACACGGCGACATGGGCGTTGCGCCGGCCGGCGCCTGAAGCATCCGGCGATCCTCGATAATCCGCGCGGGCTGACGCGCATCGCACCGTGACGATCCGCGCCAGGTGCCGTTTCCTCTCAACAGTACCGCGTCGCGCATTGTCGGCCGCGGCGCCATGTGGGCGTGTCGAGGTGACGGCCGATGACGCGCGGCGAGGGCGACTTCCCCTCGATCTTCCGGACCATGGGCGATAGTTCGCGGACAGCCCAGAAACCCACCCAATATCAACGATTGATCAATCACTTCCCGGCATGATCGGCGCTTCGCCCAGACGCGCGGCCGCGTGCGGGCGGTTCATTTCACCACGGGTCTCAGGATGCGTCTGAAGCTGTTCCGCGCCTCTGGTATGGCAGAAGCCATGGCTCAGGTACGCGCGGAACTGGGGGCCGAGGCGCTTATTCTGAACACACGGACAGTCCCCGGCGGTATCGAAATCACCGCCGCGCTGGAACCGGAGCTCGAACCTGGGCCGTCGGATCCCGCGCGGTACCCGAGCGTTCCACGGCCTGACCGCGACACCGCCGGGCCGGACGCCGCGCTCCTCGCGGCCCTGGTGTGGCATGGTGTGCCTCACGCGCTGCACGCGATCCTGGCGCGCGGCGACCTGGAGACAGCGATCGCCGCCGCGCTGACATTCGGTGCGATCCCCCTCGCCCCGCACGAGGCGCCGGTGATGTTGACCGGGCCGCCCGGCGCGGGAAAGACCCTGACCACTGTCCGGCTCGCGACACGCCTGGTCATGGGCGGCGCGGCCCCGCTGGTGATCACAACCGATGGCAAACGGGCCGGCGCGACCGAGCAACTGGCGGCGTTCACCCGCCTGCTCGGTGTGCCGCTACTGGTAGCCAGCCATCCGGTCAGTCTCGCCCGCGCTTTGATGCAGCGATCCGACGGCGCACCGGTGTTGATCGACACCGCCGGCGCCGACCCGCGCGAAGCGAGCGAGGCGGAGGATCTGCGCGGCCTCGCCCTCGTCGCCGGGGCTCATGTCGCTCTGGTGCTTCCCGCTGGCCTGGATCCAGCCGAAGCCGCCGAACTCGCCGTCGCTCATGTCGAATGCGGGGCAGCTTCGTTGATCACCACCCGCCTCGATCTTGCCCACCGTCTGGGCGGCGTGATCGCCGCCGCCGCCGCGTCGCGCCTGCCATTGACCGAGGTCGGCATTGGTGCCGGGGCGGCGGACGGTCTGGTGCCATTTACCCCGACACTCCTGGCCGAGAGGTTGTGCCGCACCAAAGGAGAACGCCATGCCGGGTGAACGTCCGCGGTTCATCGCGATCGCCTCGGGTAAAGGCGGCGTCGGCAAGACATGGCTCGCGATCACCCTGGCCCATGCCTTGACGCTCGCCGGCCAGAGGGTGCTGCTGTTCGATGCCGATCTCGGCCTTGCCAATGTCGATGTGCAACTCGGGCTGGTGCCGCTGACCGATCTCGGGTCGGTCATCTCGGGCCGAACCAGTGTGGCCGGTGCCGTGACACGACATGAGCCGACCGGTCTGGATGTGTTGGCCGGACGGTCCGGATCGGGCGCCCTCGCCGAGCTCTCAACGGAAAATCTGGAGCTGCTGCTGACCCGGCTCCGGACGGAAACGAGCCAATACGACGTCGTGCTGCTGGATCTCAGCGCCGGCATCGATCGGATCGTGCGTCAGATCGCCGCCGCGGCCGATCTGCTGCTGGTGGTCGCGACCGATGAACCGACGAGCCTGACCGACGCGTATGCCCTGCTGAAACTGAATACGGTCGATCGGCCGACAGGGGATGCGCGGATCGTGGTCAACCAGGCGCAATCGCGCGGCGGCCGGTCAGCAGACCTATGCGACGTTGCGGCGGGCCAGCATGGCGTTTCTCCGGCGTGAGCCGCCGCTCGCCGGAGTCATCCGCCACGATCTGAAGGTTCGGGATGCGATCCGGCGTCAGACGTCCCTTTTGCTACGCCATCCAAACAGCGCCGCGGCCCATGATGTGGAAGCTTTGGCGGAGACGTGCCTCAGGGAAGCCGGCTGATCGGTCAGCCTGGGACGCACACCAGGGAGTCACCCAGTTTGTCGATCAGGTAGTCGGCGTCCGCCGCGTCGATTCGACTCCGTGACGGTAAGTACACGGGTAATCACCCGCGCGCGGAAACGCTCCAGGTCGCGGGCGTCCCCGTCGAACCCTGTCTCGTCCACCACGTCGATGGCGGCGCAGATGGCCTCGAACAGGTTTTCGGGCATGCCCGCCTTACGATACAGCCCCGCGAGCCCACGCCGGCTGCCTTCGTGGATCAAAATCTGCGCATTGCCGATCGGCACGTCCCCTTTGACCGCCATCGCCGCCTCGAAGAAGGCGATATCGCCGGTGCACAAAGCGCGCAGCATCAATGTCGGCGTCAATCGGCCGCTATGATGCATTTGGTCGACCATCCTGGCCAGTTCTGCCTCCGACGACCCCATGCTCAGGCGGATGATCGCGTGCTCCCGGGAACGCAGCACGATATCCGACGCCACCCCAGGCGACAAGGCGTGCACCTTCACCAGATGCCGCTGGAACTCGTCGGAGACGATCGCGACCAGCCGTTCCGACACGGTGATCGGCAGGCTATGCCGCATCACCATGGCCTCTTTCACCCGCGTGCTGCCGCCGAACCGGGTGACCGCACGATTGAGGCTATGCTCGGCGATTCGCGGCGGTCTGGTTGTCCATCAGCACCGCGACCGCCGGTTCGGCCGCAAGGTTGATCAGCGCGTCGGACACCGCCTCGGTCAGATTGGGGCGGGCGGCATCGTCTCCTGCTTGCGCGCCGAGCCACGGCCGACCAACTCCACCAGATCTTCATCGGTCAGCACCAGCGAGTCGGTCAGCAGCGGCAACGCGACCAGATCGATATCGTTACTCAGCTTGCGGGCGACATCGTGCGGCAAGTGTGGCGAGTGGCGCAGCCCCTCGGCAATACGAGGCCCGCACCTTCGCCTCCACATCGCGCGCGAGGATCCGCACGATGTCCTGCGCCAGGTCGATCTCGCCAGGCGCGAGTTCCGGCCCGTGAGGCTCGCGGCGACCTTGTCGGCCAGTTCCGCTCGCAGCTCGGGTGACGGCTCAGCCGAGCAGCCGGTCGATATCCTCGAGCGTAAGCGCGGTAACCATGGGAGACCTCACGGCGAAATTCGGCGCCGGCAGTTTGCCTGAAACCGCTGAACAACGGATTAACAAGGCTTTCTGAATTGCCCGTTGCATCGGCGGCGGCCAGGGGCCAAATCACCGCCATGATCGATCGTCGCGCCGCCCTGATCGCAGGGCTTTCTCTCGCGGGATCGGGGCCTGTCCCGAACCGCGACCGCTCAGGCCCGGGCCAGGCCCAGTTGTCCGCTCAGGATCGGACCGATATCGCGCGGATCGAAGCGTATCTGAATGGCGTTCGCAGCCTGAAGGCGCGCTTTATGCAAACCGCCCCGAACGGCGCGATCAGCGAGGGGACCGCGCTGATGCAGCGCCCTGGCAAGATGCGGTTCCAATATGACCCGCCGTCGCCCTTTCTGCTGATCGCCAACTACGGAATTCTGTTCTTCCAGGACGCGCAACTCGGTCAGACCACGAACATCCCGCTGAGCCGGACGCCGCTCGGGATCCTTCTGGGCGACCACACCTCATTGTCCGGCGACGTCACGGTCACCAAATTCGTTCGTCTGCCGGGTCAGCTTCAGGTCACTCTGGTGCGCACGGCGAGCCCTGGCGAGGGAAGTTTGACGCTGTTTTTTGCCGATAATCCATTGACGTTGCGGCAGTGGGTTGTCGTGGATCAGCAGGGCAAACAGACGCGGGTGTCGTTCACCAACATGGAGGTGGGGGTGGCCGTGGATGCGAAGCTGTTTGACTATCGCAACCAGTCGTCCGGCTCGCCCGGCGGCGGCTGATCGCGCGACCGTCGCATTCCGGCGGATCAACGCAGCCCAATCCCGCGCCCGATCCTCGGGCGATCGTCCTCAAAGAGTGCGCCGTGGAGGGACGCATGGCGGTTATGTTGTGCTTTGCGACAAAATCGTCTTCATTTTGCCATGGAAATCGGGAATGATCCCTCCAATGGGATCCCGTCGGCCATGAAGCCTCTTGTTGGCATTAGCTGCTGCACCAAGCAATTCGGCGTCTTTGGTATGCCGAACCACGCCGCTTCCGATACCTATGTCAGGGCAACCGACCTCGTGGTGGGCGGCGTTCCGGTCCTTTTGCCCGCCAATGGCCCGACGGCCGACATCGAAACGCTGTTGGACCGGTTGGACGGAATCATCCTGACCGGCAGCCGCTCCAACGTTCAGCCGACGCTTTACGATGGCCCGCCGCACGCCGAAGGGACCCATGAGGACCCGAATCGGGACGGCATCACATTGCCGCTGATCCGCGCGGCGGTTGCGCGCGGCGTGCCGTTGCTCGCCATTTGCCGCGGCTTTCAGGAACTCAACGTCGCGTTGGGCGGTTCACTGCACCAGCGGCTGCAGGATCTTCCGGACCGCATCGATCATTCAACTCCGATGCAGCCCTCCGCGAAGGTTCGGCAGGGGAAGTCGCACGGCATCCGGATCACCCCGAACGGCTGGCTGCACAAACTCGCCGGCACGACCGAGATCGCGGTGAACTCGCTGCACAATCAAGGGATCGACCGCCTCGCGCCTGGCCTCGTGGCTGAGGGCATCGCGCCTGACGGCACGATCGAGGCGGTGCGTGTGGTCGCCTCCCAATCCGGTCCGGTGCATGGGTTCGCGGTCGGGGTGCAATGGCATCCGGAGTACCGACTGGACCGTCAATTCGTTATCGCGCCGGATCTTCGCGCAGTTCGGCGACATGGTGCGGGCCTATGTGCGCGAGGCCCGGCGCATCAGCCTACCGGCCGCGGCCGACTGAGCTGAACCAGGGCGACGACGAACGCCTCCGCGCACCGTCGCCGTCAGGACGTGAAACGCGCCAGTCGCACCGCCGTGTGACCTCGGCCGGGACGCAAGCTTGGCATAACCAGCAGACAGTCGTCGTACGGCGTCGTTATCTCCGTCAGCCCGTCCACCGCGATCACGGTATTGCGGCGCGGGATCACCTCGCCACCGTACCAGGCCCGCACGAAGGAGAACGAACTGGTTCGCGCCGTCACGACATCGGTCACCACCGCGAACCGATGCGGTGACGCCGGCGGCGGTGGCGGCAGGTTCGAAGCGGCATCCACGAGACCCAAATGCCACAGCAGCCCGGAAACGCTGGCGGTGGCGGTTTCCACCGTTTCGGGGCGCCAGTGTTGGCCGGCTTCCACCAGAACCGCGGTCGCCGACGTCCCGGTGAACCGCACATAGTCGATCATCCGAGGCCCATTCGCGTGACCGGAATCGGAAACCACGATCGGCGGCCATCCCATCGCATGGGCCAGCGCCCGTCCTCGGTCGGTCGGCCCGCACAAAATCAACGGATCCGACGGCCAGAGCATCGAGTGCAGGTCCAGAATCACGTCGGCGCGGTCGATCACCGGCCGGATCTCCCGCGCGCGATCGAGTTCGACGGAATGCCGGGGACTGGCGAGAATCGGCTCCTCCCACAGCCGGTTGATGTCCTCGTCGATGAAGCGAGACATGGTCGGGGTGCGCGGGTCGAAGCGCTCGAACGCGGCGATGTTGACGAAGCCGAACGTCAGCGTCCCACGTAGAGGCATCAGGCCTTCGCGCAACAAGCGGTCGAGCACGATCGCGCCGGCGAACTCGTTGCCATGCATCAAAGACAACAGCACGACATGCGGCCCGGGGTGGCCAGACTCGCGGGTGATAAAGCCCGGGATCGCCTGATCGCCCGCCAACCATGGCGTCAGGTCGGGTGGGCTGATCAGGACGTCGAACCGCGGTGCGTCCGGCGGCGAGGATGGGTGCTTCATTCCGGTCGCACCACGGATCGACAGCCACACCGGCGCGCCGGTCTTGATCGCCTGGCACGCGACGCGGACAGCGCGGGTTGTGTGAAGCGTCGGGTTGGGAGTGTGGGCGCGGGCCTCATGACACGAGTTTATACGCGCGCGCGTCCCCGGCAACCTGGGGCGCCGAGGCGAACGCCGCCACGCCACCTTGGCATCGGGTTCGCGCCGCATTACGCCAAAGCCACCAACAGCCGGCGGAGCCTCACAAATGACAGAAGCTTGCGATCTCACGGCCGTCGAGGCGCGCCGATTAATCGGTACCAAACGTCTGGCGCCATCCGAATTGCTCGCCAGTTGCATCGACCGCATTGAGACCGTGGATCACGCGGTGAACGCGATTCCCGCCCGCGACTTCGACCGTGCGCGCGCGGCCGCGAAGCGGGCCGACGACGCCGTGGCCCGCGGCGAAGACCTTCCGGCGCTGCACGGACTCCCAATTGGCATCAAGGATCTGGAAGACACCGCCGGACTTGTCACGACCTATGGCAGCGTCATTACCAAAGATTTCGTGCCGGCCGAGGACGAACGTGTTGTCGCGGCCGCGCGGCAGGCGGGCGCGGTCGTGATCGGTAAAACCAACACGCCGGAATTCGGCGCCGGCGCCAACACGCGAAACGCCGTTTATGGCGCGACCGGCAACCCATTCGATCCCCAGAAGTCCTGCGCTGGATCGTCCGGTGGCTCCGCGGTGGCTCTGGCGACCGGAATGGTTCCGATTTGCACGGGATCCGACACCGGTGGATCGTTACGCAACCCGGCGGCATTTTGCGGCATCGTCGGCTTTCGTCCGTCGCCTGGCCTCGTGCCGTCGGATAAGCGGCCGCTCGGCTGGTCCAATCTTCCCGTTCTCGGGCCGATGGCGCGGACGGTCGCGGACACCTGCTTGTTGCTGGGCGCCATCGCGTCGGACGACGTGCGCGATCCTCTGGCGTATTCGGTGCGCGGCGAAGCGATCAGAACCGCGGCGCGATTTTATCCGCCCGCCGCGATCGACTTATCGCGGTTGCGCGTGGCGCTGACACCGGATTTCGGCTTCGCTCCCACCGAGCGCCACATCGCCGAAGTATTCGCGGAAAAGTGCGGTCTGTTCCGCCATGTCTTCGCCCATGCCGAGGATGCGACACCGGATTGTTCCGGCACCGACGAGTTGTTCGAGATCCTGCGGTCGCTGGCCTTCCTGTCCGCGCACGCGGACAAGGTACGGGACCGTCCGGATGACGTTGGCCCCAATGTCCGCGCCAATGTCGCGGAGGGGCAGCGCTACTCCGCGGCCGACGTGGCCCATGCGCTGACGTTGCAAACCACGGTCTACCGGCGTTGGCAGCAGTTCTTTCGACATCATGACGTTATTCTGACCCCATCGATCACGGTCAGTCCGCGGTCGTGGCGTGAGCTTTTCCCCGCCGAAATCGACGGCCAGGCGACCCGTACCTATTTTCATTGGCTCGCTCTGGCGTACGCGGTGACGCTGCCGGGCCATCCGGCGGTCTCGTTGCCGGTTGGGCTCGATCGCAATGGGATGCCATTCGGATTGCAGATCGTCGGCCCGCGCGGTGGTGACGCGCTGGTGCTGGCCGTGGCGCATGCATTGGAAGCGCTGCTGGCCGGCGACGGTCGGACCGCACGCCCCGTCCCCGATCTGGCGATGCTGCGCGCCGCCCGGCCCATTCGTGAAGCGGAGGGTTTCTTTGGCTTCGACTAAGTCCCTTTCGGGTAAGGCGAAGTCCCGGACGCTCGCGGCGAAAGCCCGCGCGGCGACGCCCGGGGGCGCGGTCAAATCGCCCGCGAAAACTCCGGCCAAAGCGAAACAAATGACCCGCGCGGCGGTACGCGGTTTTATCGAGGCGATCGCCGCCGCCAATCCGGAACCGAAAAGCGAACTCGACTACGTCACGCCATTTACCTTGCTGGTCGCGGTCGTGTTGTCCGCGCAGGCGACGGATGTTTCGGTCAATCGGGTCACGCGCACCCTGTTCGCCGAAGCGCCAACTCCGGACGCGATCGTGCGGTTGGGAGTGGACGGCGTTGCGCGGCACATTCGCTCGATCGGATTGTGGCAGGGCAAGGCGCGCAACGTCGTCGAATTGTCGCGCCAGCTCCTGGCGAATCACAACGGCGAGGTGCCGCGTGACCGGGACGCGCTGGAGGCGCTGCCGGGGGTTGGACGTAAGACCGCGAACGTGGTGCTGAACGTCGCCTTCGAGCAAAATACCATGGCGGTGGACACGCACATTTTCCGGCTCGGCAATCGAACCGGCATCGCTCCCGGCGCGACGCCGCGCGCGGTCGAGGACGGGTTGGTCAAACGTATCCCGCCGGAGTTGCTCCGCCACGCGCATCATTGGCTGATCTTGCATGGGCGCTACGTTTGCAAGGCACGCAAGCCGGAATGCTGGCGCTGCGTCGCGGCCGCGTGGTGTCTGTATCGCGACAAGACGCCGGCACCGGCGGCCTGACCGCTACGGCCAGTCGAATTCCGGCAGTCGCACCAACGGCACCTGACGCACCGACAATGTCCTGAACTGCAACGTAAGCGGCACATCCACCTGGGCCGCCTCTCCTTCCGCGGGCGTGTCGGCCAGTAACGACAGCACGGCTTTCGCCGCTTTGACCGCCGACTTCGTCAATACGGCGTTGGCCGAGAGCGCATCCAAAGCGGCGTCATAGCCAACGATTTTGCCGGTTCCCGCCCCCATCGGTTGCAGGTCCTCGTCGAGTGCCAGCGTGGCCGTCGCGTCCAGCCGCGCCGGTCCCCAGCCAATGGCGAGGCGGTGCAACTCCAACGAGCCACCCTCGTCACGCCACAAAGTCGCCTGCCTGGTCAGCCCACCTCCACCCATGAAGCCACCTTTCGGCATGGGTCCGTTCAGCACGCCCTCCACCGCGAACTCGCTGATTTCGGTGCCCAGCCCGAAACTCATCGAGTCCGGCAGCACCAGCGGCCGCGCGGAGGCAGAAAAGTTCGCGATCGGCTGGTCCCTGCCGGCGGCGGCCCTCAAATCGGCATGCGCGTTCAAATGTCCAACCCGCGCCATCGCGGGTCCAGGAAGTTCCGCCGCCAAAGTGGCCGCGTCGAAATCAACGGTGCGCAGCGAACCGTTCGGCCGGAGGGTCAATCGCAGGCGCATATGGCTGGCCGAAAGCGGAATTGCCTCGCCATCGTTGAACCGAACGGCGCTGACACCCACCGGCGTTAGCTCCACCATATCGGGCCGCGCCAAACCGGTGCTTAACAGAAGCGCATCGCTGCCCCAGGCCATGCTCTCCAGGCGCAGCGTTCCGAATCTCATCTCGCCCCGGCCAAAGAGGCTCGCTGTTCTGATTGTGAGGTTCTCAATCCGCAACGTCGCGGCGTCCGGCCAGCCGCCCGCGCCGATCGCACCATGCCGCACGTCCCACCCCGAAGCCGTGGCGGCGCGGGTCCAGACCTCAAATCTGTCGCGAAGCTGGCTGACGGCGAGACGCCAATAGAAAAAATCCCCGGCGAGCAACAGGGCGGGCAGCACCGCCAAGGCAATCCATCTCTTGTGCCGCATCTCGCCTCATACCGTTCCGATGGATGTGCCGGCAACCTCCCTGGGGGCATTCCAGCCGGAATTCCAGCGGGCATCCGACCGGGCACCCCATGGGGCACTCCAAAGAGCGTCCCAGGGGTTGGCGAGACGCCTGATACCCAGGTCATGCCGGGGATTGCATTGTCGCGAGGGTCGGTAGAGATTACCTGTCGTCCATCCAACCGGGCCCGCGGTCATCGTATTGGCCAGATACCGTCCCCAGCGTCCACGGGTTTGCCCCCCGCCGAAGTTTGGTGGACTTTTCAATGCATTGAACCCGGTTTGAATTTCACGCCTGGAATTGCACTTCGATATCTCCCACAGAGTTATCCACAAGTTTGCCAGGTTCAAACGCGGCCGATAAAGCGTCGAGCAGGGCCACACGCCCAGATTTCGCGGACAGTGCCGGCTGGATGACGATCCGGATTGTTCCAGGAGATTTCCGAAACGCGCGCCGGCCCCAACAGTGTCCTGAATCCGTCATGACGGGCACGACCGGCAGCCCGGTTCGGGCCGCCAAAGCCGCCACCCCGGGCTGCAATGACGGATGCTGATCAGGATCGACGCGCGTGCCCTCCGGGAAAATGACGATATGGCGACCTTCGGCTTTCGCTTCGTCGCCGCCGCGCAACAACGCCCGGATCGCGGCGCCGCCGGCTTCGCGGTCAACGGAAATCATGCGAGCGGCTAAAATGCATCGTCCAAACAAGGGAATGCGGGTCAGTTCCCGCTTCACCACGAAACACGCGGCGGGCAGCAGCGCGAGCCAGATCAGGACGTCGAACGTCAATTCATGGCGCGATGCGATCAATACCGGAGCGGGTGGCAAATGCTCCCAGCCGGTCACCTGGACCCGAATGCCGCAGATGACCCGGGCGGCGGCGATCTGAAGTCTGGCCCAAAATCTCGCGTACCCGATCACCCGGTTCGGCGCGACGATGGTCAGCAACGCGGCTGGCAGGGTGAGAACGAAGGTGCTGCCGAAAAAGAACAGATTGTACAAAGCGGACCGCGCGATCGTCATTTACTGGATACCGTTCCCCAGGCGGACCGTACAAACGGGGAGGCGGTGAGCCCCGCCAGCGCCGCCAGATACTTATGATACTCGCCAATCAACCGGCGCGCGCCACCCGGATGGGTCAGTTCCGCCAGACCGGGGCGGCCGACCGGATACGGGTGTGTGGTGACGGTTGGCATCACGCGCCGCAATTCGACCAGAGCCCGCGGCAGGTGAAACCAGCTCGTGACGACGAGCAAAGTGCTGACCCGTTGATCCCGCGCCCAGGACGCGGTCTCAAGCGCGTTGCCGCGGGTCGAATGAGCGGAGTGTCCCAGGGTCACCTGCTGTTCCAATGGCGCGGGATCGATCCCGGCGAAACGGGCGAGATCGGCGAAATCCGTTTTTTCTCCCGCTCCCGACACCAGCAACCGATCCGCCTCGCCGCTGGCGAGAAGGCGCAACGCGACCTCCACCCGATCCGGCCCGCCAGTCAGGACGACGATCGCGTCCACATGCGGCGGAGGGGGGATTTCGCGGGAGGCGAAGTAGAGGAACCAGGCAAACCCGCCGAGCCATGCCGACACGACGATCGCCAGGCCCACGGCCCCCGCCCGGAGGATCTGCCGGGCCTTCACGCGTCGGACGGGTGGTTCGGTCAAGACAAGCGACGAAGCCATTGGCGCATCGTGATCTGCGTTGTGACGTATCCTATGAACGCCGCCGCGATCGTCAGGATCAGCGGCAACAGCCAAAGGGGCAAGGGCAGGAAGGCGAACGCCGCCGCCGCCGTCGGGGCCGGCACGCCTCGTCCGGCGATCGGGGCCGCCAGCGTCGCCAATGTGAATACGAACGGCAGCGCGAACAGCCCGCCGAACACGGCGCCGATGGATGCCAGCGCGGCCGCACGCGTAGCAAAACGCCTGGCGATGTAGCCGTCGGTCGCGCCCAGTTGATACACGATCAATATTGCCTCCCGCCGTGCCGCAATTCCCGCGCGGGTCGCCACCGCGATGACCGCCGCCGTTACCAGAGTGACAATCAGCAGCACCAGACCCGAGCACAACTGCAGGCTGGCCGCGAGCGTGCCGAGCCGTCCGGCCCATTCGGCGTGATCCTCAACGATCGTGCCTGGCGCGCTCCTGGACAGTTGGTCCGCCAGACTGCTCAAAGCCGCCGGATCGCCGCTTAAATGCACGGCGATGACCACCGGGACCGGCACCGCGAGATCCTTCATGTCCGCGCCCAGCCACGGCCGCAGTAAGGTGTTCAGTTCCTGATCCGTAAGGGTCTTCGCGGACTCGACGCCAGGCGCCTCCAGCAGCAGCGCCTCGAACGGCGGTCAACCGCGTTCCGGAACCTGTGGCGGCGGGATCGCCCGCCATCGGTACCTGCACCGTGAAGGTCGCTCCCGCACCTCCTTCCCAATGTTGGCTCAGCATCGCGGCGCCGGTCCATCCGGCCACCGCGAGCGCTGCCAGAAAGGCCATCGCACCGACCAGAAAGGGAACCATCCGGTCAGCCAGAGCCCGCCGCAGGCCGAGTTCATCGAAGCGTGCCGGCCGCAGCGAGGGAAGCCGCATTCTCACCCGACTTCCGCCAGGGAACCCCTGGACAGCACCAAAGCAGGCCCAGGATGGCGATCCACCTGCGCGTCGTTGTGCGTCGCGATGATCACGGTCGAGCCGAGCCGGTGCAGTTCCCGCAGCAGGTGGATCACGCGCTCCGATTGTGCCGTGTCGAGGCCGGCGGTCGGTTCATCGGCCAGCAACAAACGAGGACGACTGATGACGGCGCGCGCGACCGCGACCCGCTGCCGTTCGCCGCCCGAGAGGTCTTCCGGCAGCGATACCAGCTTGCCGGTGAGGCCCATCCAGCGCAACAGCTCCATCACATCGGCGCGCACCTGACCCTCCGGCCTTCCGCCCAGCCGCAACGGCAGCGCGACGTTGTCGAACGCCGACAAGTGCGGCAGCAGCCGGAAGTCCTGGAAGATCACGCCAATCTGCCTGCGCAACCGGGGCATGACGTGGCGGCGTATCGAGCCGGTGGGCGCGCCGAGCACGACGACCTCGCCATGGGTTGGCCGCAGCGACATGTTCATCAGCCGCAGCAATGTCGTCTTGCCCGAACCCGACGCACCCAACAGCCAGCGAAACGAGCCTTCGGCGAGGTCGAAGTTGACATCGCGCAGCACTTCCAGGGCGGCACTGCGTGTTCCACCGCCCCGGTAACTGAGACTGACGGATTCGAATCGAACCATCCGGGCGCACTCCCATCAGGAACCATTCATGCCACGGACCCGGTGCGCCGGGGAGATGAAGTCGAAGCGGGATCCGACAGAAGTTCGTCGAGCAGCCGTTCGATCGCGGCCTCATCATCCCACACCAGCCGAACACTCACCACATGTACCGTTGGCTCATTGTCGGCGGGCGTCGCAATTCCTTGGGCGGGCCGGTGTTGGGGCCCGTCGGGCGGCCTCCCGGCGTGTGTCGTCCGTCGCGGCGGCGCGAGCATTCCGGAGGGCAGCCGTACCGCGTCCTTCGGGGTCGTCACCAGAACGGCGTCCAACGCCCGTGCCTTCGCCGCCAAACGGGCCAATGCACCGGCGGTGAACGCATGATGATCCGCGAACGCCTCACGGCCGACGAGCGTGAGGCCCGCGCGTTCCAGCCCGTCGAAGAACTTGGCCGGAAAGCCGATGCCGGCGAACGCGAGGACACGACGCCCTTGCAGCGCCTCCGTCTCGTCGCCCTGGGCCAGCACGGCGCGAAACACGGGCAATCCCGGCGGCAAGCGTGCCAAAGCGCCACTGGTGTCCGCACCGATCAAAATCGCGGCCCGGCACCGCGACGCGGCGGCGGCGACCGGCTCTCGCAGTGGGCCCGCCGGCATCACACGGCCATTGCCGAAGCCGGTCGCGCCATCCACCACGAGCAAAGACATTGTCTTCTCCAGCGACGGGTTCTGCAGGCCATCGTCCATCAGCAGGACCTCGGCACCCGCTGCGATGGCGGCCCGCGCACTCGCGGCGCGATCGGCACCGGTCCAGGTGGGGGCGGCCTCGGCCAAAAGCAGGGCCTCGTCTCCGGTCACGGCGGCGGTGTCGCCGCGCATCACACGGTGTGGGCCTCGAACCGAGCCGCGATAGCCACGCGACAAAATGCACCGCGAGTCCGCGCTCCGACAACCGGCGCGCGAGATCCAGCGCGAGCGTCGTCTTCCCGGCACCGCCAACCGAGGCGTTGCCGCAACAGATCACCGGCACCGGCGCGCGCCAGCCGACGCGTGCCACGCGATGCGCGGTGATCGCGGTGGCGACACAAGCCAACGGCGCGAGCATGCGCGCCGCCACTCCGTCGCGCATCCAGAAGCCGGGCGCCTTCAACCCGGTGTCCTGGGCGTGGCCACCCCGTCATTCACCACGCATCAACTCCAGCAGCGCCCGTGCCGTGTCGCGGGGCAGGGTCTCGGGCGCCTTGACCGCCGCCCTGGCGCGCTCGCCCATCCGCTGTCGGGCGTCCGGATCGGACAGCATCGCATCGACAAACCCGGTGAGCGCGGGAACGTCGGCGGTCACTCGCAGCGCATCGGCCGCCCGCAGCAACGCGACATGTTCGGTGAAATTATCGGTGTATGGTCCCGTGGCGATCGCCTGGGCGAGGCGAGCCGGTTCCAGAAGGTTTTGTCCGCCGCCGGGAGGCATCAAACTGTTGCCGATGAATGCCACCTGACTGAGCCGGTACCATAACCCCAACTCCCCCAAAGTGTCGGCGATCCAGATACCCTCCTGGGGAGGCGGTTCACCGCGTTGCCGGCGCGGTGCGTTCAGCGTCTCGGCGATCTCCGCGCCGCGCTCCGGGTGGCGGGGGGCGATGATACTCAGCAGGCCGGGGTGCCGCGATCGCAGAGCGTCGTGGACGGTTTGGATCAGCCGCTCCTCGCCGGGGTGCGTGCTCGCGGCGAGAAACACCCTCCGGCCGGCGAGACGCTCCGTCATCTCCCGCAGCACCGCTGGATCGGCCGGCAACGGGGGGACGCCAGTTTCAGGTCGCCCCACACCTCGACCCGTTCGGCGCCGAGCGCGCGCAGCCGCCTGGCGTCCTCCTCGCCGCGGGCATGGATGCGGGCAAACCCGCGCAGCACGGCATGGGCGGCCCACGGGACGCGGGACCACGCGGCGTGGGAGCGGGCCGACATGCGGGCATTGATCAGCATCGCCGGGATCGAGCGGGCACGGCACGCGCTCAGGATGTTCGGCCATAACTCGCTCTCCACGAAGCCCGCCATGTCAGGTTGCCAGTGATCGAGGAACCGCCCCACCCAGGCGGGAACGTCCAACGGAACGAACCGGTGCATGACGCGCGTGGCCAGCCCCATCGACGCCAGGCGCTGCTCCAGCAAGCCGGCCGAAGTCACCGTTCCCGTGGTCACAAGCATCGTCGCGTCCTCGGCCATCTCCGCGAGCGCGCCTAAAACGGGCAACACCGACACGGTTTCACCAACGCTCGCGGCATGCAGCCAGATCAGCTTGCCGTTTGGCCGGATCGTCGGGTCGATGCCGCGGCGTTCCGCGAGCCGGGCGGCGATCTCCTTCCCGCGCGAGGCGCGATACCGCAGCAGGAGCCGCAGCGCGGGCGAGGCGACCGTCGTGGCCCCCGCCCACAGGGGTTCGAGAACGGTTCCCGCCATCAGTGGCTCGCGCAGAGTTGATCCGCGCGATCCGCGACCTGATTTCATCGCGGCGGTGATCGCCGGCAACGCATCCCTCCAACCGTCGCGCGGCACCGCGATGGCCGGCCCGCAAACGACCACGCCACGGCCGAACGGCAGCGGGAGAGACATGTGGTCCCAGGTGTTCAATACGATCCGCCGAGAGGTTCGCGCCGCGCACGGCAAGATCGGCACGCCCGCCAGCGCCGCCAGTTGCGCCACCCCTTTCGCCGCCTGCCGCCGCGGGCCGCGCGGTCCGTCCGGCGTGATTCCGATCATCGCGCCGCGTAGCAACAGGTTCAGCAACTGGCGCAACCCGATGGCTCCGCCGCGGGACGACGATCCCAGCACCGGCTCGATCCCGAATTGACGAACCACCGCGCCGATGAACTGGCCATCGCGGTGCCTGCTGACCAAAGTGTGGATCGGGGCGGGATAATACGACGGGGAGCGGCGGGCCAGCATCGCGAGCGCCGGCATCAACGGCAGATGCTCATGCCAGAAGCTGAACACGGCGGGCGCGCCGGCTCCATGCGGCGCGAAATAACCCACTCCGTTACCCACGATTTGTGAGCAATAGGGCACAGCAGGCGTGACCGCAGGGTGGCGCAATTGCGGATTTTTTCTCGCTTTATAAATAGCGGGTGAAAAGCGGCGCGGTTAACCCTGCCCAGCTCAGCCGAGCTCGGTGATGCGTTTCCGGGAAATGATGCAGCCGCTGGCCCGGACCGTTCGGGCCGATCAGCCAGTTGTCGCAAAACCACGACAGCATGCCGCCGCGCATATAGGTCGGATGCACGACGATGTTCATGTCCACTTCGATCTTCATCGGCTCGTCTGAAGCGGATCAGCGGGCGCTCGACCAGATCGTAGCCCTGGCCGTGACAATGCAAATACGCCGAACGAAGTAGAGGATACATAGAAC
>CAVRDN010000046.1:0-11169 GCA_963719675.1 uncultured Alphaproteobacteria bacterium | reverse complement strand
GTGGAGGGGGTTGGATTTGAACCAACGTAGGCGCTAGCCAACGGATTTACAGTCCGTCCCCTTTAGCCACTCGGGCACCCCTCCAGCGGGAGGGCGCGAATTAACCCCAACCTCGGCCGCCGTCAATCCGCGGCGTGCATCGAATGCGGCGCGCACCGAGTTGCCGGTCGGGTGCTCACCCTTCATCGCGCGACCCGCCGCAGCGGCCCAACCAGCGTCAGCGCCAGCCCCGCGCTGACCGCCATCGCCAGAAACACATGGCCGCCCACGCGGGCATAGAGAAACCCCGTCAGCAGCATCATCAACCCGTTCGGCACGCCCTGGCCCAGAGCCGAGTGCAGCGCCTGCGCGGTGGCGGCCCGTTCGGGCGGCACGGTCCGGCTCAGCAGCATCATCGCGGCCAGATGCTGCATCGCGAACGTCGCGGCGTGCAGCAGTTGCAGCAGCGCCAGCACGGGCAGCGGCGGCGCCAGCGCCGTGCCCGTCCAGCGCACCACACCGGCGGTGGCGGCACAGGCGGTCAGGCCGGCGGGGCCCAGTCGCTCGACCAACCGCCGGCCGCGCAGGAACAGGGCGATCTCGGCGATGATCCCCTCGGCGAACAGCAGGCCGATCGTGGCGTCGCCAAAACCCTGATGGCGCCAGTAGATCGCGGCGAACCCGTAATACGCGGCGTGCGAGCCCTGGATCAGCGCGGTGCAGGCGACCGTCAAACGAAACGGCCGCAACCGGAACAACTCCCATCCGCCGATCACCCTCGGTGCCGCCGGAGGGGTCAGCGCCTCCGGCAACAGACGCGCGAACACCGCGGCGAGGCCATAGCCAGCCGCCTGGATCCAGGGCACCAACGTCGCACCCGCCAACGCCAGTCCCTGACCGGCGGCCGCCGTCATGATCATGTAGGAAATCGAACCGGCGGCCCGCACCGGCCCATATTCCATCTTGCCCTCCCGCGTCAGCGCCAGCGCCAGCGAGTTGGCCAGCGGTCCCAGCGCCGAGGCGGCGACTCCCTGGAACGCCGCCACCACCAGGATCGGCATGAACCCGTGCAACGGCAGGTACAGCAGGCTCGTGCTCATCGCGACGACCGCGGCCGCCGTCATCACCGGCCGGCGTCGTCCGACCCGGTCCGCCATGGTGCCCCAGCCCGGACCGCACAGCACGCGGAACAGCGACGCGAGGCCGAGCACCTGACCGATCGCGGTGGCGCTGAGCCCGCGATCCGCGAACCAAAGCGGCATGAAGGCGCTCGCCGCCGCGACCGCGAACACCGCCGCCATGAACTGGCCCACCCGAAACCCAGGCGTCATCGGCGGCGATCGGGAGGAGGATACGGCACCGCGTTCGCTTCAGGAGCCGACGAGGCTCGCCGCGACCTCTCGCACCTTGCGGGCCATCGCGGCGATGCCGTTGCCGCGATTGGTGGACAATGCCTCCAGCAGCCCGAGGTCCTTCAGGAACACCGGATCGGTAGCCAGGATTTCCTCCGGCGCGCGCCCGGAATAAACGCGCAGAAGCAATGCGATCAGGCCGGACACGATGGCGGCGTCTGAAGCGCCGGCGAAGAACAGTTTGCCGTCGCGCCGGATCGCCTCCATCCAGACCTTGCTCTGGCAGCCCGGCACACGGTGCGCGTCGTCAGCCCAGTCCGCGGGGAAGGGCGGGAGTTTGCGGCCCATTTCGATGATGAACTGATATCGGTCCATCCAGTCGTCGAACAGATCGAGGTCTTCGGCGATCGCGGCGATCGCGGCTTTCGCAGACGGTTCCTCGGGCAGCAGGAAGGGATCGTCCGCCATTCAGAGTATCGACAGCCGTCGCGCGCTGCCGCCGGCGATCTTCGAACGCTCGCCGGCGCTGAACGGAATGCGATGCGGCCATTCGGTTTTCTGGTCCGTGTCGTTCGGGCGCGAACGCGCCGGCCATTCGCGGACCCGCGCCGACGCCTGCGCGTTGAGTGGGCCGTACAAACCGCCCAGGTCCCGGGTCCGGGAAAGGCTTGACGAGCGCGATGACGGTAGGGCGGGTTGCCATGCGGGACCTCTCTCCGTGCGTGCCGCGGGTTGTGGCATGGCCTGGGCGCGGCTGTCACGTCACGGGTCCGGCATGGCGGAATGCCTCGGTTTCGCGCGATTCGCGCGAAGCGCGCGCCGGACAATCCTGGCTTCGGCCGGACCCAGGCGCCTGAGGCCGGACTTTCCTCAGGCGCCTGTTCCCAGGCCCGAAATAACCGCGTTCCGCACGCCTTTCGCTTGTTTGGGGCGCTGGTTCGGATCGCGTGTCGGGGGCGCCTATTCGGCGGGCGCCACCTCGGCCACGTTAACGCGGCGTGGAATATTCAGGCTGACCAGCGCGATCACCGCGCTCACGGCGGTGAACACCGCCAGCCCGTACAGACCGCCCGCGTAACTGCCGGTGGTGTCCTTCAGCCAGCCGACGATCGCCGGGCCCAGCGCACCGCCGATGTTGCCGAAGGCATTGATGAACGCGATGCCGCCCGCCGCCGCCGCGCCGGTCAGGATCATCGTCGGCATGGCCCAGAACGGTCCTTTGGTGCCGTAGAACCCGGCCGTCGCCAGGCACATGCCGGCGAGCGACCACCAGGTGCCCATCGTGGCGCCCGAGATCACCAGACCAGCCGTAGCCATCATGCAGGTCAGGAACAGCAGCCACCGGCGGTCGCCGAGACGGTCCGAGAGCCAGCCGAACACCATCATCGACACCGCGCCGCAGATGTAAGCAAGACTCGTGGCGTAGCCGATCCCCATCGTTGTCGTGCTGCCGAGCGATTTGATGATTTGCGGCGCGAACAGCAGCAGGCCGAGGCTCGCGGTCACGATGCCGAGATAATTGACGGACAGCAGCAGCACTTTCGCGTTGGTCATGCCACGCAGAACGCTGAATGTGCCGCCGGACTCAACCGCGCGGCGTTCCCGCGCCAGGGTGGTGGTGAGCCAGTCGCGCTCCGGCCGGGTCAGCCATTTGGCTTTCTCCGGCCGGTCGTTCATCGCCATCAGCACGAAGAAGCCGATGAGCACGGTCGGGACTGCCTCCAGGATGTAGATCCACTGCCAGCCCCTGATGCCGAGTGTGCCATCGAGGCTGAGGATCGCGGTGGAGATCGGCGCGCCGAGCGCCACCGACACCGGCAACGCGAGGGTGAACGAACCAATGATGCGGGCGCGATGCGCGTCGGGGAACCAGTACGTGAACAGCAGGATCGTGCCGGGGAACAGCCCGGCCTCGCCGACGCCGAGGAGGAAGCGGACCAACAGGAAGCTGTTCGGTCCCACGACGGCGGCGGTCGCCGCGGAGGCGAGGCCCCATGTGATCATGATCCGCGCCAGCCAGAGCCGCGCGCCGACCTTGTCCATGACCAGATTGCTGGGAACCTCGAACACGACGTAGCCGAGGTAGAATGCGCTGGAGCTGAGGCCGTAGGTCCAGGCGTCCAGGCCGATGGCCTTGTTCATCGTCAACGCCGCGAAGCTGACGTTGATGCGGTCGATATAGCAGAGGAAATACATCACCACGGTCAGCGGCAATATCCGCAGATACACTTTCCGCATCGCCGCTTTTTCGATCGCTCCGTCCGTCATGGATCCTCCGGTTTTCTTGTCAGGGTTTAAGGCACCTGTCGGGGGATGGTGCGACACTTCGCCGGGTTTGACCAGACGTTCGTCGGGTTTGGTGGGCGGAATCGCATTATTTCGAAGGCCGTGGGCGGATCAGGCCCATCTTGACCGCGCGGCCCGAGGGCGCGCCGCATGGGAGCCTCGCGGCGGGTCGCGCAACCTCACCGTGTGATGGGGCGCCGCCTCAGAGGTTGACCGGCGCGCCGGTCCACACCGCGCGGTACAACGCGACAATCTCACTGGCGTTCGGTACCCGCGGATTGTTGTTCGGGCTGCCCGAGGCCAAAGCCTGTTCCGCCATCAGCGCCATCTTGCCGTTCCAGTCCGCTTCTTTGATGCCGAAGCCGGAGGGCGAGGGCACCGACAGGTCCCGGTTCAGCGTTTCCAGACCGCTCACCAGCTTCGCCGCCGCGACGGCATTATTGTCGGTGGCGGCCGCGAAGCCCGAGCAGCGCGCGGCCTCGGCATAGCGCGCCTCGGCGCCATGGATCGAAAACCGCGTGATCGCCGGCAGCAGCATGGCGTTCGACAATCCGTGGGGTACATGGAAGTGCGCGCCGATGGGCCGCGACATGCCATGCACCAGCGCGACCGAACTGTTGGAGAATGCCAGGCCCGCCTGGGTCGCGCCGATCATCATCGCCTCACGCGCCGCGTGGTTGTCGGGCTCGGCATAAGCGGTGCGGATGTTCTTGCCGATCAGTTCCATCGCCGCGAGCGCCATCGCGTCCGAGAACGGGTTCGCTCGCTTCGAGACGAACGCTTCCAGCGCATGAGTAAAACTGTCCACGCCGGTGTCGGCGGTGGTCCTGGGCGGCACGGTCAGGGTCAGTTCGTAATCGACGATCGCGGCCAGAGGCAGGCAACCGAGGCCGTTGATCAGCATCTTCTCGTCGCGCTCGGTGTCGGTAATGACGGTGAAGCGCGTGCATTCGCTGCCGGTGCCGGCGGTAG
The DNA here is from genome assembly GCA_963719675.1 of uncultured Alphaproteobacteria bacterium. Lineage (GTDB taxonomy): Bacteria > Pseudomonadota > Alphaproteobacteria > Acetobacterales > Acetobacteraceae > Rhodopila. The sequence goes on along the minus strand of CAVRDN010000046.1, from coordinate 6,580 downwards.
TGGGGATGGCGATGATCGGCACGGCACCGCGGTCGGCGGCCACCGGGACCTTGTAGTCGCGCATCTTGCCGCCGCCGGAGCTTCCTCTCGGCGCCAGGATCGCGATCGCTTTCGCGGTGTCGATGGGCGAGCCGCCGCCGAAGCCGATCAGGCAGTCGTACGGCGCCTTGGCGAAGGCGGCGACGCCGGCCTCGATTACGGTGTCGGTGGGCTCCGGGATGGTGTCGCTGAAGACATCCGCCTGGATTCCCGCGGCGGCCAGCGGCGCGAGGCAGCGCTCGATCAGTCCGAGTTTCACCATGAACGGGTCGGACACGATCAACGGGCGGGAAAAGCCGAATTTGCCGAGTACTTCGGCGATTTGTTTCACCGCGCCGCCGGCGACGAGCAGCATCCGAGGCGCGGCGACGTTGGCGTTCACGGTGGTCATGGGCGTTCTCCGCGGTGGCGAGGGCGGTCAGGGCCGCCGGATCGGGCGCCAGACATAGCGCCTGCCGGGACGGTTGTCAGGCGGCTCCGGATTGCGGCATGGCCGGCATCGTTTGCCGCGTTATTTGAGGCATCCTGCCCATGGTGGCGGCGATCCATCCCATTCCCGACGCCTCGCTTTGGTGGCGGACAGGCGATTGGCGGCGGCGGAAAAGCTTCCCTTGGCCGCTCGCTTATCGCATTGGCGTGCGCCGGACTTCGCCATGTCATCATCCGGACGCCTGCTAACCGACAACGATCGCGCTCCGGAGATGAACCGGCGATGCGACGTAGGGCAGCGTTTCCAGGCTCGCTCCCGTGCCGATCGCCCGGACCGTGCCATAACCCAGGATACGGCCCCAAAACGATTGCATCACATCGACCGTTTCAACCTTGGAAATGTTCATCTCCTGGGTGTGTCTCGCGACGAAGCCGCGCTTATGGATGATGCGCTTGTCGGTGACGACGGTTTCCGTGGTCCACTGCAGGAACCAGGATCGGACGAACAACAGGATCGTCAACACGGCGAAAATCGCCGCCGCGATATGCGCGAAAGTCTTCTGATTTTCATCCAGTTTCAAGGAAAAGATCGCAACGGCGACGGTGAGGATCCCAAACAGAATCGCGTTTTTGTAAATGATCCAATGCAGTTTTCCGACATATTTGACCTGTTCGTCGGGCTGAAGAACTTTTGTGTAGTAAGCCATCGCGTGCCCCTTGGGCGTTGAGCCGGGATGAACCGGCGAATGCCTGAAACGTATCAAACCGGATCGCGGGAAAACGGCGCGAAATACGAACTGGTTCCGCGAGTTTAGCGCGCCGTTCCGTTGTGCCACAACCGGCGCGGGCCTGGCCGCGAAGACACTTCCATCGAAGATCGCCCGGTGGGAAGTCGCGCGCTTGCCACCGTGGCCCGGCATTCCGCCTGGGCCATCCCGCCTGGGCCATCCCCCTTGGCCATCCCCCTGGGCCATCCCCTGGGCCATCGCGCCTGGGCGATCTGGCGTTCACGATCCGGTGACAAACGAGTCGAACGCATTCAACACCATGATCCAGCGCGTGATGTTGGCGTCCAACGCCTCGGTCGTCATGCCGTGGCTGGTTTCGACATCCATCGCGACCCAGCAAGCGCCGGCCCGGTCCTGAAACGCCCGGCCGAACCGGCGCTCCCAATTCCAGGTCGCGATCGTCGCGGGTGATACGAACCGGCGCCGGTATGGCGCGATGAACGCGATCGATCCACAGCGAAGTTGCGTCCCACACTGGTAGAAACGCACGGTGAACAAAAGTTTGCCGGTCGAGCTTCGAACGGATGGGTCGCCCGTGTGGCCGGTGACGATATCGGCCGGATACCCCGCCGTTTTCAGCGCGTGCGCGACCTCCATCGCGGTTACGCCACCATCCGGAATGTCATCGCCGCGCGCCGCGAGCGGCAGGCCTAGCAACAGAATCAGGACATATACCCAGCGCATGCGCCGCCTCCGGTCGGCGGACATGTGCCGGAGCAACCGGGCTCATGGCAAGCGGGCACCGGGACGATCGGGTCACCCGCCGATCGGGACGCCGCCCCAATTGAAATACCGGGACGATCGGAGCGCCGGGGCGACCAGAGCTGGGGCGACCAGAACTGGGGCGACCAGAACTGGGGCGACCAGAACTGGGGCGACCAGAACTGGGGCGACCAGAACTGAGGCGACCAGGGCTGGGGAAACCACAGTTGGGCGGTCGGGGGATTGGGCGGCAGGCGACGGCAGCCTCATACGACGGTGGCCGCGTCGCGCCGGCGGGCGTACAGCGCCATGCGCCGCGCCGCCGCCGGAGCCACGTGATCCACGCCGATGCCGTCCGCCCGCGGCAGTTCCGCCGCGCGGTGGCATGCCACCAGATGATCCGGCGCCCATTCCGTGGGCTCCGGAGGCTCGGTCCGGCAACGATCGATCACGAACGGGCATCGCGTGTGAAATCGGCATCCTGACGGCGGGTTCATCGGGCTCGGCACATCGCCGCCCGCGACCTCCCGCGCGCGGTCGCGATGCGGGTCGGGCCGGGGAATCGCGGCAAGTAACGTTCGTGTATAGGGGTGCCGCGGATCGCTGAACAACGCGTGCTTCGGCCCGATCTCGACGATCTGGCCGAGATACATCACGGCCACCCGGTCGGCGACATGCTTCACCACCGCAAGGTCGTGCGCGATGAACAGATAAGACAGACCCAGTCGGCGCTGCAGGTCGCGCAGCAGATTGACGACCTGCGCCTGGATCGACACATCGAGCGCCGAGACCGGTTCATCGCACACGATCAGCGCCGGCTCCACCGCCAGCGCGCGCGCGATACCGATACGCTGCCGCTGCCCGCCGGAGAACTCGTGCGGATAGCGCCGCGCGTGATAGGCGGCGAGACCGACCACGCCGAGCAGTTCCTCGACCCGTGCCCGGCGCGACGCCGGATCGCCCAGATGATGGACGATCAACGGCTCCTCGAGGATCTGGCCGACGGTCATGCGGGGATTGAGCGAGGCGAACGGGTCCTGGAACACGATCTGCATGCGTCGCCGCAACGCCCGCAGCGCCTCGCCGCGCATGGTCTGGATGTAGGTCCCCTCGAAGCGGATGGTGCCGGTGGTGGGATCGAGCAAACGCAGCACGAGGCGCGCGGTGGTGGATTTGCCGCATCCGGATTCGCCGACCAGCGCCAGGGTCTCGCCGCGGCTCAGCGCGAACGAGATGCCATCGACGGCGCGCAGGGTGCCGGTGGAGCGGCCGAACAAGATACCGTGGCGGGCGTCGAAGTGGCGGGAAAGGTTCTCGACGGCCAGGATTTCGTCGGTGAGCGGGGTCGGCTGGTCCATGCGGCGGAGACAGTCCGCGTTCGGCGCCCGCCGTCAAGCCCGGCCGCGCTTGCCGACTCCGTTCGTTGACCGCGCTCCCGGGCGTGCTCCCCGACCCGCCTCGCGCCGGCGGGACCGGCGGACCCCGCCTTGGCGCCGAAGGCACCTGGGATCCAGCGCGTTCGTCCGGTGCCCGTGCGACAGTCGTGACAATCGCACCGGCGGCGCGCGATCCGCACGCGACAAAACCGCGCCATGGTCGGCTGGACGTCAGCATCCGCGTCAGGAGCAGCCGACCATGAACGACCCACCGTTCCGCCAGACCGGACTTGCCGATGACCGCGCGAATTGGCCCGCGGCTGACCCGTACATCAGCCAGACGATCCGTCTGCGCACCCGGCTGGATCAGACCTGTTTCGCCGCGGCGCTCCGTCGGATCCTCGTGGAACGCCACGCATCGCGGCCGTGGTTTCAAAGGTTCGCCGCGCCGCCGCCACCGGTCGAGCCATTCTTCGAATATCACGACTTTTCCCAGTATCCGGATCCGGAGGCCGCGAGCCGGGCCTGGATCGAAGACCGCCTGTGGCAACCGGTGACGCCCGAGGATGCCCCGCCAGACCGGTTCGCCGTCGCGAAAGTCGGTGAGGACGATTTTGTTTGGGCGCGAACCTGTCTTCAGGCTCCACTCATGCCAAATTCCGCCGCCAAAAGGGCATAAGACCGCCGGCGCGCCTCCGGATCGTGCACGGTTGTCAGTACGGCGATTTCCTCGACCTGATACGTCTCCGCGAGATCGCGGAGTTTCGTGCCGACCACGTCCGGTGTTCCATAAATCGCGCGCGACCGGGTCCGCTCGACGCGCGCCCGGTCGCTGTCGGACAATATGTAGGCCGCGGCTTCCTCGGGTGAGGGCAGGGCGGCGTACACGCCTTTGTCACGGTTCAGCCGCGAAATTTCCCGGGAGGAGAACAGCCGCGCCGCCTCCGCGTCGGCGTCCGCCGTCACGGCCCAGACGCAGATCGCGCCGTGCGGCGTCGGGTGCTCGGCCGAGGGGCGGTAGCCTTCGCGGTAAAGCCCGAACGCCTGCTCGAGTCCGCGCCCTTCGGTGATGAAATGAGCGAAACAGAACGGCAGCCCGAAATATGCCGCTACCTGCGCGCCGTAGTCGGAGCTGCCCAATATCCAGATTTCCGGACGCGTCGCGGCCATCGGTTGGGCGCGGATATCACGAAACGGATGACCTTCGACCAGCTTTTCCCCGGCGGTCCAGCCGATCAGGTCGCGCACCGCGGCGGGGAATTCGTCTGCCGCGGTGTCGGCGCGCGGGTTCAGCGCGTAGGCGGTGCGTCCGTCCGATCCGGGCGCCCGGCCAAGGCCAAGGTCGATACGTCCGGGCGCGATGGCGTCGAGCACGCGGAATTGTTCGGCGACTTTCAGGGCGGAGTAGTGCGGCAGCATCACGCCCGCCGAGCCCACGCGAATGCGTTGCGTCGTCGCGGCGATGGCGGCGATCAGGATCTCCGGCGCGGTGCCGGCCTGACTGTCGGAGTTATGGTGCTCGGCGCACCAATACCGGGCGTAGCCGAGGCTCTCGCAGAATTGCGCCAGCCGGATACTTTCGCGGATCGAGGCATCGGCCGATCGACCGGTCACGATGGTGGACTGATCGAGGACGGAGAGGGTCAGCACGGCGGGCTCCTGCCAATCGGGACAGCGTATGCGGGACGGAGAAGGCGGAACGGGTTATGCGAAAAGGCCGATGCGGGTCGCAGTGGTCGGGACACCCTATGATGACGGTGGCGCCGACCGGCGCAAGGGTCGTCGCGGAGACGGCAGCGTGGACGAGACGCGCGACGTGGCGAAGCTTTCGAGACCATGATGATATTTTGATTCCTGCGCTTCGGAAATGATATACTTTCGTGTCAGGCGGCTGAAACGCCTGGATCGTTAAGACGTCGGACAAACTCGGATCATCTGGTACAGGCCGATCGTTCGGAGCCTATGGATCCGGACCGCCGAATGGGATCGCAAGGAGGCACGGAATGGGCGCCCTTATCACGTCGGACGGGCGAGGCACCGGGCAAGGCGGACGCCGCATGATCATTCGCGTGCTGTGCACGATCGCCGCCGTCCTGTTGTACGGCTGGATCAATTTCATCATCAATCCGGTCGCGACGCTGGTGACGGCCCAGATGGCCGGCAAGCAGTTCGAAAACAGCGACACCGCCTATGTCGCGTCCAGCTCCGGGATGAATTTCGTCAGTCATTTCGCCATTCCGTTCGTCGTTTTGCTCGGCGTGCTCGTGGCGATCTGGTGGCGGCCGGTGCGCGGCCTGTTGCGGGCGGCGGCTTTGGTTGGCGGGATCGTGGCGGCGACGCAGCCGGCGGCGGCCTATTACGACAAGACCGACTTCACCGAGGCGTACACGATCCTGCCGAACAAATCGGCGTTCTGGATCCCCGATGCCGGTGCCAACAAGGACAGTCAGGCGCAGATCGAATCCGAAGCGTTCCTGAACGCCAACAAGGTCGCGCTGAAGCGGTTCATCGTTCCGCACGCCAAACTGTCCGGCTCCGGTTCGTTTTACGATTATTACGTCCCGGCCGGCCGGCTGATCATCGTCGATCGCACGCCGTTCAGCCGCGAATGGGTCGATGCGACCGATCGCGGCACCTCCAGACGGGCGGAGGGCTTTCCGTGCCAAAGCAAGGAAGGCCTCAACATCGCCGTCGGCGTCTCGATCGGCACCTCGGTGGCGGAGGCGAACGCGGCCAGATACTGTACCATTTCGGGGTAATCGCGCCGCAGGGCGACCGCGGCGACCCAAAGGTCATTTTCACCTCGGTGTTTTACAGCCGCAAACTCGCCGACGTGATGGACGATGTCGGACGCAAAAAGGTGCAGACGCTGGTTTGCGATGAGATCACCGCGCGTTCGTTCGACCAGGCCAACAGCGACGCCGTCAAAATCATGGAGAGCGTGAAGCAGAAGGCGGCCGATTATTTCGCGGCGGTTGGGATCACGCTGGATTTCGTCGGGTTGGGCCGATACGTTCACGTTCGATCCGGCGGTGCAGGAGGCGGTCAACCGCCGCTATATCGCCAGTCAGGACGAGGCGATCGCCGCGTTGCTGGCGCCCTATGCCGCGACCATCCAGTCGTTGGCGGCGGCGGACGCGCTGCGCTCGTTCGGGCACAAGACCGATGGCCGGCTGCCGACGACGATCGTCGGACTTCCGGCGGAACTGGGCCCGCTGATGAGCACGCTGTTGAAAGCCGGGCCGG
>CAVRDN010000045.1:0-40032 GCA_963719675.1 uncultured Alphaproteobacteria bacterium | reverse complement strand
GAATAAGGTTATGAAGCTCAAGACAGAAGATGTTTCTTTGCAAGCGAGCGACATTCTTTTCGTGCCCGACAGTTCGGGTAAGCACGCATTGCATCGTGCGGGTGACATTGCAGTGGGCCCACGACCGGTATCGCGATTGTGGGAGCCAGTAAATCTAGCCGGAACTACCTTAGTCCTGCGCAATCTTTGGAATGGAAAGATTTCGATAACTGGAGTGAATAACCACCTTATGGATGAGACAAATAATCTAGCCCCGCGAGAACGGCCAAATCCCAATCCGGCGGAATCGCTCCAGGTTCGCTCGCCCTTCCTGTCGCTGGATCTAATGCCACGGGAACCACACCTGCTCGACTATCTGCTTGTCTTGCGGAAACACCAGTGGCTCATCACATTTTTGCTGCTGTGTCCGGCCGGCCGGCTGACCGCCGATCCGGCGGCGATCGCCCAGGCGATGGGCCTGCCGCTGGCGCGGATCGAGGCAGTGCGCCACGTGATGATGCGGTTCGATCCGCCCGGGCTGTTCGCGCGCGACCTGAAGGAGTGCCTGGCGGCGCAGCTGGCCGACAAAAACCGGCTCGATCCGGCGATGCAAACCTTGCTGAACAATCTGGACCTGCTGGCGCGGCGCGACCTGCGCGGCCTCATGAGCCGCTGTGGCGTCGATGCCGAGGACCTCGCGGACATGATCGGCGAGATCAAGGCGCTCGATCCCAAGCCCGGCGCGTCGTACGATTTCGAGCCGGTGCGCGCGGTGATCCCCGACCTGCTGATGCGGCCGGCGCCGGGCGATAGTTGGATCATCGAGCTCAATCCGGACACCATGCCCCGGGTGCTGGTGAACGAGGGCTTTCACGCGCGCATCGCCCCGCAAGGCCAACAAGGCGGACCGGGTCTTTCTCGCCGATCAACTGGCGAGCGCCAACTGGTTGGTGCGATCGTTGCAACAGCGCGCGCAGACCATTCTGAAAGTCGCCGCGGAAATCATGCGATTGCAGGATGGCTTCCTTCGACTGGGCGTCGCGCATCTGCGCCCGTTGATTTTGCGCGACATCGCGACGGCGGTGGAGATGCACGAAAGCACCGTCAGCCGGGTGACCTCCAATAAATACATTTCAACGCCGCGCGGAATTTTCGAACTTAAGTATTTCTTCACGACTTCGATCGGCGCCGTGGACGGCGGCGAGAGTCACAGCTCGGAAGCGGTGCGCCATCGCATCAGGCAACTCATTGGCGCGGAGGCGCCGACCGGAATTCTGTCGGATGACCAGATTGTGACCATCCTGCGACGAGAAGGGGTGGACATCGCACGCCGAACGGTGGCCAAATACCGGGAGGCGATGCACATCCCGAACTCCGTGGGTCGCCGGCGGGTCAAGGCGGTACCTGCCTGAGCGCGGATCGTCCAACGGGAGCGGACGATCGCGCGCTGATAGGTCACGGAATCCGGTTCAGTCGGTGAATCGGAGACCAGGCCGGGTGCCGTGCGGGTCGCTAATTTGGTTCGATAGGACAATGGCACATGCAAATCACGGTTTCCGGCAAACAGGTCGACCTCTCCGACGCACTGCGCGAGCGCGTGTCGCATGAGCTGACTGGTATCACCGGCAAGTATTTCGAGCACGCACAGGACGCGCGCATCACATTCTCCCGCTCGCGGCTGGGGTTCAGTTGCGACATCAATCTGCACGCCGGCCGCGGCCTGACGTTGCGCGGCGAGGCCGAAGGGACGGATGCCTACACCGCATTCGACAAGGCGGCGGTGAATGTCGGCAAGCGGCTGCGACGATACCGGCGGCGGGTCAACGAACACGCGCGCGACGACGCGCAGCGGGCGCGGCCCGAGGCGGCGCGTCAGGTGATCCTGGCGGCCGAGGCCGAGGATCATGAGGAGCATGACACCACCCCGCACACCGCGCCGGCGGTGATCGCCGAAACAACGACCGAGATCGCGCATTTGACGGTCAGCGAGGCGGTCATGCGGATGGAACTGGCGGACCATCCGGTGCTGATGTTCCGCGACATGAAGTCCGGCGTATTGAACGTGGTTTACCGGCGGGCCGACGGCAACATCGGCTGGATCGATCCGGGGGATTGACAGGTTGAGGATGGGGGTTTGGGACGCTGTTCCCGCCCCCGCGCGGCGAAGCCCTGCGTTCCGGACCGGCGCGAAACGTGCCGAGCGAGGCGGGGGCGTGCCGATTTACAGAAAGGTTATCGCACCACGAAGGCACGAAGCCCACGAAGTTTCGCTCCACTTTGTCATGGTTTGCTTGCTTCGTGTGTTTCGTGTCTTCGTGGTCAAAAAAATCCTTCCTTTCAGTGCTGAAATCACCTCGCCCGTGGGTGCCGGCGCGCGTCGTCCACGAACCGGCGTGACGCAACGCGGTCGCCTTTGCCCACCGCGCTGGCATATCGCCTGACGGACGCCGGCTGGTCAGTTCCCTCTCACGGCCACTTCACCTCCGGCGGCAGGCTCATCAGGATCGCCTCGACATTCCCGCCGGTCTTCAACCCGAACAGTGTCCCGCGATCGTAGATCAAATTGAACTCGACATAGCGGCCACGCCGGATCAATTGGTGTTCCCGCTCCGCCGCCGTCCATGTCTCGTGCATCCGGCGGCGCACGATCCGAGGAAACGCGTCCAGAAACGCCTCCCCCACATCCCGGACGAAGGCAAAATCGCGCGCCACATCCGCGGTGCGATGACGGTCGAAGAAAATCCCGCCCGCGCCGCGTGGCTCGTTCCGGTGCGGCAAGAAGAAATAGCGGTCGCACCAGTCCTTGAACGTCGGATAATACCCGGGATCGTGCCGATCGCAGGCGGCGCGGAACGCGGCGTGAAAATCGGCCGCATCCTCCACGCCTCCGCCGTTTCGAGCCGCATCGGCGTCAGATCGCCGCCGCCGCCGAACCAGCCCTCGGTCGTGACCAGCATGCGCGTATTGAAATGTGCGGCCGGCACGCGCGGGCTGCGCATATGCGCAACGAGGCTGACGCCGGAAGCCCAGAACCGCGGATCCTCAGCCGCGCCGGGGATCTGCGCGCGAAACTCCGGACTGAACTCGCCCCAGACGGTGGAGACGTTGACCCCCACTTTTTCGAACACCCGGCCGTGCATCAGACTCATGACCCCGCCGCCGCCGCCCTCGCGGTCCGCTCCACCGCCGGCCGCTCAAGGCCGGGCGCCTGGTTCGCCTCACCGCGTGCGCCGTCCGGACCCGGCCGTCCGGAGCCGGAGGTGCGAATCTCGGATCCTTCGATCGCCTCGAACGCGGCGCACAGGCGGTCGCGCAGCGCCTCGAACCAGAGCCGCGCCGGCTCCTGCAACGTGCGCGTTGCGGCATTGCCGGTCACAGTTTCGTGCGGATTCAGGGTCATAGGGGCTTGTTCCCAACGGCCAGTCAGAGTACGCCCGCAACGCAGACGCGACCCAAGGGATGCATCGGAAGTCCCATGTCATGGTTCGCCGCGATCCCTGGGCGTGTTGCGGGGGATGAAAGGCGCTTCTAAATTGCGCCCGCTCTGAACGGACCGTCCAGGCCGGGCGGTCCGTGGTCAGCCATGCGCGACGACCAGGCGACCGGCCGGCGCGCATGGCGGGCCGAAACGTGGATCAATGACGGTTCCGGTCGCGCCGACCGGGGAATACGAGGGGAATATGGCTGTATCGTCCGCCGCAACCGCTCATGGCCATCCGGCTGATGAGACCAAACGCGATCTGCTGGAACTGATCGCCGGAGCCGGCGCCGCGATCCTCGCCGGCGGCATCGCGGTGGCTCTGATCGACTCGATGAACCCGTCGAAGGACGTGCTCGCGGTGTCTTCGGTGGAGATCGACCTCACGCCGATCGCGCTGGGATCGGGCATCACCGTCATGTGGCAGGGCAAGCCGATCTTCATCCGCCATCGCACCGCCACAGGAAATCACCGAGGCGCGCGACGTAACATCGACGAATTGCGCGACCCGCAGACCGACCAGTCCCGGGTCAAGGCGGGGCACGATCAATGGATCATCCTGATCGGCATCTGCACCCATCTCGGCTGCATCCCGCTTGGCAACAAACCCACCGATATGCGCGGCGAATGGGGCGGCTGGTTCTGCCCGTGTCACGGCAGCCAATACGACACCTCCGGCCGCATTCGCAAGGGTCCGGCGCCGTTGGATCTGGCCTTGCCGCCGTATGCGTTCGAAACCGACACGAAAATCAAAATCGGCTGAACCGAGCGCTCGTTCAAAGCCAAGACCCATCAGGGAAACCGTCATGGCCGGTCTGCATAAAAGCGATATCCCAAATCCGGTGCTGAACTGGATCGACTCCCGGCTGCCCATCATCACGATGATGCAGAAAGAATACGGCGTCTTTCCGACACCGCGGAACTTCAACTACTTCTGGAATTTCGGCGCGCTCGCCATGGTCACGCTGGTGATCATGATCCTGACCGGCATCTTCCTGGCGATGAACTACCAGCCGAACACCGGCCTGGCGTTCGACAGCGTGCAGCACATCATGCGCGACGTGAACTACGGCTGGCTGATCCGCTACGTGCACCAGAACGGCGCGTCGATGTTCTTCATCGTCACGTATATCCACATTTTCCGCGGCCTGTACTACGGGTCCTACAAGGCGCCGCGGGAGCTGCTGTGGATTTTGGGCGTGGTGATCCTGCTGCTGATGATGGCCACCGCGTTCATGGGCTACGTGCTGCCCTGGGGTCAGATGTCGTACTGGGGCGCCACCGTCATCACCAACCTGTTCTCGGCGTTCCCCGGCGTCGGCAAATACATCGTCACCCTGCTGTGGGGCGGCTTCTCGGTCGATCAGCCCACGCTGAACCGCTTCTTCTCGCTGCACTATCTGCTGCCGTTCGTGCTGGTCGGCGTGGTGTTCCTGCACGTCGCCGCGCTGCACATCGTCGGCTCCAACAACCCGCTCGGCATCGAGCCGCAGCGGTCCGCAGGACACGCTGCCCTTCCATCCGTACTACACGTCGAAGGACAGCGTCGGTATCTGCGTGTTCCTGATCGTCTGGGCCGCGTTCGTATTCTTCGCGCCCAACATGCTCGGCGACCCGAACAACTTCATCGAGGCGAACCCGCTGCAAACCCCCGCCGACATCGTGCCGGAGTGGTACTTCCTGCCGTACTACGCCATCCTGCGCTCGGTGCCGAACAAGCTGCTGGGCGTCTGCATGATGTTCGGCTCGCTGCTGGTGCTGTTCGTGCTGCCATGGCTCGACACCTCGCGCGGTGCGCAGCGCGCGGTTCCGGCCGACCTACCGCTGGTTGATCCTCGTCTGGGTGGCGTCGTTCGTCATCCTCGGCGTCTGCGGCGCGCATAAGCCCGAAGGCATCTGGGTGATCCTGAGCCGGGTCGCGGCGCTGTATTACTTCGCTCACTTCCTGGTGATCATGCCGATCCTCGGCAAGCTGGAGCGTCCGCTGCCGCTGCCCGAGAGCATTACCCAAGCAGTCACCGGCCGCCCGCTGGAGAGCCACTGATGCGCACGCCAAGTCTGATGTTCGCCCCCGTGCGGGCGCTGTTTCTCCCCTTGCGGACGGTGTTCGGGCCCTTGCGGGCGGTGGGCATCCCTGGTCTGGCGGCCGCTCTGGCGTTCACGGGATTGCTCGTGCTGCCCGTCGCGGCGCAGGACGCAACGCCGCCACCCAGTGAGAACTGGAGCTTCGATGGGATCTTCGGAACGCCCGACCTCGCCGCCGCGCAGCGCGGGTTCCAGGTGTATTCCGAGGTCTGCTCCAACTGCCACGCGATGCATCAGATGCATTTCCGCGACCTGACCGGGCTGGGATTCACCGACGCGGAGGTGAAGGCGATCGCGTCCACCTTCACGGTGCCGCAGGGGACCGACGACACCGGACAGCCGAAGGAAGGTCCGGGCACGCCGGCCAGCCAGTTCCGCTCGCCGTTCCCGAATGAGAAGGCCGCGCGGGCGGCGATGAACGGCGCCTACCCGCCGGATCTGTCGCTGATCATCAACGCGCGCGAAGGTGGCGCCAACTACGTCTACGGCATCCTGACCGGCTATGCGCAGGCGCCGGCCGGGTTCACGATGCAGGACGGCATGAACTACAACCGGTATTTCCCGGGTCACCAGATCGCCATGCCGCAACCGCTGCAGGACGGCCGGGTCACCTTTACCGACGGCACGCCGAATACGATCGATCAGATGGCGCGCGATGTGGTGACCTTCCTCTACTGGACCTCGAATCCGGAGACGACCGAGCGCAAGCAAATGGGCGTCCGGGTCATTCTGTTCCTGATCCTGCTGACCGGCGTGACGTACGCGGTGAAGCGCAAGATCTGGTCGGATGTGCACTGAACGCCACGGGTCCCTGACACGGGCACGGCGGTTCGCGTGACCGGCGGTCCGGACGCGGTTGAGCCGGTCATCGGCATCATCGGTGGATCCGGGCTGTACGATATCGACGGGCTCGAGGAAAAGACCTGGAAGCGTGTCGAAACGCCCTGGGGCGATCCATCCGACGCATTGCTGTTCGGCCGCCTGGACGGCGTGCGTTGCGTGTTTCTGCCCCGGCACGGACGCGGCCACCCCACATCGCCGACCCACCTGAACTATCGCGCGAACATCGACGCGCTGAAGCGCTCGGGCGTTACCGACGTGCTGTCGCTGTCCGCGGTCGGCAGCCTCAAGGAAGATCTGCCGCCCGGGCATTTCGTCATCGTCGATCAGTTCATCGACCGCTCCTTCGCGCGCGAGAAGAGCTTCTTCGGCGACGGCATCGTCGCCCATGTGTCGATGGCGCACCCGGTCTGCGGCCGATTGGGCAGCCAGATCGAGGCAGCGGCCCGATCCCTGGCGCTGCCGGTCTCTCGCGGCGGCACGTACCTCGTCATGGAAGGGCCGCAGTTCTCCACCAAAGCCGAGAGCGAGCTGTACCGCGCCTGGGGCTGCGCGGTGATCGGCATGACCAATATGCCGGAGGCCAAGCTCGCGCGTGAGGCCGAGCTTTGTTACGCGACCGTCGCCATGGTGACCGATTTCGACTGCTGGCATCCTGACCACGACCACGTGACGGTCGAGGCGGTGGTGAAAGTGCTGTTCGAGAACGCCGATAAGGCGCGGACGCTGGTTCGCGCGCTGGTGCCGTCACTTGGCGCCGCCCGGCCCGGATGCGGCCAGGGGTGCGATCGCGCGCTGGATAACGCGGTGATCACGGCGCCATCGATGCGGTCCCCAGCCCTCGCGCACAAACTCGACGCCGTCGCCGGACGCGTGCTGGGCGACATGTGACGCACCGGCGTCGAGGCAGCCCCGGTGTCCGCGTCAGAGGGTGTCCGCATCAGAGTACGTGACGTGCCGCGGGTCCGCCCTGTATAAGGCCGGCGGGACACCATGCTGTAAAATGTAGGATGCGATGTCTCTGAGCGCGGGAGCCGGTGATGCTCGACCTTTTAGGTATCGTTTTCAGTTCGATCATGATGTTCCTGGTGATCCTCCGGGCGATCCAGTTGGACAGCCTGGAATTGTGGTACCGGCCGCCGAAAACGGGAGTGGACCAATCGGGCCTGAAGCTGCGGCCGGACAACCACGCCGACGAAGCCCAGCCGGCGTGGCGCAGCGGGCCGCGCCGCGGATGATCCGTTTCGTGGAGACGCCCCCCATCGCAAACCTGATGGCAACCTCCGAGGTCGACCGCCGTGCTGCGTAGCACGTGGCTCCTGTTGCTGTACTTGTCGTTCCTGGGGCTCGGTATCACCACGCCGTTCGTCATGACCCTCGGCTACGTCTGGGTCGATACCTTCCAGCCGCAGGCGGTGACTTACTTCGTCCTGAATGAATTGCCGGTGGCGTTCATCATGGGGGCGGCCGCGGTCGTGACCTATATCGCCCTGGATCGCCGCTCGCCGCCGCCGATCACGACACCGATGGTTTGCCAGATCTTGCTGGCGATCTGGATGACCTTGACCTTGTTGTGGGCCGAGTTGCCCGACCGAGCCTGGGTCAAATGGGACTGGGCTTTCAAGACGATGGCGTTCGCCGCGTTCATCCCGTTCGTTATCCGCTCCCGCGTTCAGATCGAGGCATTCGCTCAAACCTACGTCTTTTCATTGGCTGCCAATTTCGTTCCGTTCGGGCTCAAGGTTCTGGTTTCCGGCGGCGGCTACGGGCGGAATCTCGGACTGCAAGGCGGCAACTCCGGCCTCGCGGAAGGCGGCCTGCTGTCCACGGTCTGCCTCATGGCGGTGCCGCTCGCGTTGTTCCTCGGCAAGCATGGCAGGCTCGTCCCCAAGCTGCCGATGATGAACGTGGCGTATGGCGGCATCGCGCTGCTCGCCGTCGCCACCGCGTTCGGCACCTATGAGCGCAGCGCGCTCGTCGGCATGGTCTGTACTGGCCATTTACATGTTCGCGCGATCGCGACGAAAGCTGATATTCGGCACCCTCATCGGCATCGCTGCCGTCGGACTGCATTCTGTTCGCGGCGAAAAGCTGGGACGCGCGCATTTCGACAATCGACCAGTATAACACGGAAGGGTCCGCGCTAACCCGGCTTTTGATGTGGCAGTGGACTTTGAATTTCTCGGCGTCGCATCCGTTCGGCGGCGGGTTTGACGCTTACGGTCTCAGCTCCATTTTCATGCCTCCTGATCCGCTCAATCCCGGTGGCTATATCCAGCTGGGACGGGCCTATCACAGCATTTATTTCGAGGTCCTGGGCGATCTTGGCTATCCCGGATTGTTGATGTTCCTGACAGCCATCGCTTCGAGCTTCTTCAGCCTGGTCCGGCTGTCGCGAAAATGCAGGAAGATCCCAGACCTGCATTGGGTCGCCGACATGTCCGACGCGGTGCAAAGCGGCATGGCGGTGTTCCTCACCTCCGGCGCATTCGTTGGCATCGCGTTCCAGCCACCCTTCTGGTACTTCGTCGCGATGGGCGTCAGCCTGCGGGCCTATGTCTACCATGCGGAACGCGCCAGTTCGGAGAAGCTGCAAGGTTGGCGGCTGGTAGCGCAAAGAACTCGGGATGCCATGGCCAATCGGGCATCGGGATGGCAGAGCCCGGCCATGGTCCCGGGCGATGGGCCGTTGCCGCCGCCGCGGTGGCGGGGTAGCGAACACGCCAGACGCAACGGATCATAGGCCGGATGGCGTCCCCGTGGAGTAAGCTGCCTTCGGGCGAGCGACGTGTCAGGGAGCGGTGATCCGTGGCCTCTCCTGACAGAGTTCAACCCGAGTCCCGGAGCGGCTTCGGTTTCCGTGAACCCCTCGCCGCCGTGGAATTGGAACGTCGCGGTGTTTTGCCGCAATGAGCGGTGGTCAATTGGTCATTGTATCGAGAGCATCGCCGACGCCAGCCGAGGTCACCGTACCCTGATCACGTTGATCGTGAACGGCTCCAGCGACGACAGCGCGGCCCTGGCATTGGAAGCGGCGACGCGCCGGAACATTCCAATCGCCGTCTACACCATCCCGCATGGCGACAAGGCCAATGCCATAAATCAGTTCTTCTACAATCTGCGAGAGCCGGCACGCCATTACTTCTTCCTCGACGCCTACGTGAAGATCGGCCCCAATGCGTTGGCTGCGATGGAATCCTGCCTGGCAGCCCGTCCCGAGGCGATGGCCGCGACCGGAGTCGCGGTGAACGGACGAACCATGCAACGCGCCACGCGGCCTACGTTAACCGAAGGCCACAGGATGCATGGTCAGCTTCACGCGATAAGACCCGAATTCATCGATCGCCTGGTGGCACGAAACATCCGGCTGCCGATCGGCCTGTATTATGGCGACGGACTTATGGGATCCATGGTGCTGCACGACCTGGATGCGCTGAAGAACGAGTGGGTGCCGAGCCGGATCGCCAGCCACCCAGAGGCAACCTATGCCATCCCAATGCTGTCGCCGTTTCGTCCGCGCGACCTCAAACGGCAGTTGCAGCGCAAGGTTCGACAAATGCGCGGCCGTCTTGAGAACCTCGCGATCCGCGACATCCTCTATGTGCACAATTATGAAGGCTTGCCTGAATACGCGTGCGACATGGTGAATGGGTTCCTGGCCAGGAACGGGCCGCCGGCGGTCGGTTTCCTTGACCGTCCGTTTCGGATGCTCGCGCTGCGCGGGATACGCGCCGCGCGCCGCCCTGATACCGCACGGCTCGAGCCTGTCCTGATGCGCCGGTTGGGGTAGAGGCGGGCAAACGTTATGGGATAACTGCTTCGCTCGCCGCATACCGGTGAGCGTAGACGCTGACATATACCGTAATGAGCGGTCGTCGACAGGGTGCCGGCCATGACCGTGCTGGCTCTAAAAGCCATCGTTTTGGCCGGTTGAAGTCAGGCCGCGTCTTCCTTGCTATGCCAGAACGATCCGCGACCGCCGCGGCGAGGCCGAGGAATTGCAGCTGCACCCAATCGAGAAACTCGTGCAGGCCGCGCTGCAGGATGTGCTCGATCGTCTGATCCATCACCCCCGCGCGCAGTTCGTCCAGTTGTTCCAGCACCTGGTTCGCCCCCGCAGGCCGTAGCCCGAACCAAGCTGGGTCAGATACGTCTCGATCTGATGCACGCTCTGCACGATCGATCGCGGGCAGGAATGGTTCAACAGCAGAAATCCGGCGACCGAGGCCGGGGTCATGCCGCTCGGATAAACTCTTCGAAATGCATGATATCCGGCCGCCGCCCGCAACAGCGCATGCCACTGATTGACATCCTGGGCGCCGCCGACATCGGTCACCGAAGGCAACAGCGTGTGATATTTGATATCGACCAGCCGCGACGTTTGGTCGCCGCGCTCCAGGTATTTGCCGATCGAATAAAAAGCCCAGCCTTGATCGCGGAACAAGGTGCCTTCGGTGATGCCGGTGTGGAACTGGCACCCCTCTTTCAGAAAGGCACAGATTTGCGAGACGTCGGACGGCCGCGCCTCGGCCGCCATGAGTTCGCGGGCGCGGTTATAAAATACGTTGATCTGCGACCACATTTCGGTGGAGATCAGCGGCCGCAAGCGTGCGGGCGTTCTCCCGCGCCGCGAACAGGCAGGCCGACGATCGAACTCGGGTTTTCCCGTTCGGACAAATAAAACGCAATACGTTCTCCGCCGTCACCGTGTCGTGTTTCTCCAGGAAACGCTTTTCATCGGCGTTGATCTGCACGATCGACAGCCAGCCCGACTGGTCCGCGCCATGCCGCACGAACGTCTCGGTGACCTCCAGGATGCGGGCCAGGTTCTCCACCCGCTCCATGTAGCGCGCCAGCCAGAACAGGCATTCGGCGTAGCGCGACAGCAGGATCGGTCCGCCGCGCGACTTTCCGGAGAGATCGCGGGCCGCGTCGTCGGCGTCCGGCAGTCGCGTCTGGGACTGGGATTGCGATGACCCTGGGGTTGTTCCCCCATCTGGCTCTGCGACAGCGACTGGCTTTGCGACTGCGACTGGCTTTGCGACTGCGACTGGCCCATGCCTCCCGGCCCAGGGCCACCCGTTCCAACCGTGCCGGCCGGCGAATTCGAACTCTGGCTCATTCCAGCACCCATGTGTCTTTGGAACCGCCGCCCTGCGACGAATTGACCACCAACGAGCCCTCCGCGCAGCGCGACGCGCGTGAGGCCCCCGGGCAAAACCCAGGTCGATTTCCCGGTCACCGCGAACGGCCGCAAATCGACATGCCGCGGCGCCAGCCGGCTGCCCATCAGTGTCGGCGAGACCGACAGCTTCACCATCGGCTGGCTGATGAAATTGCCCGGATCGGCCAGCAGTTTTCAGGCGAAACTCCGCGCGCTCCTCGGCGGTCGCGCGCGGGCCGATGATGATGCCGTAACCGCCTGACTCACCGACCGGCTTGACCACCAGTTCATGCAGATGATCCAGGGTATATCGCCAGCCCTTCCGCCTCCGCACAGATATTCGTTTGCACATTCGAAAGGATCGCGTCCTCCGCCAGATAGTAACGGATGATACGAGGCATATACGCATAGATCGCCTTGTCGTCGGCAACGCCGGTGCCCACCGCGTTGGCCAGCGCCACCCGGCCGCGCCGCCACACGTCGATCAGCCCGCGTACGCCGAGCATGCTCTCCGGATTGAACACGTCCGGATCGAGAAACTCGTCGTTGAGCCGGCGATAGATCGCATGCACGGGCGCGAGACCCGCCGTGGTACGCATCCAGACCCGGTCGTCTTCGACGATCAGGTCCCTGCCCTCGACCAACGGCACGCCCATCTCGCGCGCCAGGAAAATGTGCTCGAAATAGGCCGAGTTGTAGATGCCGGGCGACAACAGGACGACGCGTGGCTCGGCGTCGCCGGAGGGCGCGATTTCGGTCAGCGCGGTGTGCAGGCGCATCCCGTAATCGCCGACCGGGCGAACCGCGATGCCGTCGAACAGGTCGGGGAACATCCGCGCCATCATGTGCCGGTTCTCGATCACGTAGGACACGCCGGACGGCGTGCGCGCGTTGTCCTCCAGCACCAGGAAGCCGCCGGTTTCATCGCGCACCAGATCGATGCCGCAGACATGCACATACGTGCGGTGCGGCACGTCGAGCCCGATCATTTCGGGCCGGTAATTGGCGTTGCCGAGCACCAGCGACTCGGGCACGACCTTATCGCGAATGATCGCCCGGTCGTGATAGATATCCCACAGGAACGCGTTCAGCGCGGCGACACGTTGCCGAACGCCGCGATCGATATGGTCCCATTCCGCCGCCGTCAGGATCCGCGGCACGAGATCGAACGGCAGGATGCGGTCGATCGCGTCGCGGTCCGAGTACACGGTGAACGTGATCCCCAGATTGTACAGTTCCGATTCAGCGATTTCCGCGCGCCGGCGCAGATCGTCCGGCGCGACCTTGCGCAGCCGTGCCAATACCTCGGCGATCCGCGGATCGCGCGCCGCGCCGTCCACCATCTCACAGTAAAACCCGCTGGAGTTGTATGAGCCCAGAAGGTCGGCCGCCGGCACGTTCGCGGTCTCGGCCGTGGCGCTCATCGCCCGTCGACCGCCAGCGGCGCTCCCGGCCATGGGACGATGACCGGTTGAACGACCGGCGGCGGAGCGGTCACACGCGCGGCATTGGTGATCTGGACGGTCATGGCATGGGCTTCTCGACGTTGGGCATGATCAGTGTAGCACTCCCGGGCAATCAAACCATGCAAGACACAGGCCAGGGATATCGCGCTCAACGACTCGCGCGTGGTCCAACCGGAAATGCCGTGGTGCGGTGACGCGCGCACGATCCGATGCGCGCGTCACCGCACCGGCACGCCCACCACGATGGCACCTGCCGCGATCCTGGGCTGCCTGGATCGCGGCGGTCCGGCCAGGCCGCTCGCGCTTCGTCCGCCCAGGCCGCTCGCGCTTCGGGGGAAACGCGCGCGCGATGCCTCCGTCGCGACGAAGCGGAGGCATCGGCGGTTCAATCAGCCGAGGTGCTTCACGACGAAGTCCCCAGGTGTTTCGCGAAGAAATCCAACGTCCGCCGCTGCGCCAGATCGTAATCGGGCTTGCTGTAGCTGCCGCGTTCGTCGCAGCCGAAGCCGTGGCCCGCGCCCTTATAGACGAACACCTCGACCTTCGGCTGCGCCGCGCGGATCGCATCTACGTCGGTCATCGGAATTGAGGCATCCGTCTCCCCGAAATGCATCTGGGTCGGGCAATTCGGCTTTTCGTCCTTGGTCCCGGCAACGCCGCCGCCGTACCAGGAGACCGCGGCGGCGAAGCTGGTGCTGCGCGTCGCGCCCCACCACGCGACCGTGCCGCCAAAGCAATAACCGACGATGCCGAGCTTCTTACCCTTGAGGTGAGCCGCGGCCGCCTCGACATCCAGCATCAACTGCTTGTCGTCCAGCTTCATGCGCACATCGCGGCCTTTGGCGATGTCTTCAGGCGTATAGCCCACCTCGAAGCCCTTCCGCACCCGGTCGTAGACCGCCGGCGCGATCACGGCGTAGCCGGCGGCGGCGAACCGATCGACCATATCGCGAATGTGATGATTGACGCCAAAGATTTCCTGAATGACGACGATCCCTTTGGCCGCGTCCGCCGGACCGGCGGTATAGGCGTCCAACGTGAAGCCGTCGCTTGCCTTGAGCTGAATGGTCTGACCCATGCTGTCCTCCCAACTGATTCGCTGATCCGCGACCGGCGCGGCGCCCCAGAATGGCGTTCGATCGTGCGGCGTCAACCTCTGCGCCATGACGGATGCGGCGCGGTCCGGGGACCGCCTCGCGCGGCACGAATGCCGCCGCGGAAACGCCGTCCCGCGTCCACGGCGGGCGTCAAAAACTTGCCCTCGTTCGCGCGAACGCGGCACACTGCCGGCCGGCACGACCAGCGGAGGAAGCGATGGAACTAACCCCGGCCCAACTGGCCCAGTACCGAGCGCGACGGGTTTCTGATTTTCCCCGATCTGTTCGCCGCGTCCGAGATCGCGGTGCTGCGCCAGGAAGTCGCCCGCCTGTCCCGGATCAACGCCGACGAGGTCGTGCGCGAACATACCGGCGGGGTGAAAAGCCTGTTTCGCGTGCACGAGGAGGACGGGCCGACCCGGTCCGCGCCATTCCGCGCGCTGGTGCGCACGCCGCGCGTGCTGCGGCCGGTGCGTCAGGTGCTCGGGACCGAAGAAACCTATGTCTACCACACCAAGATCAACGCCAAGCCGGCGATCGAGGGAACCATCTGGATGTGGCACCAGGACTACAACTCCTGGAGCAAGGATGGCTGCCCGCGGCCGGACATGGCGACCTTCAATGTGATGCTGAACGACACCTCGGAGTTCGGCGGCGGGCTGTATATCATTCCGGGCAGTCACAAAGCCGGCCTGCTGGAGTCGGTTCAGGATACCTCGACGTCCTACAAACTCTGGACGATCCCGAAACAAAAAATGATCGACGTGATGCACGCCTCGCCGCCGCCCGTCGCGGTCACCGGGCGCGCCGGCACCGCGGTGCTGTTCCATTGCAACGTGCTGCACGCCTCGGGGCACAATCTCTCGGCCGAGGACCGCTGGCACATTTATGTCTCGTGCAACGCGGTGGCGAACAAGCCGGTGCTCGGCCCCAAGCCGCGGCCGGACTGGGTCGTGTCGCGCAACTGGGCTCCGCTACCCATCGAGGACGATCACGGCGTCACCAAAGCCGCCTGATGCGCCTCACCAACTGGGCCGACAACCACACGTTCCAGGGCGCGCGCGTGCATCGTCCGGCGTCGGTCGATGAGGCGCGGCGGATCGTGGCGGGATCGCCACGCGTACACGCGATCGGCGCGCGGCACTCGTTCAACGCGGTCGCCGACACCGCCGGGGATCTGATCGACCTGAGCGGCCTGGACCCGGCGTTCGTCGTCGATCCGGAACAAAGTCACCGTGACCGCCGGAGCCGGAACGAATTATGGCGAGCTCGCGGCCTGGCTGCACCGTGAGGGTTGGGCGCTTCACAACACCGCCTCGCTGCCGCACATCACGCTGGCGGGCGCGGTCGCGACCGGGACGCACGGCTCCGGCGACACGTGTGGCACGCTGTCGAGCGCGGTCGCGGCGATCGAGATGATCACCGCCGATGGAGACCTGCGCACGGTCCGCCGCGGCGAACGCGACTTCAACGGCATGGTCGTCAGCCTCGGCGCTTTGGGCGTCGCGACCCGTGTGACGCTCGACATCCAGCCGACATTCGATATGCGGCAGGACGCGTTCGTGGGGCTGCCGTGGGACACCCTGCTGAGCGATCTCGACGCTGTGATGGCGGCCGGCTACAGCGTCAGTCTGCTGACGAAATGGTCGGGTCCCACGGTGGCGCGGCTGTGGATCAAGACCCGCCTCGCCGGCGGCGAGCCGCGCGTCGTTTCGGCCGCGCATCTGGGCGCCACGCCGGAAGTGGTGGCGCCGAACGCCTCGCCGGATGGCGCCGGGGACCTCAATCCGTTCGGCGGCCTGCCGGGTCCGTGGTCGGAGCGTCTGCCGCATTTCCGTCGCGGCGTGGATCCCGGAACGGTTGGCCACCTGCAAAGCGAATACCTCCTGCCGCGCACGCACGCGATCGAGGCGTTCGGCCTGTTGCGCGCGATGGCGGAGCGCATCGATCCGTTTTTGCTGACCACCGAAATCCGAAGCATGCGGGCGGACGATCTCTGGCTGAGCCCGGCGTACGGCCGCGACACCATCGGCATTCATTTTTCCTGGGCGCGCGATCTGGTGGGCGTGCCGGTGGTTTCCGCCGAAGTCGAGGCGGCGCTGCTGCCGTTGGGCGCACGGCCGCACTGGGGCAAGATCATTCACGCACCGGCGGCAACTTTGGCGCCGCTCTATCCGATGCTGTCGGCGTTTCGCGAACTCGCGCGATCGCTCGATCCGGGCGGCAGGTTTCGCAATGTGTACGTGGACCGGCATGTGTTCGCATAGCCGAGCGGCGTCGCGACCCACAAAGCCGCCGGCGCCGAGCCCGCGACCGGGCCTGATGCCAGGCCTCTTTTCGATTGTCGCCGGCGTGATCGGCTTCAGCATTCCCGTACTCGGCGTGGTCGCGTCATGTGCCGGCATTTACCTCGGTGTGAGAGCGTTCAGGGCGGGCCGAGCCGCCGTGGAAAGATCCAGCGTCGTTTGCGGCGTCATCGGAGTATCGTTGTGCGGCCTCGGCATCACGTTCTGGGTGATGGTCGTGCTGTTCGAATTGTACGATTAACGACCGCGGACGTCCGGGCTCGCGAGGTTCAGCGCCGGCGACCCGATCCGGTTGCCGCCGGGCCGGCCGCGGCATAATCAGGATCATGACCGTGACATCCTCCGCTTTGGCGTCGGCCCTGGCCCGGTTTCCCAGGCTGGGGCTGGCACGTCTACCCACACCGCTTGAGCCGATGACGCGGTTGTCCGCGCGTCTTGGCGGCCCGCGCATCTGGGTAAAGCGCGAGGATGAAACGGGCGTCGGTTTTGGTGGCAACAAGCTGCGGAAGCTCGATTTCGTCCTGGCCGAGGCTCTCGCGGACGGGGCCGATACGATCGTTTCCGGCGGCGTGGTGCAGTCAAACAGTCAGCGTCAGGTCGCGGCGGCGGCCGCCAAACTGGGCCTGACGTGCCATCTCGCGGTCTATCACGGCCGCCTCACGCCACCGACGCCGGAATACGAACGCTCCGGCAACGCGTTACTCAATCGGCTGTTCGGCGCGCGGTTGCACGATGTGCCATGGACCGGCGACCGCAACGCGGCGATCGAAGGCCTCGCCGCGCGGCTGCGCGAAGCGGGCAAGCGGCCATATATCGTGCCTTATGGTGTATCGAACGCACTCGGCGCGGTCGGCTACGCATCGGCGGTCGTGGAAATCGCCGAGCAGTCGCACGCGGCCGGGTTCCGACCGAAATCCATTGTTCATTGCTCCGGCAGCGGCGGAACCCAGGCGGGGCTTGTCGTGGGCGCCGCCCAGGGGCTTCCGGGCGTCGATATTGTCGGGATCGATATCGATGCGGAACCGGACCGTGTGCGTGCCGACGTGGTGACTTATGGCCGAGCCGCCGCCGCCCTGCTGAATACCGGCTTCGACGCGGCGGCCGTGGAGGTGGTCGCGGGCCATGCCGGCCCGGCATACGGCGTGCCGCATCCCGCGACGATCGAGGCCATCCGGTTGGCCGGCATGTTGGAGGCGCTGCCCGTCGATCCGGTCTATTCCGGCAAAGGCCTGGCGGGACTGATCGCCCTCATTCGGCAAGGCCGGTGGCGCGCGGACGACGACGTCGTGTTCGTTCACACCGGCGGCGCGCCGGCGCTGTTCGCGTATCAAAGCGCGCTCGGCATTTAGCGGTCGCGACCCGGTCGCGCTGTCACGCGATCGGGGCAATGCCGAGCGCGGTTTCGACGCGACCTATCCAGGCCCGGACATTGCCGTACGCGGCAAGATCGAAGCCGCCCTGGCGCGCCATCCGCGTGTACGCGACGAGCGCGATATCGGCCAAAGTGAGTGTGTCGCCCACAAGGAACGGTTGCGCGCGCGAAGCCGTTTCAAGCCGAGCCAACGCCGCGTTGCCTCGCTCGACAACGCGGGGTTCGAGTTCGCCGACCGGCTTGCGCTGATACACCACCTGGAACCGTGCGACGGCGATGTACGGTTCGTGACTGTATTGCTCCCAGAACAACCATTCCATCATCTTCGCGCGCGCGAAGGCATCGCCCGGAATGAGGTCGGACCCCTCCGCCAGATAAAGCATGATGGCGTTCGACTGCGCGAGCATTCGGCCGTCGCTCAGCAGAACCACCGGAACCTGCCCGGCGGGGTTCATCGCGAGAAACGCCGGCGTCCGGCTTTCGCCCTTCAGGACATCGATCTCCTCCCATTCATACGGGATACGCAACAGATCGCAGACGAATTTGACCTTCAGGCAATTTCCCGAAATGGAATTGCCGAATATTCGGATCGTCATGATATCGCTCCCTGTCGACGGGCTGTCGCCGGCGGCCAACGGCAAAGCGCTCAGCCAATCCCATCCAGCAGTTCGTGCAACGACCTGATCACCCGGTCCGGACGCGCGGTCGATCCTTCCGGCACCCCCTCGCCCGCCAGATCGTGCCAGATCGCGTGGATCCCCAGTCGTTGCGGAGCGATAACTTCCCATTCGAGGTTGTCGCCGACCATCCAGGTCTCACGCGGCCTCGACGCCCAGAGCGGACGAGCGCATGACGATAGGCGCGCTCCTCCGGCTTGCCAAAGCCGTGCTCGCCCTCGATCTGGATATGGTGGAAGCGGTGCGTCAGATCGAAACGCTCGACTTTCGCACGTTGCGGCGCGGCGGCGCCGTTGGTGATCAACGCCAGCCGCACGCCTTTGGCGCGAAACGTGTCGACGACGTGGTGGGCGCCGTCGAACAGATGCATCTGTGCCTCGCGCAATGCGTTGTAGCGCGCGGCCATGCCGCCGACCACCGGTTCGCCCGGCGGCGTGTGGCCGGCATGCGCCAAAGCCGCGAACGCATCGGCGATAATGGCGGCGCGCGCGTCGAGCAATTGCAGCCGGCCGACGCGGTGCCGTTCGGCATCAGCCCAGAACATGTCCGCCGCGTGGTTGATCGCTGCGGCGGCCTCGGCCGGCGGACACGGATGCAGCGTCGGCCGAGAACTCGTGCGCGATCGTCAGCCAGGCGCGATCCGGCTGGTTATAGGCGGAGATCAATGTGTCATCGAGGTCGAACAGGATCGCTTTGGGCAGCACGTGGTCGACTCCATGACCGGTCCGGCCGGCTTCTCACCGGGTTTGTAAGCCGCGCGGCCGGTTGGTCACAAGGCGATCGGCCGGAGGGTCCGTTCAGGGCTGACCGCATCACGGCGCCGAGGGTACATCCGGGATCAAGGCGCGCCGCGGGCCGCGCGCGCGCCGCCACCGCCGGGCCGGTTCTTCGACGGTCACACACGTCATCCAGGCGACCGCGAGCACGACGACCACGAGGCATATCGTGCTCGTCAGTTGCCCGATCGTCGTCGCGGGCACGCCAAAGACCAGCATGACGGCTCGGATGATAATGTAATGCGTGATATAAAGTGAGAAGGAAATGCGTCCCGCGAACAGCGCGAGGCGGTTGTCGAGAACGCGCGCGGCCAACGGGCCGGCGTGCGCGACGCCAAACACCAGCACTATCAGGAATGGCGCGACGTACAGGGTCTGGTTGAGCAGCACCATCGCGACCGCGCCGCATATCGCGGCCCCGATCAGCCAATCACCGTGCCGGGTAAGCCAGGCTGGGACGCTCGGTCGCAGGGTTGCCAGAATGCAGCCGGCGGTAAAGCCGGTGGCCATCTGCACGACGGGTTGCGGACCGGTTATGATGTGCCAGACGCCGCTGTGCCTGGCGATGAATATCGCCGCGAAGGCGGGCGCGGCGGCCAGCAGTATCAGTCGGGCCGCCAGCCCGAGCCGGCTGAGGCCGAAGACGATAAACGGAAACGCGCAATAGCCGATCCACTCGACGCCGAGAGACCAGGCCGGACCATTCACGCCGATGCCCGGCCGCGCCCAAAAATCCAGGATGAGCCATGATTCGACGATGCGGCGCGGTCCCGGCCAGACACCGTGCAGCAGGTGGAACAAGCCAAGGGAAAGGATCACGCTGAGCAGATAGACCGGATAGACCCGCCACCAGCGTTGTCGCAGGAACGACCAGATCTCCGAGATCCCGATGCGTTTGAATTGCCGGAGATGATTGAGCATCAGCACGTAGCCGCTGAGGATGAAAAAGACATCAACGGCGAAATAGCCGTATTCCCCCTCGTTGTAGAACCCGAAGCCGAAGCCGCTGGTGTGGTGAATGACGATCCAAAACGCCATGATGCCCCGCAATCCATGCAGAGCCGGCACGAATCGCCGTTCATTGGGACCCGACAAAGGATAATCGCCAATCATTGTCTGGAATTGCCGCCGCTTATCTTAGAGCACGCGGGGACGTCATTTTTCAACAGGCGCCATCTCGGCCCCGGGAGGCGATCTCGGGTTTTGCCCCAGGGCACCCGGGCGACCAAGGCAACCCCGCGCACGGGCGGCCGGCCGCCCGGAGACATCTTCGACGGTCGAAACCTACACCGGCACCGAGCCGCCCATTGTCGGTACCGGTGCATCAACCGGCGCCGCGGCATGTCGTAATCCTGGATCGCGCGGTGCTGCACCGTGCAGTTGTCCCACATCAGCACGTCGCCGGCGCGCCACTGGTGCCGATAGATGAACGCCGGCTTGATGATGTGCTCCGCCAGCGCCGCGATCATCGCTTCGCTTTCCACCGCGTCCATGCCCTCGATCGCGGTGCAATCGTCGCGCATCACATAGAGGCACCTGCGACCCGTGTAAGGATGCGTGCGAACGATCGGATGACGCACCGGTGGATTGCGCGCGATCTCCGTCGGGGTCGGCGGAAACGCGCGCTTGCGGCCGGTGAAATCGAACACCGCCTGGCGCCCTTCGATACGGTGCCGCATCGCATCCGGCAGAGCCTCCCACGCCGCCTGGGCACTGGCGAATTCCGTGTCGCCCAATGGCAGGCCGTGTAACGTCGGGACTTCCAGGGCGTAAAGCATGGTGCCCGCGGCGGGCGGGCGGTGTAGCACATGTCGCTGTGCCAGTTCTCGCCGGCGCGGCGCACACCGATCGAACGCCCGTCTTCGGTGATGTTGGAGACGACGACGATCTCCGGGCTGCCCGCCACGCTCCAGCGCTCACCGAAGATGTTGAACTCGATCTCGCCAAAGCGGCGGGTGAACGCGACCTGTTGCGGTGGCGTGATGGACTGGTCGCGGAAGAAGATGACGCCGTGTTCGTTGTAGGCCTTCTCGATCGTGGCGAAACTGGCGTCGTCGAGCGGCCGGGCCAGATCGATCCCGACGGATTTCGGCGCCGACGGCGGCACCGGTGGGGATGATTTCAATGGACATGGGCGATCCTCCAGAGGAGCCGCCGGTCTTCAGCGGCGAGCCGCCGAGAGCGTAGCCGAACCCATCCCGGACGCAAACCGCCGCGGCCAGGGCCCGGCGCGGCCTGGGGCGAGATCAGCCACGGTTATCCGGGCTGGCAGCGCGGGCAGAACGTGCTGGTATGCCCGCTCACCTTCGCGCGTTGGAGTTCGGTGCCGCAGCGGGGGCAATGGCCGCCAGGGTGTCGGTGCGGCAACAGGAAACCTTTGGGCAGTCGCGCCAGGAAATCGGGCGCGCACGGCTCGAGGTCCGTCGCGGTGCGCAGAACGTCCCGCATCGAACGAAACAGCGTGCGGATTCGCGTCGCGGTCAGATCGCGCGCCCCGGTAGCCGGATGAATGCGTGCCCGGAACAATATTTCGTCGGACCAGGTGTTGCCAATGCCGGCCAGCCGGGACTGGTCCGTCAGCGCGGCCTTGATCGGAGCCGACGCGCCCCCCGGTGCGCCCACCAACGCACGCGGTGAACGCCGCGCGATCGAGGTGTGGATCGAGCGCGTCCGGCCCCAGCTTCGCCTGTTCGATGAACGCCGCCGCGTCATCGACCAGACGCACGCGACCGATACGACGCCGGTTCACGTAGGCAAGCCCCTCTCCGTTGGAGAATTCGAGCTGGAACCGAACGAAATCCGGTGCCGCCTCGCCCGCCGCGACACGGCGGAGCAACCCCGCCGGCCCGAAATGCATGACCAGCACGGCCGCTGCGCCGAAATCGAGCCACAGATATTTGCCGTGGCGCCCGGTTGTCTGGAGCGACCGCCCATTCAACCGCCGGCCGATCGCCGACGCGCCGGCGCCAGCCACGCTCGCCGGGTCGGGGACGACAACGCGCGCGACCGTTCGACCGACGAAGCGATGTTGAACGATGGCCTGAAAGCACGCGACGTCCGGTAACTCGGGCATGACACTCCCGCGCGGGTCGATGCTGGCCGGAGACGGCCTGAATCCGCTTCCCCGTCTAACTGTTCGATCCGCGCGATTGTTTCACGCGCGCCGCGCGGGGTCCGCGTGCTTCGGGGTGCGCGGCCATTCCGGGGAGGGGACCGAAGCAGGTAAATCGCCGCCACCCTCGAGGTCGAGCGTGCGACGGCCGCGCCCCCTTTTAAGCACAAAATTCAGTCAGATCATGTCATCGATATCCAATCTGCATAGTAAATAATCATCGCGGGGCTCCTTCGGCACGAATATCGGTATCCGCGCACGCGATCGTGTCGATAACGCCTGTTCGGTTGGCACGGCCCTTGCGTGGCGACCGACATCAGAAAGGACCGCGATCATGGACTCGCTCGAAACCGGCGGATATCGTCGCCAACATGGTTCAGGCCGGGATCACGAAATCCCAACTTGGACCGATCGATCTGCTGATTCGCGGCGCTCTGTCCGGCGCGCTGCTCGGGTTCGCCACCAGTCTGGCGATCGGCGCCGCGGTGCAAACCGGCCAGCTTCTGGTGGGCGCGCTCATCTTCCCCGTGGGTTTCGTGATCATCGTTCTGCTGGGACTGGAACTGGTCACCGGCAGCTTCGCGCTGCTGCCCCTCGCGGTGCTGCGCGGACGCACCACGATGACGACGGTGTTCGCCAACTGGACCTGGGTGTTCGTCGGCAACCTCCTCGGCAGCGTGTTCTACGCCGCGCTGCTGGTCATCGCGTTGACCGACGCCGGCCAGATCGAGCCATCCGGCATCGCCGCCCGCATCGTGCAGCTCGCCGAGGCGAAGACCATCGGCAACGCCCACTTCGGCGCCGCCGGAATGCTGACCGTCTTCGTCAAGGCGATCCTGTGCAACTGGATGGTGTGCCTCGGCGTCGTGATGGCGATGAGTTCGACCTCCACGATCGGCCGCATCGCCGGCGCGTGGATGCCGATTTTGATCTTCTTCGCGCAGGGTTTCGAGCACTCGGTGGTCAACATGTTCATCATCCCGGCGGGTATGATGATGGGCGCCAAGGTCAGCTTCGCGGATTGGTGGGTGTGGAATCAGATCCCGGTCACGCTTGGCAACATCGTCGGCGGCCTGGTGTTCACCGGCCTCGCGCTTTACGCCACCTTCGGCCGCCAGATGACCGAGCCGGCGACACCGGCGACCGCCGCGGCGAGCGGTGTGGAGCAGCCGGCCCGATAATGACCGACGCCGGATTCTCCACCGAGCAACAGGAGTATTTGAAGGGCTTCATGGTCGGCGTCGAAGCCAGGCGTGGCGCGCTCGGCCTGCCGGCCGCGCCGGCCGGCGATGCCGCGCCGGCCGATCCCAACGATTTGCAACGCGCCGCGCAGGATCGCACCCTCGCCGCCGGCGGCAAGCTGACGCCGGAAGAGGAAGCGAAGCGCAAAAGGCATCCGCTCGATCGTTTCGATGATATATCGGCTTTGGCGGCGGAGAATAAGTTCCCCAAGGGCACCGATATCTTCCTGACCAAGTTCCACGGCCTGTTTTACGTGGCGCCGGCGCAGGATGCGTTCATGTGCCGGCTGCGTATTCCCGGCGGCGTGATCAGCGCGTTTCAGGTGCGTGGCGTCGCCGCGATCGCCGACGATCTGGCGGGCGGTTACGCCGACATCACCACGCGGGCCAATCTGCAACTGCGGGAGATCCCGGCGGCCAACGCGCCGGAAGTGCTGTTGCGGTTATCCGAGATCGGCCTGACCTCGCGCGGTTCCGGGGCTGACAACCTGCGCAACATCACCGGCGGCCCGACGGCGGGGATTGATCCCCAGGAGCTCATCGATACGCGGCCGGACACGCGGGCGCTGCATCACTTCATTCTGCATCATCGGGAACTCTATGGCCTGCCGCGCAAATTCAACATCGCCTTCGATGGCGGCGGACGGGTCGCGGTGCTGGAGGACACCAACGACATCGCGCTCGCCGCGGTCGCGGTCGATGGACGGGTACGGCGTGGCGCCCGGCGTGTATTACCGGCTGGGTCTCGGCGGCATCACCGGCCATCGCGACTTTGCCCGCGACACCGGCGTCATCGTGCGGCCGGCCGATGCCGTGCGCGTCTGCGACGCAATTATCCGCGTGTTCATCGCGCACGGCGATCGCACCGACCGGACCAAGGCACGATTGAAGTATCTCCTGGATCGTTGGGGGATCCCAAAATTTCTCGAAGCGGCCGAACAGGAGTTAGGCGCGCCGTTGCTCCGCGTCGATCCCGCCGCGTTCTCGCCGCGGCCACCGATCGACAAGCACGGCCACATCGGCGTGCACGAACAGAAACAGCCGGGCCTGCGCTACATCGGTGTCGCCTGCCCGGTCGGCCGGCTGAGCAGCGGGCAACTGCGCGGCCTCGCCGCTGTCGCCGAGCGGCTTGGTTCCGGAACGATCCGGCTGACGGTGTGGCAGAACTGCCTGATCAGCGACATCCAGGACGCCCATGTGAGCGAAGCGCTCGCCGAGATCGAGGCGCTCGGTCTGGACTGGCGCGCCTCGCCGATGCGCGGCGGGCTGGTGGCGTGCACCGGCAACGCGGGCTGCAAGTTCGCCGCCTCCAACACCAAACGCGACGCGGCCATGCTGGCGACGTTCCTGGACCGGCGCATCGAGATCGATCATCCGATCAACATCCACCTGACCGGCTGCCATCATTCCTGCGCGCAACATTACGCCGCCGATATCGGCCTGCTCGCCACGAAGATCGAGCAGGAGGAGGACATGGTCGAAGGCTATGATCTGCTGGTCGGCGGCGGTGCCGGTCCCGACCAGCAACTCGGCCGGCTGGTTCGCGCGAAAGTCGTGACCGACGCGCTGCCGCCGTTGCTGCTGGCACTGCTGACCGCGTGGCAGACCGAACGATCCGGACCCGAGGAAACCTTCCAGGCGTTCACCACGCGGCATTCGGAGGCCGAGCTCGCCGCGATGGCCGACCGCGTGCCGGTGGATGCCTGAGGTGGATGCCTGACATGAACGCGATCAGTCCGCCGATCCCGCTGATCCCGGAGAACGCCCCGTTCAGCCCGGCTCAGCGCGCCTGGCTGAACGGCTTCCTCGCGGGGCTGTATGGCGGCGCGTCGGCGAGCGGCCTGTCCGCCACCCCCGCCCCGCCGGCGGAGCCGGACGACTTCCCCTGGCACGATCCGGCGATGGAACTGCCGGAGCGGATGGCGCTGGCCGAGGGCAGGCCACTGCCACAAAAGCTGATGGCGGCGATGGGGCAACTCGATTGCGGCCAGTGCGGGTATTTATGCCGGAGCTACGCCGACGCATTGGCGAACGGGACCGAGACCTCGGCGTCCTTGTGCGTTCCCGGCGCCAAGGCGACGGCCCGCGTGCTGAAACAGTTGCTCGCGGAGGCACCGGCCGCGGCAACGCCGGCGTCCGTCGCCTCCGGGCCGGCGAAACCGGTCAGCCGCGACGTCCGCGTGCTCTCCGCCTCGGCGCTGACCGGCGCGGGATCGAGCAAGGACGTTCGGCATGTCGTGATCGATCTGGCGGAATCCGGCCTGACGTATGAGCCGGGCGATTCGATCGGCCTCGCCGCGCCGGCCGATCCGAGCCTTGTCCAGTCCTGCCTGACCGCGCTGGATGCCACCGGAGACGAGATGGTGGTCGGTCCCGATGGGGTCGAACGGTCGCTGCGGGACACGTTCTCGCGCGCGGTGGATATCGCTCGCCCGCTCGACCGCACCTTCGACCTGCTGGCGATGAGCGCGAAACATCCGCGTCAGGCCGCCGCGTTGCGCCTGCTCGGCGAAGGAGCCGACGGCGCCGAACCGGCCGACGCCGATTTACTCGATTTGCTGGAGGCGTTTCCCTCGGCGCGTCCTCGCCTCGCGGATCTGGTGGCATCGCTGCCGGCGTTGCGGCCGCGGCTGTATTCCATCGCGTCCTCGCCGCGCGCCACGCCGGGTCAGGTGCACCTGTGCGTCGCCGTGGTGCGCGACGAGCGGCGAGGCCGGGTGCGGCATGGCGTGGCGAGCGCGTTCCTCGCCGATCGCGCCGCCGAGGCAGCCGCCGTGCCGGCCTACATTCAGACCAGTCATTTCCGGCTGCCCGCCGATCCCGCGACCCCGGTCATCATGGTTGGACCCGGCACCGGCATCGCGCCCTTCCGCGCCTTTTTGGCGGAGCGGGCAGCGCATGGCGCGCGCGGCCGCGCGTGGTTGTTGTTCGGCGAGCGCAACCGCGCGACGGACTTCCTGTTCGAGGCGGAGTTCCGGGCGTGGCTGAAGGATGGCACGCTGTCCCGGCTGGATACGGCGTTTTCGCGTGATCAGGGCAAGAAGTTTTACGTGCAGGACCGCATGCGCGAGAGCGCCGAGGACCTGTGGCGATGGTTGCAGGACGGCGCGTATTTCTATGTCTGTGGCGACGCGACCCGCATGGCGCGCGACGTGGACGCGACATTGCGCAAGGTGGCGATGACCGAGGGACGGATGGACGAAACGCAGGCGCGGGACTGGATTGTCGCGCTGGCCCGGCAAGGTCGTTACCTGCGCGACGTATACTGAGGTCAGCCTCCGCCCCGAACCCGATCCCCGCACCCACCCATGGGTCCAGGGGCCACCGCCCCTGGCGGGTTCGAAGGGCAGCGCCCTCGTGGGGTTCGGGGTGAAACCCCGTCTCTGTTGACCGCGCACCGGCCATGCACCTAATGCCCGGTACGATGGAACCCGATGAATACGCCCGCATGGACGCGGTCGAGGCTGACATGTGGTGGTATCGTGCTTTGCACGCCCGCCTGCGCGATGCGCTGGCGGAGCGTCGTGACGCGAGCCCGGTACTCGACGCCGGTTGCGGCACCGGCGGTTTCCTCGCCGTGCTCAACCGCGCGAACCCCGCGCTCGCATCGATTGGCCTGGAATGGCACGCGCGCGGCGCGGACATGGCGGCGAAGAAATCGGGACGGCCGATCGCGCGAGGCAGCGTCAACGAACTCCCGTTCGCGGCGGACACGTTCGGCACGGTGATCGTGGCCGACGTGCTGTGTCACGCGGCGGTCGAGCCGGCGCGCGCTCTGGCTGAAATCAAACGCGTGCTGCGTCCCGGCGGGCGGGTCATCGTCAACATGCCGGCGTATCGCGGACTGATGTCGGCGCACGACGTCCAGGTCCACAACGCCCGCCGGATGAACGCATCCGAGACACGCGCCATGCTGAGCGAGGCCGGATTTCATGTGCTACGGGTGAATTATTGGAACGGGTTGCTGCTGCCGCTCATGATCGCCCAGCGGAAAATCCTCGCCCGATCATCGGATCGCTCCGATGTCGCCGCTTTTCCGCCATGGCTGGATCGGATGCTGCATGGCATGACGGAACTTGAACGGCGCCTGCGCTTTTCCCTCCCTGCCGGAGGCTCGGTGCTGGCGATCGCGGAGCGCCCATGAACGATACGTTCGACATCCAAGCGTTACCCTCGCCACTCGCCCCAGCCCTGCCCGACCGAAGGTTGCCCGAGGGGAGATTGGCCGAGGGGAGATTGGCCGAAGCAAGCATGGGCGAGCGCGCCTCGCGGTTTGAGCCTGGCGTCGGCCTGTCGATCGTCGTGCCGGTTTATCGCGGTGCCGCGACGATCGGCAAACTGGTCGAGGAGCTGTCGCGTCTGGCGCCCGCCGGTGGCCTGGAAATCGTCCTGGTCAACGACGGCAGCCCCGACAATTCGGACGACGTGTGCCGCGCCCTGCTGAAAACGGCCACGATCCCGCTGACCTATATCGAGCATGCGCGCAACTTCGGCGAGCACAACGCCGTCATGACCGGCTTGCGTCACGCCCGAGGGTCCTACGTGATCACCATGGATGACGACCTGCAGAACCCGCCGGAGGAGGTCGTTCGTCTGTTCGACCACGCGCGCGGCGGTGGCTGGGACGTCGTCTACACCCGCTACGCCGTCAAGCAGCATGCCGGGTGGCGCAACCTGGGCAGCCGGTTCGCCAACAAGGTCGCCGATGTGCTGCTGGACAAACCGAAGGGCCTGTATCTCTCGTCGTTCCGCTGCATGGCCGCCTTGGTGGTGCGCGGGGTTACGCAGTACACCGGCCCATATCCCTATATCGACGGCCTGATCATGCAGGTGACGCGGCGGATCGACAGTATCGAGGTGCGCCATCTGCCGCGCCTGGAGGGCCGCTCCAACTATACGCTCATTCGGTTGGTGCGGTTGTGGCTGAACCTCGCGACCAGTTTCTCGTTGATCCCGTTGCGGCTGGCGGTGTTCGCCGGCGCCGCGATGGCCGCCTTGGGCGCGGTCGGCGCGGTGGCGACGATCATCGAGGCCTTGTTCCTCAACCAGACACCGACCGGTTGGGCATCCACCATGGTCGTGCTGCTGCTCGTCGGCGGCGTGCAGTCGATGATTTTGGGCGTTCTGGGAGAGTATGTCGGCCGCACCTTCCTGACGACGAACGGCAAGCCGCAAGGGTCGATCCGCACGGTCGCGCGGAATGACGAGCGCGACGCGATGCCCGAGGGGATCGTGGAGGCCTCCGCCGCGACGCCGCGCTGAACGATTGGCGCCCGACCGTCACGGCGCCATGCCGACCGGCGCGGCGGCCTTCGCTTCGCCGCCATCAGTTTGTCACTTGTTACGACCAGCTTCGCGGCGCCGCGTGTCTCGCGCCAGGCGCGGCAGCTTCGCGAAATTACCGCCGGATCGGTCAGCCACTCCGCCTCGCGTGCTCAGGCGCGCGCCCGCGCTCCGGCCACGTCCACCACCTCCCGCCGGCGCTTCTCGATGTGCAGCATGATCACGCAGAACGTGCCGATCAGCGCGGTGAGGCAGGCGCACAGAAAGATTTGCCGCGGCGGCCAGCCCCGGGTCAGCAGGAACCCTCCCAACCAGGGACCGCCGATGCCGCCCAGTCGGCCGACGCCCAGAGCCCACCCCATGCCGGTGGTGCGAACCCGCGCCGGATACAGTGCCGCCGTCATCCCGTTGATCCCGGTCATGCTGCCGACCGTGCAGCATCCCATCAGGAAGATCGCCAGCAACAGCAAATCGTGCGGCGGATTGGCCAGTCCCACCGCCGCGATCACGATCACGCCCGTGGACAGCATCACCGCCAGCACGCGCTGCGGTCCGAATTGCCGGGCCAGCGGCGCCATCGCGAACACGCTCAGCAACGGACCGGCCGACATGAGGCTCGCGGCGAACACCGAGTCGGCGGGCGAAAGGCCGGATAAATTGAGCACCGTCGGGAGCCAGTAGCTGATCAGGTAGATGCTCAGCAGGTTGGCGAAATACAGAATCCAGACGAAGACCGTGGTCGTCCCCAGGCCATCACGGAACAGGCCGGCGACCGGGTTGCCGGTGCTGACATCGACCTGATGCCGGCCGGCCTCTCCGATCGCGACTGACGTCGGAGCCGGGGTCGGGATCGGCGCGGTGGGCTCGATGTTCAGGGTCTGCAACAGACGCTCGGTGCGCGTGGTCATGCGGCCGCGGGCCAGCAGGAAACGCGGCGACTCCGGCAGCCACAGCAGCATCACCGGGATCAGCGCCAGCGGCAGCAGGCCGCCCATCCAGAAGATCACCGGCCAACCGAAATGCGGCAGCAGTTGCGCGATGACCTGACCGCCGAGGAAACCGCCCAACGGATTGCCGGTGAAGATCACCATCACGATCGGCGCGCGCAACCGCTCCGGCACGTAGTCGGAGGTCAGCGCGACCGTGGCTGGCATGATGCCGCCGATGCCGATGCCGGTGACGAACCGCCACAGGATCAGTTGCGAGATGCTGGTGGCGTAGACGCAGGCGAGCGAGGACACCGCGAGGCACACCAGGCTGGCGAGCAGCACCGGCTTGCGGCCCGAGCCGGTCTCCGGCGGGACCGGACACCAGCGCGCCCACCATGATGCCGACGCTGCTCATGACGAAGGTGTTGGCGAAAGCGGCGCCCGGAATGTGCCACGCCGCCGACAGCGACGGCACCGCCATGCCGATCGAGGTGATGTCGTAGCCGTCGAACATCTGCGCCAGCGTGCAGAGCAAGGCGACCCGCAGTTGCAGCGGGCCGAGACGTTGCGATTCCAGCCTGGCTTCGGCACTGGACGGGTATGGGGTCGGCATGGACGGTTACTCCCTTGGCGGGCCGGTTGCTCCGGCCGTTTCCGTGCGGTGTGGCATGACGGTACGGGCAGTCTGGCACGACTGTGCCGGGGTCGGACAGAGCGTCGCGTAGCGGGGCCACCCGCGCGTCTGCCCGTGGGTCAGACGATCCGGCTGCCATGATCAGCCCAGTACCGGTCGCGCAGCAGGCGCTTGTACAACTTGCCGGTGGGCAGTCGCGGCAGTTCGTCCTCGAAATCGATCGAACGCGGCACCTTGAAGCGCGCCAGATGCTGGCCACAGAACGCGATCAGTTCGGCCTCGGTATCGGGATCGGGATGG
The DNA here is from genome assembly GCA_963719675.1 of uncultured Alphaproteobacteria bacterium. GTDB lineage: Bacteria > Pseudomonadota > Alphaproteobacteria > Acetobacterales > Acetobacteraceae > Rhodopila. The sequence continues at coordinate 9,293 of CAVRDN010000045.1, read as the reverse complement.
ATGCCCGGCATCAACTGGATCGCGGCTTTGACCTCCTCGCCCAGATCCGCGTTCGGCACGCCGAACACCGCGGCATCGGCGACCTTCGGATGCGTGATAAGCAGGTCTTCACACTCTTGCGGATAGATGTTCACGCCGCCTGATATGATCATGAACGTGGAACGGTCGGTGAGATACAGGAACCCATCCGCGTCGACGTAGCCGACGTCGCCGACCGTGCCCATCGTACCGTCCGCGTTCAGCGCCTCCGCCGTTCGTTTCGGATCGTTGAAGTAGGCGAATCGCGACGCCAGTTTGAACCACACCTCGCCGATCGTTCCGGCCGGGCAGGGATCGCGGTTGGCGTCGAGGATTTGGATCTCTCCGAACAATGGCCGCCCGACGGTGCCTCGGTGCGCCAGCCACTCCGCGGTATCGCAAGCGGTGAAGCCCATTCCCTCGGTCGAGCCGTAGTATTCCAGAATGATCGGTCCCCACCAGTCGATCATCTGCTGCTTGACCCGCACCGGACACGGCGCCGCCGCGTGAATCGCCACCTCCAGCGCCGGGCGGGCGTAGCGGGCACGCACGGCCTCCGGTAATTTCAGTCAATTCGCTGTTGTCGAGGATGTATGTGAGTTCGTCCGCCGTGAGAAACGAGTTCACGCAGGTATAGTACAGCCCCGCGCGCTCCCCCGCCCCGCGGGTCTCCACATAGCGGGCGTTGTTCTCCATGAAGATCGCGTAATGATCCAGCCGTCGCAGCCCGTTCGCCCGCAACAGATGGGCGAGACGATTGGAGCGCGCCTCAAGCTCGGCATAGGTGACGATCTCGCCTGTCCCGGCCATGATCAATGCGGGTTGATTGGCGCGTGTCGCGGCGTATCCACCGGAGTACATGTGCTGTGCCTCCCTTCCATGTCTTCGGCATGGCGAGGCAGCGGGTTAAAACGTCACACCCGGCCGCGCCAGCCCATAATGATCGCGCAACGTCACCCCTTCATACTCGCGGCGGAACAATCCGCGTTTACGCAACAGCGGCACCACCTCGGCGATGAACACCTCCAGCATCGACGGCAACACCGGCGGCATCAGGTTGAAGCCGTCGCAGGCACCGTCGTGGAACCAGTCCTCGATCAGATCGGCGATCTGCTCCGGCGCGCCCGCCGTGACGAAATGCCCGCGCGCGCCAGCCATGTAGCCGAGAAGTTGACGCAGCGTGGGCTTTTCCCGGCGAACCAGTCCGACGATGACCTCGGTCCGGCTGCGCGCGGCTTCGACCAGGGCGGGGTCCGGGAAGTCCTCCGGCGACAGCGGTTTGTCCAGCGGCAGGTGGGAAAAATCGTGCCCGCCGAAACGGCCGGACAGGCGCCGGCGGCCGACCTCCGGATCGCTCAGGTCGTTCAGTTCGCGCGCGATCCGCTGTGCGTCCGCCTCGGTGGCGCCGATCACCGGGCTCAGGCCCGGCAGGATCAGCACCTGATCCGGCGAGCGGCCGAACCCCACGGCGATGCGTTTCAGATCGGCGTAAAAATCCTTCGCGGTGGCTTTTTCCATTTGCGCGGTGAACACCGCCTCGGCGTGGCGGGCGGCGAACTGGCGGCCGGTTTCCGACGATCCCGCCTGCACGAACACCGGTCGTCCCTGCGGCCCGCGCGGCACGTTCAGCGGACCGGTGACCTGATAATGCGGACCGCGATGGTTGATCGGACGGATCGATCCGGGCCGCGCGTAGTGCCCGGCCGCGCGATCGTCCAGCACGGCATCGTCGGACCAACTGTCCCACAGCGCGGTCACCACCCGCATGTATTCCTCGGCGCGTTCGTAACGTTCGGCATGGCTCAACTGCCCCTGCGCGCCGTAGTTCGCGGACGCGGCGACCAGCCAGGTGGTGACGATGTTCCATCCGACCCGTCCGCCGGTGATGTGATCCAGCGAGGCGAACTGCCGCGCCAGATTGAATGGCTCGGTGTAGGTGGTGGAGCAGGTGGCGATCAGCCCGATCCGTCGTGTGGCTCCAGCCAGAGCGGCGAGCGCGGTCAACGGCTCCAGCCAGATCCGCGGCGCGCTGGCGATGTCGTCGCCCGCCGCCAGAGTATCCGCCAGGAAGATGGAATCGAAGCACCCCGCCTCGGCCTTTTGGGCCAGATCGGTGTAGTAATGAATATCGGTCAGCGCCAGGGGCGAGGCTGACGGATGCCGCCACGCGGCCTCATGATGGCCGCGGCTGTGGATGAAGAGATTGAGGTGCAGTTGCCGTGTCATGCCCGTTCTCCGCCACTGCTCGGAACCTGGCACATTTTGCCGGACCATGGCACGTCGTGAATCCGCACGTCGTGAATCCGCACGTCGTGAATCCGCACGTCGTGAATCTCGCACGTCTTGAATTCGCTCTGGCCACGCCGCCCGCCCGCGGGCAAGCTGCGCGCCGCGGATCAGGAGGAAACCATGATCGAAGTTCGCCCCACCGGCAGCGCGCTCGGCGCCGATATCGTCGGCGTCGATCTGTCGCGCCCGCTGACCTCGGCCGAATTCGGCACCATCCACGGCGCCTGGATGAACCACCTCGTGCTGCGGTTCCGCGAGCAACACCTGACCGACGACGCGCTGATGGCGTTCAGCCGTAACTTCGGCCCGCTCGACGCCAATCCGCGCCACGCCAAAGCCGAAGGCCGCGCGGAACTCAACGCCAACGCCGGGTTCGTCAACATCATCTCCAACGTCGTCGAGAACGGCCGCGCGATCGGCGGCCTCGGCAACTACGAGTTCGAAATGGCACACCGACATGAGCTACAACCCGGTGCCGCCGATGGCGAGCGCCCTCTACGCGCTGGAAGTGCCCCCGAGCGGCGGCGACACCGGCTTCTGCAACATGTACACCGCGCTTGAGTTGCTGCCCGCGGAGTTGCGCGCCCGCATCGGCGGACTGAGCTGCGTGCACGACAGCAGCCTCAACAGCGTCGGCCAGTTGCGCGTCGGCTTCGAGGACGTGACCGACCCGCGCAAGACCCCGGGCGCGCTGCATCCCCTGGTGCGCACGCACCCCGTCACCGGCCGCCGGTGCCTGTTCCTCGGGCGGCGCCGCAACGCCTATGTCCAGGGTCTGGACCTCGCCGACAGCGAGGCGCTGCTCGACACACTTTGGTCCGCCGCCACCCGGCCCGAACATTGCTGGACGCAGCAGTGGCATGTCGGCGACCTCGTGCTCTGGGACAATCGCTGCGCCCTGCATCGCCGCGATGAGTTCGACGGCACGGCGAGGCGGGTGATGCACCGCACCCAGATCTCGGGAGACCGGCCGTTCTGACGCCGGCGCGACCGCTGCCCGCCACACCGGAGATGTCCGGGGTCCCGGCCGACCCCTCGGAGCGATCCGGGCGTTCCACGGTTCCGCCGAACCCGGCCCCGCCCCGCGCCGCTGTTCCGGGCCTGACCCGGCGTCCCACCCGCGTCGATGTCGCCATCACGCTGCTGGCGGTGGCCGTGCTGATCGTCAACGTCGCGCATCACGAGATGTGGCACGACGAGATCAACGCGTTCGAAATCGCGCTGCACAGTCCGACCCTCCCGGCGTTGTTCCACAACCTGCATTACGAAGGCCATCCATCGCTTTGGTATGTGTTGCTGTGGTTCGCCTCGTGCGTCAGCGCGAACCCGGTGACCGCGCAGGTCGTCCACACCGGCATCGTCATCCTGATCTACGTCATGGTCGGCCTTGTCTCGCCGTTCTCGACGTTGGAAAAGATCCTGCTGCTGAGCGGCTATTTCCTCGGCTTCGAATACGCCGTGGTGGCGCGAAACTACAGCCTGGCGGTGCTGTTCGCCCTGCTCTGCGCGGAAGTGCGATCGCGGCGGCCGGACCTCGTCGTGCTCAACAGCGTGCTGCTCGGGCTGCTGGCCAACACCACGATTTTCGGTCTGATGATGAGCGGTGTGCTCGCCTGCGAATATGTCGCCGCCCTGATCCGCCGCGCGCCCGTCCGGTCCATCGCCGCCGGAGCCGCCGTCTACCTCGCCTTTGTCGTGGCCTGCGTCCTGACGGTCATTCCGGCACCGGATATCGCCGAACATGGCAACGCGTATCTGTTTCAGTACGCGCACAAACTCTGGCATTTGACGTTCACCGTCGTGAGCGTGGTCAGCCTGTCGTTCATTCCGTTCAACGCCGCGTTCCCGGCCCGCTACTGGATCGGCATGGAACCGGAGATGCGGACGCTGTGGCAGGTCCGCGAAGCCGGTCTCGTGCTGGTCGTCGCCGCTCTGGTGACGATCTTCCGCAAGGACCTCCGGCTGCTCGCCGTCATCGCGGTAACCGGAGCGGCCGCGGCGTTATTCTGCCACCTGGTTTACGTCTCGGGGATCCGCCAAACCGGCATCTTCTTCGTCGTGGTGCTGACCGCGTTGTGGATGCAGCGCATGGTTCGGCCCGGCGCGTCGTGGCTCGTCGCGGCGTTGTTGCTGTGCGGTTCGATCGCCGGCATCGAGGCGCAGATCGGTCAATGGATGCGGCCCTTCTCCGCCTCTCTGGCGGCCGCGCGCTTCCTCGAGCGGAACGACTGGCGCGATGCCGGACTGATCGGCATGCGCGACGATTGGACGATCCCCGTGGCACAGTTGCTCGATCGTCCGCTGTATGGGCTGGACTGCCAGTGTTTTGAAGACTTCCTGCAGTTCAACGCCCAGCATGACCGCGTGCCGGATGCCGAGATCCCGCGTCGTCTCGCCCGCGCGCTATCGCGGGTGAAAGGCCAGCCGCCTTTGCTGATCTACAGCAACCCCTGGGCTCCGCTCGACCGCAACGCGCTGGAACTGGTCGGACTGCGCGCCATACCGCTCGCGGATTTCCGCGGCACCGAGTCCGGCGAAAACTATCTCATCTACCGGATCGAGCCGATGTGGTAACGTCAGCCCGCGCCGCCGCTGAACGCGTTGAACGTGATCAGCGTGTAGGTGTCCTTGACACCCGGCAACGACTGGATCCGCTCCGTCACGAACAGCCCGATGTCCTGATCCACATCGAGGTAGAACTTGCCCAACAGATCGTATTGACCCGAGGTCGAGTACAGTTCGGATAATTGCGGGATCGTATCGGCGGCCTCGCGCGCGACACGATACGCCTGCCCCATCTCGCATTTGATCATGACGAAAATGGCTTTCATGGATCGCTGGCTCCTGTCGGTTGCCGGTCGCGCGACCCTAATCGGTCGTGGTGCAGCCGGCGCGGTCGTTCGTCCGCGTGATGGTATCCCGCAAATCCGCCCGCACCTCGGGGAATTCGGTGCGCAGCCGGCCAAGCGTATCGCAGGCCGCCTTCTTCTCGTTGATCGCGGTCAGCGCACCGGCCAGGCCCAGAAGCGCGTCCTGCGCGTGGCGTCCCTTGTGCGACCGGTTATACGCGTCGTCATAGGCGATCGCCGCCTGCGCGAACTGCTTCTCTCCGGACAGCGCCTGCGCCAGCAGGAACTGCCCGTCATATGCCCGCGGTGAGGTGCGGTTCGCCATCACCTCGCGCGCCGCCTTCTCGGCCGCCGCGTAATCGCGCCTCGCCAGCGCCGCGTGCCCTTCCTGCAGCGCCAGTTCCGGTGTGCGCTTGCCGCCTGGCGCGGCCAGGGCCGCCTGGTCCTCCACGGCGGTGGGCGAGGCATCGGCCAGTGCCGCGGGCGGTTTCCCGGGGGCCGGGCGCGCCGGCTCGACCCTCGTCTGGTCCACGCGGGGCGGCGGCGGCGGCGTTTCGCGCATGGGTTCCGGCGTCTGATTGAACGTGAAGCTTTGCGGCGGCGGCGAACGCGGCGGCGGAATCACCGAGGGCAACGACGGCGCGAGGCTCAGCTTCGGCGCCTGATCCGGGCGCACGGCGTCCGGCGGGCGCGGCGCGACCTCCCGCACCGGTGGCGGGCCCGGCGGTTGCGCCGAAGCCTGCGGCGGCAGCGCGCCGGTCTTTCCCTGCTGCAGATTAAGCTGGAATGTCAGATCGTCGAGCCGCTTCGACAGGTCGGCGTTTTGCCGTGCTATCAGGTTCTGCGTCTCGTCGATCCGGCCGCGCAGTTGCCGGACCTGTTCCTCCATCGCCTGCACCCGGCTGAGCAACTGGGCCGCGATGTCGCCGCCGCCTCCCCCACCGCCGCCACCGCCACCGCGCTCCACGTCGGAGCGCAGCATCTGCATGTCCTGTTGCAGCTGATACATCTGATTCTGCAGCGCGATCCCCTCACGGCTCTCCACCTGGGCATGACCGGCGACCGGCGGGATCAGCAGAACGGCCAGCAGGCTCGCGCGCCGGATCCAAAGCCACGACATCAAGGCATTCTCCGCGTAAGGACTGAGTGGTCTCACAGCGCTCTCAATATAGCCGCCCGCGGGCGGTCTGGCAGGGGGTCGTGAGTTGGGGCGTGAGTTGGGGCGTTGGATTGCGGGAGTGGCCTGGGGAGTGAACCGGGCAATGGCTCGGCGGGACGCGGCAAGGCACGGCCAACTCACGGCGGACCAACTCACGGCGGACCAACTCACGGCGCACCAACCCAGCCAACCGGGTCACCACCGCCGATCGACGCACCGAGACAGGCAAGCGAACCAGCCGGGCGCTCAGCGGACCGACGTGATGGCGTTGCGGTTCTGCGCCCAGGCTTCCTCGGTGGAACCGGGGGCGATCGGACGATCCTTGCCGTAGCTGATGGTGGTCATGCGGTTCGGCGCGACCCCTTTGGCGGCGAGGTAGCTCTCGGCGGCGTAACGCCCGGCGGTTGCCAAGGGCGATGTTGTATTCCTCGGTCCCGCGCTCGTCGCAATCGCCGGCGATCTGCACGTTCACCGACTTGTTCCGGTTCAGCCAGTCCGCCTGCGTGTCGAGGGTGGAGCGCGCGTCGTCCCGGATCACCGCCTGATCGAAGTCGAAGAAGACCTTGTCCGCCGCCCCATTGGCGAACGGATCGTTCATCGACATCGCGGCTGAACCGGTGCTCGAGGTCGTGGTATCCGTCTTGGACGACGAACAGGCCGCCAACAGGCTGACGGCGACGCAGGCGCCAAGAATTTGCTGTACATCCGAATAAACCCCTGTCAGACGTGATGGGCGGGACTGCCCCCAGTCCAGCCGTGCCGCGCTCACCCGTGTCGCGACCAACATACTGCCTGGCGCGATTAGCGCCGCGAACATGGCGGGGTCAAGGCAAGTTGCCGTTCATTACCGAAACTCTAACGATTTGTAACGCGGATGGTTCCGCCGGCGTGAGGAACGGGGTAACCGCGGGGGACAATGAAGTTCGCCCGTGGATCGTGGGACTCGCGACCTTGCCGGTTCACGTCAGGCTCGAACCGAATGACGACATGCCGACCGGCAGCGTCGCGGTCATGCGAGCGCGCCTGACCTCACCGGACCAGCGCGCGGCGCTGCTCGCCGCGGGACGGGAACGACTGTCGCCACGACGGTTCGGCCGCCGATGCGGGCGGGTCCCGCTCGTCGTCGGAGCGGCGGGCTTCATCGTGCAACTCGCGCGGTAAACGCCGGCCTCGGATAACGCGTGCCGGCGGCCTCTCACGAGGCGCGCGTTCCCGGCATGGCGGCGGCGATCCCGCGCGACGACCGGCTCGATCGTTTTGTTCGCCACGGTGAACGCGGCGGCCTCACTTCGCCGGCGTTCGTCACGAATTTGCACTGTTCCGTGAGACAATCGTTCCCTCGCCGATGCATAATATTAACCCGCCGAAACAATGACGTATTGGCGCCTCAACGATCTCGAGAGGCACGCGGGACGATCGATGGCAGGCGCGCCTGCCCGCGCTCCCGGAAGCCCGCGCCGCGATACAGCGCCTGACCGTCCGTGTTCCGGATCCCGACTTCCATCATGACGCGGTTGATCTGCTTACGGAGAGCGGCCGTTTCGACGGCATGGAGCAAGCCCCGGCCGACACCCCGGCGCTTGAACCGCGCGACCGCGTCCGACAACCGCGGCAGCGCCGCGACGTCCTCCCGCCGAGAGCTTTCCCGGATCATCAGCATCGCCAGACCTCCGGATACCGCGAACCATCGGTTAGCACGATGACAACTCCTCTCCGGAACGCATCCCGCGCCCGGAACGCATCCCGCGCCCGGAACGCATTCCGCGCCCCCAACGCATTCCGCGAGCGTGCGCCCGCTCGCGCCGGCAAAGTTTCTCAGGCACCGTCGCGCGCCGGACGTCTCTCGCCAACGGTCCCATGGCAACGCCGGCGCCCGCCGTTCCGGCATCCGTGCCTCCAACGCCTGTCCCACAAGGGGTTTTTCGCGATCGGGGGAACCAACGGAAAGTCAGCATCGTTGAACGAGCGCGGGATCGAAGCAGAAAACCGGAGGGATCCAAAGCGACGGTCGTCGTGCCTCATTGCCTGGGCTGTCGGGCATCGGAGCGTTCCCAATGAAACAATACCATTGCTCAATTGTTTTGTTCGCGATCGCGCTGGGGTGGGCGCTGTTCATGTATAGTCTGCCATTGGCGGCCCATTTCTAGCACCTGGTCAGACGGACGCCGGCCGGCGTCACGCCAGGCACCGGGCGGCCTCGCGACCACGCCGCGCGGTGCCGCGAATACCGGTTGCCGGATGCCTCGCTTCGCGGGCGCGCTCGCATTGGACAGGTTCGGTTCCGGCGGGCATTTCATGCCGCCCGAGAGTTGGCCGCGTCCAGATAAGGGAAAACGCCCAGACATGGTGCAGAGTGGTGGTCGGATAGAGGGATACGCCATCGTCTCCGAGGACGGGATGCTGGCGAACGCCGCGCGGGTGATGCCACCCTCTCTGATGTTCGACGCCGATCAGCGCTTTTTCGAGGCCGGGCTCGACGCCGTCGATGTGGTCGTGCACGGCCGTTACTCGCAGGAACGCCAGGCGCGGTCGGCTGAGCGGTATCGGTTGATGATGACCCGTCAGGTCGAGGGGCTCGCCGCCCACCCCACCAACCCGCGGGCGCTGTTGTGGAACCCCGCCGGCGCGTTGTTCGAGGACGCGTTGGCCGCGCTCGGCAAACGGGACGCCGCGGTCGGAGTGATCGGCGGACCGGAAGTATTCGCGTTCTTTCTCGGCCGTTACGATGTGTTTTACCTGACCCGCGCGCCCAACGTACGGCTGCCCGGCGGCCGTCCGGTGTTCCCCGAGGTCCCGGTGCAGACGCCGGAGGAAATCCTCGCCTCGCATGGGCTGATCGCGGACGCGCCGACCGCGCTCGATGCCGTCGAGGGCGTGATGATGGTGGCCTGGCGTGCGACGCGAGGTAAATCAGAACGTTAATACCCCTGAATGTCACCCGGACCTGAGCTGCTTCGTGCGGCGCGGCGCGGGAAACC
>CAVRDN010000044.1:0-8598 GCA_963719675.1 uncultured Alphaproteobacteria bacterium | reverse complement strand
GTATCGCTATGGCGAGCAGCCAGGCCAGCAGGGCTGTCATCCGCGCGCGTGTCCGCCGCGCCGGTGTGCCACGCGTCAGGCGGCAATGGCACCGTTTTCAGCCGCAGCGGTGCCGCTCCGAGTTCGACCGCCGGCAGTCTGGGGTCATCAGCCGGAGCGTATTCGGCAACCGGTCCAAACCGTAAAGCATACGCATGATATATCCTGACTATGCCAGCCGCTCGCGCATCGCAAATGCTCGCACCATGCGGCGGTGGCATACATCGGCGCCGCGGCCGCGATGCGAACCGCCGATTTGACCTCGTCCGCCCCGCGATGGTCCAATGACCGTCACACGTCCGAAAAAGCACGCGATCATGGATCAGTCACCCACGGGCTGGCAGCCCGAACTCGAGGAGTTGCGCGAACGCCAGCGGATCGCCCGCCAGATGGGCGGTCCCGAGCGCATCAAACGCCAGCACGACGCCGGCAAACTCACCGTCCGCGAACGGATCGATCGGCTGACCGACGCGGATTTGTTCCTGGAACTCGGCTCGATCGCCGGCAAGGCGACGTACGATTCCAGTTCCAGGGTCATGACGGATTTCATGCCCGCCAACGGCGTGTTCGGTCGCGCCACGATCGACGGCAGGCCGGTGGTTATTTTCGGCGACGACTTCACCGTGCGCGGTGGCTCCGCCGACGCTTCGATCAAGGGTAAGTATCAAATGCCCGAGCACATGGCTGGCGAATATCGCCTGCCATTGATCCGCGTCATCGAGGGCTCCGGCGGCGGCGGTTCGGTCAAGACCATCGAAACGCGGGGCCACGCCAACCTCCCCGGCGGGATCGGCCAAAGCTCCGGCCTCTGGTTGTGCGCGCTCAACATGGGCCGCGTACCCGTCGTCGCCCTCGGCCTCGGTTCCGTCGCCGGACTGGGCGCCGCCCGTCTCGCCGCCAGCCACTATTCGCTGATGGTCAAGGATACATCGGCGATCTTCGTCGCCGGTCCGCCTGTCGTCGAACGCCTCGGCGAAACCCGCACCCGCATGGAACTCGGCGGTCACGCGGTTCAGGTCGAAGCCGGAACGGTCGACGACGCGGTCGAGAGCGAGGAGGAAGCGTTCGACCGCACCCGGCGCTTCCTGTCCTACCTGCCGTCGTCGGTGTGGGAGCTGCCGCCACGCGCGCCCAATACCGATCCGGTGGACCGCCGCGACGACCATCTCATTTCGATCGTGCCGAAAGACCGAAAACAGGCCTACAACATGCGGCGCATCATCGATTTGCTGATGGACAAAGACAGTTTCTTCGAAATGAGCCGCGGCTTCGGCCGTCAGGTGATTACCGGTTTCGCCCGCCTCGACGGCTGGCCGGTCGCCGTGCTCGCCGGCGATCCCCTGTTCGGTGGTGGTGCGTGGGGGGCCGCCACATCGCGCAAAATCACCCGTTTCGTCGATCTCGCGCAGACGTTCCACCTACCGATCGTTCATCTGGTCGATTGTTTCGGTTTCGCGGTCGGCCTGCACGCTGAGTTCAACCGGCACCATGCGCGCCGCCGTCGCCGCGATCAGCGCCATTCACCAATCGACCGTGCCGTGGTGCGCCATCATCATCCGCAACGTCTTCGGCGTCGGCGGCGGCGCCCACGTGCCGCACACGCAACACACCATTCGCTACTCCTGGCCTTCGGGGAACTGGGGCTCGCTGCCGTTGGAAGGCGGCGTCGAAGCCGCCTATCGCGCCGAGATCGCCGCCGCCGACGATCCGGCCGCGAAACTGGCGGAGATCGAGGAACGGCTGCAACTGATGCGCTCGCCGTTCCGCTCCGCCGAGGCATTCCTCATCGAGGAAATCATCGACCCGCGCGATACCCGTCCGCTGTTGTGCGAATTCGCCAACATGGCCGCGCCGTTGCGCACGCCGGGCCAGTCGTTCTTCACCATGCGTCCCTGAGAGTTGCACATGCCTCTGTCCGAATTTCGCATCCTGCAACTCGGTTCCGGGATCGCACTGGATTATTGCGGCCGGCTGTTCGCCGATTTCGGCGCGGACGTGATCAAACTCGAGCCGCCCGGCGGCGATCCGGCGCGCGCCATGCCGCCGCTCGTCGGTGACGGGGACAGCGGTTACTTCGCCTGGCTCAACACCAACAAACGCAGCGTGACGGAGACGCCCGCGGGACTGGACCAGTTGCTCGCGGGCGCGGACGTGCTGCTGGACGGCCGCCCGCCAGCCGCGATCGGCACATCGCATGACCTGTGGCGGCAGCGTCATCCCGGCCTCGCCATCACGGCGATCTCCTGGTTCGGCGAAACCGGGCCGTATCGCGACTTCGCCGCCACCGACGCGGTTTGCCGGGCGCTCGCCGGTCTCGTGGTGCTGACCGGCGCGGTCGAGGGCCCGCCAACACTCGCGACCGAAGGCCAATCGGGTATCCTCGCCGGTCTGACCGCGTTCATTCCGACCGTCGCCGGGCTGTATGGCCGGGCCGCCGGCGCGCGCCGTTTCGCCACCAGCGTCTACGAGGCCTCGCTGGGCGTGTCGGAATACGAATGGGCGATCGCCTGGGACGCCGGCGAGTCGCGGCGTCGGCCGGGGGTCAATCGTTTCGGCCGTAACTATCCCGTCGGCATCTATCCCACCAAACAGGGCCGGATCGGCGTCACCATCGTCACGCCCGGCCAATGGCGCGGGATCTGCGAAATGATGGGATTGCCGGACCTCGCGCGGCAACCGCATCTGTCGTTGAACACCGACCGTCTGAAGAACAGCGCCGAGATCGATGCCGCGTTCGCGCCGGTCTGGCTGACCAAAACCGCCGAGGAATGGTTCGGCCTCGGTCTGCGCTACAAGTTGCCGCTCGCCGTCGTTCCGACCATGGAAGAACTGCTCCGGCAATAGGTGCATCGCGACCGCGGCGCCTTCGTGCCCGTCGGCATCGGCGGCAGATCCTTCGAAGGCCCGATCGCGCCGCTGCATCTTGAAGCGCACCCCACCCAAACGCGGCGGCGAGGCTCCGAAGGCCGGTGCGCATCAGGCCGTCTGGACAGCGCCCGTCAGCGATGCGTCCCGCGCGGCAGGCCGTGGCCGGCACGCTGCCTCTGACCGGCATGCGCATCATCGATCTCACCATGGGCTGGGCCGGGCCCACCGGCGCGCGCCATCTGTGCGATCTCGGCGCCGAGGTCATCAAGGTCGAGGCCTGCCAATATCCCGACTGGTGGCGCGGCACCGACCTGCGCGCCGCGTTCATCGCCGAGCAGCGCTACGAGAAAATCCCCTGGTTCCAGTTGATGAACCGCAACAAACTCGACGTCACGCTGGACCTGACGCACCCCGAGGGCGTCGCGCTGTTGAAACGTCTCGTCGCCGGCGCCCACGCGGTGGTCGAGAACTATTCCAGTGAGGTGCTGCGCAAACTCGGCCTGGATTATTCGGTCATGAAACATGTCCGGCCCGGCCTCGTGATGATTTCCATGCCGGCGTTCGGCTCCTTCAACGCCTGGAGCGAGTGCCGCGCCTATGGCTCGACCTTGGAACAAGCCTCCGGACTGCCCTCCATCACCGGCTTTCCATACGATCCGCCAACGATGAATCAGACCGCTTACGGCGATCCCGTCGGCGGCTTCAACGCCGCCGCCGCGCTGATCGTCGCGTTGCTGCACCAGCAGCGCACCGGCAATGGCCAGAACATCGATCTCTCGCAGGTCGAGTGCATGCTGCCGTTGGTCGCTCCCGGTTTGATCGAGCAATCGGCGACCGGCGGCATTTCGGCACGTGTCGGCAACGGTCATCCGGTCCACGTGCCGCATGGCTGTTTTCGCTGCGCGGGTGACGACGCCTGGCTCGTCGTCGCGGTCACGCGATGACGCCGCGTGGCGGGCCCTCGCCGGACTGCTGGGCCGCGAAGACCTCGCGAGCCTCGACCGAACCGCGCGCCGGGCCCAGGCCGCGGAACTTGAAACGCTCGTCGCCGGTTGGACCGCGGACAAAGACCCGGACGCGGCGATGTCGCTGCTGCAGGCCAACGGCGTCGCCGCCGGCGTCGCCCGCCGTCCGTTCGCTCTGTTGACCGACCCGCATCTGGTCGCGCGTGGCTTCTGGCACGAGGTCGAGCGGCCGTTCATCGGCGCGCATTACCAAACCTCGGCCGCCTTCCGTGAAGGCACCGATCCGTATCCGCTGCGCCGTGCCGCGCCCACGTTGGGTCAGGACAACGAGGCGATCCTCGGCGGCCGTCTCGGACTGGATCGAACCGAACTCGCCCGGTTGGCGGAACGGGAGGTGATCGGCACGATCCCGAAGCCGCGGCGCCCGCAAGGCGACAGTTGATCAGCCGACCGCTTCCAGCAATATGCGTTCCAACGCCGCCGACTGACGCACCGCGTTCAGGCGCTCGCCGACCGCGCCGAACGCGGCGGCCGCCAGACCAGCCGCCAGGCCGGGATCCGAACTCAGCCGATGCATCTCCGTGGCGAGCGCTTCGGCATCGCCAGGGGGCACCAGCAACCCCGTCGCGCCGCCGGTGACAGCCTCCGCGATGCCGCCCTCGTCGCTCCCGATCACCACGCACCCCCGCGCCATCGCCTCCGGCACCACGCTGGGCAGGCCTTCCGCGTCACCGCCCACGGCGACCACGCTCGGCACCAGCAATGCCAACGCCGCCTCCATCCGCGCGGCCAGCGCGGGTGGCTCCGAACCAGCCCGTCAGTTCCACGCCGGAAATGTCCCGCGCCAAAGCCTCCAGCACCGGCCGCAGCGGACCGTCGCCGGCACAGGTCAGCGGCGTTCCGTCCCCCTGGGCGCGCAACCGCCGCATCGCATCGGCCAGGACGGCGATACCCTTCTTCTCCACGAAACGACCGGCGAACAGGAAGCCGCGATCATGAGGCGATTCAGGCGGTGACGCCGGAACTTCGACCCCGATCGGCAGCACCGTCAGCGATCGGTCCGGAACCCCGCGCCGGCGGGCGACCTCGGCAACCGCATGAGACACGCAAACGAAACGATACGTTCGCTCGATGACCTCCGGCCAGCGGCGCGCCAGCATCGTATGCCGCCAGTTCTTGTCCTTGCCGACATCGCCGCCATGCAGCGTCACCACCAGCCTCGCGCGCATCGCCCGCGCCAACGGCAGCGCCAGCGCTCCGCCGCGGGCGAACTGCGCGTGCACGACCGGAACGAACGATGCGAAGTCCATCGCCGGAGCCACGCCAAAATGCCGCGACATCATGCCGCGGACGCCGCCGATGCGGATCAGCGACGGGCAAATCCGCTCCGCGCCCGGCAGCACGACGCGCCCGAATCCACACCGGCCGCAATTCGCGAAAGCCGAGATATTGCCGGCGCGAGAATTCGATCTCCGACGCGACGCCGATCCGGTCGCGATAGACCAGTACCGGACGCCTGTGATCGGGGCCTCGCGCGGCGTGGATGTCATGGCGGACCATTGCCGCAGACCGGCGCTCCGGGACAATCGTGGGGAATGCCCCCGGTGCCCGGAGCGCCTTCTGGTTTCGCCGCCTGAGGGCCAAAATGTCGCTCATTGCTCAAATGCCAGGCTGCCCGGAATGCGAACCTTCAATGGCGGCATCCTATGCACCATGCGGACTTATGTCAAGAAAAAAGAATATATTCCATTCTACCCGAGAAACCCTGGCGGCCATCGTCGCGCCATGGTACCGAGGCGCGATTTGGTAACAGGAAGAGGTCCGTCATGAATGTCGCCACACGTCCCGCCGGTCCCGCCGCGATCTCCGACACGGAATGGCAAATCCGCCGCGACCTCGCCGCGCTCTACCGGCTGGTCGCGCATCATCGCTGGACCGACTTCATCTACACCCACATCAGCGCCCGGATTCCCGGTCCCGACCATCACTTCCTGATCAACAAATACGGCGTCAACTTCGAGCATATGCGCGCCTCCGACCTCGTGCGGATCGACCTGGACGGCAAAGTGGTCGAGGACAGCGACAAGAGCTCCCGTGACGTCAATGCCGCGGGCTTCACCATTCATTCCGCCATCCACATGGCCCGCGCCCGATCTGTTTTGCGTGGCTCACAGCACAGCGCGGCCGGCATCGCGGTGTCGGCGATGACCGAAGGCCTGTTGCCGCTGTCGCAGCATGCCATGAAATTCTACAATCGCCTCGCGTATCACGACTACGAGGGCGTCGCGCTCGATCTGGGCGAACGAGACCGGCTCGTGCGCGATCTCGGCCGGCACAAGGCGATGATCCTGCGCAACCACGGACTGCTGGTCGCCGGCACCTCGATCCCCGAGGCATTCCATCAGTTGTATATGTTGGAACGGGCCTGCGCGGCGCAGGTGGCGACATTGTCCTGCGGTCGCCCGTTGACCATTCCGCCGGCCGAGGTCTGCCAGCATGCCTCCGACCAGTTCAAATCGTTCGAGGACGACCACGCGCATTACGCGATGCTGTGGAACGCGGCGCTGCGCCTGATCGAGGATGGTAAACCCGATTACCGAGGGTGACGCATACCGGTGCTCACCCGTGGAGCACGATGTCCGCGGTCAGATGTGCAGCGCCTGGCCGTAAGCGTCCAGCACCGCCTCGTGCATCGTTTCGCTGATCGTGGGATGCGGGAAGATGGTGTGCATCAGCTCGGCTTCGGTCGATCTCCAGGGTCCGGGCGATGGTGTAGCCCTGGATCATCTCGGTCACCTCGGCGCCGATCATATGCGCGCCGAGCAATTCGCCGGTCTTCGGCATCGAACACGGTCTTGACCAGACCCTCGGTCTCGCCCATCGCGATCGCCTTGCCGTTGCCGATGAAGGGGAAGCGGCCGACCTTGACCTCGTGGCCGGCTTCCTTGGCGCGCGCCTCGGTCAGGCCGACCGAGGCGACCTGCGGCCGGCAATAGGTGCAGCCGGGAATGTTGCGCCGTGTTCATCGGATGCACGTCATTCAGGCCGGCGATCTTCTCGACGCAGATCACGCCTTCGTGCATCGCCTTGTGCGCCAGCCAGGGCGGTCCCGCGAGGTCGCCGATCGCGTAAACGCCCGGCTCCCCGGTGCGGCAGAATTCGTCGATCACCACATGGGTTCGATCGACCTTGACGCCGGTGCCTTCGAGCCCGACGCCTTCCGACATTGCCAACGATGCCGACAGCCGAGATCACCCGATCGACGGTGATGTCCTGCGATTTGCCGTCCGCTTCCACCGTCACCGTGACGCTGTCGGCGGCTTTCTTCACGCCCTTCACCGCGGCGCCGGCCAGGATGGTCATACCCTGCTTCACGAACGCCTTGTGCGGCGAAGGCGGAGATTTCCTCGTCCTCGACCGGCAGGATGCGCGGCAACACTTCGACGACCGTGACCTTAACGCCAAGATTGAGGTAGAAGCTGGCGAATTCGATGCCGATGGCGCCGGAGCCGATGACCAGCAGCGATTTCGGAAGTGCCGGTGGCACCATCGCATGGCGATAGGTCCAGATCAGTTTGCCGTCCGCCTCCATTCCCGGCAGTTCGCGCGCGCGGGCGCCGGTGGCCAGAATGATGTGCGGCGACTTCAACGTCGCGACCGGCTTGCCGTCCTTTTCCACCGCCAGCGTTTGCCGGGCGGCGAGTTTGGCGGTGCCGTCGAACACGGTGATCTTATGCTTGCGCATCAGGAACGCGACGCCGGACGATAATTGTTTCGCCACCGCGCGGGAGCGTTTCACCACCGCACCGATGTCGAAGGTGGCGGTGACCGGCGCGAATCCGTAGTCCTGCACATGATGCAGCAGATGGTTGATCTCGCTGGTGCGCAGCAGGGCCTTGGTCGGAATGCAACCCCAGTTGAGGCAGATGCCGCCCAGGTTCTCGCGTTCCACGATGGCTGTCTTCATGCCCAGTTGCGAGGCACGGATCGCCGCGACGTAGCCGCCGGGGCCGCCGCCCACGACGACGAGGTCGAAGCTCTGGTCAGCCATGTTTCGCCACCCCACCGGCCAGCGCGTTCAACGCGGAGCCGGCCAGGCGCCTGACCTGCCAGTCATCGACCTTCACGCGCGCCGATGTGTCATAGAATCCAGCGAGGGTTCGTTCCAGTTCAGCACGCTCCATTGGATCATGTTGTAGTTCCGCTCGATCGCGATCTGCGCCAGGTGGCGGATCAGCGCGATGCCGATGCCCTTGCCGCGCATGTCGGGCTCCACGAACAGGTCTTCGAGGAACATGCCGATCTGACCGCGGAACGTATTGACCGTGCGATAATACAGCGCGATGCCGACCGGCGCGCGGCCGGGGAATTCGACCAGGGTCGCCTCCGCGACATGGTCGGGCGCGAACAGCATCGCGTCGAAGTCGGCCATCGTTCCGGTGAACGAATCCAGCACCCGCTCATACTCCGCGAGGCCGCGCACGAGGCGGAGGACATCGGCCAGGTCCGAACGCATCGCCGGACGCAGTTTGCAACCAGGTGGATCATAACATTAAACTCAATGGGTCTTCGACGATCGTTTTGAACGCGCGGAGCCAGCGGGCACCCAGCGAGCCATCGACGACACCGGTGATCGACGCTGACGGTGCAGGCCATGACGGTGGCGATGGCGAGCGCGTCGTTCTTCACCACCGGCTTCTTCGCGCCGGTCGTGACGGCCAGGATC
>CAVRDN010000043.1:0-8136 GCA_963719675.1 uncultured Alphaproteobacteria bacterium | reverse complement strand
GGAACGTGCTCGTGATGTTCAGCGCCACCTGGTTTTTCGCGGCGTCCGTCAGCGTCAGCACGCCGCCGGAATAAATCTTGTCCACGGCCACGAACGACGTCAGATCGATCGTGTCGCCGTTGTCGAAACCGGTGATATGGTCGTCGAACGCGGTGCCCGACAGCGTCCAATTGGCGCCGGTGTCGAACGCGATCGACCCGAAGTTGCGTATCCGGGTGCCGAAGCCGGAGAGCGCGCCGGTGCCCGGTGCCAACTCGATCGTGTTGTTGGGTCCGTCGCCGGGTGAACCGAGGACCATCATGCCGCCGGGGCTGCCGTCGCCACTCAGAAAGACCGCGCCGGGATCCACGATCACGCGATTGGCGAAACCGTCCGCGAGAATCACGGACTGGTCTCCGGTGCCACCCGTGGAGATGCCCGGGCCCCCTTCGATCGTTCCGGCGGTTTCGATTGTCGCCGCGCCGCCCTCGACCAGAATCCCGGCCGGGATGGTCCTGGGCAGGTTGCCGAGTCCAATGATCTGGCCGCCTGCCTGGTTCAGGATGCTGGCGGGACCGGCGATGACAATGCCCTCGGCGGCGCCCTTCACAATGCCGCCGTTGACCACCGTCGTCGCGACGGGACCGCCTCCCTGCGCGGCCACGCCATAGAGGTAGGCGCCCGACATGTTGGTGACCGAATTACCGTTCGCGAGCCCCACGCGGGCGTCAATCGTTCCGGCATTGATCACGCTGCCAGGGCCGTTCAACACCACACCCGCACCACTGCGCGGGCCGGCTTCGCTTGTGAGTACCGAGGCCTGTAGACGCGTTGCTGAAGAACTGTATTCCGGGGCCTTTGCCAGCGTAACTGCTCGGATACCTGAATTCGACCGCCGCCCTGTCCTGGCCCACCATCGTGCCGGCGTTCACCACTGTTCCGTAAGTGTCAACGCGGACCGCCGATCCCGTGTTGAGGGCGAGGGTTGCCTCGTGGTCGCCCGTGCTGCTGATCATTCCGCCTGCCTGATTGGTCAGGCTGCCGCCCCATATGTGCACGCCCTCGGTCCCCGAGATCGTGCCGGCGTTTCTGATGGTCGTGCTGTAATTCGCTACGAACGCGTTCAATCCGGTGCCACCCGCCTGTATGGAAGCGCCGGCGAGGTTGGTCACCCGAGCCACCCGACGCCAGGTAGACCCCCGACGTCGTGTTGGCTATCGCGCCGGAAAAGGCGGGTGACGCGATCGTTTGCCCGGCGATCGTTCCGGCATTGACGATGGTCGCCGCGCCGCTCGCCTTCACCCCGAAATAGCCCGCGATGAGGCCTCCGGACGCGTTGCTCAGATACGCCTGCGCGCCAGGGGTGCCTTTCAGGTAGACGCCGGATTGATTGCCCGCGGCGCCAACCGCGCCCGCGCCGATCTTGCTCGTGCCGTTGCTCTTGGATGGTGCCGGCGTTGGACAGGCTGGCCGGCCCCCCGGCGCTCAGGACCCCATAGACGCCGGCGATCAGGCCGGTGCTGAGGTTGCTGAGGTAAAGACCACTGCCGGACGTCACGCCCACGGCCGCGAAGGCTCCGCTGAGATCCTCCGTCGTGCCGCCGGGCGGTGCCAGCGTGCCGATCGCGCCGATGGTGCCCGCGTTCACCACGGTGCCGGCGGTGGGACCGATGATGGCGATGGCCGCGGCGGTGGCGACCGGGATGGTGATCACCGCGGATTTGGCGACCTGGTTCTTGATCAGCGCACCAACCTGATTGGCGATCATTCCGCCCGCGGTCAGGGCGATGGCCGAGTTGCGCCCGTAGATCGTGCCGCTGTTGGAAACCGTCCCCGCGGCGCCAATAACCCTGACGCCATAGCCGGCCGCGAGGCCACTGCCGGGAATTTGGCCGGTCCCCTGGATCAACCCGCCACCCTGATTGGTGACCTGCCCGCCCGCCTTCAGATAGACCCCCATCGAGCCCGCGAGCAGCGTGCCGCCATTCAACACGCTGTCCGCCGAGCCCGCGCCGAGCACCGCGAGCACCCCCGTCACATATCCCTGGGCGGCATTGGTCAGACTGGCATTGCTGGCCGCCGCGCCGAAAGCGACGCCGTCGGACGCGGGCACGCCAGCCGCGACGAGGATGGTCCCCGCGTTGGTCACGCTTCCTCCGGCTCCGTCGACCCTGACGCCGTAGGCGCCTCCTGTGATCATGGCCTTGGCCGCGTTGCTGACCAGTCCGGGCATGTTCAGCCAGACCCCGGATGCCGTGGTCCCACTGGTGATCGAGCCTCGAGTTCACCAGCGTGCCAAATTGTCCCGTGACGCCCATGAAATAAACCGCGCTCGCGGAGGTCGCGGTGATCGTGCCGTCGAAGAAATTGGAGACCGTGCCGCCGGCGGTCAGGCGCACCCCAGTGTGCGTGCCGTTGTTCTCGATCAACCCGTCATTCGATACGGTGGCGGGTGCGCTGGCGAGCACGCCAACACCGGCTCCGCCGTCGATGGTCGCGCCGGCTTGGTTGTGCAGCGCGCCGCCGGCCTTGAGGTCCACCCCCGTGCTGACGCTGCTGATGGCTGTGATGATCCCGAGGTTGACGACGTTGGCGGTCCCGCCGGTGCTGTAGAGGGCCGAGCCAGTGCCTTGCGCGGCGATGGTCCCGCCGGCCTGGTTGGTCACATTGCCGCCGCCGAAAAGGTCGATGGCTCCCTTTTGGAGACCGATGATGGTGCCATAGTTGTTGAGGGTGGAGGGCGAGTTGATGCTGAAACCGCGATAGCCCGTGATCAGACCATCGTTCTCGACCGCGAACGTGCCCTTGAGGTAGACCGCCGATCCCTTGGTCGCGCCGGAAGTGATCGTGCCAGCGAAGAAGTTGGTAGCGTGCCGCCGGCCTTCAGATCGATCCCGGTGTTGGTAAGGTTACCGAGCCAGCCGGTGTTGGACACCGTTGCAGGCCCCGTGGCGTAGACGGCGGCGGCGGTGCCCTTGCCAATGATTGAGCCGCCCGATTTATTGGTGATGTCGCCGCCGAAAAGCAACTCGACGCCCGGTTTGACATAGCCAATGATGCTGCCGGCATTCGTGATGGTTCCTGTGCCACCATAGACCTGCGCGCCACGAACGCCAGAAATGAGGCCTTGGTTCAAAAGGCTTCCGCCGGACGCGCCGTTCCCGGCGAAGATGTAGCACCCGTACTGTCCGGCGTCAGAGAGGCCTTGATCGTTCCGGTATTGGTGATCGCGGCGGGGTAGTACGGGGGACCCGGCAGATGATATTTTCCGTACGAACCGATGACGTAAAAGCCGGCGGATACATACCACGACAGGCCGAAGGCGTTTTTGGCATTGATGACACCGCTGACGTTGACGGGATTATATTTCGGGTAAGTGATATTGAAGCCCTGTGTGTAGTAACCACTAATATTCTTCGCCATGCGTGGTCTTGCTCCTTTTGGTCGAACAGGTGCGAGCACGGACCGCGGTGGTCCACGCCGATCGGCTTTCCCAGGAATGCGAGACCGTCACGCGCGCTGGGACTTCGTGTCGCGGACTGAGCCAGCGGCGGGTCAGATCGAGAACTCAATACTTGGGTAATTGATTTTCCAAGACGTTTGAAGAGCAGGATGAGGTTAGCCGGGTAATTTAATGTGCCGCAGCGTGATCACCCACACTTTCCATCCGAACACAAGGATGAAAGTGCGGGGAAACCCGGCGGACGGGTCGATCATCTGCGTCGCGGCGGGCGGAAACGCATCGCTCTGGAGACCAAGGTCATAGCCAACTTCCTGGAGCCTCTATGCGCCATCGCGACGTCTCAGGCGGCCCCGTGGCGCCCCACCGCTCGGTTCTCCGCCCGGGCATCACCTGGAGAGCCGGGAGGCTCGCCGCAGCCGGTCTGCGCGTGGCCTTGTGCCAGGGGATCGGTGACGCCTTCGGGGTCTGGAACATGCCCGCGAACTCGCGCTGGCACTGCCGCAATCTCGGCGGCCAACGTCCCCCTGGCCCCGCCTGGATCGCGTGGACGATGCCGGCGGGACGCGCGAACCGAGTGTCCGTATCTCTGGCCGCCAGTGACAGCAGGTGAGCCAGTCCGCTTTTGATCCGGCTCTGCCAGGCCACGGTCAAGTTCGGCTTGCACCTCCCAGGTGAGCGCGTCCGGCACGCCCTCGATCCCCCCTGGCCGCGATGGGAAGGTGATCTCCACCTCATTCATCACGTCCATCCCCGCGCTATTCCCCTTGTTCTATTATTCAGTTTGTCAGCTGGCTGTTGCGCGTAACCGTTGAGATTTCGTATCTTGGCCTGCAGTGCGACGAATTCACTCTTTATCATTTCTCAACGATCGGGCGGTCCGGTTGAGCAAAGGGAGATGGAGATGCGCGATTATATACCGACCGAGTACCCCAAATGGGTTGATGGCGTGGTTGTCCAGAACGCGGCCGAGGAGAGCGCACACCGCACTGAACCTCCCAAATCCGCGGGGGCGGCTCGCCCGCTTTCGCTCGCCGGCATCCGGATGCGACGGACACGCAAGCGCCGGCGCGAAGGCCAACTGTCGATCCGTTGCGACGTTTCAACCGTCCAGATCGAGACCTTGGCCAGGTCCGGGTTTACTGGACCATGCCCAGGTGAACGATGCGGCCGAGGTCGCGCGCGGCGTTCCAGTTACCGCCGCTTTGGTGGAAACCAGAGTAGGCCTCCTGGTCCATCGCCGGTGTCGTCGCGCCCATGCCGGGCGTTTCGGTTCACAGCGTCGGAATGCTACAGTAGTGATACGCTGGATGCTCCATTTCCAACCGCCATTTGCTGGTTATCGTACGAAATAAGGCCGTGCACCGTAGCTAGTGCGATTGATTGCGGTCAGGCGGCATGTCGGTCGGGACGACAAAGCGCGTCGCCATCAAAAAGTCGAGGAAAATACGGTTTCAAATGTCTGTAGATGACGAAATCACCGTGCGGCTGAGGGCAAGAGAAGCGGAACTCGCGAGGGTTCAACGTATCGGGCGCATCGGCGGCTTCGAGGTCGATCTGTCCACACCAGACTTTTGGGCCCGGCGCTCCCCCGAATATCTCTCTTTGCATGGGTTGCCGGATGGTGTGAAGGCAGAGACCCATGCGGCCTGGCTAGCCCGCCTGCATCCGGACGATCGCGAGGCGGCTGACGCCCGGCTGCGAAGAGCGCTTGCATCAGACAACTCGCGTTACGCGAACGAATACCGCATCGTTCGGTCAACTGGCGAGATACGCTGGATCGCGGCTGTCGGCGAGATCGAACGCGACGAGGCGGGCCATCCAATACGTCTGGTTGGTGTTCATCAGGACATAACCGAACGAAAGGAAGCTGAGGCGAAAAGCCTGGAGATTGCGGCCCAACTGCTTTCCGCCGAGGAACGACTCCGGCTGGCGACCGAAGCCGCCGACATCGGATGGTGGGATGTCGAGGAGGGCCATGGCCGACTGTCCTGGCCGCCGCGCGTGAAGGCGATGTTCGGCATATCCGCCGATGCACCCGTCAGCATGGACGATTTTTACAACGGGTTGCACCCGGATGACCGCGATCGTGTCGCCGCTGCCTATGCCGGCGCGGCCGATCCGGCCCGCCGCGAACTTTATGATGTGGAATACCGCGCGATTGGCAAGGAAGACGCTATCGTCCGCTGGGTTGCCGCCAAAGGCCGTGGAGTATTCGACGAGACTGGCCGATGCAAACGGGTGATCGGCACCGCTATCGACATCAGCGAACGAAAGCTGGCGCAGGAGGAAAAACTGGCCCGTGAGAAGGAGGACGCCGAACTGCGGGAGCAGTTCATCGCGGTGCTCGGACACGATCTCAGAAATCCACTGGCCTCAGTCGCCGCGGGAACACGGGCTTCTGGTGCGCCATCCCGAAAGAGCCGCCGAGATCGCCGCGCAAATAGAGCGGAGCATTTCGCGCATGTCCGAACTTATCGAAAACCTGCTCGATTTTGCGCGAGGCCGGTTGGGCGGCGGATTTATCACCACGCGCGACAGTGAGAAACCGTTGGAACCTGTTCTCCTGCAGGTCATCGAGGAACTCCGGAGTGTTCACCCGGAGCATGTTGTCCTGGTCGATATCGACCTTCGCGAGCCAGTCGAATGCGATCGCCAGCGCATTGGTCAGCTTCTCTCGAACCTACTTGGCAACGCATTGGTTTACGGCGCGCCGACGGCGCCTATTCAGGTGCATGCTCACGCGGATGGCGGCCAGTTCGAGCTTTCCGTCACCAACTCTGGAGAGGCGATCGACCCCCCTGCCCTTGAACGTCTCTTTCAGCCGTTTTTCCGGGGCGCCGTGCGTGACAACCGCGAAGGTCTCGGCCTGGGCCTCTATATCTGTTCCGAGATTGCCAAGGCACATGGGGGAACGATCCACGTAACATCGGAAAGCGGAACAACCTGCTTCACTCTGCGGATGCCCGCGCGAGCGCTCACGAGGTTGGTCATCTGATGGTTTGCGTAACCCGACCGACATCGGGTGTGGCGGTGGTTGACACGACGACGCTGCCACCCTCCAAGTGGCCAGGTAGGTGCTGCTGGCCCAGTTGCTTGCCAAGGAGGTGCCTCGGTTGACCGTCGCACAGGCGCTGCTGATCCGCCTCTGGGTCCACTCCGCGCGGGCCCTTCGGGTGGCCGCGTGGTGAACGCGAAGATAATGGTGCACCGATGGCCCAACCAACCCACGCCGCAGAAATGGGGCATGTTCAATGCGACGTTGTACCGTCCCATTAGGCCGACCCGGGCCGCGCCATCACATGATCGCGATGGGTGACCAAAGGCGGCGCTTATCCATCCCGGTCGGGCGGGGTCCTTCCGACAGGCCTTGCAACCGAACCGGAGCGAACCGGACGGGCGGCAGCATTCTTAAACCGTGGGGCATCCGCAGTGCGGGCAGATCGCCTTGCCATCGGTCCAGCGTAAGCGTCGCGGCGCGTCCACATAGTTTCCCGCCGGGGTTCATGCTGATCTCTCTGCATAATGACCCATAAGGCATTTGTCGTAACAGGTTTTCGGTTCAGGCGTCGTGGACTGGCGCTATCCGCTTCTGCCCTCTGGTGGTGCACGTTGGCCTTCCAGGTCCATGGCAGCAACGTTCGCGAGTTCGTAGCGTTTTGTCCTGCCGGAGTGAGCCACGCGCTCTCACGGTGCACATCCATTTCGGCGCTAATCGAGCCAGAGGATAACCGTCACCCAGACACCCAGCATGCCATCGGCGACGAGAACCACCGTCAGGGAGAAGTGCAAGGTCTTTTACAATCGATTTTTCCACCACGTCCGAGGAAACAGGCGCGCCACGTCGGGGGAAGAAGCGCCTGTTTTTCAGCGCAGAGGAACTTCGTTGGCGAGCAAGCTACAGCCGCCACATCGGCGGATACCCGAGGACGCCAAACAGGCACGCCCCTCCGGTTTCGCGGTGGCCCCACTAGCGTGGGTCTTTGCCCGCAGCGAAATGGGTCGAGATTCGAGCGATCCACTGAGTGGGACATGGTGGCCTCCCGCCATGAGGCTTTCCATGAATTGTACTTGTCGCTGCGCCGGAATTTCCCTCGCGATTTCCTCAGGGGATTGCTTGCTTGCGACGCAGGGCCATTCGGTTCGCTGTCCCTCATCCGACAGGTCACGGCCCGCCGACGCCCCGCGAAGAATTCGGACCCGCTATCGCCAGGGCGGTGGGTCTCATTCCGGCCATGCCATCTCTCGATCGTGGGTCGAAGGTTCAGCGGCGGTCCGCCCGATCTCAAACGCCCACCGATCCACGAACTGGCGGGCGGTGTGAAGCCGCGAACCGGTGACGATCAAGGGTGCGCACCCCATCGCTTCCCCATATGGCCGGACACACCCCGATGTGGCACGGCCGCGTGGACGGAGTTGTCGAATTGCGAGCGATCGCCGGTGCCGAGCCATGATTCGGTTGGCATCCCCTCAGCGAGCAGGAGATTGTGGGACGCCAATTCGATGTGGTAATACACGATCTCATCGACCGGCGACCGGGCGATCGTCGTGCCATTGATCAGATGCCTGATCGGGATCAGCACGCCGTCGACGAACACGGCGTGATCGGGTGAGAGGAACAAATCGCGACATGGGCGGCCGGGTCCGAACGCGCCGGCCGTGATCCGGACGGGCCACAACCGCGCGGGGTCGGAATG
>CAVRDN010000042.1:0-11576 GCA_963719675.1 uncultured Alphaproteobacteria bacterium | reverse complement strand
TGATGTCCGCGTCACGAAAGTCTCTGTCGCATCAAAGTCGCGAACTGATGGTGGGACACGGCTGCGTTATCCAACACCATTGTCCTCTCAACGTTTGGCGCGTGCCGGGGGCTGTGACCGCGCCGGTTCCAGGTATTCGGCCAAACCAGACCACGCGTCACGCGAGGCCGAGGATCGGGATCCCATTGCCATATTTGTTGGGTCCCGGTGTGCCCGGTTCCACCATGAACCAAAGCAACGCAGCCCAGCCAGCGAGGGGAACCAGCAACAGCAACAGCAACCATCCGGACCGGTCGGTGTCATGCAGCCGCCGCGCGCTGACCGCGAGGCCCGGCAAGAACGCGACGAGCCCGAACAATCCTCCCGATACCGGTCCCGCGCCGCTGTCCGTTCCGAAAATGGCTCCGCCCAAAGCCCATAGGATGACCCAGCCGGCGACCACGAAACACGCCCACCACCAGCATTCGGGCCGGGTCGCACGCCCTTCGAAACCCACGTATTGTGACAAACACGTCAGAACCGCTTCCTGGATCCCCATTGCCACTCCTCTGAGTTCGGGTTACCGGCATCCGGGCTCCGGTATACAACTCAGGTACGCCACAACGTGGTTGCATCGTAACCAGCGCACGGATTCGGAAGAATTATGTCGGAAGGCACCCTGCTGATCGGTCATCGCCGGTATTCGTCCTGGTCGTTGCGCGGGTGGCTCGCGGTGCGTCTCGCCGGTTTGGACGTCACGGTCGAGGTGGCACGGTTTGTCCGCCCGGGCCCGACCCCACGAATCGCCAACACGTCCCCAAACGGGCTGGTGCCGTATCTGGAGCATCGCGGCGCGCGGGTGTGGGAGTTGCTCGCGGTCTGCGATTATTGCGCGGAGATTGAGCCGTCGCTGTGGCCCGCCGACCGGGTCGCCCGTGCTTATGCCCGATCGATCTCGGCCGAGATGCACGCCGGTTTTCGCGGATTGCGCCAGAACATGTGGATGAACTTAGGCCGGGATTTTTCCGGCCTGGGCCGCACCCCGGAGGCACTGGCCGACGTCGCGCGGATCGAGCGTCTGTGGGCCGAGGCTCATCGTCTGTTCGGCGCCGGTGGGCCCTATTTGTTTGGCAGCGCTTTCACGGTGGCCGACATCATGTACGCCCCCGTGGTCACGCGCTTCCTGACCTGGCGGCCTGAAATCTCGGCGGCGAGCAAAGCCTACAGCGATGCCGTGCGGGCTCATCCGCTGATCGTCGAATGGTACCATGGCGCCAACCAGGAACCATCGGACTGGCTGATCGACGAGTACGAGCGAGCGCCTGACGCCTCACCTGTCGTTCCCGCTTGAAACGCTTGCCGGTCTGAACAGTCGCCGGTTTCATCGTCCTGGCACGGGCACGGTGTCTGGATCCGGTTGATCAGCCCTGACCGTGATCCTTGGCTGAGGGATCGACCGGGGTTGAACCGGGTGATCGCCGTCGCAATGGTCGTTGACCCGCGAACGCGTCGTTGAACGAGGCGGGGTCTTTGAACCGCACCCCCCGGCCGTTTCCGACGCTTCTGACGTTCTCCCCGATCAGTTCGATACCGGCGGCGTCGAATGCCTCGACGACTTTGGTCAGAGTATCCACGACACCGCGCACGGTGCCGTCACTGGCTTCCATCCGTTGGATGGTCGGCAACGAGACATCCGACATCTCAGCGAGTTGGCGCTGGTCGATCCCCAGTAACGCTCGCGCGGCTCGCATCTGGGCTGCGGTGATCATGGACGCTCCGTCTGCTCTGACAGGGTAAAAACATGGATTGACCGTGTCAATACCATTAAGTATGATGTTTGATACGTGAGTTTACGCTGTTCCGCGCATCGCCGGGTTTCCGGGTGTGCCGGGTTGTCTGGGCTTCTGGTTTCGTCTGAGCATCGCTGTTTTGTCGGGGTAGCCGGGGTTGGCGCATAGCGAATTTGGTAGCTTCCCGGCGGCTCCGCTTCGCGGCGGATCGCTCCGGCGGCGGAACGCCGGCGCGGTGACGCGACCGGGTTCGACCGGATCGGCCACGCGCGCGGCAGAGTGTCCAGGCCCGCCCACACGCGCGTTTGGCCGGCCCGCGCGGAAACATCCCGCGACGATCCCCTCAGCCATGATCTCGGCATGATCGAACCGTCCGCGTATTGCGTCGCGGCGCTTCTCGCCCTGTCCGCGCTGGGCGTGTGTACCGCGCGGATCGGTCGGGCCGGGGCCGTTATCTACGCGGCGTGCGGCGTCATATGCGTGGCGTTGCTGTCCATCGGCGTCGCGGCCCTCGGCGCCGACGTGTCCATGCTGAAGTTACCGCTCGGCTTGCCGTGGATCGGGGTCAATCTGCGGCTTGACGCCCTGGCGGCGGCGTTCCTGGTGATCATCGGGCTCGGAGGCGCCGGCGCCAGCCTGTACGCCATCGGGTACGGACGGCACGACACCGAACCGGGGCGCATCGTCCCTTTCTTTCCGGCCTTCCTCGCCGGCATGACGTTGGTCGTCCTCGCCGACGACGCCTTCGTCTTCCTCTTCGCCTGGGAATTGATGTCCCTCTCCTCCTGGGCCTTGGTCATGGCGCAGCACCGGGAAGAGGGCAACGCGCACGCCGCCTATGTTTACCTGATCATGGCGGTATTCAGCGGCCTGACCTTGCTGCTGGCGTTCGGCCTGTTGGCGGGACCATCGGGCGGGTTCACCTTCGCCGCGATTCGTGCCTCGCATTTGCCGCCGGAGACTGTCGCGATCGCGTTCGTGCTGGCGACGATTGGGGCCGGGTCGAAGGCCGGCCTGGTGCCGTTGCACGTCTGGCTGCCGCTGGCGCATCCCGCCGCGCCCAGCCCGGTGTCGGCATTGATGAGCGGCGTGATGACCAAGGTCGCGATTTACGGGTTCATCCGCATCGTGTTCGACCTGGCCGGTCCGCCCAGTTGGTGGTCGGCGACGATCGTTCTGTTGCTGGGCGGGATCACCGCGGTCATCGGCGTGTTGCACGCGTTGATGGAGCGGGACCTGAAGCGCCTGCTGGCTTACTCGACCGTTGAGAATATCGGCATCGTTTTTATCGGCATCGGGCTGGCGATGGCGTTCCGCAGCAATGGTTACATCGTCGGCGCGGTGCTCGCGCTGACCGCGGCGCTGTTCCATGCGCTCAACCATACCGTGTTCAAAAGTCTGTTGTTCTTCGGCGCGGGCTCGCTTCTGCATGGCACCGGCCTGCGGGACATGGGTCGGCTGGGAGGGCTGATCAATCGCATGCCGTGGACGCATTTCGCCATGCTGACCGGATGTGTCGCCATTTCGGCGCTGCCTCCGCTGAACGGTTTCGTTTCGGAGTGGTTGACGTTTCAGGCCATCCTGCTGCGCCCCGAACTGCCGCAATGGGGGCTGAAGCTGATGATCCCGGTCGACGGCGCGCTGCTGGCGCTGACCGCCGCTCTGGCCGCCGCTTGTTTCGTTCGCATGCACGGGATCACGTTCCTTGGCCGTTCCCGGGACGCGGGGGCACGAACCGCGCATGAGACCGACCCATGCTCGATCGCGGCGATGGTGATCTTCGCCGCGCTGTGCCTGCTGCTCGGACTGCTGCCCGGGGTCGTGGTCGATGGTCTGGCCCCGGTCATGAGCAGTCTTCTGGGCGGCACCATGCCGGCGCAACTTGGCGATCGCTGGCTCAGCCTGGTGCCGGTCTCCGCCAGCCGGAGTTCCTATAACGGGCTGCTGGTGTTCCTCTTCATCACCGCGTCAACCATGATCGTGGTGTTCCTGGTGCACCGCTTCGCGTCGAACGCGAAACGCCGGTCGGCGGCGTGGGATTGCGGGTTCCCCGACCCCAGGCCGGAAACGCAGTACACGCCCGAGAGCTTCGAACAACCCATCCGCCGCGTATTTGGATCGTTGCTGTTGCAGACGCGCGAGGTCGTGGACATGCCCGCTCCGGGCGATATGCGGGCCGCCCGGCTCACTCGTTTCACGCGCGATCTGGTTTGGGACGGCCTGTATCAGCCAATCGCGACAGCCGTTGGCGCTACCGCCGAGTGGATGAACGTGCTGCAGTTCCTCACCATCCGTCGTTATCTCGGTTTCGTGTTCGTCGCATTGGTGCTGCTGCTGTTGGCGTTGGCGTTGTGGCAGTGACCACACCGGAAAATCGTGTGGCAGTGACCACACCGGATCATGGCGTGTCGCTGACGCCGCGAAACGAACGTTTGACGACATGGGCGACGTCATGGTGACGAGCGAGCAGGCCTCGTTTTCGATGCTGTTGGTGCAGTTTGTGCAAATGTCGCTGGTGATCGGCCTCGCGCCGCTGTTGACCGGCGTCGTGCGTAAGGTCAAGGCGCGGATCCAGCGCCGCCAGGGACCACCGCTGCTGCAGCCGTACCGCGATCTTCGGCGGCTGATGCTGAAAGAGGTCGTGCTGGCCGACAACGCGTCGTGGCTGTTCCGGGTCGTACCTTATCTGATGCTGTCGATCACCTGGGTCGCGGCGGCGCTGGTGCCGACCTTCGCGACCGGCCTGATGTTCAGTTGGACCGGGGACCTGATCGCGATCGCCGGGTTGCTCGGCGCGGCGCGCTTCGCTCAGGCGTTGGCGGGACTGGATGTCGGCACCAGCTTTGGCGGCATCGGTTCCTCGCGGGAGGTGATGTTCGCGTCACTGGCCGAGCCGGCGATGATCATGATCGTATTTTGCGTGGCGCTGATCGCGGGGTCCACCCAGTTGTCGACCATCGCCGATAACATGGCCAGCGGTCAGTCGGGATTGCGGGTGTCGCTGGCTCTGGCGTTGATCGCGCTGGTCATCGTCGCGTTGGCGGAGAACGCGCGCATTCCGGTCGATAATCCGGCGACCCATCTGGAACTGACGATGGTGCATGAGGCCATGGTGCTGGAGTATTCCGGCCGCCATCTGGCGATGATCGACCTCGCCACCTTTCTGAAATTGCTGCTCTACGTGTCGTTGATCGGCTGTTTGTTTTTCCCGTTCGGCATCGCGCGCAACGGTGCCGGGGCGGAACAATATCTGATTGGACTGGCGGTTTACCTGATGAAACTTTTCGCGGGCGGCGTGCTTCTCGGCGTGTTCGAGATGTCGATCGCCAAAATGCGGGTGTTCCGGGTGCCCAATTTCCTCGGCGCGGCGTTCATGCTTGGGTTGTTGGGCGTGCTGCTGCTGTTCGTGTCGCGAGGCATGTGATGCACGGCATCGACTTCGACATCGCGCACATGCTGGCAGGCTTCCTGGTGCTGCTGAGCTTCCTCATGCTCTATCAGGTGCGGCTGCTGCCGCTGTTGCATGTGCTCGCCGCGCACGCCTTTGTATTGGCTATGTCCGTGGCATGGCAGGCCCATATTCAGCACGCGCCGCATCTTTATATCACCGCCGGCATCGCGCTGGTGTTCAAGGCGATCATCGTGCCGCTCGTGCTCCGCCGCATGGTGTTCCGCATGGGCATCCATCGCGAGATCGAAGTCGTCTTCAGTATCGGTTTGACGATGCTCGCCGGCATGGCTCTGGTCGCGCTGTCGTTGGAGGTGATGTTGCCGCTGACCGCCGGGGCCGAGCCGGTGGTGCGCGAGGACATCGCGCTCGCTCTGTCGGTCGTGCTGATCGGGTTGCTGGTGATGGTGACGCGGCGCAACGCGGTCAGTCAGGTCGTCGGATTCATGTCGTTGGAAAATGGCATCAACCTGGCCGCGACCGGAGCGCAAGGCATGCCGCTGGTGGTGGAAATCAGCGTCGCGTTCTCCGTCCTGATCGCCTTCATCGTCATCGGCGTCTTCCTGTTCCGCATTCGCGAGCGGTTCGATACCGTCGATATCGGCGTACTCGACGAGTTCCGCGGTGGCCAACGATGAACGGTCTCGCGACCGCGCTGCCGCCCTGGTTCGATCCGGTGCTGGGCGTTCTGCTGATCCCGCTGGTGTTCGCGGCGATCCTCGCGCTGTTGCCGGGCTATCGGATCTCCGCCGGGCTGAACATCGTCGCGTCGCTCGGGTCGCTGGCCTGCGCCGTTTCACTGTTGTTCGAGCGGCCGCCCCCGCACGAATACCTGATGGTGGACGACTTCAATATCGTGTTCATCCTGCTGAACACCTTCATCGGTTTCACCACCAGTGCGTTCAGCGCCAGCTATATCGCGCATGAACTGGAAATCGGCCGGCTGACCGCATGGCATCTGCGGTTCTACCACGCGATGTTTCAGTTGATGCTGTTCGGCATGAACCTCGCGCTGGTCGCCAACAACATCGGCCTGATGTGGGTCGCGGTCGAGCTCGCGACGCTGACGACCGTGCTGATGGTCGGCATCTACCGCACGCATGAGGCGCTGGAGGCCGCGTGGAAGTATTTCATCCTCGGATCGGTCGGCATCGCTTTGGCGCTGTTCGGCACGATCCTGGTCTATCTCGCCGCCCGTCCGGTCATCGGCGAGGGCATGGATGCCA
Source organism: uncultured Alphaproteobacteria bacterium (assembly GCA_963719675.1). GTDB lineage: Bacteria > Pseudomonadota > Alphaproteobacteria > Acetobacterales > Acetobacteraceae > Rhodopila. The sequence continues at coordinate 5,133 of CAVRDN010000042.1, read as the reverse complement.
TGATGTGGACGACGCTGGTCGCGCGCGCGCGCGGCTTCGATCCGTCATTGTTGAACATCGCCTTCATCTTCTTGCTGTTGGGCTACGGGACCAAGGTCGGGCTCGCGCCGCTGCACGCGTGGCTGCCGGACGCGCATGCCGAGGGTCCGACACCTATTTCCGCGGTCCTCTCGGGCCTGTTGCTGAACGTCGCGCTCTACGCATTGCTGCGCTTCAAAATCCTGATCGCGGCCAACGCGTCGGCGATCGCGCCTGGCCCGCTGTTGATCGGGCTCGGGTTGCTGTCGCTGATTTTCGCCGGGTTCATGCTGTACCGGCGGCGCGATATCAAACGCATGTTCGCTTACTCCTCGATCGAGCACATGGGCATTATCGTGTTCGCGTTTGGCATGGCCGGGCCATTGGGCAACCTCGCGGGCCTGTTGCAAATGACGATGCACAGCCTGACGAAATCCGCGATCTTCTTCACCGTCGGCCATGTCGCGCAGGTGAAGGGATCGCAGCGGATGGCGGATATGGGAGGGTTGACGACATCGCATCCATTGCTCGGCTGGCTGCTGGTAGCGGGCGTCGCGGCGATCGCCGGGCTGCCGCCGTTTGGTGTGTTCACCAGTGAGTTCCTGGTCGTGACCACGACGTTCGCGCGCGAACCGGTGCTCGCGGTGCTGTTCATCGTTGGCCTGCTGCTTGCGTTCGGCGCGCTGTTGTTGCGTCTGACCGAGGTCGCGTTCGGCGAGGTGAAGGGACCGACCGGTCCAGTACACGCGTCCTACCTGCCGGTCATCGCGCATCTGTCGCTGGTGTTGATCGCCGGCATCTGGTTACCGCCGGGTTTGGTGACGTGGTTTCAGCACGTGGCGGCGATGCTGGGATGAAACACGTCAGTGCCCTGCTGGACGCCGGCCGTATGGTGCCGTCGCACAAGCCTTTCCCTCGGGCGATCGTTCACGCGGACAGTTGGCTGCACGCGACCGCCTTGCTCGCGACGGGCGAACTGACACTGCTGAGTATCTGGGGCGACGCCAACCAGGTTCATATGGCGCTGCTGGAGCCCGCCGATCACGATATTGTCGTGTTGACGCTGCCCTGTCCGGACGGGCGTTACCCTTCGGTCGGGGAGGTGCATCCGCCGGCGATCCGCCTCGAACGCGCGATCCGGGATTTATTTGGCTACGAGCCGGTTGGCTTGCCGGACCCTCGCGGCTGGCTTGATCACGGTGACGGAACGAATTACCCGTTTTTGCCGGTCGAGGGTGTCGGCCTGCATCAAATCCCGGTCGGCCCGGTTCATGCCGGGATCATCGAGCCGGGGCATTTTCGTTTCACCTGCGACGGTGAGACCGTTGTGCGGTTGGAGCAAAGGCTCGGCTACGTCCACAAAGGCATCGACGCATTGTTCCAGGGTCTTCCGCAGGAACAGGCGGCCCGGCTCGCCGGCCGCGTGTCCGGCGACAGCACGGTGGCGCTGAGCCTCGGGTTCGCCCGCGCGGTGGAGACCGCATTGGCCATCGCGCCACCGCCGCGCGCCGTCTGGTTGCGCGCCTTGATGGCGGAAATGGAACGGGTCGCCAATCACCTCGGCGATTTCGGCGCGATCTGCAACGATGCGTCTTTCACCCTCATTCTGTCGCACTGCGCCGTGTTGCGTGAGAGAATGCTCCGCGCCGCGGACGCCGCGTTCGGCCATCGATTGATGATGGACCGGATCGTTCCGGGTGGCATCGCGGTGGACCTGGGCGCACAGAACCTCGCCTCCATTGTCGGCCTTGTGAGCGAAGTGCGGGAGAAGTTCGCCGCGCTGACGAAATTGTATGATGAAAACGCGTCGTTGCAGGATCGCACGGTGACAACCGGCACGCTGAAGCCCGAACTGGCGCGGCAATTCGGCGCGGGCGGATACGTCGGCCGGGGTTCGGGCCGGGCCTTCGACGCGCGCAAGCATCCCGGTTACGCGCCGTACGACGCGCTGAACTTCGAGGTTCCCGTGCTGACCGACGGCGATGTGAACGCCCGCGTCTGGATCCGAGCCCAGGAGATCGGCCAGAGCCTCGGTCTGATCGAGCAGATCGCGCACAACCTTCCCGCCGGCGACATCATGACGCTGCTGCCTACCGCGTCGGGCGAGGCGTTGACGTTGACCGAGGCATTCCGTGGCGACCTGCTGGTTTGGCTGCGCATCGACGCGGCTACGTGGAACGCTGCCATATTCGCGACGCATCGTGGTTCCAGTGGCCGCTGCTGGAGGCGGTGATCGAGGGCAACATCGTCGCCGACTTCCCGCTGTGCAATAAAAGTTTCAATTGTTCCTACTCGGGCACGACCTGTGAGGATGGTGCCAGATGCTTAGATTTCTGCGTGAGGGACTGCGCCGACCGCTGACCGAGCCACGCCCGGCGGTCGATCCGGAATTCGCGGCTCTGGCGTCCAGTCTGAATGAAATCGCGCAGCGGCGTTTGGGTCACAGCCTGGCCATCCGCCAGGTTGACGCCGGGTCCTGTAATGGCTGCGAGCTGGAAATCCATGCACTGAACAACGCATTCTACGATATCGAACGCTTTGGTATCCACTTTGTCGCGTCGCCACGCCACGCCGATGTGCTGCTGGTGACCGGACCCGTGACACGCAACATGCAACAGGCTCTGGAACGCACCTGGCGCGCCACTCCCGATCCGAAATGGGTTGTCGCGGTGGGCGATTGCGGCGCCGATGGCGGCGTGTTCGCCACGAGCCCCGCGGTCGTCGGCGGAGTCTCGGCCGTGGTCCCGGTGGACGTGGTCATCCGCGGCTGTCCACCGTCGCCCACACGATTGCTTCTGGGCTTGCTGTCCCTGTTCAGGGACTGACGGGTTACCGGGTCATCATCACCGGAATCGTCGCGCTCTCCAGCACATGCCGGGTCACGCCGCCCAAAATCAGCTGCCGCAACCGGGAATGCGAGTAAGCGCCCATCGACAGCAAATCGCAGCCGAACTGGCGCGCGGCCTCCAGCAGACCGGCGCCGACGGAATTGCGAATGGACGGGAACATCACGATATCCGCGGTGATGCCGTGCAACGCCAAATAAGCCGCGAGTTCCGGCGCCGCGGGCCCGCGACGTTGATAGCCATCAGCGGACAGAATGCAGACACCCTCCGCGTGCTTCATCCAGGGCAATGCGGAAAGAGCCGACTCGGCCGACTCCGCCGTGCCATTCCAGGCGAGGCAGACCCGCTTGCCGACTGTCTCGACCGGGGCCTGCGGCGCGATCATCACCGGCCGGCCGGAATCGAACAGCACCGCGTGCAGCGCGTCGGATGAGGATACGTCCTCTCCCGCGTCCGGGTGCGGCACGACGGTCAAATCGGCCAGCCGAGCCTGTTGCGCGACAATGTCCTCTTCCCGGCCCGTGACAGCGGCGAAGCTGGCGGTCGCATGGTCCAGGCCAGGATGCGCCTCGCGCACCACGACGTTCTGCCGCGCGACGAACCGTTCGAACATCGATCGCACGGCGTGCGCCCGATCGCTGCTTTCCTTTTCCGTGGCCGACATCATTTCTTCGATCATCGCGCCGGACAGCCCCTCACCGGCCAGCGGCGCCACGTCGCGGCTATCGACCCGCACATGCAAGGCGGTGACATGTGCCTTCCATTGGTTGGCGATCATCAACGACGTTGTCAGCGCCGCCTCGCCCGCCGCGGTGCCTGTCAACGGAAGCAGAATTTTGCGGATGGCCATTGTCCGGTCCTTTCCCTGTACGTCCCCCGCGGGATGCAGCCCCGCCCACACATGGGCGCAACTCTGCATTGCGTTCGCCTCAGGACCCAATATGGGATGACAGAGAGAATTCGCCAGAGCCATAACGATTGTCCGCGCATTGGCGCCATCGGTCGCGTCCACCGCGTGCCAGGAGCCAGCGCCGGGGTCGTTGCCGGCGGCGGCACGCAACACATCGACGGTCGCGTCGGACGCATCGCCGGTCCGTGCCCCAATTCGTTGTTCGAGCACGTCCCGCGGCGCGCTCAACCAAACACCGAGGAATCTCACGTCGGCTCGCGTCGCGGCGGCCTCGATCAGCGATCGGTGCGCCAGGTCCAGGAACGTCGCGTCCGCGATCACCGTATGGCCGCCTCGCGCCGCCGTTTCCGCGAGAGCCGCGAGTTCATCGAAAACCGCCACGCTTTTCGCCTCGGAATAGGCCGATTGTGGCAGACGCTGCTCCGGCGGAGCACCGTGCTGGCGTTTTCTGATTTCGTCGCTGCGCAACACCAGCGCGCCAGGCGGCGCACCCAGCGCGGGAGCCAGCGCGCGGGCCAGCGTTGATTTCCCGGTGCCAGGCAGACCGCCGATCGCGATCACGATCCGCGTGTGCGGCTCAAGATAGCGCCTGGCCGCGGTCAAATAGCCGCCAACGCGGCCGGGATGACCGGACCGGGCCTCCACGTGCGCGCGAACCATGGCGCGCATCGACAGGAAGACGGGCAATCCGGTCACCAGATCGGCGTCTCCGGTTCGTGCCACGTACCGGTTCAGCACGCGATTGGCGGCGGCCCGGTCCAGGGTGTGCTCCAGGTCCATCAGCAGAAACGCGAGGTCATAGGCGACGTCGATGGTCGCCAGCGCCTCGTCGAACTCCAGAGCGTCGAACAGTACAGGCCGCCCTTGCCAGAGGCACAGATTGCCCAGATGCAAATCGCCGTGGCAGCGGCGAACGAAGCCGGAAGCGGCACGATGATCGCGCCAGTCCGTTCGCGCCCGCAGCCCCGTCAGCATCGCGTCGCGCCAGGCAAGCACCTCGGTCTCCGGCAGTCCCGGCGGCGATGGCGGAACGCACATTGCCTTCCGCGATCGCCTCCATGTCCGGCCTGGTTCCAGCGACCGGCGGCAGCGACAGATGCCAGGCGGCCACCGCGTCGGCGATTTGCTCGAGCAATGCCGGGGACAGACCGCTCGCCGCGGCCCGCACATCGAGGAAGTCGTTCGCCGGCACGCGCGCCATGCGAACGACCCAATCGACCACTTCGCCAGGTTCGCCGATCGCCAGGTCGCCGGTTGGCGCACGCACCACCGGAACGACATCGCGATACAGGCCCGGAGCGGCGGGGGCGTTCAGCGCCAGCTCACGCTCGCAAAAGTGATGACGATCCTCGAGTTTGG
>CAVRDN010000041.1:0-60006 GCA_963719675.1 uncultured Alphaproteobacteria bacterium | reverse complement strand
GTGGAACGACGTATCCGGGGGCAGAATTGACCCAACCATGGCTTATCGCCTGCGGTTGGGGGGGCATCGCTCCATCAACATCTTTTTTTACGATGGGCCGATTTCTCATGGCGTGGCGTTCGAGGGCCTGCTGGATAACGGCGAGAACTTTGCGCAGCGGCTGCTCGGAGCCTTCTCCGATAAGCGTGCCTGGCCGGAACTGGTCCACATCGCCACGGACGGCGAGACCTACGGCCACCATCATCATCACGGAGAGATGGCGCTCACGTATGCCCTGCACTACATTCAGTAAAAGGAACTCGCCGAGATCACGATCTACGGGGAGTATTTCTTGCTAACACCCGCCGACTCATGAAGTCGAACTTTTCGAAAACACATCGTGGAGCTGCGCGCACGGCGTGGAGCGCTGGCGTTCGGATTGCGGCTGCAATTCCGGGCGCGCCGGATGGAACCAGTCATGGCGCGCCCCTGCGTGAAGCTTTGGATTCGCTGCGCGACGCACTGGCCACGCGTTTCGAGCAGACCGCCGGCAGCCTGCTGAAGGATCCATGGGCGGCCCGCAACGCTTACATAGACGTCCTCCTGGACCGGTCCCAGGAGAACGTCTGCAAGCTCCTGCGTCGGCATTCCACGCATGAGCTGAACCACTCGGAAGCCAGTGCCGCCTTGAAACTGCTGGAGCTCCAGCGCCACGCGATGCTTATGTACACGAGTTGTGGCTGGTTCTTCGACGACATTTCAGGAATCGAGACGGTACAGGTGATTCAGTACGCGGGACGCGCGATCCAATTGGCCAAGGATTTCTGGACGACGACCTGGAAACGAACTTCCTCGAGACACTGTCGAAGGCTAAGAGCAATCTGCCGGAGCAGGGGACGGCAAGCAGGTTTATGAAAGAATGAGTCAGGCCGGCGGCTGTGACTCTGGACAAGGTGGCCGCTCACTACGGCATCAGCTCCCTGTTTAAGCCGCACGCGAATCCCGAACGAATCTACTGTTATACGATAGACGCCGAAGATTACCGCAACTTCGAAGCGGGAAGAACCAAACTAGCGCTGGCCCGCATCAAAGTGTCATCGGAAATCACCTGGGAATCCGCCTGCTTCGTGCTGTGCGCGCTGCACCTGGGCGATCACAACCTGAGTTGCGGCGTCAGCCTCTGCGAAGACCGGGATGCATACGAGGCGATGGCGGCCCGGATTACGGAGGTGTTTTCCAAGGGGGAAATAACGGAAACTCTGCGCGCCATGGACCGGGAGCTCGGTGCGGCCAGTTACTCCACAAAGTCACTGTTTCGGGACGACCAGCGGATGGTACTGCGTCACATTCTGGATTCCACGCTGGCGGAGGCCGAAGCGGCATACCGCCAGATACATGAACATCATGCGGCTCTGATCCAATTTCTGCACGATCTGGGCGTGCCACTGCCGAAACCCATGGCGACCGCCGCGGAATTTGCGCTGAATGGCCTACTTCGCCGGGAACTCGAGGCGGAGCCAATGGACGCCGAGCGTATTCACGGCCTGCTGGAACAGGTCCGCGTCGCCAAGGTGAACCTGGATGCCACAACTCTGGAATTCGCTTCGCGGACGGCGCTGGAGCGCCTACTGGAAAAGTTCGCAGCCGACCCCGGCAAGACGGAGCTGCTCGACCGCATCGAAGCGCGCATCAGTCTGGCCCGTTCTCTGCCATTCGAAGTAGTCTTGTGGAAACCGCAGAATATTTGGTTCCAATTGCGCCGTACGGTCTTCGACAGGATTCAAAAGCGCGCCGCCGCTGGAGAAGCAGAAGCGGCCGCTTGGACGGAGCGCTTCCGGCGTCTGGGAGAAAGCCTCTTGTCGTGAACCACGCGGCGCGGTTCGCGCTGGTGGGCGATGTGCTGTTTCAGGGTTCGGTCGGCCGGACGGACTTCCCGTACGGCGATCACGAGGCGCTGATCGACGCGATCCGGACGAAGCTGCTGCCGCTCGGGGACGATTTCTCGTTCTTTGCGGTCACGGTCCAGGATCGACCATCGGCGCGGAGCGTCGGAGCAACCCGTTCTTACGCCAATGATCCGGTTCCGACCGCGATTGCCGCATGGCCGTTCGTGGCTTGCATCCGAGCCGAATTTTGCTATGCATTCAAGCGAAAACCAGGCGGATCACCGCGTGGACTACCTGCCGCCTTTTGAGGGAATCAAATCATTCCTGAGCTTCGCGGCGGTGAACGGCGAACTCACCGTCACCACGAGTATGCGCAGTTCACCGTTCTGGTCCGGACGTTGCTGCAAGGCATCGAGGTCGATGAAGCCTGGTATCTGACCAATATCCCGACGTCGCGGATGCGATCAGCAAGGGGGTCGTGAAGTCCGCGCAACGAGCATTTTTTGAACGACGGCTATTTCGAGGGGCGGATGCCGTTCCCCATCCCGGTCGATGAGGCATGGTATCTGGAACAGAATCCCGGCGTCGCGGAATACATCGCACGTGGGGAGTTGCTGTCGGCGCAACAACATTTCAACGACAACGGCTACCGCGAGGGCCGCAAGCCGCGCCCGTGATCACCGATATTCCCGGGATCGGACCGGGGATGGTGGCGCGATTTCGGTCAGGGCAACTCCAGCCGCACCGCGACCGCCGCGCTGGCGATGACCGCCACGTCGCCGCCCGCCTGATCCGGCACATCCAGCCCGCCTTTGACCGCCTTCACCGTGGCGATGCCGTGCGGCAACGTGGCGCGCACCGCCTCGGTATCGACTTTGTCCGGCTGCTGCACGCCGATCGTCGACCTCCACCCGCATCGTTTTGCGAATCGATCCCAAGTGAACGGAGCATACCGAGCGAACTGTGATGGATCGCATCCTGCACCGCCCGTAGCGCCGCCTTGGTATAATTCCCGCCATGCAGGTCGTTGCCGGTCCCCATTTCGAGGATAACGCGTTTCAGTGCCATGGTTTCGCTCCCCTCACGCCACGTCCAGCCACACGACCGCGGCCGCCTGGGCCAGCAGTGTGACGTTGGTGCCTTCGTCGTTGGGAATTTCCAGCCCACCCTGGACCACCGTCACCGTGCCCGTCCCATGCGGCAACACCGCCAGCACCTGGGCTTTGTCGACCTTTTCGGGGTGTGGCGTACCGATCGTGACCTCGACCTTCATCGAATCGACGTCGAGACCGAGTGCCGCGGCCACGCTCAACGAGTTGTGCCACAGCGCGTCGCGTAGCGCGCGCACCGCGGCCTTGGTATCGTCGCCGCCGCGAATATCGGTACCCATGCCAATTTCCAGGACCATGCGCTTCAGGGCCATGTCCGGTTCCCTCCGTTGCTGCGATGACTGTATGCCCGTCACGCGGCCGCGTCATCCTCCGCTCCTCCATCGCCGCTCCGGTTGCCGGAGGGACATGATCGTGAAATCATTGGAAGCAGAAATTCAGGAGGACGTCATGGATGTCGGCTTGCAGATGGTGTTCGCCAGTTACGGCTGGTCGAACGTGTCCGACCAGCAGGTCTGGGATGAGGAACTGCGCCTCGCCCGCCTCGCCGCCGACCTGGGGTTCGATGTACTGTGGTCGGTCGAGCACCACTTCAACGATTATTCGTTCTGCCCGGACAACCTTCAACTGATGACCCACCTGGCCGCGGTTTGTCCGACGGTTGGCATTGGCACCGCCGCGGTCATTTTGCCGTGGCACGATCCGCTGCGCGTGGCCGAGCAGGTGTCGGTACTGGATTACCTCAGCGGTGGGCGACTGCGGCTCGGCATGGGACGCGGTCTGGCGCGCCGGGAATTCGCCGCCTTCCGCGGCACGATGGATAAATCGCGGGAGCGGTTCGATGAGGCGGCGGCGATGATCCTCGGTGCGCTTCGAACCGGGTTCATGGAAGGCGACGGCAAGCACTACAAACAGCCGAGAATCGAAATCCGGCCGCGGCCGAGCCACGCCATTGACGGCCGCGTCTATGCCGTCGCCTCCAGCGACGACTCTGTCGTATCGGCCGCGAAACTGAACGCGAGAATGGTGATGTTCGCCGACCGCCCGTGGCCGCTGCGCATGCCGGCGATCAACAAGCACCGCGCGCTGGTTCGGCAATTGCATGGCGTCGAGGCCTCGCCGCCGTTGCTCGCCGATTTCTGTGTCTGCACGCCGTCGTTGGAAGGCGCCGAGGAAATGGCTCGGCGTTACATGGGTAAGTTCGTCGAAAGCAACTTTTTCCACTACGAGCTGCTCGGCGAGCATTTCTCCACCGTCAAAGGTTACGACGCGTACGCGCAAAAGATCGCGATGGCGCGAGAGATCGGCATGGACGGCATCGTTTCCGCGTTCATGCAGGCAGCCGTGTGGGGCACGCCCGATCGCATTCTGCGCATGATGGAGGACCGCCGCGCGGTGGTCGGGGACTTTGAGCTCGCGACATCGTTTCGCTTTGGCGGCACACCGTACGACGTCGCCGAGCGAGGTTTACGGCTGTATGCGACCGAAGTGCTGCCTGTTATCAAAGCATGGAAGTCGGAAGCTCCCGCGCGCGCGGCGGAATAGTACCCGACCGCCCGAACGGCTGACCCTTCGCACGAACGCTCGTCCCGTCATGGCTGGCTCCCGAGCCGGCCCTCATTCGGCACAGTGCCGCGACAGATCGCCGGGTCGAGGCCGGTGATGACGATCGCACGTCAATGCGCATCGGTCATTTAATTGGAACGCTGGTATAAGATCGTTCACAAGCCGCCTGGCGCGGTCCGACCTGGTGCCGGGGTTTCCGGCACACGATTCGCACGACGCCATTCGCGCCAGAAATGCGCTTGATACAAGGCGTGTGAAAAAAGCGACGCACGCCGGAGCCGCTACAAAGTTCGCCGTCGCTGACACGATTTCGCCGCGGGAAATCTTGTCACGACGCGAATAATCTGCTGCTGTCATGGCGGGGTGGGTAAAGGGCGTGCGCGTGGTTGATCCTGAAATCGTGTCGCGTGTCCGGCGCATGATCGGCCGCACCCGGCATGCGACGGAAATGCCTCGGCAACGCGATGTGGGGATCGTGCTCGCGCTCGCACTGATGATCGGTGCGGTTGATCCCGTGCTGGCGCAGGCGCCGCCGCTCAACAGCGTGCCACAGCCGCCGCAGGGCTCACCGATTGAGCGCATGGCGCCGCCTCAACTCCCGGCGGTATCGCCGGGCGGGATCAAACTTAATCCGATCGAAGAGGGTGAGGTGCCCAATGTTCCCATCGCGGTCACCCGCGTGGAACTCGTGGGCGCGACATTATTCGATGCCGAGGTACAGACCTCTCCTCGATGGATTGGTCGGACCGGCGACGCCGCTCACGCAACTCGACAAGGCGCGGCAGGAAATCCTTCGCACTTATCGATCGCGCGGTTATGCGCTGACCTCTGTTTCGCTGGCGATCGACAAAGGCAATGGCGTCGTGCGGTATACGGTCGTCGAGGGCCACATCGCCGCCGTGCGGCTGGATGGCGACATCGGTGCCGCCGGCTCGATGGTGCTGCGTTTTCTGCGACATCTGACGGACTATCCGGTCATCAACACCGCGACGTTGGAGCGTTGGTTGCTGCTGGCGCAAGACGTACCCGGCGTCAGCCTGAGTACGGTGCTGGAGCCGTCGAAGGAAGATCCCGGTGCGCTCACGCTGATCGCGCAGGTCAGCCTGAAACACGTGACCGGGCAGGTCTCGGCGGACAATCGGGCGTTCTATTTGACCGGTCCTATCGAGTTCCTCGGGATCGCGGATCTCAATTCCGTGACCGGGTGGGGGGACCGGACCGAGTTCTCGATCTTCCACTCTTTTCCCAATAGTCAGAACTTCGGCCAGCTTTCGTCCGAGTGGTTCGTTGGCACCTCGGGTCTGAGGTTCAAGATTTACGGCGGCGCGGGCGTGAATACGCCCACCGGCTCGCTTGGTGCTTTGGGATATCGGGGTTGGACCGACATTTTCGGTGTTCAGGGATCTTTCCCGGTGATCCGCTCGCGGCGCCAGAATTTGAATGTCTACAGCTCCCTCGACGCCCTGGAATTGACGATTTACACGGGAACGCCCTCAATCCAGTCGAGCGCGGATGAAATCCGCGTGCTGCGCGTGGGTGAAGATTACATTATTTCCGACCTGATTCTTGGCGACACCAGACCCGCGACCTCGCAGTTTTCCACGCGGGTGTCACGCGGACTCGATGTTTTGGGCGCATTCCATGGCATCGCGCAGGTGCCGAGCACGGCGCGCCAGGGCGAGCATCATAATTTCACCGCGATCAAGTTCGAGGCGAGCCGCACGCAGACCTTGTTCGAACCCTGGGAGGCCGGGAGCGTCGCGGTAATGGGATTGGTTACGGGCCAGTGGACCCCCGACATTTTGCCGCCGGCGGAGCAATTCTACCTCGGCGGTTCCCGTTTCACGCGCGGCTACTACTCGGGGCAGGCTCCGGGCGACAAAGCTTTGGCCGCGACCGTCGAATTGCAACTTAATTCAACGATTAATCTGGCATGGATCGGCAGCCGCGCCGATGTCGCGGGCCAGTTTTATCTGTTCTACGACTGGGGTGAGGCCTGGCAGAACCTTAAGACCGATTTCAGCGGCGCGGCTGGCTTCGGCCGGCGGAGGAGTGCGGTTGCAAATGACAAGCTATGTGGAACTGGATCTGGAAGCGCTTGGCCGGCTCACGACACGGCCGCCGCCATCGGTCGCCGACTTAAATGGTATAGGTCTCTATTGGCGTGTCGTGGGACGATTCTGATAAATGCGCGGTTACCGGGGCGCCTTCGTTCGAACACATCGCGTTGCTACGGATGAAGCCGGCCCAGGAGTTCCAATAAGTGAAGAGAGCGGGAATAGGGGGGACGGTTCGCTGCGTTGGCGTCGCGCGCCGCACTCGCTCCGCGTTGATGGTCAGTACCGCGTTGCAGGCCGTTGTCGTCATGGTGCTGGCCGTGCCGGCGGAGGCGCAGCCGGCACCAAATGCGCGTCCGGCCGGCGGCGTGGTGATTGGCGGGACGGCCTCGATCGCGCAAACCGTCAACAATACAACGATCAATCAGTCGTCACAGCGTGCCGCGGTCAACTGGCAAAGCTTCGACGTCGGCTCCCAGCAATCGGTTACGTTTCAGCAGCCGAACGCGAACGCGATCACGATGAATACGGTCACCGGTCCCAATCCGTCGCAAATCGCGGGCCGGATCAACGCCAACGGCCAGGTCGTCCTGGTCAATCAGTCCGGCGTCACGTTTTATAAAGGCGCGCAGGTCAATACCGCCGGCCTGATGGTCTCGGCGTCGGGGACGGATCCCAGGGCGTTCATGAACGGCGGCAAGATCGCCTTCAATCAGCCAGGCAATCCGAACGCGCGCATTGTCAACAACGGGAACATCACGATAACCGGCGCCGGCCTCGCCTCCCTGGTCGCTCCGAGTGTCGCCAATGCCGGCGTAATCGACGCGAAGCTTGGTCACGTCGTGCTGGCCGGGGCGAAGACGGCGACGCTCGATCTGTACGGCGACAAACTCGTAACCGTGAATGTCACAGGCGCCGTGACGAAGGCACCCGACGGTGGCGAGGCGCTGGTGACCAACACCGGGGTGATCCGCGCCGACGGCGGCACGGTGCGACTGACGGCGCGCGCGGTCGATGGCGTGGTGACCAACCTCGTGACCGCGGGCGGCAAGATCCAGTCGCGCACCGTCTCCGGTCGTCCTGGCGACATCGCGATCGACGGCGTTGGCGGATCGATCACGATCACCGGCGATCTGGAGGCCACCGGCAAAGCCGCGACCGCGACCGGCGGCCGGATCGGACTGCTTGCGAGCAATGCCGTGATCGTCAAATCCGGCGCGGTGGTGAATGCCTCCGGCGCGGCGGGTGGCGGCACGGTCGCGATCGGCACGACGTTGAAACGAGCCAGCGGCGGCCCGTCGGTAACCGGCGCCCGCATGGCGAAGTCGGTGACGATCGAGCAAGGCGCGCGCATCGCGGCGAACGCGACCGCCCGCGGTAATGGCGGCAAAGTCGCGGTGCTGTCGTCCGATACCACGACGATGTCGGGACTGATCACCGCGACGGGTGGCCCACTCGGAGGGAATGGCGGGTTCGCGGAAGTCTCGGCCAACGCGCTCAGCCTGACCGGCGCGATCGATGTCACCGCGCCGGCCGGCAATCTCGGCACGATCTTGCTCGATCCAACCAACCTCACCGTGGTGGCGTCCGGCGGCACGCTCGATTCCGGTATCACCGGCGGGGGCACACTGCTCGCGGGTGTCACGGACACACCGCCGGACACGGTGTCGGCCTCCGCATTGAGCGGCAACATCTTCCTCCAGGCGGCCAAGACACTCACGGTCAGTTCGGCGCTCAGTACCACCGGTTCGCTGACGCTGGAGGCTGGCGGCACGATCAACGTTGACGCGAACGTGAGCGCGACCGGCGATGTAATCCTGGCGACCGGCGGCGCCGGACCATCGAGCGCGCCCGCGGCACAGGCGTCGCCGTTGATCTCGGTGCTGGCCAGCGTCAGTTCCAGCGGTGGCTCGGTCAGCCTGTTGGCAGGAGTCGGCGGAACCATCGCGCTCGGTCCGTCAGGGCTGGTCCTGGTGACGTCAACCAACAAGTTCGCCACGTTCCAGGCGGATGCGCTGACGGTGGCGGCCGGCGGCCAGGTCAGCGCGCTCGCGAACACGATGGAGATCGCACCGGCGTCGAACATCGCCATGAGTTTGGGTGGCACCGTCGGCCTGTCGCTCTCGCAAAGCGTGCTGAAAGCCTTCACCGGGGGCACCTTGCGGCTTGGCGGCGCGACTGTCGGTGGCGCATTGGTGCAAACGGCGAGCGCCATCTCCATCGATGGCTCGATCAGCCTGGGTGGCGTGACGCCAAATCTGGATTTGCAAAGTACCGGCGCCGTGACGCAGAGCGCACCGTTGACCGGAGGCGTGACGCTGACCGGCAATACCGGCGCGGTTACGCTCGATCAAAGCAGCAACGCCATCACGTCGATTGGCGGTTTCATCGTGGGCAGCGGCGGCTTCACATTGACCGCGGCCAACGCGCTGAGTGTCGAAGGTCTGCTGTCGGCTGCCGCGGGCAACGTGGTTCTGACGTCAAACGGGGCGAGCAGCGCGATCAGCCTGGGTTCGCGAAGCGCGGTGGTGGCCGAAGGTACCGTCACCGTTCGCGCTGACGCGTTCTCGATGACCGGTATCGCGACGATCACCGGCGGCTGGTTCGAATACGCGCCGAACCAGTCCGAGGTCGTAACGCTTGGCGCTGGCGGCAACCTCGTCGATCTGACAGGGATCGGCACCTCGAGTGTCCGGATCGGCGCCGCCAATGGGTCGGTCACCGCGACCGGGATCACGACCGCCGGTAGTTTCGACCTGGGAACGGGAAATGGCGGCGCTCCGCGACCATTGGACCTTCAGGCGACCGGAAACGTCAGCGACGGCGGCTCGTCACCCTTCCTTAACGTATCCACGCTGACCGGCACCATCAGCGGCGGTTCTTTGTCGCTGACAGCGCTTTCGGCCGGAATTGACACGATCGGGACCTTCACCGTCTCCGGCGCCGGTAACGGCTTCACGCTCAATCAGCCGTCCGGCACGCTCACCGTGGCCGGACCGTTGAACGCGTCCACCGTCACGCTCGGGGCGGACAGCCTCACTATCGGCGGCGCGATCTCGACGGGGGGCCCCGCGACGGGATCGGTTGCGTTGAACGCCAACGGCGGAACGATCAGCGGCGCCGGGGTGATCACCACCGGCACATTGAGCGGTTACGCCGACGCCGATGTGGCGCTGACCGGCACCAACCAGATCGGCACGCTGGGATCGTTCTCGGCGGAGACGTTCAATTTGAACAACGGTGTCGCGATCGTTGTCGGCAACACCGTATCCGCCACCGCCGTCGGTCTGACCGCCGCCAGTATCGCGATCAACGGATTGGTCACCGACGGCGGTTTCGGCACCGTCGGACTGGTCGCGACCAACGGTTCGATTACCGAATCCGGCACCATCGTCGCGGGTACATTGAGCGGTTCGGCCGGGACCTCGGCGAGTTTGGCACAGGCCGCGAACCAGATCGGTACCTCGGGGGCATTCACCACGACGGCCGGTTTCGCGTTGACGAACGGCGGGACACTGACGGTCAACGGGCCGATCGCCGACATCGGGACAAGCAGCACGCTTTCACTGACCACCACGGCCGGCGACCTGATCCTGGCTGGCGATGTCGGTGCGGCCAATGCGCTCAATCTGGTGGCGGTGGGCATGATCAACCAAACCGCCGGTTCGATCAGCGCCATCACGCTTACCGGCTCCGCCGACAGCGCCAACCTGGCGGGTCAGGCCACGAACCTGATCGGCACGTTGGGTGCGTTCACCACGACCGAGGGCTTCGTGCTGAACGACAATCAGTCGCTGACCGTGACTGGTCCGGTCGTCGACAACGGTTCGGACACAGCGATCGAGTTGACCACGGTTTCGGGAGATCTCACCCTCGCGGGCAACATCAGCGCGGTCAATCAGGTCAGTCTGTTCTCGGCGGGAACGATAAGCCAGACCGGCGGGTCCATCGTCGCCGCGCAATTATATGGGACATCGCAAGGTTCGACGAGCCTCACGGGAGGTTCGTCGAACCTGCCCCCTTCGAACATGATCGATGGGCTGAGCGGTTTCAGCGTGACAACCGGCTCCTTCACGCTGGATGACGGAGAATCGCTGCAGGTTTTCGGCAATGTCTCGGTCCTGGCGGGCGACGTCGTGTTGCGCGCGGCAGGTGTCGGCAATGCCATCAACATTTACTCGCAGGTCAGCGCTTCCGCGACCGGAACGGTTTCGGTGCGCGCCGACGGTTATTCGGCGAGCGGCGAGGGCGCATATGTATCCAGCGGGGTTTTTGAATTCGCCCAGGACACTGTTGGACCGTTGCAAATCGGCAATGGAGGGGTGCCGGTCGATCTCAGCCTCATTGGCTCCAGCCAAATTCGACTGGGCTCGGCTGCCGGGTCGATCACCGCGAGTTCCATCATCCTGACCAGCGATTTCGACGCGGCTCAGGGCAATGGTGCGCGGCCACTGGACCTTCGGGCGAACGGCGACATTACCGACGGCGGCAACGCGCTGCTGAACGTGACGACGCTGACCGGCGTGTCGAACACAGGGTCCGTTGTTTTCGCCAACGTCAACAACACCGTGACGGCGCTTGGCGATTTCTCGGCGAAGAGCGCCTTCACTCTGGTTGATTCGACGGATCTCACCCTCTCCGGCGTTCTGAACGCGGGTGGCCCAATCGCGTTGACCGCGCCGAGTATCAGCGTTCCAGGTTCGATCACGACGGGTGGCAGCACGAGCGGCACGGTTTCTCTGATCGCTAACGAAACGACCATCGCGGGCACGGGCGCCATCGCGACCGGCACATTGAGCGCCAGCGCCGTGACGACGATAGACCTGCCAGGCAGCAACGAAATCGGCACGTTCGGTTCACTGACCGGGACGGTCATCAACATCAATGACGGCGCCCCGTTGACGATCAGCAACACCGTCTCCGCGAGCGGGGCCGTGACGCTGACAAGCGGTGGATTGTTGTCGATCGGCTCCGGTCAGACCGTTACGGGAACGGGGGTGACGCTGACCGGCTCCAGCGTGGCGATCAACGGCCTGGTGACGACGCCAGGCACGCTCGACCTGGTCGCCACCGCCGGCTCGATCACCGAGGCTGGAACGCTCGTCGCGAATACGCTGATTGGTTCGTCCGACGGGTCGGCGATTTTGACCGGCGCGTCACTCACGGCGAATCAGATCGCCAATCTTGGTTCGTTCACCGCGGCGACGGGCACGATCGTGCTGAACGACGGCACCGTCCTGACGGTGACCGATATCGTGTCCGCGCCGTCGGGCGACGTGGTACTGCACGCGGTCGGCGGCGGCGGCGTCGTAATCGGACCGTTGGGCTCAATTGTCGCGGCGCCCGCAAGCGGAACAGTTTCGGTTCAGGCGGATGCATTGACCCTGAGTGGCGGCGGCATCTCCGGTGGCATTTTCGAATTTGCATTGGATACGCCGGGGGTGCTCGAGATCGGCCCGGGAGGACAACTCGTCAGTCTGGCGGGCATCGCGTCTGGCCTGGTGCGCTTTGGTGCCGCCGGGGGGGCTATCACCGCGACCGGTCTGACATTGACCGCGGAGCTGGATCTCGGCATCGGCAATGGCGGGGTTCCGCGCGCGCTGGATCTGGAAACCACGGGGAATATCGACGATCGCCGCAACCCTTTGGCAAATGTGACCACGCTGTCCGGCTCGGCCAGTAACGGCCTTGTTACCCTCGGCAACAGCCGGAATTCCGTCGCGTCGCTTGGATCGTTCAGCATCGGCACCGGTTTTACATTCGCCGACGTCAGTGATCTCACGATCTCGGGGCTGTTGGCCGCCGGACCGGTTTTGCTGAACGCACCCAATCTGACCGTGACCGGCGCGCTCAACACCGGCACGCTCAACGCATTGACCTTGATCGCCAGCAACGGAACGATCGGTGGCGCGGGCATCATCACGACAGGCACGCTGATTGGCTCAGCCACATCGTCGGTCAGCCTCACCGGCAAAAACCAGATCGGGACACTGGACGCATTCACGGCCTCGGCGCTGACGCTCAACACGATTCCATCGTTGACGATCACCAACAATGTTTCAGTGAGCGGTTCGGTCGCCTTGATCAGCGGCGGGGTGCTGACGGTGAATTCGGGACAGACCGTCACGGGAACCGCGGTCGCCCTGAACGCGACCGGGCTCGCGATCGACGGCGCGGTGACCGACGGCGGCGCCGGAACGGTCAACCTGATGGCCACGAGCGGATCGATCACGATTGGCGGCAACCTGATCGCCGGCACGTTGACGGGCTCCGCCGCCGCCGCCGCGAACCTGCTCGGGACCACGTCGACCAGCAATCTGATCGGCAACCTCGGATCGTTCAGCGCGACTGGCTTCACATTGAATGACGGTCGCCCGCTGACCGTCGCCGGAACCGTGAGTGGGGGCGCCAACGTCACCATCACCGACACCGGGACGCTGACCAACACCGGCAAGATATCCGGCACGGCGATCAGTCTGACCGCAGACAACCTCAACCTGGGCGGCGTGGTGACGGACGGCGGCGCAGGCACGGTCGCTTTGCTCGCGCGCACCACCGGCTCGATCGAGCAGACCGGGATGCTGATCGCCGGGCTCGTAACCGGGAAAGCCGGCGGCACGATCTCGCTCGCCGGATCGTCATCGACCGCGAACCAGATCGGCACGGTCGGGCCGCTCGACGGCGCGAGCGTGCTGGTGAATGACGGCGGGCCGCTGACGGTGATCAGCACGGTCGATCCCGGGACGACGGTCACGCTGAACAGCGCGGGATTGCTGTCGATCAACGGCACGGTGACCGCGGCGGCGATCGCGCTGAACGGCACCGCGATCGCGATCGATGGCCTGGTGACCGATGGCGGCGCGGGCACCGTCAACCTGAACGCCAGCGGCGGGTCGATCACCGAAGGCGGTACGCTCATCGCCGGAACGCTGAGCGCGACAGCCGCCGCTTCGATCGATCTCCTGGGCGCCACGGCTACCGCCAACGCCGTCGCCACGTTGGGAACGCTGATCGCGCCGGACGGATCGATCGCGCTGAACGATGGTTTGCCGTTGGCGGTTTCGTTCCCGTTGACCGGGGCCACGGGCGTGACCCTCACCGACGCAGGGTCGTTGACGCTGAGTAACGACATCGCCTCATCGGCCGGCGACATCGTGCTTGGCGCGGCGGGAGCGGGCGGCCTGGCGATCAACGCCGGCTCGATCATCGCGACCGGGCACACGGTGTCCGTGTCCGCCGCCACCCTCACCATCCCGACATCCGGGCCGAATCCTGGCACAATCGTCGCCGACACCTTCGAGTTCGGACCGGGGACGGTTGGCGGCACGGTGACGTTGGGCGGCATTGGCCTGACGACCGGCCGGATCGGCGCTTCCAACATCCGCGTCGGCGAGGTGAACGGGGCCGTTACCGCGGGCGGCGTTATCATCGCCGGCTTCGACAACGGCGGCCTGCCGCTGGAGGTGGACGCGACCGGCCCCGTCACTCAGACCGGAACGCTCACCAACGTATCGATCCTGACCGGAACGGCCGGCAGCTTCGCTCTGACCAATCACGGCAACACCATCGCCCAACTGGGCGGCGGTACGCTGGCCGGTGGCACATTAAGCACCACGGGCGGCGGATCCATTTCCATCGTCGATGCGGGCGCGGTCACGTTGGCCGGGCTGGTCAGCGCGGGGAACGGCGGCACGGTGGATCTGAGCACGGTGGGCGCTTTTGGCGTCACGCAGGGCGCGACCGCCAGGATGGCCGCGGGCGTGTTGACCAGTGCGCTCGGCGTCGGCGGTGCGGTCAACCTGCAAGGTACCCTCAACGCGATCAGCGCGATTACCGGGCTGACCGCGACGGCCCTGACGGTGGTGGACAATCAGGCGCTGACATTGGGCGGTGCGGTGAGCGTCGGACCGGCGGGAACGGTCGACATCAGTACCGACCGCGGGGGGTGGTTTCAATCTGACGCAGGCGAGTTCGGGCGCTCTGACCGCCGGCACCCTGACCAGTACGAACGGCATCTCCGGCACCATCGGTTTGCACGGTATCGCCAACGCGATCGGCACGGTTGCCGGGGTGACGGCGGGCGGCATCACCGTGGTGGACAATCAGGCGCTGACGCTTGCGGGACTGGTGAGCGCGGGCTCCAGCGGCACAGTCGATCTCAGCACCATGCCGGGAGGCTTCGACGTTGCGCAGGCGTCGTCAGGTACGCTGATCGGCGGCGTGCTGAGCAGCACGAGCGGCATCTCCGGCAAGCTCAATCTGCAAGGCGCTTTCAACGCGATCGGCACGATCAGCGGCCTGACCGCCGGTGGGCTGCTGGTGATGGATGGTCAGCCGCTGGTCCTGGCGGGCGTCGTGAGCGTGGGAGCCAGCGGCACGGCGGATCTCAGCACCAGCATGGGAGCCGGGTTCAGCGTCACCCAGGGAAGCTCCGGTGCACTGACCGCGGGCCTGCTGATCAGCGACAGCGGTATTTCTGGCGGCGCTATCCTGCGAGGCACCGGCAACCAGATTGGCGCCATCAGCGGATTGACCGCCGGTGGACTGACCGTGGTGGATAATCATGCGCTGACCTTGGTGGGCGCGGTGAATGTCGGATCCACCGGGACGGTGGACCTCAGCACTACCCCGGGTGGCGGCTTCGATGTGATCCAGGGCGCCGGTGGGACCTTGACGGCCGGCACGCTGACCAGCGCGATCGGGATCTCCGGCGACCTTGCTCTGCGGGGCATTGAGAACGCGATTGGTACGGTCAGTGGCGTGAGCGCCGGCGGTCTGTCCTTGGTGAACAACCACATGCTGACACTGGCCGGTCTGGTCAGCGCCGGAGCGAGCGGCACCGTGGATCTCACCACCACCGCGGGCGCTGGTTTCGACGTGGTGCAAGGCGCCGGGGGAAGCCTGATCGCGGGAGCGCTTACCAGCGCGGGCGGCATTTCCGGCAATGCGATCCTGGCGAGGGACGGGCAACCAGGTCGGCACGATCACGGGATTGACCGCCTCGAACCTGACAGTCTTTGACAGCCGGACGCTCACGCTGGCCGGAGTTGTCAGCGCCGGTGCGTCCGGCACACTCGACGTCAGCACATCGGCGGGAGCGAATGTAGCCCAGGCGGCGTCCGGGACTCTCATCGCCGCTGTGCTGACCAGTGCGAGCGGGATCGCCGGAACCGCCGGACCTGCGCGGGTACTGGCAACCAAATCGGCACACTCGCGGCGTTCGCCTCGACAGGGTCGCTCGCCATGGTGGACGGAACGGCCATGACTGTCGCGGGCGCGGTCGGAGCGACCGCCGGCAACGTCTTCCTGAGCACCGGCACCAGCACGTTGATCTTCGCTTCCGACGGTTCGATCGGCGCGGTGCCAGGCGGCCGAATTGGTTTGAGCGCGGAGAGTTTGATCAACCTGGGCACCACAGGCGCGACGGGCGTGGTGAACAGCGGCGCCGCGGGCATGTTCGAGCTTGCCCCACCCACCGCCGGTACCGTCACCTTGGGCGCGTCCGGGGGGCTGGCCCTGACCAATACGACCGGCATCACCGCGGGCGAACTGGTGATCGGCGGCGTGACGCTTCCAGGCGGCAACGTTCCCACGATTTTCGCCAGTGCGATTACCGTCGCGGGTACCTTTGACGCGGGCTCGCGCGTCATGATCCTGGATGCCACCGGCGGCGTGACCCAGTCGGCGCCGCTGCTGAACGTCGCGCGACTCGGCGGTCAGATGGGCAATGCCGCGCTGACCAATCCAGAGAACACGATCGGACAGCTTGCCGGAACCGGCGGATTGTTCCCCGTGATCGCGCTGACCACCGATTCTGGCTCGCTCGCCATAACCGCGTCCGGGCCGCTGACCATCGCCGGTACGGTGAACGCGGCCGGCGGCAATCTCTTCGTCAACACGGGCACCAACGTGTTGACCTTCGGACAGGGAGGCTCCCTCGTTTCTCAGGCGGGCGGAACGATCGGTCTGCTGGTGGGCGGTGTGAGCAATCTGGGCACGACTGGCGCCACCGGTGTCGTGCTGACGACCGGCGGTCTGTTCGAACTCGCCGCCGGAGATCCAACCGCGCCTCTGACCCTCGGCGCACAGTCCGGACTGTCACTGACGAACCTGACCGGAATTGGCGCGAACCGCCTCCGTCTGGGCTCCGTCACGCTGCCGGGCAGCCTGAGCCCGACCACGAGCGTCAGGTCCATCGCCATCGCCGGCACATTCGACGCCGCCAATAGCGCTTTGGAACTGGACGCTTCCGGAGCGGTGACTCAGACCGCGCCGGTGATTAACGTCGCGACGCTGACCGGAATCGCCGGCAGCTATACTTTGACCAATTCCGGCAACACCATCGCTCAGGTGGGTGGCGGGACATTGCAGGCGGCGACGGGTACGCTGGCGATCGTGGACACCATGCCGCTGACGGTCGCCGGCATGGTCCAGGCCAGCACCGGAAACGTGTTCCTGCACACGACGCCCGGTAATGCGCTGACAGTCGATGGCGCGATTTCGTCTCAGACCGGCGGCACGATCGGTATTCAGGCCGACAGCGTGGCGGGCATTGGCGTGACATCGCCCACCGGTGGCGTGAACACGAACGGTGGCGTGTTCGAACTCGCCCCCGCCAGCGCGGCCGCCGAAACCCTGGGCTTGCCCTCCGGTCTGTCGCTGACCAACACGGGCGGGATCGCGACCGGCACATTGCTGCGCATCGGCGCGATCACGCTGCCTGGCTCCGCGAGCCCTACGACCACCGCCACCTCGATCGCCGTCGCCGGGCCGTTCGGTGCCGGCAATCAGCGGCTGGAGCTGGATGCCAACGGGCCGGTAACCGAGACGGGGTCCCTCACCGACGTGCCGGCCCTGACCGGAACCGCCGCCAGTTTCACCTTGATCGCCCCCGGCAACCAGATCGGTCAACTCGGCCAGCCCGGAGGATCGCTGACCGCCACCGGCGGCACGATCGCAATCATCGATACCGGCCAGTTGACCCTGGCCGGCGTGATCCACGCCAGCGCCGGCGACATCTTCCTGTCGACCTCCGGCGGCCCGATCGGCTTCACGGCGGGCGGGTCCCTCGTGTCCATGCCAGGCGGCATTATTTGGGATCCAGGCGGATGCACTGAGCAATCTCGGCACCACCGGAGCGACCGGCGTGGTTGATGCCGGAGCCAACGGCTGGTTCGAACTCGCCCCCGCCAGCGCTGCCATCGAGACCCTGGGCGCCGCATCCGCTCTGTCGCTGACCAATCTGACCGGCATCACGGCCGGCACCTTGCGAATCGGCGCCGTCACGTTGCCCGCAAGTCCGGCGCCCTTCGTGAGCGCGACGTCGATCGCCGTCGCCGGCACGTTCAACGCGGCGTCGATCGCTGTCCTGGACCTCGAAGCGACCGGCACCATCAGTCAGGCCACCACGGCGCCGATCATCAATCTCGCGTCGCTGATCGCCAGCACGAACGGCGTGCCCGGCGACATCGTGCTCGCGGACACCTCCAACGTGATTGGCACGATTGGCAATATCGGGGTCACGGCGGGAAATTTCGTATTCGGCGATACGCCAGCCTCCGGTACGTTCGCGGTCAGCAGCGGCCAGATGATTTTCGCGAACAATGTCTCCATGACGATTGTTGGCACGCTCGCGGTGAATGGCGCGGTGACCGCCGCTGGAACGCCGGGAGACGTTTCACTGTCAGCGCGCGGCCCAGTGGCGGACCTGATCGTTGGCACTGGCGCTTCGCTCGCCGCGAAGGGCACCATGTCGGTCGCGTCGGACCAGGACGTGATGCAATCCGGCGGGGTAATCAACGGCGGCGCGGTCACTGTGACGGCGGGCGGTCTGCTGTCCCTCGGGGCCACGGTCAGCGGCGCCGCCATTGGCCTGACAGGCGCGAACATCGCGATCGCCGGTTCGGTGACCGATGGCGGAGCCGGTACGGTCGGCCTGTTCGCCACCGGCGGAACGATCAGCGAGACCGGAACATTGATCGCCGGCACGCTGACGGGCAGTTCGACGGGCGCGGCGACGTTGGCTGGGGCGACGCCTGTCACCAACCTGGTCACCTCGCTCGGTTCATTCCTGGCGCCGGGCTTTCTGCTGAACGACGGCACGGTCCTGACGGTCACCGGAACACTGAATGGCGGCACGTCCGCGGCGATCACGGACAGTGCGCTGCTGACGGTGAGCGGCGCCGTATCCGCGACCGCGGTCAGCCTGCGAGGTACGGCCCTGGCGATTATGGGCCAGGTCAGCGATGGCGGCACCGGAACCGTCGGTCTGATCGCGACATCCGGCACGGTCGACGAAACCGGCACGCTGGTCGCCGGGACCCTCTCGGGCAGCGCGACGGGGGCGACAACGCTGCTCGGCGCGACGCCGATCGCGAACCAGGTGGCGCGGCTCGGCGGCTTTACAGCGGCGGGCTTTACTCTGAACGACGGCGAGAGCCTGACAGCCTCGGGTGTGATCAACGGCGGCACGGCTGTGACGATCAACGACGCCGGCTTGCTGACACTGGGCGGTACCACGACCGCCACGGCGGTGAGCCTGAGCGGCACCGCGCTGGCAATCCCGGGACTGCTGACAGATGGCGGCGCCGGGACGGTCGCTTTGATGGCCACCGGCGGCACGATCGATGAGACCGGCACGCTTGTCGTTGGCACGCTTTCTGGCAGTTCGACCGGCGCGACGACGCTCACCGGGGCAACCGTCACGACCAACAAGATCGCGACGATCGCCACGTTCAACGCCGCGGGCCTCACGTTGAATGACGGCCTCAGCCTGCTCGTCGCGGGTTCGGCGAATGGCGGCACGGCGGCGGCGATCGCCGACAGTGCCTCGCTGACGGTCGATGGCACCGTGAGCGCGGTGGCGGTGATCCTCAGCGGAGCCAACGTCACGATCCCGGGCCTGGTTACCGACGGCGGGGCCGGGTCGGTGGGGCTGATCGCCACGTCGGGCACGATCAGCCAGACCGGGACATTGGTGGCGGGGACGCTGTCCGGCAACTCGACGGGCGCAACGAGCCTGACCGGAGCTACCGCGACGACCAACCAGGTCGCGGTACTGGGCGGTTTCACAGCCGCGGGCTTCACGCTGAACGACGGCAAGAGCCTGACCGTCGCCGGCTCGCTGAGCGGCGGCGCCGTCGCCGCGATCACCGACAGCGCGATGCTGACGATCGACGGAGCCATCAGTGCCGCGGCGGTGAGCCTGACCGGTGCCAGTGTCACCATCGCCGGCCTGGTGACGGATGGAGGCACCGGCACTGTGAACCTGATCGCGACCGGAGGGACAATCGACGAGAGCGGAACGTTGGTTGCCGGCACACTGTCCGGCGGCGCGACCGGCACGGCGACCCTCACCGGCGCGATGCCAACGACCAATCAAATCGCGACCGTCGGATCGTTCTCGGCCGCCGGCATCACGGTGAACGACGGTACCGGCCTGGCGGTCGCCGGATTGGTGAACGGAGGCGCGGTCGCGACGATCACCGACAACGCGCTACTGACCATCACTGGCACCGTCTTCGCTGCTTCGGTCGCTCTGACCGGCGCCAACGTCGCGATCCCTGGTCTGGTGTCCGATGGCGGAGCGGGGACCGTGGGTCTGATCGCCACGTCCGGCACCATCAATGAGCCCGGAACCCTGATCGCCGGCACGTTGACGGGACGCTCCACCGGCGCGACCACATTGACCGGCGCTACCCCGATCACCAATCAGGTGGCGATGCTTGGCGGTTTCACCGCCGACGGCTTCCTGCTGAACGATGGCGAGGCGCTGTCTGTCGCCGGCACACTGAATGGGGGCGAATTCCGCGGCGATCGTGGACAGCACGCTGTTGACGATTGGCGGCACGGTCAACGCCGGCTCGATCGCCCTGACCGGGGCCGCTCTCTCGATCCCTGGTTTGGTAACCGACGGCGGAGCCGGATCGGTTGAGTTGACCGCGACGGCGGGCTCGATCAACGAATCCGGCACGCTGATCGCCGGTACCTTGTCCGGTAGCGCGACGGGCGCGACGACGCTGCTCGGCGCCACGCCGACGACGAACCAGGTGGAGACGCTTGTCGCGTTCAATTCGGCCGGTTTCATCATGAACGACGGCAAGAGCCTGACGGTCTCCGTCATCGCCAACGGCGACACCGCCGTGACCGTCAACGAGAACGCCTTGCTGACGATCGACGGCACGGTCAGCGCCACGTCGGTGAATTTGACCGGCACGGCCATTACGATTCCCGGCTTGCTGACGGTCGGCGCGTCGGGGACAGCCACGCTGATCGCCACCGGTGGCTCAATCGATGAAACCGGAACGCTGATCGCCGGCACGCTGTCAGGTCGCGCGACCGGCGCCGCGACCTTCGTCGGAGCGAGCGCGACGGCGAATGAGATCGGCACGATCGGCTCATTCACGGCATCTGGTTTCACGCTCCGTGACGGCATCGGCCTGTCGCTCAACGGCCTCTTGAACGGCGGATCGCTCGTATCGATCATCGACGCCGGGCCGCTTTCGATCGGCGGCACGGTCAGCGCCATGGCCGTGAGCCTGAGCGGCGCCAGTCTGGACATATCGGGTTTGGTCACGGATGGCGGCTCCGGCACCGTTGGCCTGTTCGCCACGTCGGGCTCGATCAGCGAAACCGGGACTTTGGTCGCCGGTACGTTGTCCGGCAGTTCGACCGGCCTCACGACACTCACCGGATCCAGCCTCGACACGAACCAGATCGCGACACTCGGTAGCTTCAATGCCGCCGGCTTCACGTTGAACGACGGCATCGCGCTGACGGTCCCCGGTCCGCTGGACGGTGGCACGAACGCGACCATCACGGACCTTGGCCTGTTGACGATCAGCGGCTCCCTTGGTGCCGGAGCGGTCGCGCTGTCCGGCACGGCGATCGCGATCAGCGGACTGGTCACCGACCACGGCCTGGGCACGGTGGATCTGATCGCCACCGATGGCACGATCAATGAGACGGGAACGCTGATCGCCGGTACCCTGTCCGGTAATTCCGCCGGCGCGACGACACTGACCGGCGCGACCGCCGGCGCCAATCAGGTGGCGGCGATCGCCAGCTTCACCGCGTCGGGCTTCACGTTGAATGACGAGACGAGCCTGACCGTCGCCGGTGCATTGAACGGCGGCACCGCCGTCACGATCGCCGACAGCGCGGTGTTGACGGTCGGCGGCCTGATCACCGCCGCGGCGGTCAGCCTGACCGGCGCGAGTATCGTGATCACCGGCACAGTGACGGACGGCGGGGCCGGCACGGTCGGCCTGATCGCGACCGGCGGCACGATCGATGAAACCGGAACACTGATCGCCGGTACCCTGACCGGTAACGCCACCGGTGCGACGAGCCTGACCGGCGTGACCTCGTCAAATGCGCCCGTGATGGTGGCAAACACCGGTTCGACGCTGCCCGGGGCGACCACCTCCAGCAACCAGGTCACCACGCTTGGTTCCTTTACGGCGGCGGGCTTTAACCTCAACGATGGGATCGGCTTATCCATTGCCGGCATTGTCAATGGCGGAACCGCGGCGACGATCACCGCGAACGGATTGCTGACCATTGGCGGCACCGTGATCGCCACGGCCGTTAATCTCGCGGGCACCAGCGTGTCACTCGCTGGTCTGGTGACCGATGGCGGCGCCGGGACCACCTATCTGTTGGCGACCGGGGGCACCATCGCCGAGGCCGGGACGATCCTCGCCGGAACCCTGTCCGGCGGCTCGACCGGCACGACGACGCTGACCGGAGCGGCGCCCACGGCGAACCAGATCGCGGTGCTCGGCGATTTCAGCGCCGCCGGCCTCACGTTGAACGACGGCACAAGCCTGCTGGTCTCAGGGCTGGTCAATGGCGGGACCGCGGCGGCGATCCTGGACAGCGCGTTGCTGACGATTGGCGGCACCGTGACGGCCGCCGCCGTGAACCTGACCGCGGCGAACCTCGCGATCGCCGGGCTGGTCAGCGATGGGGGGGCCGGAACCACGATGCTGGTGGCGTCCGGTGGCACGATCGACGAGTCCGGGACGTTGGTCTCCGGCGCATTGTCGGGCGCTTCGAGCGGCGCGGCGTTGCTCACCGGAGCCGCGACCGCCACCAATCAGGTGGCGTCATTGGGCGGCTTCACCGCCGCCGGGTTCACGCTGGACGACGGCATCAGCCTCACCGTCGCCGGTTTGCTAAACGGCGGTACCGCCGCGACCATCGCCGATAGCATGCGCCTGACGATCGGGGGCACCGTGACGGCGGCGGCGATCGGCCTGAGTGGAGCCAGTCTCGCGATTCCGGGCCTTGTGACCGACGGCGGTGCCGGGACGGTCGGGCTGTTCGCCACCGCCGGCGCCATCGACGAAATCGGAACCGTGATCGCGGGAACGCTGTCCGGCAATTCGACCGGAGCGACCACGCTCGCCGGAGCGAACGGCGCGGCCAATCAGATCGCGACCCTTGGCGACTTTACCGCCACGAACTTCATGTTGAACGACGGTCGGAGCCTTACTGTCGCCGGCGCGCTGAATGGGGGCGCTTCGGCGACGATCGCCGACCTCGCGTCGCTGACGATCGCCGGCACGGTCAGCGCGGCCGCGGTCAGCCTGACGAGCGCCAATCTGGCGATCCCCGGCCTCGTGACCGACGGAGGCTCCGGAACCACAACCCTGATCGCCACTTCGGGGACCATCGGTGAATCCGGGACCCTGATCGCCGGCACTCTGTCCGGCAGTTCGAGCGGCGCGACCACGCTGACCGACGCCGCCGCGATCACCAACGAGGTGGCGACCATCGCGACGTTCTCGGCCGCGGGCTTCACTTTGAATGACAATACCAATCTGACAGTGGCCGGGGTGCTCAATGGCGGCATTTCCGCGACGATCGTGGAAAGCAGCTCGCTGACGGTCGGCGGCAGCGTGATCGCCACCGCTATCAGCCTCACGGCGGCGAATGTGGCGATCCCAGGCATGGTGAGCGATGGTGGCGCGGGGAGTACCAGCCTTGTCGCCACCGCCGGCACGATCGCCGAAACCGGAACGCTGATCGCCGGGACGCTGTCGGGAAACTCCACGGGCGCGACCTCTCTGACCGGAGCGTCCCCGAGTACCAACCAGGTCGCGACCTTGTCCGCCTTCACCGCGGCCGCCTTTACCATGAACGACGGTGAGGCGCTGTCGATCACCGGCCCGATCGATGCCGGCGCGGCCTTCACCTTGAACGAAACGAGCGATCTGATCATCGCGCCGGCGTCCTCGATCGGGGCCGGCGTGGTCACGATCGTGACGTCCGGCGACGCCACGATCGGCGGCACCGTCGCATCAACCGGCATCGCCGCGATCACGACCTCCGGCACCCTGGGTATCCCTGGAAATTTCACCGGCGGCAGCGGTGTCACGATCGTCGGCACCGGTGCCGTGGTGGTCGCCGGGACGATCGCCAGCAGCAACGGGCCCGTTGCGATAACCGGCTCGGCCGGACTGTCCACCTCGGGCCTCGTGAGCGGTCAGTCCGACGTCACCATCGCCGATACCGGAACGCTTGTCGCCGGCGGCACGATCGCCAGCGCGGCCGGTATTGAAATCAGCAACCTGGGCGCCGTTAATGTCGCCGGCACGATCAGCGGGCCGGCCGGTGTGACCGTCCGCGATACCGGAGACATGACGGTCGCGGGTGGTATCCTCAGCGTCGCCGGCGCCGTCGGGATCAATGTTTCCGGCGCGCTGACGATCTCCGGCCTGGTCAGCGGCCAAACTGGCGTGACTATCGACAGCACTGGCGACATGTCTGTCGCGGGAACCATTCTCAGCGCCGCGGGAACGGTGGGCCTCGATGGCAAAGGCATGCTGGACCTCCCCGGCCTCGTTGGCGGCCAGACCGGCGTGACCGTCGTCGGCTCCGGAAATCTGACCGTGGCGGGCACGATTTTCAGTGCCGCCGGTCCGGTCGCGATCAATGACGGCGGGGCGCTGCAAATCCCCGGACTTGCAAGCGGCCAGACAGCGGTCACGATCTTCGACACGGGGGATATGACCGTTGGCGGCAGCGTCGTCAGCGCCATCGGACCCGTCGCGATCACCGATGAGGGTGCCCTGAACATTTCGGGCCTCGTCGGGAGTCAGAGCGGCGTAACCGTCGCCGACGGCGGCCCGATGACTGTCATGGGCGATATTCTCAGCGCCGCCGGCACTGTCGGGATCAACGAGAACGGGGCGTTCAGCAGTTCCGGCCTTATCAGTGGCCTGGGCAACGTGACCATCCTCGGTGCCGGACCGGTGTCCGCCGGCGGCACGATCGCCAGCGAGGCCGGAACGGTTGTCATCGATGCCCGCGGGACCCTGAACATTCCCGGCCGGATCGATGGCCAGGCTGGCGTGGCAATCGCGGCCGGCGGCGCGATGACCATCGCCGGTGATATCCTCAGTCCGGCCGGCGCGGTCGACATCTCCGGTGACAATGGCCTGATCCTGACCGGAACGATCAGCGGCCAGGGCGGCGTGACATTGTCCGGAGAGATGACCCTGTCCGGCCAGATTACCAGCGACGCCGGGATCGTCACGATCACCGACGCCGACGGGCTCGCGATGACTGACGCCAGCAGCATCGTGTCGCGGACCTCGATCTCGATCACCGATCCTGGCGCGATGACCCTGGGTGGGCTGCTCAGCGCGCCGCGTATTCTGGTGAACAATGGGTCCGGCACGATCACGGGACTGGACGGCACACAAATCGTGACCAGCGGCCAGGCGCGTCCGACCGGCGCCCTGTCGCGGATTCAATTACCCACCAGCGTCACGTCGCCAACCGGACTCTTCATTACCACCGGCCAGTTCATTCAGAATGGCCGCCTGACCGTGACCGGCACGCCCAGTACCGCACGGATCGACGCGAGCATCGGCGTGACGTTCAACGGGTCGGGGCTCATCGCGCCAAGAACCTGGTTCATCCTCGGCCTGAGCAATGCCGCGCGGGCTTCCGGCAATATCGACGTACTCTGGTTGGATACGGTCACGAGCGGACCCGCGGCTGGGGGGGGCGCCGCGCTCAGCGGAAGTGTCAGCGGTCTGGGTGGAAACGCGGCGGCCGGCACTTCTTATATCGAGCCAGGCAGCAATTCCGCGTTCCGGATCAACGGGTGTCCGATCGCCTCGCTCAACTGTGTACTGCTGACGTTCCAGGGACTGCCGGCCGCGAGCCCGCTGAATAGTTTCGTCATCGGGTCGATCTACGACCCTAACGATGAAGACGATCTCCTGCTGCCCCTCGTGTCCGACGAGGTGTACTGACGTGCCGACGATACGTGACATGTCCCCGCGGTCGGGCGCGAAATCGCTGTCCCATGCGGCACGCGCCCTGACGCTCCTGCTGGTTCTCGTGGTGGGCTGCCAGAAACCCGCGCCGTCCGACTACTGGAACGGTGGTGCGAAAGCGGCCGCGCGGGCAGGTGGCGAGGCGAATTTCGACAAGCTGATGGCGGAGGGCACGCGCGCGAACCTCGCCGGGCGGCCATCCGAGGCGGAAACCCGTTTCCGCGAAGCGCTGTCCGAGCAGCGCAAACTCCACGGCAACGACAGTCCCCTTCTGGCCCTGCCGCTGATGTCGCTCGCACTGCAATTGTCGGCATCGGGTCAGTTTCCGCAGGCCGACGCGCAATTCGCGGAGGCTGAGCGCGTGCTCGCGTCCTCCGACAATCGCGACATGAAAGCCCGGCTGCTGCACTACCGCGGCATCCACATGCTGGATGAGAAAAAGCCGGCGGAGGCCGAAGCTCTGCTGGGCGCCGGCGCAGGCCGCCTACACCGCGCTTGTGCCGGCTGAGGCGCTGACCCGTAAACCCGCCGCCGAAGCCGGTCCGCAATCACTTCGACATCAACGCCCGCATCACGCACCGGCACCGAGCCTGAGGCTGCTGGGCGACGATCCCACGATGCAGCCCTAGCTTCTGGGTCTGATCGAGGTGCTGCGCTATCGGGCCATCGCGCTGCGCGACCTCGGTCAGCCGGCGGATGCCGATACGTTGACCAATTTCGCGGCGCGCGTCGCGGCGGCGAACGACCTCGGCCGGCCCAGTGTGTACGCGCGGGTATTTCGGACGGCCGGTGTCAACGGCGGCGGGAGATCAGAACCAGAGCCGCGCGCTCGCCGATCTCCGCCGCTCGGACGATGACTTCGAGGTCGCGCTTCCCGGCACCAAACCGGCCGCCGAGGCAGCTCTGATCCGGGCCGGCGTGCTGATGCGGGCCGGAATTCCGGCGCGGCGCTACGGATTTGCCGCCGCGCGGTCGGCATTCTGGTGGCCATCGACGCCGGGACTTCGCCGGATCTCATGGCGCCGTGC
The DNA here is from genome assembly GCA_963719675.1 of uncultured Alphaproteobacteria bacterium. Taxonomy (GTDB): domain Bacteria; phylum Pseudomonadota; class Alphaproteobacteria; order Acetobacterales; family Acetobacteraceae; genus Rhodopila. The sequence continues at coordinate 33,086 of CAVRDN010000041.1, read as the reverse complement.
CTGGACGCATACGCCACCGGTGGAACGTTCGGTTCCGGATCGTCCAACCACGCGGAAATGTTTCTCGCGGCGCAGGTCGCTCAAGGCACCATCACCAGTCACCAGATCGCGCAGGCGAGCGCGTCTTTGACCGAAAACGCGCGCGATCCGAAGATCGGCGCGGCGTTGCGCAAACGGGACGACCTGAAGCGTGATTCGGATCGGATCTATCGTGCGCTCGACACGATTGGGAACCGGCGCGACCGGCCGCGCCGGCGAGCAGGTCGCTGTGTTGCAGAAGCAGGCCGATCAGACGCAGGCCGCGCTGGTCGAGGCCGAGGCCGAGGTCCGCCGACTGTCTCCGAACTATGGACAGTTGGTGCAGGATGTCGTGCCGGCCAGCGCGGTGTTCGCGGCGTTGCATCCCGGCGAGGCGTTCGTGGCCCTGTTCCTCAGCAAGGACAGCGGCTGGGCTTTCGCGCTGCGCGATGGAAACATCGCGATATCCAGGATCGAGGGCGGCAGCGGCAGCGTTGGCCCGCTGGTGACAGCGATTCGCGCCGGCATCGAAAAGACCGAAATCAACTCGCTGCCGACATTCGACATCGCCGACGCGCGGCGGCTGTACGATCTCACGCTCGGCGGCGTCGCGGCGCAACTCAAAGGCGCGTCCTCGCTGGTGATCGCGCCGACCGGTCCGCTGCTGTCGCTGCCATTCGAGGTATTGCTCACCGGCCCGGCCGAACTGAACGACCTGGCGCGGCGCCTTGGTTGGTGCGGCAGGCGACGATCACCCATGTTCCGGCGGCGACCAACTTCGTCAGCCTGCGGAAGGTGGCGAATTCCTCTGCCGCCGCGAAACCCTGGTTCGGCTTTGGCGACTTTCGTCCGGTCACCGTGGCGCAGGCGGACGCCAGCTTCCCGGTGGCGCAATGCGGCGACAGCGGCCGTCTGTTAGCCTCGCTGCCGGCTCTGCCGGGCGCTGTGAAGGAACTGGATGGGGCACGGGCAGTGCTCGCCGCCTCGACCGGGCGACGAGTTGACCGGCGATGCGTTCACCGTCGACAAGGTGCTGCGCATGCCGCTGAAAGACTACCGGATTTTCCATTTCGCCGCCCATGCTCTGTTGCCGACAGATCTGCGGTGCCAGACCGAGGCGGCGATCGTCACCTCGCCTCCCGCCGGCGCGCGCGACGCGAGCGGCGCCTTGCTGACCGCGTCCAAGGTTCTGGGGCTGGATCTCGACGCCAACCTGGTGATCCTGTCGGCCTGCAATTCCGGCGGGCCGGGCGGCGGCGCGGGTGAAAGCCTGTCCGGGCTGGCGCGGTCGTTCTTCTTCGCCAAGGCGCGTTCGTTGCTGGTCACACACTGGGAAGTGAGCGATCAGGTCGCGGCGCTGCTGGTCGTGCTGACCATCAACGACATGAAAGAAAAGTCCGCCGAAGGCGTCACCGGTGCGCTGCGGGAGGCACAGTTGAGTTTGCTCGATCGCGCCGCGTCCGGCGCGCTGCCGGCGGAGATCGCCCATCCGTTCTTCTGGGCTCCCTTCGCCGTGATCGGCGAAGGCGGGGAAGGTGGCGCTCCGAGAGGTGGCCGCGGCACGCTTTCATCCCGGCTGTAGAAGGGCTTACGATCCGCTGTTATATCCTGGGCTCATCCGGCATTCATGGCGCCGCACGCAGTGACACTGAAGGATCGGCCGAACCTGAACCCCGCGAGGGGGCTTGACGTCCGGCGAGAAAGTCAGCGTCAACGCTGCCCGCGTGAACCGAGAACATAAGGCGGAACGAACGGTATGTCGGCGGTCGAGTCCCTGGGGAAGTACGAGATCAGGCGTCAGCTTGGTCGCGGCGCCATGGGAACCGTCTATGAGGGTTTCGATCCGGTCATCGAGCGAACCGTCGCGATCAAGACCGTTCGCCTGCCCGAGGCCGCCGACGACGAAACCGCCGAGGAAATTGCCCGTTTCCGCCGCGAGGCGCAGGCCGCCGGACGGCTGACGCATCCGAACATCGTCGGCGTGTTCGATTACGGCGAGACCGCCGATCTCGCCTACATCGTGATGGAATACGTCGATGGGCCGCCGCTGAAGAGCCTGCTCGACAAGAACGAGCGGTTCCCGCTGCCGCGGATCGTGCGGATCATGGAGGATCTGCTCGCCGGGTTGCAGTTCAGCCACGAGCGCGGCGTGGTGCATCGCGATATCAAGCCGGCGAACCTGATGCTGACGAAATCAGGTCAGGCGAAAATCGCGGATTTCGGCATCGCGCGGATCGAAAGCTCCAGCATGACGCAGGCGGGCACCGTGCTTGGCACGCCCGCCTACATGTCGCCCGAGCAGTTCATGGGGCAGGTGGTCGATGCGCGGACCGACATCTATTCGTCGGGCGTGCTGCTGTATCAGTTGCTGACCGGAGAGCGGCCGTTCGAAGGCAGCATGTCGGCGATCATGCACAAGGCGCTGAACACCGAAGCGCCGATGCCGTCGCAGATTTCGGTGACCGCGCCGCGGCAGTTCGACGCGGTGGTGCGCAAGGCGATGGCGAAGCGGCCGGAGGACCGGTTACGCATCGGCCGCCGGAGTTCATGGCGGCGATTCGGCACGCCGTCGCGGCGCCTCCGCCGGCCGAGATACCGGACCAGAACAGCGACGCGACCATGGTCGTGGCGCCTCGGGCACCCGAGCCGCGGGCGCCCGAGGCGGGAACGCCATCCCGGGCGGCCGACCTGTCCGCGTCCGCTCTCGCGGCGTCGATCGCGCCTCCTCCCGCGCCGCGAGCGCCCGGTGCCGGAGGGGCGGGCGAACCACGCAAATCCTCCAGCTTGCCCATCGTCATTGGGGCCAGCGTCGCTGGCCTCGCCGTTCTCGGCGGCGTCGGTTACTTCCTGTTCGCGGGCAATCCGGCCACGCAGCCGCCGTCGGGTCGCCTGGCGAGTTCCGCCAGCCGTATCGACGGCACCGTCCACGCCATCGTCGCCAGCGGTCGCGCCGGGCCCCACGCCGCCGACAGCCACGGCGCCGGGTTCGCCTTCCCCGGGCGTGCCGCAACAGATACCGCCACAAACCTTGCCTCCGGTCACGCCGCCGCCGACCTTGCCGCCCGTGAGCGCGTCGCCGCCGCAGCGGACACCGGCCGTTCCGCCGACGGCGCCAACGACCGCTGTTCCACCGCCGGTGACGCAGCCCGCGCCGGTGTCTGCCGCCCACTACGCTGCCGCCCACCACTCTGCCGCCCACCGCGGCTCCGCCGGCGCCGACCTCGGCACCGATCACTCCGTCCTCGTTGCCGCCCGCCGTGGCACCTCAGGCTGGTCCCGGCGACGCGGCCCGCGCGGAGATCGCATCGTATGTCTCACGACTGCCCTGCTCGCTGCATCGATGGCGATGTCCGCGACGGGACCATTCAAATGACCGGGATTGGCGGTCGGGCGGCGATCGAAAACCTGAGGCAGAAGCTGTCGGCCATGGGCCTGAACGGTCCGGCGCCTTCGTTGCGCGTCACGCAGGTGGATCAGGTCTTTTGCCCGTGGGAGGACTTGTTGCGTCCGTTGGCGAAGACCTTTGGCGAACCAGGCGAGCGGCTGTCGTTGCACCTCGCCGGCGATCCGGCGTGGCTGGTGAATAACGAGAATATCCGGCCGAGGCTCATCATGGCGGACTTTCGCGGCGAGCTACGGGTCGACTACCTCGATCGCGAAGGCAATGTACAGCACTTGTATCCTCAGCTCTCGGACCCGGCGCAGCACATCGTCGCCGACCCGACCGCGAGTCTTCGCGCCCGGCGAGGCACTCAATCTGGGCGAGCCCGGCCCCGACAATCCCGGCTGGCAGGTGGCTGAGCCGTTTGGCACTGATGTGATCATCGCGATCGCCTCGGAGGACGCCTTGTTCGACCGGCCGCGCCCGGCGAACGCGGAGAAAGCCTCGGTCTATTTGCGGGACCTGAAACGGGCGATAGAACTCGCCCGCTCGCGTGGCGCCCGGATCACGGCGACCGCGATGTCGGTCGAGACGCGGCGGAAATAACCGCCGGACCGGTCCGATGGCCCAGCCGCCGTGCGTCGAACCTGACGGCCGGATTGCTCCAGATCAACGCGGCGCGGCGGCGGTTCCGCCATTGAGGGGGCCAGTCCTGGGCGCAACTCGGGACTCCTTGAACCAACCCCATCACGTGAGATGCCGCGCATGTTCAATACTCCGTTGGAAACGTCGCGTTCCGCCTCAAGGCACGCTGGCACGATCGCGCTGTTCGTCGCCGCCGTGGGGCTGTCGCTGCTTACACGAAGCGCGCTCGCGCAACCGGCTTCGGCTCCGTCGGCGAACCCCGCCAGCGGTACGGCCGCTGCCCTGGCGACCGAGGGCAGGACGATCGCGCAACGGGACTGTGTTGAATGTCATGTCGTGGTCCCGTCGAGCAAACCCGGCTGGACCGATGCGCCGGCGTTCGACGTGATCGCGAACCGTCGTGGCGAAACCGCGGCGCGGATCAGTGCCGCCGTGCAAAAGGGTCACATCGATATGCTGAACGATCAGCGGCCGAAACCCGAAGCGGATGCGATCGCCGCCTACATCATCAGTCTGCGGAAGCGCTGACCGCCTGGGTCGTCGCATGCGGCTGGCGCGGCGACGCGGAGTTTCGCTCCAGGTAACGGGCTGCGCGCTTCACCGCCTCCGCGCGATCCCACACACCCAATGCCGACCAGACGTGCGACAGTCGCACTTTCACTGTTTTGATATCGAGACCAAGCCGGCGCGCGATTTCCTTGACCGAGCAGCCTTCGGTGAGCAGTTGCATCACTTCGACGTGCGTGCCGGACAGAACACCGGACAGAACATCCGTATCGGGTTCGGCGCCCGCCATCGGGACCGGGGTGTTCCCGCTGCCGGCCTGGTCGGGGCCCGTGGCCACGATCGGCGGCGGCTTCAGGTCGGCGGACACGACCGCCGTAGCGTGAACCGCGTGATCGCGTGCCGACCAGACGGTCAGCCAGGACGCGATCGCTTCCACCGGCATTGGCCGACCGATCAAATAGCCCTGCAGGGCGTCAACCTGCATTTGTTCCAGCAGCAGAGCGGTCTCCTCCGTCTCCACCCCCTCGGCGATCGTCGCCATGTTCATGTTCGCGGCCAGACCGATGATCGACTTCACGATCGCACGCGAATCGGCGGACGTCGTCAGGTCCACGACAAACGACCGGTCGATCTTGATCACCGAGAATGGCAGTTGCCGCAAAGCCTTGAGGGAGGAGTAGCCGGTACCAAAGTCATCGATCGCGAGCTGGATGCCCTTCAAACGGGCGCGGGTCAGGATGTCCATCATGCGAGCGGTGTCGCGCGATGCGGCGGTCTCGGTGATTTCGAGGCAAAGTTCTTCGGCCGGCATGCCCGCCGCCGCCAGGCGCCGCGCCAGCCGATCGGGCAAGGTGAGATCGTGCAGATTGAGGGTCGATACGTTCACCGTGATCGGCACCTGCCGATTGAGCTCGCGCAGGATCAGCCACGCGTCCACCGCGGCACCGATCACCCAATCAGTCAACGCATCGATGATCTCGTGATTGGTTTCGGCGAGATGGAGAAAAGCGTCCGGCGGAATTGGGCCGAGATCAGGGTGATCCCATCGAACCAGCGCTTCCAGTTTGCTCAATGACCGGTCGCCACAACGGACAATTGGTTGAAACTCCAGGCTGAGCTGGTCGTCGTCGATGGCCGCGAGCAGGTTCTCCGCCGACAGCGGTTGCTGAACCGAGCGCAGCCGTTCGATGATGGCCTCGAGCTCGGTGATCTGAATCGGCTTCGCCAGCGTCGCCGCGATGTCGAGTTCGAGGTTCTTCGCGACCGCGGCCGTCGCCGCCAGCACCCGGGCATCAAATCCGCTCATGACGATGATGGAGCCGTTATAGCGTTGCTCGGCCAGGTAGCGCAGTTGCTCCACGCCGTCCGTCGCGCCCAATTGGAGGTCCAGGACGATGATCCGCGGTGGAGCGTCGAACAGGCTTTGCCGAAATGAGGCCGCATCGGTCACCGCGGTCGCCCGCAGCCCGGCCATTGTGGCGAGCCGAACGACGAGGCGCCCAACGGCCGCGTCGTCATCGAACACGAGCAGGCGCATCGTCACACATTCTCCTTTACGCCCACTTCTGGTCGGTCCGACGTGGGTATGTCCAAAACAGATCCGCTGAACGGCCCGTCCTCGAGCGCGGTGACGTCCGCCGCCTGGATGTCGGCCTCACATTTGTTTGGCGGCCGCGGATGCGGTGGCCAGGTGCCAGGAACCGGTTGGCGCCGGACATCGCCTTGCACGAGTACCCCTGAATCCGCGTCATCGTCGATGTCGTCCTCTCGCAGCCCATCCAACGCTTCACGTACTGACCGGGCCAGGTCATCGAGACTGTACGGCTTGCACAACAAGCGAAACTCGGGCGGGCAGGGCGGATGACCGGGGGCTTTGCCGGACGGAAAACCCGACGCGAGCAGAATTCCCGGCCGCGGACGCAGGCGTCCCACCAGCCGGGCCAGTTCAATGCCGTCGATCGCACCCGGCATCACCACGTCGGTGAACAGTACGTCGACGCGTTTCTCGGAGGAGAGGACCTGCAACGCTTTCTCGGCACTTTCCGCTTCAAGCACGCGGTACCCCAGTTCGGAGAGTTGCCGCGCCGCCACCTGCCGGAGTTTCTCACTGTCCTCGACCAGCAAAACCGCCTCGCCGCGACCGCGGACTGGTGGCCGCTCCACCGCGACCAACGCCCGCGCGTCGTTCTCCAGAGCACGCGGCAGATATATCCTGAATGTCGTGCCCAGTCCGGGTTCGCTGTAAACGTCGATGTTGCCGCCTGATTGTTTGACGAAGCCAAACACCATCGCGAGGCCAAGGCCGCTGCCCGACCCGATCTCCTTCGTGGTGAAGAATGGTTCGAAGATGTGGCCGACGATTTCTGGCGCGATTCCCGTTCCGGTATCGCTGACCTCGATCAACACGTGCTCGCCCGGCGTCGCATCCGGATGCAGCACGGCATAATGCGCGTCGAGCCGCGCGTTTCTGGTGGCGATGCGCAGTTGGCCGCCCTTCGGCATCGCATCGCGGGCATTCGTCGCGAGGTTGATCAACGCCGCTTCCAATTGCGCCGGGTCGGTCAGGACCGGCCACAAGGCGGGACCCGGCGTCAGGGTCAGCGCGATGTCCTCGCCGAGTGTTCGGCCCAACAGCCGCGCCGTGTCCTTGACCAGTTCATTCACGTTGGTTTGTCTGGGCGACAAAGGTTGCCGCCGCGCGAAGGCGAGCAATCCGCGGATCAGATCCGCGCAGCGAACCGCCGCGTCGCGGGCCTCGCCGCATATCTCGGCCGCTGTCCCGTTCGACTTCACCATCCGCGCGAGCAGATCCAGATTGCCGATGATGACGCCCAGTCCATTGTTGAAGTCGTGCGCCATGCCGCCGGTGAGGTTGCCGATCGCCTCCATCTTCTGCGCCTGCGCGAGCTGCCGTTCGATCAACCGGCGCTCGGTGATGTCCTGCATGGTGCCGGCGAGGCGGCGAACGACACCGTCCTTGTCCCGGATCGCCCGCCCCTCGACGCGCAGCGTGCGAACCTCGCCACCCGGCCGGATTATTCGGACCTCGCGGGTGTGCTGCTCGTGCCCGGCGATGAGCTCGGCGAGCCAGGCACGGACACCGGGGTAGTCGTCCGGATGCACATACGCCGCGACGTTGTCGATATTCGGGTCGAATTCCTCAGGCGACAAACCACGGATACGGTAAAGTTCCTTCGACCAGATATAGCGGCCGGTCGCGACGTCCAGCTCCCAACTGCCTATTCCAGCGATGGCCTGAGCCCGCTCCAACCGCGCCTCGCTGTCCCAAAGGGCGTCTTGCGTTTGCTTCAGCGCGGTGATGTCCACGCGCAGTCCGGCGGTGCCGCCGTTCTTCATCCGCCTGTCGGTGACCAGGATCCATGATCCGTCACCCACGCGATGTTTCATGGAGCCGACGCCATCGCGATGTTGCCGCATCCGCTTCGCCAGCCATTCCTCTTCACACCCGATGGCATCGAGATTACCGCCATCGGTCAGCACGCGGCGTACGATGTCCTCGAAGTGGGTTCCTGGCACCAGGAGTTCGGCGGCCTCGGCATAAATCGTCCGATATGCCTCGTTGCACATCACCAGACGATCGTTCTGATCGAAAATCACAAACCCCTCGGACATGCTGTCCACCGCGTCGCGTAACAGAATTCTCCGCCTGTTCGGCGCGGTTCTTGGCAGTGCGCAGTTGCGTCTCGACCTCGACCGCCGTCGTGATGTCGCGGCCTGTGCCGCGATACCCGGCGAAGTGGCCCGCGTCGTCGTAAACCGGAATGCCACTGATGCTGACGTGGCGCAGCGTGCCGTCTCGGCCGGTCATGTTGAAACGGAAATCCCGAAACGCCTTCTGATTTCGCACATCCCGTTCGTGCGCGGCCCAGGTACTCCGGCGCGCAACTCGTGTCGTGCATTTCCCATCGGCGCTTGCCGATATACGTCCTGCCGTTCAGGGCCGGGTTTGGCGCCTCGATGCCGATCTCGGTGAAGCGCAAATCGGCGTCTTGTTCCCAGAACCAGTCGGACGCCATCACCGCGAAGTCCCGCAGCCGTTGTTCGCTTGCGCGAAGCCGCTCCTGGATCGCGACCCCGCGGCGGACCTCCTCATCCAATCTGGCCTGCTCGTCCGCCAGTTGCTTCTCACGCTCGGCACCGTGCCGGATTTCCTTGACCAACAGCAGAACGACGGAGCCCAGCATCAACGTCGCGATCACCCCGATCGCCTGGATCAGGCCCGCATGTTGAGCCGCCGGCCGTAGCAGGGTTTCCACGTCGAAGCCGACGCTGACGTAGAGCGGATAGCGATCCAGGGGCCGGTTGCTGAACAGCCGCGTCACGTGATCGAGGACTGCCGTGCGAACATAAGATTGCGGCGGGCCGCCGAGAACGAAAGGATCGACCGGCAACGGTACGCGAACTCCGGCGCCCGGGGCCGCGGTCTGACGACCGGCCATGAACCTCGCCCGTATCACACCGTCGAAGCCGATCAGCGAAAGCACATCGCGCGCACCGATATTGGCCTTCGTATGGAGCACGGTGAGTTGTGCCGGAGCGATACTGGCGACCAGTACGCCAAGAAGCTGTCCGTCGTCCCCCTCCACGCGATACGAAACCGCGATGCCATCCTGATCGCTGAGCCGACCCACCACCAGCTGGCCGATGTACAGGCCGTCGACCGACATGGCGCCATGGTCCGACGCGCCGATCTGGCTTCGAAAGTAGTCGCGATCGCTCAAATCCACGGCCCGCGCGTTGGCGTCTCGGCTGGTGGAGAGCAATTTGCCGTTGGGAGAAATCAACGCGATCGCCTGCACGGCGTTCGCGGTGAGGGAGCGATGCTCTCGCGCCCATTTGTAGATGTCGAAATGATTGTCGGCGCGCACATGGTTGGCGATCGCGTCCATGGTGCGCGCGACCGCGTCGAGCTTGCCCTCCACCTCTGCCTGAAACGCGGCGCTCAGATTATTCGTTTCGCTCCGGGCGTGTTCGATGGCCGAGTCCCGGTCGGACCCGATGGCGACGGCGATGATCAGCCATAAGGCACCGATGACGCACGCGCCGACCGTGAGGATAGCGATGATCTGATGGCGTGCTCGCCGCGCGGGACTGTCCACGCGTGGCGGCGTGGCCCGTGCGCTGCCGGAGCCGCCGTCAATCCGCATGCTGATCAAGGCGGTATTCATCGTCGAACCTGCTCGTCAAAGGCAATCGTTTGGTGTTCAAAGCCGGGGTGCGGACGGCTTTGTCAGTCGGCATCAGGATCAGTGTGGGTCAGCCGCCTCCGTACGCCGCACGGATCGGAGGCCACGTGTGAGGCGGATGACTGGCCAGCGGCTGCCCCCCGCCAGGTCGTTTCGAACGGTTTATCTCGTCCGAGAACCGGCGCCGCGCTTTGTCTTCTCCCGCGCAACCGAGCAGATGGAAGATTACAGTGGTACTGCAACTCGCGCCGCCGGGGCCTGGGCGTGGCCGCGTCGATGACCGCCGCACGGTCATTTCGCCGCGGCGTATACCGCGACGACGGGCCGTATGCGGCGCGATCAGGCCCGCCGCCTGAATTCATAAGGGGCAATGGGTCAAACCCAACAGGACAACGGATTCAACGCCGCCAGGCCATGCTCGCGCCTGACCTGTCGGCCGCTCCCGACGGGCAGATCCCCGGGACCATTACGGGGACCTCGCGATGCGAAGAACCCCCCTGGCCAAATGGCCTAAGCCAAATCAGTTTGGCTGATCGGCGCGGTACCTGAGCCGATTCCCTATATTCTTTACCCCATCCGATGCCGCGCTTTCCGGGCAACCGCGGCGATGCCCACCGCGTCACCGCGCCAAGGGCCCGCAAGCTTCCCGAACCATGCCACGCCCTGTAGGATTGGCGCGGATGAGGAAAGGAAGCGGGATATGGCACGGCAAATGACTCTGGTGGGGTTTTTGCAGGCGCAGAACTGCACGAACTTCGTCGGATCCTGGCGCCATCCGCTCGCGGATCAGGATTTTACCTCGGCTGAATATTACCGGCGCATCGGCCGCGCACTGGAAGCCGGCAAATTTCATCTCGGTTTCTTCGATGACCGGCTCGCGATGCCCGACCTGTTTGGCGGCGATCACGCCCACACCGTCGCCAACGGAATCCGCTGCGTGAAGATGGACCCGATCACGATTTTGACGGTCATGGGGATGGCGACGTCGCGGCTTGGATTGGGGTCAACATTCAGCACCACGTATTTTGAGCCGTTTCATGTGGCTCGGGTCTTCGCGACGCTGGATCTGATGACGGAGGGGCGCGCCGCGTGGAATGTCGTGACCTCGATGAACGACGGCGAAGCTCACAACATGGGCCACAATTCGCACGGCGAGCATGACCGGCGTTACGACCGCGCCGACGAGTTCATGGAAGTGGTGATGGGACACTGGGACGCGTGGGAGGACGGCGCGATCGTCGCCGACCGTGAGACCGGGCTGTTCGCGCATCCGGATAAAGTGCATCGGCTGGACTATAAAGGCGAATTTTTCCAGTCGCGCGGACCGTTCACCGTGCCTCGCTCGGCACAGGGTCATCCGGTCATTATCCAGGCTGGTCAATCCGGCCGCGGCACGACCTTCGCCGCGCGGTGGGCCGAGTGCGTGTTCGTGGCTTACCACGGGATCGAGCAGGCGAAGCGCGACTACGCCGCGTTCAAGAGTAAAGTCGAAGCGACCGGTCGCGATCCGGAAAAAGTCCAGGTCTGCGCGGGCGTTTATCCCGTTGTCGCGGAGACCCGGGCCGAGGCCGAGGACAAGGTCGCACTGATCGACAGGCTGCCAAAGGAAATCGACAGTCTGTCGCTGCTGTCGGAAGTGTTGAACTTCGACTTCTCGCGACAGCCGATCGACATGCCGTTCACGCAGGAACAGATGGACAGTTGGACCGGCGTGCAAGGCATGCGCGACCGCATGAAGCGCGAGTTGGGCAATCGGTTGCCGGCGCCGCGCGATTTCATCAACATCACGCGCCGCGGTACTTTTCACGATCATCCCCGTTTTGTCGGCAGCCCGAAGGATGTCGCGGACGGGATGGAGGAATGGTTCGTCAACCGCGCCTGCGACGGCTTCGTTGTCGCGGCCTCGCATGTGCCGGGGGCGTATGAGGAGTTCAGTCGTTTCGTTGTTCCGGAACTGCAACGCCGCGGACTGCATCATCTGGACTACAAGGGGCCGACGTTGCGGGAGAACCTGGGCCTCGACCGGCCCGAGGTCGGCGATTGGCGGAATATACTCTTGAACGAAGGAGGAGTTAAGCGATGAAGCTGTTCTATGCACCGGGCGCCTGCTCGATCGGTATCCATGTGTTGCTCGAGGAAATCGGCAAACCTTATGATGGCGTCGCTGTCAATCTGCGCGAGGGCGCGCAGTTCAAGCCGGAGTTCACCGCGGTCAATCCGAAGTCGAAAGTGCCGACCGTTGTCGATGACGAGGGCACCGTGCGCACGGAGTTTCCGGCGATCGCGTATTGGCTCGCGCGGACCAATCCGTTCGCCAATCTGTTGCCGGACAACATCGATCTGCAGGCGCGTGCGTTGGAATTGATGGATTACTGCGTCGCGACGATCCACATGCAGGGCTTCGCGCGGATCTTCCGGTCGCCGAATTTCTCGCCGACGCCGTCTGATGAGCCGGCGGTGAAAGCGCGCGGGACAGACATCGCCGAGAAGGGTTTCGCCACTTTGAACGAGGCGCTGGCTGGCAAGGACTACGCGGTCGGGCCGTTTTCCATCGCTGACTCGGCACTGTTTTATGTCGAGTTCTGGGCCAAACGCGTTGGGATCGCGTTGCCGGCGAATTGTGCCGCCCATTTGGAGCGAATGCTGGCACGGCCATCGGTGCAACGGACGTTGAAAGCGGAAGGCCTCGCCTGAGACAATGGAAGAGCTTGCCATAGAACCGGTGCCGTTCTGGTATTTGCGGCATGGGGAAACCGACTGGAACCGGCAGGGGCTGTCGCAGGGCAGCAACGACATTCCGCTGAATGACCTTGGACTGCGGCAGGCTCGCGAAGCGGCGGAGCGGCTGCGCGGTCGAGGGATTACCTCGATCGTCGCTTCGCCGCTGTCGCGGGCGCGGGTCACGGCGGACATCGTGGCGGACGCGTTGGGCCTCGCGGTGACGATCGAGCCGGACCTGCGCGAGGTGAGTTGGGGCGTGCATGAAGGCCAGCCGCTGGCGGATTGGTTTCACGGATGGATCGCCGGTCATACGACGCCGGATGGCGCCGAGAGTTTCTCCGATCTGCGCCGCCGGTCGGTCGCCGGACTGAACCGGGCGGTGGGGCGACCGCCCGCGGTCCTGGTGGTGGCGCATGGCGGCGTGTTTCGCGCGATCCGTTCGGCCATGAAGCTCGAGATGACCGGCCGGACGCGAAATTGCGTGCCGATGTGGTGCGAACCGCCGGCCGTCTCCGGTGGGGAGTGGTCGCTGACGTTGCACGAGTGAGCGGAGAGCCTGACAGCCCGCCGATGCCGTGCGGCCCGTCCAACCGCGGGATACCTCGCGCCTTCCGCGAAATTCCCTCCTTGACGCATCACCCGGTTTCCGCCAAGGTGCCGATGTCCCAGCCACCCGGCGCGGGAGAGAGCGGACTCGTGTCCGCCGCCGAAGGCGCAACCGGCCCCCGGAAACGCTCAGGCAACAGGGACCGCGCGGGGAACAGGGATCTCTGGAAAGCCGGCTCGCGCGATCACGCACGCCGCACCGACGGAGTAAGGGATCCCGTGTCCCGAATCTCTCAGGTTCCGCGACAGAGGGGGGTCACGCCGCCGGCATTCCGCTGGAGGCTCGACCTTGCGCGGAGAGCTGAGTGTCAGAAACCTTGCAGACCACCCCGCTGGAACAATGGCACCGGGATCATGGAGCCCGGATGGTGCCGTTCGCCGGCTACTCCATGCCGGTGCAGTACGACTTCAACGGTGACCTCGCGGCGCGTTGCAAGGGCGGTGTCATGGCCGAGCACCTGCATTGCCGCGCGCATGCCGCGCTGTTCGACGTGTCGCACATGGGGCAGGCGCTGCTGCGCGACCACGAATTGGCCGCCGCGCTGGAGCGCCTGGTATGCGGCGACATCACCGGACTGAAGGCTGGACGGCAGCGCTACACGCTGCTGACGACCGCGTCAGGCGGCATCCTCGACGATCTCATGGTCGCCAATCTGGGGCCCGCCGAGGGGCTGTTCCTGGTGGTCAATGCCAGTCGCAAGGCGGTGGATTTCGCCCACATCGGCACGGTCACGCCCGTAACGCTGCTGGAGGACCGCGCCCTGCTGGCGTTACAGGGCCCCCAGGCGGCGGCGGTGATGGCGCGGATGGCTCCGGGGGCCGTCGAGCTGCCGTTCATGGGGTTTGCCCGGCTGATGGTGGCGGACGTGACCTGCCTGGTATCCCGATCGGGCTACACCGGCGAGGATGGGTTCGAGATCTCCGTCCCACGTGAGATGGCGGTGACACTCGCGGACCGCCTGATCCGGCAACCAGAGGTCGTTCCCGCCGGCCTGGGCGCACGCGACTTGTTGCGCCTGGAAGCCGGATTGTGCCTGTACGGCAACGACATCGACGAAACCACCTCGCCTATCGAGGCCGGCCTCACCTGGGCTATCAACAAACGCCGCAAGATGGCGTGGGACTTTCTCGGTGGAGACGCGATCCGTGACCTGTTCGATGAGGGCCCGGCTCGGCGCCGGGTGGGCATACGACCCGATGGCCGTGCCCCGGCCCGCGAGCACACCGCCATCCTTGTCCCGGACGGGCAGGAGTTGATCGGCGAGATCACCTCAGGCGGTTTCGGTCCAACGCTGAACGCGCCGATGGCCATGGGTTACGTCCGGCGCGATCTGTCCGAGGATGGAACCAAATTGTCTTTGATGGTGCGCGGCAAGCCATTGCCCGCGACCGTCGTACCGCTGCCGTTCGTCCCTCACCGCTATGTCCGTTGAACAGGAGCATCCGATGCCAGGAAAGAACTCCGACACGCGTTACACCAAAGAACATGAATGGGTGAGGCTGGATGGCGACATCGTCACCATCGGCATCACCGATCACGCGCAACAGCAGCTCGGGGAGCTGGTGTTCATTGAATTGCCGGAACTGGAGCGTGACGTCATCGCCGGGGAGGCCTGCGCCGTGGTCGAGAGCGTCAAGGCGGCCTCGGACGTTTACGCGCCGCTCGCCGGACGTGTCGCCGAGATCAACGAAACGATCGTGGAAGACCCTGAAATCGTCAACAACGATGCCGAGGGGGAAGGCTGGTTCTTCCGTCTGGAAATCGATGATACCGCCGCGTTCGAGGAACTGATGGATCAGGACGCCTACGACGAATTCCTGGAGACACTGTAAGTATGGATCTTCTCGAGGAACTCGAGGCGGCGGATCAGTTCGTCGCGCGGCATGTCGGTCCCACTGAAGCCGAGATCGCCGCGATGTTGCGCGTGATCGGCCGCGTCAGCCTGGACGATGCCGCCGCCGCCGCCGTGCCCGAATTGATTCGCTCCAACCAGGCGTTGAATTTGCCACCGCCGGTGGATGAGGCCGCGGTGATCGCCGAAGTGCGCGGTCTCGCATCGCGTAACGTGATGAAGAAGTCGCTGATCGGCATGGGCTACCACGGCACGATCACGCCTCCGGTGATCCTGCGGAATGTTCTGGAAAACCCTGGATGGTACACCGCGTATACGCCGTACCAGGCGGAAATCGCGCAAGGCCGGCTGGAAGCTTTGGTCAATTTCCAAACGCTCGTCTGCGAGCTGACCGGTCTGGAAATCGCCAATGCGTCGCTGCTGGATGAGGCGACCGCGGCGGCCGAGGCGATGGCGATGGCGCATGCCATCAGCAAAACGAAATCCGATGTGCTCGCGGTGGCCGACGACGTGCATCCACAGACCAGGGCCGTTTTGACGACCCGCGCTCGCGCATTGGGGATTTCATTGGGCCGCGTCGGAGAGGGCACGCCGTTCGCTGTCTTGCTGCAATATCCTGGAACGACGGGTGAGGTGCGCGACCTGACCGCGGAGATCGCGGCGGCCAAAGCCAAAGGAGCGATGGCGATCGTGGCGGCCGATCCTCTGGCGATGGTGGTGTTGAAGTCGCCGGGAGACATGGGTGCGGATATCGTTGTCGGATCCTCGCAGCGGTTCGGTGTCCCGATGGGGTTCGGTGGCCCGCATGCCGCGTTCTTCGCGACCCGCGATGCATTCAAACGCCACATGCCGGGGCGGCTTGTCGGTGTGTCCGTCGATGCGGCCGGGGAGCCGGCGATGCGGCTGGCATTACAGACGCGCGAGCAACATATTCGGAGGGAAAAGGCGACTTCCAACATTTGCACCGCGCAGGTACTGCTGGCGGTAATCGCCGGGATGTATGCCGTGTGGCATGGATCGGAGGGACTGCGCCGGATCGCGCGACGGGTGAATTTGCAGGCACGCATGCTGGCGGATTGCGCGGTGCGTGGTGGGCATCGCGTTCGTTATTCGTCATTTTTCGATACGATCGTGGTGGAATGCGCCGATCCTTCGGCGATGTTGGCGGCGGCACGGGACGCCGGGTTCAATTTCCGGCGGGTCGATGACGGCGCGGTCGGCATCGCCATCGATGAGACGGTGACTCGTGACGATCTTTTGGCGCTGGCCTCGGTTCTGGGTGCGCCGCTGGCCGCTGCGGTGCCTGGAGCGTTGTCACGTACCGGCACTCTGCTGCCACAGTCGGTGTTCAACCGGTATCACGCGGAGCATGAGATGCTGCGCTATCTGAAACGGTTGGAAGACAAGGACATCGCGTTGAATCGCTCCATGATTCCGCTGGGATCGTGCACGATGAAATTGAACGCGACCGCCGAGATGATCCCGATCACGTTGCCGGGATTTTCCGAGATTCACCCGTTTTCGCCTCGTGATCAGACCGACGGGTTTCGCTTGTTGATCGAACGGTTGGCGGAGTGGCTGCGGGAACTGACCGGGTTCGCGGCGGTGTCGCTGCAACCGAATGCCGGATCGCAGGGCGAATATGCCGGCTTGCTGGCGATCCGACGCTGGCACGACTCACGCGGCGACACGCATCGCGATATTTGCCTGATCCCTTCCTCGGCGCATGGCACCAACCCGGCCAGCGCCGCGATGGCGGGATTGCACGTGGTGGTGGTTGGTTGCGATCGCGACGGCAATGTTGACCTCGGCGATTTGCGCGCGAAGGTAGAACAAAATCGCGATCGGCTGGCCGCGCTGATGGTTACGTATCCCTCCACGCATGGCGTGTTCGAAGCCGAAATTCGCGATATTTGCGCGGTCGTGCATGAGGCGGGCGGCCAGGTTTACATGGACGGCGCCAATATGAACGCCCAGGTGGGACTGACGTCTCCGGCGTTGGTGGGGGCTGATGTTTGCCATTTGAATTTGCATAAAACGTTTTGCATCCCGCATGGCGGTGGTGGCCCGGGGGTTGGACCAATCGGCGTTGCCTCGCATCTGGTCCCGTTTCTTCCGGGCGACCCGCTGGATGTGAACGGCGGCGCGGTATCGGCGGCGCCATTTGGTAGTGCGCTGATCCTACCGATTTCCTATGCGTATATTCGCATGATGGGTGCGGCGGGATTGAAACGCGCGACCGAAGTGGCGATCCTGAACGCCAATTATATCGCTGCCAGATTGAACGAAGCGTTCCCGGTGTTGTACCGCGGTGGCAACGGCATGGTGGCGCACGAGTGCATCATCGATTGCCGCGGCTTCCAGGCCGAGGCGGGGATCATGGTGGAGGATATCGCGAAGCGGCTGCAGGATTTCGGTTATCACGCGCCGACGATGTCGTGGCCCGTGGCGGGCACGCTGATGATCGAGCCGACAGAATGTGAGTTCGAAGACGGAACTGGATCGGTTCTGCGACGCGATGATCGCCATTCGCGCCGAGATCGCCGCGGTCGCCGCCGGTCGAATGGATAAAGCAGACAACCCGCTGAAAAACGCGCCGCACACCGCGCGCGAGGTTACCGCCGACGCATGGACCCACTGCTTATTCGCGCGAACAGGCGGCGTTTCCGTTACCGTTTGTCGCGGTGTCGAAATATTGGCCGCCGGTCAAGCGAGTCGATAACGTCTATGGCGACCGCAATCTGGTTTGTACGTGCGCGCCGTTGGAGGCTTACGCCGAAGCCGCGGAGTAGCCTGTTATTTCGGTCGCCGCTCCGGCACGCGGCGTGGGAGCCGCCGTGTTCCGGCCATTCCCACGGACCATCCACGTCAATGCCTTTGGTCCGCAGCATTTCGATGTGATCCTCGGCGTTGTCCTTCGGTTCGTAGCCGAGAAACTCCCAGTTGGTATCGGCGATCTTGATGCGTGTGTTGGCCGAGTAGCCGTTCACGATCAGGCAACCGGGGTCGGGATGCCGCAGCGATGCATCGACCAGCCGCGCGACGTCGGCGGGACTGAGCCACGTCGCGAGCGAGCGTTGATCGATCGGCAGCGTGCGATATGTGCCAATGCGCATCGAGACCGATCGGATGCCGTGCCGATCGAAGTAGTTGCGTAGGATGGTCTCACCATACACCTTGAACGCGCCGTACAGGCTGTCCGGGCGAGGCGGCATGTCCGGCGAGACCCGGTCGGTCGATCGGATAGCAGCCAAATGCGTGATTGCTGCTGGCATAAACGATCCGTTTGAACACCGGCGAGTCGCGCGCTTTCGAACACATCGAACACGCCGCGGACGTTGACCCGGAACAGATCCTCCAGCGAGTAATCCGCGCCGACACCGGTCAGATGCACGACGGCACTGACGCCTTGCATCATGCTTTTCGATTGCGGAGCGGTCGCCGACATCGGCGGCGATGGCCTCTTCGTTGGGCGCGGGATCTTTGATCGGTCGCGCATCGGTTAGCCGCAGATCGCGACCAACCGGCGCGCAGACCGTTGCGCACTGCGGTGCCGATCGCACCCGCCGCGCCGGTGATCAGGACGGTGTCCTTGGTTGGATCGATCATGTGTCCGCCAGCATGGTCAGGATGTGATCGCGCGCGGCGATGTCGCCCTCATCGTGCACCGGTTGGATCGCCACATGGGTCGCGCCGGCCGCGAAGTGCGCGCGCAGGCCTTCCTTCACTTTTCGCGCGTCGCCCCACAGCACCATCGCATCGATGAACGCGTCAGACCCGCCGTTGCTGAGGTCCGCCTCGGTGAAACCGATGCGCAGCAAGTTGTTGCGGTAATTATCCAACACCATATAGCGGGAGAGTTCCTTCCGGCCGAGTGCGCGCGCCTTCACCGGATCCGTCTCCAATGTCACTTTTTGTTCGATCGCGCACCACTTCGATGGACCGAGTATTTTCGCCGCCTCCGCCGTGTGTCTTGGATTGGTGTTGTAGGGCAACGCGCCTCGTGTCATCTCACCCGACAACTTCAGCATCAATGGACCCAGCGCCGCGACAGCGAGGGGAAATTTGTCGGCGTCCGGCTTCGCCCTTGCAGATCCCGTTCAAATAACGGCGCATCGCCGGGATCGGCTTTTCATAGGTATGACCACGGATGCCCTCCACCATCGGCGGATGGCTGACACCGAGCCCGAGAATGAATCGATCGCCGTACAGATCGTTCAACGTGATCATGCCGCGGCGTGAAGTGAATGCGTCGCGCGCATAAATGCTGGCGATCGAACTGCCGAGTTTTAGTTTCGACGTGCACGACAGCATGAACGCGGCGACCGCGAACGATTCATTGCCGCGCGATTCCGGATACCAAAGCGTATCGTATCCGAGCTTCTCCACGGTGCCGACGAATTCCTTGATTTGCGCGGGTCCGCCGAGTTTATCGGTGGAATACCAGGCGCCGAGTCGGCCGAGTTGCATGTGCGGTCTCCATTCGGTTCAGGCGGCGACGGTGATGCCGCGTTCCGCCAGGCTTTTGATTTCCTGTTGCGTAAATCCCGCCTCGGCCAGCACATCGGCATTGTGCTCGCCCACTTTGGGCGGCTGCCGCGTGATCCCAGGGCGTTGGTGGTCACCGAACTCAATCGGCAACGCGGGGAGCCCGACGACCTTCCCGTCGCCTCCGCCAAAGCGCGAGACGTAGACATCCAGCAAGCCGCCGGTCGCGAGCAGATGCGGATCGACGAACATATCCTTCGGCTGACCGACGGGAGCCCAGGAGACGTTGGCACGCTCGCAGCGGGCCTCGATTTCCGGTTGCGGGTATTTGATCAGGACGTCTTGCAAGGCCGGGATCAACCAGGATCGTTCCGCCAGGCGCGTGACGTTCGTGGCGAGACGGGGGTCTGCGGCAAGTTCCTGAAGGCCGAATTCCTCGACGAAACGGGTCCATTGTTGATCGCTGGTGACGCCGATGAAGAGCTGTCCGTCCCCCGCGGTGTTGAAGACTTCGTAGATGGCCCAGGCGCCGCGACGAGCGGGCATTGGGCGGGCTTCGAGGCCGGTGGCGGCCATGCCGGCCATGTGTGTGCTCATGAGAAACGCGGCACTTTCGAACAACGCGCTGCTGACGCTCTGCCCTTTGCCGGTAACGTCTCGTTCGCGCAACGCCGCCTGGGCCGCGACCACGCCGAACACCGCGCCCATGATGTCGATCACCGACGCGCCGGCGCGCAAAGGACGGCCGGGAGGGCCGGTCATCCAGGCCAGTCCCGTCTGGAATTGCACCACTTCGTCCAGCGCCGGACGATGCTCGTATGGACCGGCCAGATAGCCCTTCAGCGCGAGATAAATCAGCCGTTCGTTGTGGGGCGCGAAGTGTTCGTAGCCGCATTTCAGCCGCTCCATCGTGCCGGGGCCGTAATTTTCCAGCACGATGTCGGTGTCTTTGACCAAACGGTAAATCGCCGTCTGGCCCTCGGGCTTTTTCAGATCGATGGCCAGGCTGCGCTTATTGCGGTTGAACGCCGCGAAGAACCCGGCCCCGAACCCGCCCAGACGGCGGGTGTGGTCACCATTCGGGGCTGGTTCGACCTTGATGACGTCGGCACCGAGTTCCGCGAACAGCAGCCCCGCGGTCGGCCCCATGACGGTGTGGGTGAACTCGAGTACCTTCAATCCCGCCAGGGGCCGAGCCGACATCAGGCCGCCATCCGGCGGAACGCGTCCAGGCTACCGGCATGGATCAGTTCGCCGGGCAATTGATGACCGACGATGTCCTCCGCCATGCGGCCGACCTCGATCAGTTTGTCGAGATCGACGCCGGTGTCGATGCCCATTTCCTCACACAGCAGGACGAGTTCTTCGGTGCAGATGTTGCCGGCGGCTTTGGGCTGGCCGGCGAACGGACAACCGCCGAGGCCACCGACCGTCGAATCGAAGCGGGTGACGCCCATCTTCAATCCGGCATGCGCATTGGCGACCGCGAGGCCGCGGGTGTCGTGCAAATGCAGCGAGATCTTCTTGTCCGGCCAGCGTTCGCGCACCGCGGCGATCACCCGCTCGATACGCACCGGCGTGGCCCAACCCATGGTGTCCGCGAGCGAGAACAGTTCGATCTTCGCGCCGGTTTCGTCCGCGATCTTCATGCCGTCTTCCAACGTCTTTACCACCTGCGCGGGCGGGATATCGCCTTGGTAGTTGCAACCGAACGCGGCCATGACGCCAACGCGAACCACCGGGATGCCGCGCGATAAATGCGCTTCGGCGTGCCGCTTCATTTGCGCCAGGTTTTCCTCCGGCGTTCGATTGAGGTTCTTTTTGGTGAACCCCTCCGACGCGGTCAGCGAGATCGAGCCGGTGATGGTCAGCTTGTCCTTGAACGCCAGCGCCCGGTCGAGACCGTTGCCGTTAAAATAAAGTCCGGTGTAGTGCACGCCGGGTTTGGCGGTGAAGCCGGCCGCGACTGCCTCGGCATCAGCCCAACCCGGCACCAGTCGAGGATTCACGAACGAACAGACCTGGATGTGATGCAGGCCGGTTTCCGACAGCGCGTCGATCAGACGGATTTTGTCTGCTGTGCTGATCGGGCCGGGCTCGATCTGAAATCCCTCGCGCGGGCCTTCCTCATGGATTTCAACGTGTTTCGGCAGGTCGCTCATGGTCAGGTCCTTTTCAGATGACTTTGGCGGCTTTGAAGCGGGCGACGTCGTCTTTGTTGTAGCCGAGTTCGGCGAGAACTTCGTCGTTGTGCTGGCCAAACATCGGCGGTGGGCGGTCCACCTTTGGGCCGCCATGCGCGAATTTGAACGCGGCGACCGGTACGCTGAACGATCCCGGTACCCCCGGCGCGTTCTCGTGCTTATGCAGAATGTTTCGGCTGGCGATTTGCGGATCAGCCAGGGCCTCGCCCATGGTGCGCACGCGGCTCGCGGGGACGTGACGTTCCTGCAACCAGACCTCCCACTCCGCGGCGGTGCGGGTCAGCATGATCTCCTTCAACACCGCGATCTCGCGTTCCTGATCGGCGTGACGCTCATCGTTGGTGCGCTTGATCATGTCCGGCCGCTCCAGCACCGTCCATAACCGACGTTGCTGACGCAGGTTGGAGGCGCCGACCATCACCATGCCGTCCTTCGTCTCGTACGCCTGACTGGTCGCATGGCCGGTGGTGTTGCCGGATGGTTTCGGGTGCTTGCCGTTGCGCAAATAGCCGGTGACGTGGCTCGCCATCAGGATCATCGCGACGTCCAGCATCGCCATGTCCACCCGTTGGCCGACACCGGTCCGCTCGCGTTGGAACAGTGCCGCCGACAGCGCGTAAGCACCCATCGTGCCGGTCGCGTAATCGATCGCGGGCGCGCCGATCTTGATCGGGTTGGCGTTCGGCGTGCCGGTCATCGCCATGATGCCGGACGTTGACTGGATGACATGATCGTACGCGGTTTGCACGCGGCGCGGGCCGCCCTGACCAAACGCCGAGAACGACGCGTAGATCAGTTTCGGATTGATTTTCTTCAGATCCTCATAGCCGAGGCCGAGCGCTTCGAACGCACCGGGCCGATAGTTCTCCACCAGCACATCGGCGGTCGCCACCAGCTTCTTCAGAATCTCACGGCCCTGTTCGGTCTTCAGGTTCAATGTGATGGCACGTTTGTTCGAGCCTTGCGTCAAAAATCCCGTGCCCATGTTGGCATGATTGAGGTCATTGTCGCTGCCGGAATCCCGGCTTTGATCAGGATCATCCGGATGCTCCACCTTGATGACGTCAGCGCCCATCAGGCCGAGCTGATAAGCGGCGAACGGCCCGGCCAGCACGTGCGTGATATCGATGATCCGAATTCCTTCGAACGGACGCTGCATATCGGCTCCTCCGGGATTTTTCAGCGCCGAAGGTGCAACCTTGCCCTCGCCCCGTCAACACGCTTGGATACGGCGATCGAAATGGGGAGGGCGGGGATGCCGGTCGATCTGATTATCGAGGGCGCGGTCGCGAAAGTAGTGCTGAACCGGCCGGAGCGGCTGAACGCGCTGACCTGGGAAATGCGCCAGCAACTGCGCGAACATTTCTCCGAGCTGCGATTCAATGAGGCGGTGCGTGCGATCATCGTCACCGGTGAGGGCCGTGCATTTTGCACCGGTGCCGATGTCGGCGGCATGGAGCGCAAGGATCTGCGGGGCGAGCGGGAAAAGCTCCAGCAAGGCAGCCATTCCTATATTCGGGTGCTGGCCGCGATCGAGAAGCCGGTCATCGCCGCGGTCCGCGGTCCGACCGTCGGCATCGGCTGGAGCATCGCGATGGCCTGCGACCTGATCGTCGCGTCGGAGACCGCGCGGTTCTCGCAGATTTTCCGCCGGATCGGACTGGCGCCGGACGGCGGAGCGATCTGGTTTCTGGCGAAACGAATTGGCATGGCGCGTGCCAAGGAACTGGTGTTCACCGGCCGGTTCATCGACGCCAATGAGGCGCTATCCTGGGGCCTGGTCAACTCCGTTGTTCCGGATGGAGAACTGATGGCGAAAGCCGAGGAACTGGCCGCCGATCTCGCCGCCGGTCCGACCTTCGCGTTCGGCATGGCGAAGAAGATGTTCGCCATGGCCAACAGCACGTACGAGGATTTCCTCGACCTGGAAAGCCTGGTGCAGCCGCAACTTGGCCAGACCGAGGATCATCGCGAAGGCGTCGCCGCGTTCAAGGAGAAGCGGCAACCAAAGTTCAAGGGGCGCTGACCCGAACGACCGGCGAGGGGATGCTCTCGATCATCACGTTGATGCAGGCGGGCTTGCCGCTTGCCATCGCGCGCTCGACCGCGCCCGCGAGGTCCTTGATGTTCTCCACCAGTTCGCCATGGCCGCCAATCGCCGCGACAACCTGGTCGTAACGCGTGGGATCGAGTTCGCAACCATAACGTGCGGTTCGGGCCGTAATCGCGCACCTGCAGGTTGTACTCCGCGTTCCAGCGGCAGTCGGTGCCGACTATGGCGATGAATGGCAGGTTGCAGCCGCACCGCCGTCTCAAACTCCGCCATGTGAAAGCCGAAGGTACCGTCGCCAAGCACCGCGAAGACCGGAGCCTGCGTTCGACCACCCGGGACGCGCCGGCCATCGGCAGTGAGGAGCCGATCGAGCCCGCCACGCCATTGATCATCCGTCGGTCGTTGCGCAAAATCGCCTGGCCCCATTGGGCGAATTCGCCGCCGTCGCATATCAGAATGGTGTCGGGATCCTTTTCGACGTAGCGCTTCAATGCCTGGAACAATTCAGCGGGGTGCAACTTGCCCGCGGTTTTGGATTTCAGATCTGACCAGGTAGCGGGGCGGTCGCTCATCAACGCACGTGCTTCGGCGAGCCAGGCGCCGTCACGGGTCCCGCCAATCCGAAGCAGCGCATCCGCGGCGGACAACGTATCCGCCACGCAGCCGAAGGCCAGCCGCGGGCCAAGCTCCTTCGCCGCGCGTTCCACCAGCGCGCCCTCCGGGATCGATCGAGATGAACCGGCATGCCGGATCGATCGGCGGGCCGCCAAACCTGAGAGTAAAGTCGAAGGCCTTCCCCAACAGTATGATCAGGTCGGTGCGGCGGCGCCACTTCGGCGAACGCGCCCAGTGTCGCATCGTTGAAGCCACGCGGGCTTTCCATGATGCAGGTG
The DNA here is from genome assembly GCA_963719675.1 of uncultured Alphaproteobacteria bacterium. GTDB lineage: Bacteria > Pseudomonadota > Alphaproteobacteria > Acetobacterales > Acetobacteraceae > Rhodopila. The sequence continues at coordinate 8,509 of CAVRDN010000041.1, read as the reverse complement.
GGGATCGCCAGCGTGGACTCGATCCGCGCCAGCAATGCCCGACCGGAGCGGTTCGCCAGATGCGGCCCCGCGACAAGCAAAGGCTTTTGGGCTGTGCCGACGATGGACAGGATCGCCCGCGCCGCCGCATCGTGCAACGCGATCGGCGCATCCCTGAAGTCACTTTCCTCAGGCCAGATCACGGATGTCTCCGGCACCGTCGCATCCAGCACATCCGACGGCAAACTTAAATGCACCGGTCCTGGACGGCCGGAAGCCGCGATACGAATCGCCTTCGCCACGTCCATGCCGACGGTCGCCGTATCCCTCGCCATCCAGGATGCTTTGGTCACCGGCGCGGCCATCTCGACCTGTTTCAGTTCCTGAAATCCGCCGCGACCCAATTGATCCGTCTCGGTGTGGCCGGACATCAGCACCATCGGCGATTCCTGGCCTTGCGCGGTGAACAATGCACCAACCGCGTTGGCGTGGCCCGGACCACCGGTGACCCATGCGATGCCCGGCTTGCCGGTCAGACGGCCATACGCGTCCGCCATGTGCACTGTCGCGGCCTCATGCCGCACATGCGCCAGCTCCAGCTTGCTGTCGATCGCGGCGTCGAACAACGACATGATGTGGTTGCCGGACAGCGTGAAGATGGTCGTGTAGGCGGCCCGCTCCAACGTCTTGATGACGATGTCGGCGCCACGCAATGTCGATGTCATAGGGGATTGTTCCAAATGGAAGTGGCGGAGAGCCGAGGCTCTCCGCCGTGGTAAAGTCATCAGATCGGATCCCAGGCGTAGACGTCGCGAGTCCGTTCCAGTGGCGTAAAGGCCTTCTCCACCGCGGGCAGCCAATGTTCCGCCAGCTTCTCGGGATTCCAGCCATCCGGCCGCGCCATGATGCGGATCGGGCGAGGCTGGTTGTAGAGATAGATCTCGTTGCCGCGGACGCCGAAGATCTGTCCCGACACGTTCGCCGCGGCGTCCGTGCCCAGGAACGCAATGAACTGGGCGATGTGGTCCGGACGGGTGCGTTCGGCGCGCGCTTTCAACTGCTCCTCGGTCTGGCCGGGCACGGTTTCGATCATGCGGCTGAACGCGTGCGGGCCGATGCAGTTGGATCGGATGTGGTAACGTTGCATGTCCATCGCGATGTTGCGCGACAGACCGGCGATGCCAAGCTTCGCGGCGCCGTAGTTCACCTGACCCACACTGCCGATCAGTCCGGAAGTGGAGGTGATGTGAACGAAACAACCGCTCTCTTGCTTACGGAAATGCGTGACGGCGGCGCGGCTGACATAAAAGGCACCGTAAAGATGCACCTTCATGACGGCATCGAATTCTTCCGGCGACATATAATGGAACATGCGGTCGCGCAAAATGCCCGCGTTGTTCACCACCATATCGATCCGCCCGAACGTATCGACCGCCTGCTTCACCATCGCCTGGGCATCATCCCAACTGGCGACGCTGCCACCGTTCGCGACCGCGCGGCCGGCACCGTTGGCCTGGGTGATTTCGGCGACGACACGGTGCGCCGGCCCGTCGTCGTGACCCTCACCGGTGACGCTCGCACCGACGTCGTTGACCACCACCTGCGCGCCATTGGCGGCCAGGACAATCGCGGTGGCGCGTCCGATCCCACCACCGGCACCGGTAACGACGGCAACCTTGCCATCCAACATTCCCATTGCATTTCCTCCTCGAAAACTGGAACCGGGACAGAATGCGTCAGGACGGCGCCGGTGTCATCCTCCCCCTACAGCCCGAGAGCGTGGAGGAAGTAATGGATCGCCTGCGACATGGTTCCGGGGGTTTGGATCGATGCGAAATGACCGGTATTCAACTCCAGAAACTCGGCGCCCGGGATTTGCCTGGCCATCGGCTGGATGACGGACGGACTGCGCAGCGCGTCATGACGGCCCGCCGTAACCAGAGTTGGACACTGGATCTTCGCCAGTTCGCCGGAGATGTCCTCGGCGGCGAGCATACGGTTAATGGCGGCGAAACTTTGCGGGTCGTTGGCCAACCACCGAGCCCGGAACTGGCGAAACACGTCGGCATTGTGGCGAACGATGGGCGGATAAGAGTTCGCGAGGCTGGTCTCCACGACGCCGCGCATGCCGCCGGCCTCGACCGCGGCGGCGCGTTCCAGTGTCTGTTGGCGCCGGTCGGCCGACACGCCGGGCGCCGGGCCGTGCAGGACCAGCGCGGCGGCGCGGTCGGGATCGCGCACGGCGAAGTGCATGGCGATCGCGGCGCCAACAGCGATACCGGCCAGCGCCGCCTTGCCGATGTTGAGTGCGTCGAGTAGCCGCTTCAGATCATCGGCCATGTCATTCCAGGTGACGGTGCCTCTGATTTTCTCTGATAAACCGGCGCCGCGGGTGTCGTAGCGCAACACCCGACGGCCGTTGTTGAGCGCGCCCAGCCCCTGGTCCCAGCTGTCGAGGGTGCCCCCCATTTCGTGGATGAGCACCAATGTGGTGGGTCCGTCTCCGCTGAGTTCGTAGCGCAGAGCGGTGCCGTTGACTTCGATCCAGTTCATGGTGAACGCTCCCTCTTATCCCTGGCGGAACAGTAGTCCGCGCCGCCGCTTTCGTGAAGGTCTCCGCCGATGATGCTGTTGCACTGGTCGCCTCGTTCACCATACGTGAGAAAGGTGATGATCGCACTGACCGAGATGGGTTTGTCGGATCGAGTCCGAACCGTTCGCACGGTCGTGGGTGGAACGACGCCCCACGCCGAGTTGATGAAAGTGAATCCTCTTGGAAAGATCCCGACACTGGAACTGGAGGATGGCACGGTGATTTATGACTTACCGGTGATCCTCGAGTATCTTGATACATTGCATACCGGCACGAAGCTTTACCCCACCGCGTGGCCGGAGCGGCTGACCGCGTTGCGGCGTCATGCTCTGGGGCAGGGAATGCTGGACGCGGCGTTGCCGCTGCTGGGGGAGGGGTTCCGTCCTCTCGAACGGCAAAGCGAGCCGCACAAAGAGTTATGGCGGGCAAAGCTGCGTGCCAGTGTCGCGGCGCTGGAGCACGAAGCTGAGGCACTCGCGGTAAGTGGTTTCACAGTGGGACATCTCGCGATTGGGGTCGCGCTGGATTATCTGGATTTCCGGTTCGCGGATCTGGCGTGGCGCGAGGGACGTCCCAGGTTGGCTGCGTGGCACACGACATTCGACGCGCGGCCGTCAGTGGCGGCGAATCCCCCGGTCGATGACCGGTAAATCAGAAATAGTGCCAGAAGTTTGACGCGCGGGCCTCCGCGGGATCGCCGTCAAACACAATCTGGCCGTTGTTCATGATGATCACGCGGTCGGCGATGGCCATCGCGGCGGCGACGTTCTGCTCCACCAGCACGGCTGTCATCGCATGCGATTTACAGACGTCGCGGACCTGCTGAAACATCCGGTCCACCAGGTTTGGCGCGAGGCCGATCGAGGGTTCGTCCAGCATCAAACAGCGTGGCCTGCCCAATATCGCCAGCGACAGGGCCAGCATTTGTTGCTGACCGCCGCTGAGGCTTCCGGCCCGCGTCGCCCGGCGCTCGTCCAGAACCGGAAACAGCCGGTAAATGTCGGAGATATCGAAAATCGCGCCGGCGGCGACATTGCGCGCCGCGACCACGTCGATGTTTTCCGCGACGCTGAGATCCGGGAAAATCCCGCGGCCCTCCGGCAGCAGGCGCAATCCCTGGATGATGCGGTCGGCGACTCCCAGGCGATTGATCGGCTGATCGTTGAACAGGACTTCACCGGACTTCGGCTGCATAAGGCCCATCACGGTCCGTAACGTCGTGGTCTTGCCGGCACCGTTGTGACCGAGAAATGCCAATATCTGGCCCGGCTCCAGCGCGAAGGACACGTCTGAAATCACGGTCTTCGCGCCGTATCCCGCGGTGATGCCATTCAGCCGTAATACCATCAGATAACACCACCGAAATAGATTTCGGCCAGGGCCGGGTCGCTGATGATTTGCTCGGGCGTGCCGCGCGCCATCAGATGGCCTTGATGCAGGAACAACACCTCATCGGCGATCTGTTGCACGACGCGGGTGTTGTGCTCGACGACCAGGAGAGTTTTGCCCTCGGATTGAAGCCGGCGCAGCAAGTCCATGATCTGATCGAGTGCGCTCGCCGACAGACCGGAGGCGGGTTCATCGAGCAACAGAAGTTCGGCGCCGGTGGCAAGTCCGCGAGCCACGGTCAGCAGCTTTTGCTCACCATACGACAGGTTGCGCACGAAATCGCCGGCACGAGCGGCGAGGCCGACATGCTCGAGGATTTCCATGGCCTCAGCACGGCGGCGCGTTTGCGTGCGCGCGACATGCAACGGCCGGAAGATCGCCGCCAGCGGCTCCTCACCCGTCTGAGCAGGCAAAGCCACGACGACGTTGTCGAGCGCCGTCAGATCGACGAACAGCCGAAGATTTTGAAACGTGCGCGCGATGCCGGTCGCGACGATCGCCTGCGGCTTCAACCCGTCGAGCGGTTTACCCTGAAACGACACGGTACCGGCGTCCGGACGCAGAAAGCCGGTAATGACATTGAAGATCGTCGTCTTACCCGCGCCGTTTGGTCCGACGAGGCAGGTGATGCGGCCTTGCTCCACCGTGAAGCTGCAATCCTGCAACGCACGCAGTCCGCCGAAGCTGACCTCAATGCCGGATGCGCTCAGGTATTCGGTCACAGCTTTTCACCGGCGAGGCCTTGCGGGCGAAACAGCATGAACGCGATCAGCAGAACGCCGTAGATCAACTGGCGGGCCGCGGCGGCGACGGTTGTCGGGATGTCGATCAGACTCAATACTTGCGGCAAGGCCAACAGCAGGAACGGACCGATGATCGAGCCAGCCAGTGTCCGGGCGCCTCCGACGACCACCATGGTCAAAAGCAGGATCGAGGAGTCGAGATCGAACGAGGAGGGGTCGATGAAACTCAGGAACGTGGCATAGAGACCGCCGGCGCTGCCGGCGAACGCCCCCGCCATCGCGGCGGCGGAAACTTTGGCGCGCAGCACGTTCTTGCCAGCGGCGGCAACCGCCAGTTCGTCCTCGCGGATCGCGCGTAGCAGTCGGCCGAATGGCGCGCGCATGATCAGCCAGAACGCGAGGCACCCCAACACCATCGCGCTGACACACAGCTCGGTCATTTGCGTCGTGCTGTCGAGCGACTTGCCGAAGAGATCGGCGGGCGGGATGCCGGGCAGGCCGTTCGCGCCGCCGGTGCCGGCCGTCCAATTGGTGAAGACCGCTGTCGCCAGCAATTGGATCCCGAAAGATGTGACCACGAAATAGTCTCCGGAGACACGTAATGCCGGCAACGTCACGAGAACGTTCAGCATGACGCAGAACACGGCCGCAACCAGCATCGCCGGAAGGAATGAAGCGATGTCGTTCATTAACAGATACGAAACGATATAAGCGCCGACGCCGAACACGGCCGCCTGGGAGACGGAGAAGATTCCGGCGATCCCCACCAACAGGTTGGTGGAAAGGCCCAGCAGCACATAGATCGATGCCAGCGTGGCGTAGCTAAGCCAGAAATCCATGCTCAGCGCACCGCGGCGAACAGGCCGGTTGGCCGGAACAGCATGAAGATGACAAAAATAAAGAACGTGATGCCGATGCTCCACTCGCCGGGGATAATCAGAAGGAACAGGTTCTGCACCTCGGCGATGACGATCGCCAGCACGAACGCCCCGGTAATGCTGCCGACGCCGCCGGCGATCATGGCGATGGTCGCCGTCAAAAGAGGGGTCACGCCGTTGTAAGGTTGCAGCCCGAGATCGACCGGGACGAGCACGCCGGGAATGCTGACGACCGCGGAGGCAATCGTCATGACGTAGACATGAACACGGCGCGGCCGCAGCCGGGTAATTTCCGCGAGAAACGGATTCGATGCGACGGCGCGCATTTGTTTGCCCAGTATGGTCATGTGAGCGAACCACATGAGGCCGGCGTAGGCGGCGAGGCTTGCGGCGATGATCACGACCTGAATGACGGTCAGTCGGACGCTGCCGCCACCGGCGACGACAGCCGACGACCATGGCAGGGAGAATTGCAAGATATTTGGGGTATATATGGCGGCGATGATATTTTGCATGACCGCCAGCGTCCCCAGCGATGCGATCAGGATTACGAGGTGCGTCGCGTGCTTGCGCTCCAACCGCGCGTATAGCCAGGCCTGAATCAAAGCGCCCGTCGCCGCGCATACGGCGATGGCGATGATGAACGCGACGACGAATGGCATTCCCTTGGTTGTCAGCGACCACGCCAGATAACCGCCCAGCGTAAAGACGCCGGCATGAGCGACATGAAACAACTTCGTGGTCGAGTAGACCAGGGAAAATGTCACCGCGACCACGCCGAGAGCGCAACCTGTCGCGAGGCCGTTACACAGAAGTTGAAGGGCAAGCATCGATCAGTCTGTGGACATCTTTTTGATCGTCACATCCTTGCCGTCGCGCATCACGTTGATGTCCAACGGAACGGTCGCGGTATTGGTCTTGAATTCCAACGGGATCAGACCCTGAAACTTGCGAATTTTGAAGATGATGTCGTGCATGGTCTCGCCGGTGATCGGTTGGCCGTCGGTCAGCAACCGATCCATCGCGGTCATCAGGACCTGGGTCGCGTTGTAATATTGGCGCACGAAGAACTCCATTTCCACGCCGAACTTCGCTTTGAACTCGGCGGCGAGTTCGGGTGGCGCCTCGATACGGATCTGGGTGTGAACGAAGCCCTCGGCGGCGGGATCCTTGATCACGTCAGGGTCTTGAAAGAACGTTGTGCCCGCGACCAGGAAGGTCAGGCCAAGCTGTTTGTATTGCTGCGCCATGTTGTCCAGCGCGGCGGTGATCGACACCAACATCACGTCGGGCTTCGCGTCCGCGAGTTTCAACAGCGCCGGGCGGAAATCGGTCTGACCGAATTGCGTCGGCTCCTGCGCGACGACGGTGCCCCCGGCCTTGGGATATGCGTCCAGATAATCGTCACGGCCGGAAATTCCGGCGGCATCGTTCTCAAACAGAATGACACCTTTCTTTTTGCCCTCGCCGGTGACGTATTTGGTGATGACGTTGATTTCATCGCCGATCGTCGGCAGCGTGTTAATCAGATAGGGCGATGCCGTGGCGAGTTTGTCGGCCTGCGCGCCGGCGTTGACCAGCAAAACCTTCTTGCGTGTCGCCAACGGCGCCATCGCCAGGGAAGGGCCGGAATAGGCGGTGAAAATCACCTGGAGATGCTCCAGATCGGTGAGCTTGTTGAAGCTCAAAATCGATTGATCCGGCTTGGCCTGATTGTCTTCGAACACACACTCGATCTTGTTGCCGTGCACGCCGCCTTTGGCATTCGCCTGATCGATCGCGAACTGAATCCCCCTCATCTGCTCGGTCCCGATCAGAGCGCCTGGCCCTGTCAGCGGCAGGATCGCGCCAATCCGGATCGTATCAGCCCGAGCGACCGCGAAGGTAAGCGTGGACGCCATGATGGCGATCAGACCGAGCGTTCGCATGGATCGTTTCTCCCGTTGATTTGGCGGCAGGCTTAGGCGCGGCTTCAGAACCGGTCAAGGTTGCTCAAGGGGCCGTGTCTGGGTAATTTCGGACGGTCAGCATGGGAAGCGCGGTTCATGAGTAAACACGTCGTCGCGACTGTCAGTGAAATTCCGCCCGGACAGCGCAAGCTGGTTACGGTGCGCGGCCGCTCCATCGCTGTATTCAACCTGGACGGGGAATATTACGGACTGTTCAACCGTTGCCCGCACCAGGGTGGCCCGATGTGCGAAGGCATCCTGACCGGCCTGATCCAGTCGGACGAACCGGGCCATTACGAATACTCTCGACCGGGTGAGATCCTGCGCTGCCCATGGCATGGTTGGGAGTTCGACGTCAAAACCGGGCAAAGCTTCTGCGACCCGTCGAAAATCAGCGTACGCAACTACCCGATGGAGGTCGTGGCGGGCCAGACCGTTGTGCAGGGACCTTACGTCGCCGAGACGCTTCCCGTTACCGTCGAGGAGCAATACGTTATCGTTGAAATGGCGTGACGATGGGCGCGCGGGTGTTAAGTTCGTCCTTGTCGAAGCCGGCGATCCGCTTGTAGACGGAGGCGGACTCCTCCAGTTCCTGTCGCGTCAATACGTCTTCAATGCGCCTGAAGCCGTCCGGCGCGCGTTCCTGCACCAGTTGCATGACCTGTTCAGGCCCATTGCGGCGGTTGGCGAGCACGATACGCGCGGTCGCCGGGCGGCGTTCGCTTTCATAAGCGATCAAAGCCTCTGGCACTGGACCGCGAGCCTGAATTTCCCGGGCCAGCACGCGCGCATCGAGGATCGCCTGGGATGCTCCGTTCGATCCGATCGGATACATCGCGTGCGCCGCGTCACCCAACAGAGTGACGCGGCCGAATGTCCAACCCTCCACCGGATCGCGGTCCACCATTGGGTACTCGAAACAGCGTGAGGCGTCGCCGATCACCTCCGGCACGTCGAGCCAATCGAAGCGCCATTTGT
>CAVRDN010000040.1:0-4312 GCA_963719675.1 uncultured Alphaproteobacteria bacterium | reverse complement strand
GGATGACATCGCGAAACGTCGCGTTGCAGTCCTCGGCGGTCCGGGTTTGCACCGGCGTGGCCGGATCGAGGCGGCGTATCTTCTGGCCGACCTGATCCAACAGGTCGCCCAGTACCGGCGCGGCGCCGACCACTGGCATGTCGCTGATATCCGGATAACGCACGCCCGCAGGTGGCGGCTCGTTCCGCCAGGTGCTGGCGATCACCGCCGCGGTGTAACTCTTGATATCCTCGCGCGCCGATTCAGCCTCTGGCCCGTAGTCGCGCAGGCAGTGGTCGAGTTGAATGAGTTGCAGCGCGTACGCGTGCCGGTCCCGCGCGGCGGTGTCGTAAGTGTTCTTCACCGACGCCGTCAGCAAGCCCAGTACAAGCGCGGCGAACGTGACCAGCATGCCGACGACACGTTGCGTCGCCTCCACCGTCTCACGCGAGCGGTAGGTTTCCGGCAGACGGGGATGCAGGTAGCGTCCGATGCCCGCGCTGACGCAGAGCAGCACAAACGTCGCGAGCGTCGTCAGAAGATCGTTCATCGCGCCCGGGCGTTCATCGACGCGACAATCGTGACAGCCCAGGATCGCGGTCGAAACATGTCGGGATGAACTCCAGATCCGTGAGATCGCGCCGCGAGGACGGGCGTGGCCGCGAACCGTCCCGCCGCGACCATATCGGTACGCGATGACCCCGTACCGAAGTCGTATTTGTCCGGTCGCGCGCGAGCCAGCATGTTCCCGCCATTCGATTTCGGCAAGGAGCCGATCATGGCAAGGCTTGTCCATCGTGTCGTTTCGGTATGTGGTTCGCTCGGCCATGGCTTCCCGGCGGAGGCGCCTGACGCGCGGTCGCCGGAAGCGTCGCGTCCCGCTCCGGTGACGATGTGTCATGGGAACCTTCGCCGGCGTCGTCATGACCGGCGAACGCGCGGCGCGGCGTGGTGTTGGCGATGCTTGCGTTCGCGGCGTTGCCGATCACGCGAGCCCATGCGGAAGCGCCCCCGCGCGGTTTGCGCGCGGCTCGGCGACGACGACACCGCGCGGCCGATACCGGCTGATCTTGTCCCGGCGGTCAACGTTCTGTTCGGGACTAAAATGTCCTCCGGCGAGGCAGTCGCCAGTACCCGTGTTTCGTTGCGCTGGCGGGCGGGTGCTGGTTTGCACCATGGGTGCGAACCTCCCTTGCAGCCCGGCGAACATCAGCCGGGTCCCCGGGACCGGCGCGATGGCCTGGTGTCGCGATCACCCCGGCGCCGCATTCATTCCCGCGGTGGCGACCGGGCATGACACGATCTTCGCCTGGGAGTGCCGGAACGCGCACCGCGCATCGCGCGCCAGGTGTATGCCGTCGACGCGCGCGGCTTCGTCAAGGATTACTGGAAGGAATTGCCCGATTGATGTCCCGTGACGGGCTTTGCCGTGCCCTAGCCAGGCCCGCGGGTTGCCGGACGCTGGCGACCGGTGCGCTGGCTGCTCAGGGCGAGTGTGTGCCTGTGCCTGCTGCTGCTTATGCGCTGCGCCATGGCGGCGCGTCGGAACCGGACCGCCTCGCGCCCTTTCCGGCGGTCCTGGCACGGTATTGTGGCGGCGGGCCATTGAAGGCGCGCCGCTCAATGCCGAGGCCTGGCGCGTGCTGTATCGGTCCACGACCCGGATGGGCGGGACATCGTAGTTTCCGGGCTGGTGATCATCCCGCGCGGCGAAGCGCCGCCAGGAGGCCGGCCGATCGTCGCCTGGGCGCATCCCACGACCGGTGTGGTGCCCCGCTGCGCGCCTTCCGAGGCGATGTTTCGCTTCCAGATGATCCAAGGCCTGCGAGACATGGTGGAACATGGCTATATCGTCGCCGCGACCGACTATCCTGGGCTGGGGACCGAACAACCGCACCCTTATCTGGTTGGCGTCAGTGAAGCGCGGGCCGTGCTCGACCAGGTACGCGCCGCGCGGCGTGGCGGATCGGAAGCCAGTGCGCGCTTCGCGGTCTGGGGTCATTCGCAAGGCGGCCAGGCGGCGCTGTTCACCGGCATCATCGCGCGCGATACGCCCCCGAATTGCGGCTCACCGGTGTCGCCGCCGCCGCGCCGGCCACCGATCTTGCCGCGCTGCTCCGGGCCGACCTTGGCACCCCGGCGGGCAACAATCTGACGGCGATGACACTTTGGTCGTGGACCAGGGTCTATGGCGCGCCGATCGAAGCAGTGGTCGCCCCCAAGGCGATTCCGGCCATCGACCGGCTGGCTGGCGAATGCATCGAGTCGATCCAGGACCTTCTGATCAGAGGGCGTACCGAGCGGCCGCTCGAGACGAGCTTCCTCACGGTCCGCGACCTGGTGGCGACACAGCCCTGGGCCAGCCTCGCGGCGCGCAACACGCCCGGTATACTGGCGCCGGACATCCCCGTCTTCATCGCGCAGGGTACCGGCGATGCGATTGTCCCAGCCCGTATCACGCGAAACTATGTACGGCGGCTTTGCGCGGCGGGCAGCCACGTCACTCTGGTCGAGATGCGAGGTGTCGGGCATGGCTTCGCCGCCATGCGAAGCGCCCGGGACGCCGTCTCCTGGATGGCGGACCGCTTTGACGGGCACCAGGCGCCCAACGATTGCCCGTAGACCATGGCGCCGAGCCACATCTGGACGGCATCCCCGGGTCGCCGCGTTATTCGCGTTCACAAATCCTCGGCGGCGGGATTTGATCGGTCGGGAGATAGCGTGACATGGTCGTTCGCTTCAGCAAACTTTTGATGGTCGCGGGCCTCGCGGCCTTCGCGCTCATCGTGACGTTCGACAACGTCACCGACTACGACACGAATTTCCAGTTCGTGCGGCACGTTCTGAGCATGGACACCACATTCGCGGGCAACTCACTGATGTATAGGTCGATCGGCCACCCAGCATTGTGGTCCCTGGCCTACATCCTGATCATCGCCGCCGAAGGCATTTGCGGCGTGATGCTGGTGGCCGGTGCGATGGCGATGCTGCGAAACCTGGGTGCCAGGACGGCGGAATTTGAACGCGCGAAGCGCTTCGCCGTGGCCGGCGTCACGCTGGCGTTCCTGATCTGGTTCGTGGGGTTCATGGTCGTCGGCGGCGAGTGGTTCGCCATGTGGCAGTCCACAACCTGGAACGGCCAACAATCGGCGTTTCGCTTCTACATGACCGCCCTGGCGGTACTGGTTTTTGTCAACCAACCTGACCACGAGCCGCCGACGTGATCCGCTTGTCCGCTATTTCCTCCGGCGTGGCTCGCCATCGCCGCTGAATTGTCGCGGCAGGTCCGGGTGGCACCCCGACCCGCGACGCTCGTGGCACTCTGAAGCTGATTTGCTCCGTCATTCCTGAACGGTGGAATCCTTGGGCTTTGTACGCCGAACGGCACTACCTGGTGGACATCGTTCGCGGCCGTAGGGTCATAGCCGGCGATTATAAGCACATATCGAAACAATATTTGGCCTTGTTCCGTCGCCGCCGCACAACGCAGCTATCGCACAGGTAATCGATGGGCATGACCTGGGTGAAGGAAGCAATCATGGGGAATCTCATCCGTCGGTTGGCCGTCGCCCGCGGTGTACCGGCTGGGACCTCGCCGTTTTGAATATGGCCGCGACAGCAAATCATGATGGATGGCGTCGACGAAAGGGGATTGGTCGGAGAGTTATGACCATCGCCATGCCTGATGGAACCGGGATGTTTTCCGTAATGACATCGCCCCGGTCGCCCGACGTGTCCACTTGTGTCTGTCCGCGCGAGCGTGGCGGCTGACGCTCGTTACGACAGTTCGCGGCGTTCAGGCAATTCGCTTCGGAAAGCTAACGACACCCGATGAGAGATAATCGGAGGCAACAATGCTAAACTGGATCATCACACCGCCCCACCGCCCCGCGAATGCTTCACTCGTCAATCATCGTCCGGCATCACCGTGTTGTCCCCTGGGCAAGCGGAAATCGTGGCGGACGCGCGGCCGGGCGCTGCTCCGTATCACGGCCGCGCTCATGCCAATCGTGTTCGGCGGCGCCGCCGCGGCCCGTTTGAGCGAGCTCCAAACGCACGCTGCGAACGGAACCGTCAATGCCGAATTCGCGGTAGCCAAAGGGCGCGACAACGCGGTCAGGACCAACCAGATTCCGCGAGGAACTCAAGGCGACCGCTTCGCGAGACACGGTGTCGGGCGAAGACAGGCGTAAAGGCAATCCCGAGAGCCTCGAATCGCCGCCGGACCTGTCGGACCAGGAGACACAGGTGGCGCGACGAGCGGTGGAGAATGGCGATCAGACCTTCGTCATGGTCGACAAGGCACGTGGCCGTATCATACTGTTCGAGCATG
>CAVRDN010000039.1:0-59857 GCA_963719675.1 uncultured Alphaproteobacteria bacterium | reverse complement strand
ATGGGTAACCGAATTTTTCCGCCGCGGCGACGGCCTGTTCGACCGTGGCACACTCCGCTTCCGGCGCGGAGGCGATGCCGGCGCCGGCGAGCAGGCGCTTCGCCTCGGCCTCGGACGGATTTTTCGCGGGCAAGGTCACCGCGGGGACGGTCGGCGCCGGCGCGCCCGGTCCGGCGGCGAACGCGGCGCCGTAACGGCCCATGGCATCGATCGCGACAACGGCGCGGGTCGGGTCTTCATGCACGACCCAGCCATCGGCTTCCAGTTCATCGCGCCCGGCGGGCGGCACGATGACCGACAAGCACGTAGAGCCGATCGGGATTTTCCGTTTTCACCATGTTCAGTTGCTCGCGGATCGACGGCCAGCGGCGCGACGACGCGGTCATGCTGAAGAACCCGAGCACCGACGAATAACCGCCTTCGCGGACCATCGTTTCGGTGAACGTCTTGACCAGGGTGACGTCGTTCGACACCTGCGCGGTCGCGTCCACCGGATTGCGCGGCGCGCAGAACGGCACCAGGTCGCGCAATTTCTTTTGCGCGTGCGACCGGCATTTCCGGCATCGACAACCCGAGCGCCCTCCGCCACGTCGGAAATCAGCACGCCCGCGCCGCCGGATACCGTGATGACGCCAAGCGTATTGCGCGCCGGATAGATCTTGCGGGTCGCGGTGTGGGCGATGTCGAGCATCTCCTCGGAGTTGCGCGCGCGATAGACGCCGAACTCCGCCATTACGGCCTCGGTGACCGCGTCATCGCCGGCGATCGAGGCGGTGTGCGATTTCGCCGCCTTGGCGCCGAGTTCGCTGCGGCCGACCTTCTGCATGACGACGGGTTTCTTCGCCGCGCGCGCCGCTTCCAAAGCCGCGATCAGGCCGGGCGCCTCGCGAATCCCTTCGGCGTAGACGGCGATCACATCGACCTCCGGATTTTCCGCCAGCCAGCCGATGCATTCGCCGACCGTGACGTCCGCCTCGTTGCCGGTCATCACGCACAGCGACGCGCCGATGCCGCGGTTGCGCGCCAGCGTGTAAAGATGTGTGCCGTACGCGCCGGACTGGCTGGCGATGCCGATGCGGCCCGGCACCGGCCAGCCGCTGTCGAACGACGACGAGAACGTCGCGTAATACGCACGCCGCGCGTCGAACACGCCCAGACAGTTGGGGCCGAGCATGCGCATGCCGTAGGAGCGCGCGGTGGCGACCATTTTGGCCTGCGCGACCTCGCCCGGCCTCGTCCATTTCGGCGAAGCCGGCGGTGAACATGACGATGGCTTTGACGCCGCGCTTGCCCAGTTCCTCGACGGCGGGCGCGGCGACTTCGGCGGCACGGCGACGATGGCGACGTCCGGCGTTTCCGGCAGGTCGGCGATCGAGGGGTAGGCTTTCAGCCCCTGCACCTCGGCCCGGTTCGGATTGATCGGATACAGCCCGCCCTGGAAGCCCTGGCGCGCGCATATAGGCGATCGGCCGGCCGGAGATGCGGGTCGGATCGGATGAGGCGCCAAGCACGGCGACCGAACGCGGCGCCAATAGCGGCGTGAGGCCGGAAAAACGCGACCCGGTGGAGGAGCTGGACATAACGGACCTTTCCCAACGTTGTGCGAGGAGCCTGGCGGCCCGCACGTTGGGATCAGTCTGGCGCCGCCGTCACCGAACGGCAACCCGACGCGTCAGGTTTTCGATGGCGCAACAGTCAAATGGATCGCTATCGGAATGAAACGGCGCGCGAACGGGGCGACGTTACTGCCTGTGTTGCAGCGTGGTGTTCGATTGCGTGGCCGACGCCATGACCGGGCCCTTGCAGAGGTACGTCGCGCGGATCATGCCGCCCTCGCCGCGTGTGTTCAGACTCTCCAGAACCGCGGTCCTGGGGCTGAAGATCTGGCACTGCTGGGTCGCGGTCTCATTGGCGGCGACGAGTTCGCCGGGCGGCTTCGCGGCGAAATCGAGCAGCACGGAGTCAGGGTTGGAAGCCACGAATTCCACGCTGTGCCCCGGCGCGCATCCGCCGAGGGCCGCCGCGCAGATCAGGCTGATAATTGTGGCGGTCCGCATCAAACGACGTCCTTCCCATGGGCAACGCGCCGGGATCAGGACGATCCGGCATCGCATGAATGATGAGTAACCGTATCCGCTCCGGTCGCCACTGGCAAGGCAAACGACTTCGCGGCATGCTACGAACCGCCATTACACCGGAGCGTGTCATGCGGTCGCCACAGCGCGGGTCGCACCCTGTCTGTCCAGAGACTTGTGCCGAAACGGATGCCAGGTCGCGGAGCACCGGACCGCGGGGCTTGTCGCTGCCACGTGGACGCGCGGCCGGTCCGGGTCGCTTCGGTGCGTACCGCGGCGACCGGCATCCGGCCAGCGACCGGCCATGCTTCCGGGACCCTTTCTCCAACGATCGGCACCTCCCATGATGATGCCCGAAGAAGATCCCGTCGACCTGGAGCCCTTGGGCGACTTCCTCGACTCCGCCCGCGCGCCGGAAGCCTGCATGGACCTGTCGGAACTGGATGGGTTCCTGGCCGGCCTCGCCGTGGGGCCCGCGCCGGTCGCGCCGGATGAGTGGCTGCCGATGGTGTGGGACGACGAGGACCCCGAGTTCGAGGATCAGGCCGAAGCCGATCTTATCCTCGGCACCATGTTCGCCCGGTTCAACGAGATCACCGACGGGCTGGACAATGAGGAGCCGGGCTACGACCCGGTGTACTGGCAGGACGCCACCGGCCGCACCGTCGTGGAGGACTGGACGGTCGGCTTCATGCGGGCCGTCGGCATGCGGCGCGACGCATGGGAGGGCGTGCTGGAAACCGCCGAGGGCGCCAAGCTGTTCATTCCCATCGTCGCGGTCGCCAGCCTCAGCAGCCCGGACATCGACCCGGAGGACATCGGCATCTCCGGCCCCGACATGGATGAGTTGCTGGCCGCATGCCGACACGGTGCTGGCCGCCTGCGTGGTCGGGCTGCACGCGTTCTGGCGGGAGCGGTCCCCGACGACGCGGCCGCGGCTGACGATGCCGGCCTCGCGGACGCGCAAGCCGCACTGAGCGTGGTTGGAGCGCACCACCGGGAGGCGTGGCGGAGATCCCGTGCGGTTCGACAGGTACGGGACAATGAGGTGCAACCGGGAAAGGGCGGGATACGTCGCTTTGATTGTCTCCGGCTCCGCCAGCGGTAAGGCGGGACATCGCGGCCGACGGACTACCCCCAGGCCTTGATCTGGGCCGCCAACGTCCGTTCATCCTTCAACACGGCCTCCGACGCCTCACGCCGCAGCGTTTCGGCGATGCAGGCGTCATAAAAGGCGAAGAAATCGGCCGGCTTCGTGGCGGTTTCTTTCGCGGTCATCGTCGCCGCGAAAATGGCGGCGATCAGCTTGTCCGTATCGGTCATGAGGAAAGCTCTCCCGCTTTTCGCTCCGGGAAACGGATGGGACGCGTGAGCCGGAGTCATCACGGTGCCGCGATGTGCCATGAAGGCATGCTACGACCGCGTTTCAGGCGCGAAGGAAAGCCTCGACGGCATGGCGAATGGAAAGCCGAGCGTCAAATCCGAAGCCGCCGGCGAAACGCGACAGCGCGTCCGCCAGGGATGGCATTCGCGGGACGGCATCAATCGAAACCCCGCCCTCCGTCCAGGGCGCGGCGGACTACTCGGCCGCGAGCACGCGTTGCCCGCGCGGGGTGATACGCAGCACCAGCATCGATGCCGCCAGACAGGCGAGCCCGCTCGCCAGGAATGCCAGCAGGTAACTGCCGGACGCGCTGCGCACCGCGCCGGCGCCGAACGCGGCGATGGAGCCGCCGACCTGATGCGCCAGGAAAATCCACGACACGATCACCGGCGCGTCCCGCCGCCCGAACACTTCGTTGGTCAGGGCGAACGTCGCCGGGCCGGTCGCGACCCAGTCCAGTCCGTAGAACACCGCGAACACCGACAGGCTGGTGCCGTCGAACGGGCTGAACGGGATCAGCACCAGCGACAGGCCGCGCAGGCTGTAATACCAGAACAGCAAGACCCGCGGACTGTATCGGTCGCACAACCAACCCGATGCCATCGAGCCGAACAGGCTGAACAGCCCGATGCCGGCCAGGATCGAGGCACCCTGAATTTCCGGAATGCCCTCGTCCAGGCAGTATGAAATCAAATGCGTGTTGATCAGGCCGTTGGTGGACAACCCGCAAATCCCGAACGTCACGCACAGCAGCCAGAAGTCCATCGAACGGGAGGCTCGGACGAGCGCGCGGGTCGCCACCGAGAACATGTTGCTGCCCGGCGCGTGATTGTCGCCGGCCGAAACGATCGTGGTGCCGCCGTAAGGCGCGAGCCCGATCGCCGCCGGCGATTCCGGCAGCAGGAAAAACAGCAGCGGAATGACACAGGCGATCGCCGCGGTGGTGCCGATCGCGACGCCTTGCCAGCCGTAACGATTGGCCATCCAGGCGAGCAACGGCAGGAAGATCAGCTGGCCGGCGGCGTTGGCGGCGAACAGCAGGCCGGCGGCGAAACCGGTACGCTTCAGGAACCAACGATTGGCGACCGCTCCCGCGAAGCCGACCGCGCCGGCGCCGGAGCCGATGCCGACCATCACGCCCCAGGTCAGAAACAGTTGCCACGGCGAGGTCATGAACATCGACAGGCCGGTGCCGCTCATGAGCACCAGCAACGCCAGGATCATCGTACGTTTCAGCCCGAGGCTTTGCATCAGGCCGGCCATGAACGGCCCGATCAGGCCCATCAGCATGATATTGACGGAAATCGCGCCGAAATGGTGCTGACGTCCCAGCCGAAGGCACGACGGAATGGACCGATCATGACGCCCGGGGCCGCGCGGACGCTGACGCCCGCCAGCATCGAGACGAACACGAGGCTCAGGACAACCCAGGCGTAATGCAGGCGCCCGGCGAACAAGCGCGCGAGCCAGGTCGGCGTCATGAAACAATCCTTCTCCCCGGAGCGGCGAGTATAGAAGAACCATCTCGATCGTCAGCCCGGAAAAGCGCGGCTGGGGCGCATGGCTGGTCCGCGGGGGAACACTCGGGGCGCTGCCCGGAACTCCGCCAGGGTTTCACCCCTGGATCCCATGAGTGCATCGGGGCACGAAGTGCGGACCAATTCACTCTTGAAGTTTCGGGCATGCCCCGGCGCTTTCCGCTGGCCGCCCCACTATGGCAGGCTGCGAGCCAACGCAGTCCGCACGGAATGAGGAGCCAGGTCCATGAATGACAGCACCGCGCACGCGATCGGCCCGGAGAGCGCCACCGCGGAGTTCAAATTCCTCGCCGGCATCAAAATCGTCGATTTCACCCAGTTCGAGGCCGGCCCGTCCTGCACCGAGGCTCTGGCCTGGCTCGGTGCCGACGTGGTGAAGATCGAGAACCCGAAAATGGGCGATCCCGGCCGTCGCCTGCGGCCCGGTCAGCCGGACACCGACCCGTATTATTTTCACGTGTTCAACGCCAACAAGAAGTCGATCACGGTCAATCTGAAATCCGAACACGGACTTAATCTCGTCAAGGAGATGTTGAAGAAAGCCGATGTCTGCATCGAGAACTTCGCGCCCGGCGCGATCGAGCGACTGGGACTTGGTTACGATGTCGTGAAGGCGCTCAATCCGGTCATCATCTACGCCCAGGTGAAGGGGTTCGGCGAAGGCAGCCCATACGAGAAAAATCTCGCGTTCGATATGATCGCGCAGGCGTGCGGCGGCACGTTCAGTGTGACAGGCGATCCCGATGGGCCGCCGACGCGGCCGGGGATTTCGCTCGGCGACACCGGCACCGGCATGCTGATGGCGATCACCATTCTGGGCGCGTTGTTCAAACGGCGGGAAACCGGCGAGGGCCACCGCCTGCAGGTCGCGATGCAGGATGCGATCATGCACTACATGCGCATCAACTTCGCGACCCAGGGCCTGACCGGCAAACCGGCCGAGCGCGGCGGCTCCAAGGTCGTCGGCGTCAACAACGCGCCGATGGGGCTGTATCCCTGCGCGCCGGGCGGTCCGAACGACTACGTTTACATCATGACCAGCCGCGCCAATCCGGACCACTGGGACCGCTTGCTGAAACTCATCGGGCGGGAGGATCTGATCGGCGACAAGCGCTACCTCACGCCGGCCGATCGCGTCGCGCGCGAGGCCGAGGTCGATGAGATCATCACCGCCTGGACCCGGCAGCACACCAAGCATGAGGCGATGCGGCGGGTCGGCGACGCGGGCATTCCGGCGGGCGCGGTGCTCGATACGATGGAGTTGCAGAACGATCAGACGTTCGAGCGGCGTGGCATCATGCAGACGATGACCCATCCGGTGCATCGGCCGTTCAAGATGCCGGGCTGGCCAGTGCGCGTGGACGGCAAACCCTCGACGTTGAAGCCGTCGCCGGTACTGGGCGAGCATACCGAAACCGTATTGTCCGCGTGGCTCGGGTTGAGCGAGACCGATGTCGGTAAACTGCGCGGCGAGGGAGCCCTCGGCTGACCAACGCTCCCGCCCTGTTCGAGGCGCTGATTGTCCCGCATCGGAGTCTGACCAAACGTGGGATGTGGTGGGTGATCGGCTCGCTCACCGGCCTCGCGTTTTTGATCGGCGTGCGATTCTGGATCGTCGGGGCCTGGCCGGTGCTGCCGTTTGGCGCGCTCGAGGTCGGGCTGGTGGTGGTGATGTTGCGTGTCAGCGCGCGACAGGCCCGGGGCAGTGAGCTGATTCTGCTGTACGAGAACGAATTGCGGATCGTGCGGACCGAACCTTCAGGCCGGCGGATGGAAAAGGTGCTACCATCCGGTTGGCTGACAGTTTGGTTGGAGGAGCGGGACGGGCGGGTGCCTCGGCTGGTGCTGAGCCGTTATGGCGTCAACGAGGAGGTCGGGCGCGCGCTCGGCGAGGCGGAAAAACGCGATCTCGCCGCCAGCCTGACGCGCGCGCTGCACCGGGCGCGCAATCCGGTGTTCGATAATCCCCAGTTGCGGGAGTGAGGGGCGGCGATTTCCGCGATTGACGCTGTCTGGCTGATGCGTTCCGGCATGCGCGTTATCGCGGAGCACCCGGACGATGGCGACGGCGCATCAGCGTGGTTTTTCACCAGACCAACCGGTCCGGATGCCGATATCATGCGGCGGATGACCGGTGAGCGTCAGGCCGGTTTCGCCGGCAACACGAAGCGCCGATGCACCACCCCCAGGCCGATCAACGTCAGCCCCAGCCCCAGGAACGACAGCACCCGCCAGAGCCCGGTGAGATCCGACATGTCGATCAGAAACACCTTGGCGCACACGAGGCCAACGACCGCCAAAGCCGCGAGGCGAAGCACGCGCTCATTCAGGCGAATGCCGAGCAGCATCAGTCCGATCCCGTAGGCAAGCCATGCGCCCGACCAGGCCCAGAGTTCCGCGTCGTCGATGGTGCCGAAGATGACGCCCAAATGGGTGGGGTGGAAAAACCAGCGGACCAGCACGGTGATCCATATGAAGCCGGCGCAGAGCGCGTAAAGCCCCAAAACCGCGCGGACCGGCCGGCTGGTCAGCGACGTCCGGATGAATACCGCGAGGGCGGCCGGTGCGAGGTAAGCCGCCGCGAGGCCGGGGATTCCGGCGGGCTCGCCGGTCAGCATCGGGTTGAGCACCAGCAGCACGGTCCCGGTCGCCAACGCGATCGAGCCCAGAATGCGCCAGGCCCAAACGAGGACAGGACGGCCGGTTCGCCTGGCCAGATACAAATACATCGCGGCCTGTATGGACAGGGTCAGCAGATGCAGCGCGACCTCGTTGAAGCTGAACGCGTCGATCAGGTCGCCTTCGTTGAAACCATGGCGGATTTCCAGCGCCACGAAGAACGCGGCGAAGGTGACCGCGCCGCCCTCCAGCACGGCGACCAGCAGGTCGTCGGCGCGTTGGCGGAACAGATACGCGGCGTATGCGAATGCCATGGCGGGCAGCGCGTACGCCGCGATCAGGCCGTTGAGGAGCGGCAACCTGCCAAAGGCGTAGTCCAGCACGTACCAGTTCAATACCAGCCGCACCAGGATCAGCGCGGCGACCACCAGCGCGACGTGGCGCAGCGGCGGCAGATCGGCGCGTGCCTCGATCCACGCCAAAGCGGGCAGGAACATCGAAATGGCGAGCGTCAGCCAGTGATCGTGCAGCATCATCGCGCACCCGAGGGCGAGCGCGGCGGCGGCTCCGGCGGCATGGACGCCGGCGCGCTGACGGGCGGCCTCGGCGACGGCGCGGGACGCGGTGCCGGTCAGCGCCGCGCATAGCGCGAGGGCGGCGATAGCCCAGCGGAAATCGGCCTGGAAGCGGGCGATCTGCGCATAGGCGACGAGCAAGGTCAGCACCGGCACGGCGGCGGTCAGGGCGGCCCAATGCAGCGGATGCCGCGCGCGCCGCTCCATCCAGAGCCCGGCAACGGCATGGAACGCGGCGAACAACGCGGCGGCGGTGATCAGCGGGCGGATGACGTCGGGCGCCCAGGCACCGGGGAGAACGGCTTCAACGATATTCTCGACGGTGATGGTCTCCCCGGTGGGCTTCCATTCCGGCAACGCCCACAGCAGCAGGGCCAGCAGACCGAACAGCGCCGCGAGCCACGGCAGCCGGTCGAGCCGCGATTCCGTGTAGCCCCGCCAGACGGCGATGGGCGATAGCGCGAACAGCGCCAGCTTCGGCGCCAGGCCTGGAACCTGGATCTCCAGCTCCAGGCCGGCGACGGCGATCACGGCGAACGGCACCCAGGCCAGGCGACGGCCGATCGGGTGATCGAGCGCGGCGGGCGGCAACAGCACGAGGTTCAGCGCGGCTGCGACCGGGACGAACACGGCGGCGGCCCAGAGGTCCGATCCGCCACCGATCGCGGCCAACCAGACCCAGATGCCTCCCGCGATCGTCGTGGCCCAACCGAGCCAGGTCCAGGCGGTGTAGCGGACGACGGACAAAGCGGCGGCGGACACAACGGTCAGGTACGCGAACAGGCCGGGATAGGAGGGGTTGTCCGTGCTGACCAAAGCCGGCGTGACGAAGGCGCCGACAATGCCGATCGCGGCCGTCATCTGGCCATAGCGCAGCGCCGCCATCAGTCCAATGAACGACGCCGCCGCCATGGCGAGAAATGCCGGCAGAGGCGGCAGCAGACCGTAGAACGGCCCCGCGCCATAGGCCGCGCCGAACAGCACGGCGGTGCCGCCGGCGGCCAGAGCGCCCGGCGTTTGATCGATGCGGAACGGGCCGGGATGGATGGCGGCTCGTGGCGGGTCAGCCACTCGGCGGCGGCCAGGAGCGCGGCTCCCAGCAGCGCCGCGAGCCCGCACCGGGCGGCGGGTCCCATCAACTCCTGCTCGACGGCGTAGCGGATCAGGAACACGCCGGCCAGCAGCAGCGCGCCCGAGCCGAGCCAGACACCCCAACGCGCGGTGAGCAGAGCTTCCAGGTCACGCGGCTGCGCGGCCGATGGCGACGGCGCCGCCGCGGCCTCCGGCATCGCCTCCGCGATTGGCTCCGCGGACGGCACCGCGACTGGCTCCGCTGGCTCCGCGGATGGCACCGCGATCGGCTCCGCGGATGGCACCGTATGCCACGGCGCGACGACTGCCTCGGGCGGGCGGCGGGGGGCCGGCTCCACCGCATCCGCCGGCCTTGTTCGGGCCGCGAGTTCCTCCAGCATCCGCCGCAAACTCGCCAGCTCGGCATGCGCCGACTGGGCACGGAAAAAGCCAACAATGCCCAGCACATACCCGCCGACCACGAACAGGCCGAGGAGAAGAAACGTTTCCATATCGACAGAGAGCCTCCGCCAAACCCCTCCGGTCAAGCGAATTGCGCGCCATCTCCGGCGCGCCAGGGGATGCGCCAGGGGATGCGCCAGGGGACGTGCCAGGACATGCCGTCCGGCCGCCGTCAAAACTGGAAATACAGGAACGGCTCCACTTTCGGCGCGAAGAACAGCGCCTGCACGGTGAACGCGAATGCCGTGGTGAGAGCCCAGCTTCGGCCGCGCTCGGACAGGTCATGGACGTTCGGCAGCCCCAGGACGATGAACCAACCGAGCAGCAGACAGGACGAAACCTCGGGGAAGCTCAATGTTCTGGCGTCGCCGAGCCAGGGCAGTACCGGCACCGAGGTGGCGATCCAGGCCAACGGCGGCCACAGGCCAACGATCATCGATGGCAGGGCGATGCCGTTCGCGCCCGCCATGGAGCGCAGCATCGCCCAGGCTGTCGCGAGGTTGTCGGCGCGGAACGGCACCCAGGCGACGGTGACGACAAACAGCGTCAGGCCGTGCGCGAGCGGCGCGGGCAGGCGGCCTCCACGGCGGCGAAACCAGGTGTGGATGGCGAGGCAGACCCCGTGCAGTCCGCCCCACAGCACGAAGCGCCAGGCGGCGCCGTGCCACAGGCCACAGAGCAGCATCGTCAGCATCAGGTTGGCGATCCGCCGCCGGTCGCCATGCCGGCTGCCTCCCAGCGGAATGTAAACGTAATCGCGCAGGAAGGCGCCGAGCGTGATGTGCCACCTCCGCCAGAACGCGCTGATGTCGTGGGCCTGGTATGGACTGTCGAAGTTCAGCGGAAACCGGATGTTCATCATCCGCGCCAGACCGATGGCCATGTCGGAGTAGCCGGAAAAGTCGAAGTAGATCTGCAGCGCATAGGCGAGGGTGGTGTACCAGGATTCGAAAAACGTCAGGCTGCGCGCCGGTGGCGGCGGCATCGAAGCCGGTATTGGCGAAGCCGCCGAACGTGTCGGCCAACACGAGTTTCTTGCCGAGGCCGAGCAGGAAGATCAACATTCCCGCCGTGAAGTTGGCGCGCATCGGTCGGGAAAGCGCGGAATATCGCAGTTGCGGAATGATGTCGTGCGGCCGCACGATGGGTCCCGCGATGAGATGTGGAAAGAACGTGATGAACGCCGCGCAATGCAGCAGATCGCTGTCGCGGCCGGGATGCCGATACGACTCAACAAGGTACATGATCTGCTGAAACGTGAAGAAGCTGATCCCGAGCGGGAGCGGCAACCCGAGGCTCGGGTGGCGCGGCGCGACGACGTGGAGCACGAAGTCCGCGTATTTGAACAATCCCAGCACGCCGAGGTCGAGGACGATGCCGGCGGTCAACACCCTTTTGGCGACCTGCGCGTGGCCGACGCGGGCCGATGCGCGGACGTTGCGCGCGATCAACTGGTTGATGAGAACGGAACCAATCAACAGCGGGACGAAACGCGGATCCCACCAGCCGTAGAAGAACAGGTTCGCGGCCACGAGCCAGCGTAATGCCCACACGCTCCCCGCCAGTTGCCCGAGCAGGAAGAAGCCTCCGAGGCACACCGGCAGGAACGCGAAAATGAACGCGCATGAGTGAAAAAGCATGGCGGACCAGAGGCTGCCACGCGGGCCATGAAAAAGCGGTTAAGTGCTGTCGCGCGCGATGTTGATCGTGGCGCCGCCGCGCGGGTCGGCGTGGGCGGGCGACGACCCGTTTTGGGGCCGCCGGATCGGCAATGCGACTGTCCGCGGTCCGGATTACTCCGGAAACTCGATCACCCGCCAGAAATGTTGCAGCATGCCGATCGCCTTGAGGAAGCTTTGTCCAGGGCGGTGCTTCAACATATAGCCGGCGACATTGAGGTTGTAGGCTCGCATGCGGTCCTCGGCCGCCGCCGACGTCGTCATCACGAACACCAGAATGCGGCGCAGCGCCGGATCCTCACGCAGTTCCTGGAGAAACTCGATGCCACCCATGCGCGGCATATTCAGATCGAGCATGACCAGGCACGGCCGCGGCACCTTTTCATGGCCGTTGACGCCGCGCAGCCGGTCCAGCGCCTCGATGCCATTGCGCGCCTCGATCACCGGATTGGCGATGTTCAACGCCATGAAACGAACGTCTGACCGCCATGGTATCGACCTTGTCGTCGTCCACCAGCAAACAGTCACAGTGGTATCTTTCACGCTATTGGCTCCTTCCAGGTAAATACGATGGTGGTGCCGCGCACGGGTGGCGCACTTTCCACCCAGATCCTGCCTCCATGGGCCTCGACCCGCTTCTTGACGATCGCCAGGCCGATCCCGCTCGATTCCAGATCGTCACGGTTCGCCAGCGTTTGAAAAATCACGAAAATCCGCTCGTGGAATCGTGGCTCGATCCCCGGACCCGTCATCGCTGACGCGGAACTCCGCGATGCCGTCGATCAGCGTCATGCCGACGGTGATACACCCCTCGGCGCGGTCATGATGCTTCATACTGTTGGAAATCAGATTCTGCAACACCGCGAGGATCGGCGTGCGATGGGTGCGCAGCAGCGGCAGGGGCCCCTCGCACCGGACAATGAAAACCAGGCGGCGGCGGCGACACGGCCACGGCGTCGCGCACCACATGTTCGATATCGACCAGTTCGAAGCTGGTTTGCGCCCGTCCGATGCGGGCATAGCTCAACAACCCGTCCAGCAGCGTCTGCAACCGCACGACACGCCCACGCAGCAACTGGAGATTGTGACAGCGTGTCGGCGCTCGCCCGGTCCTCGATGTCTTCGCCGATCCACTCCACCAGATGGGAGATCGCGCGCAACGGCGCTTTCAGATCGTGCGACGCGACGTAGGCGAATTCCTCGAGGTCGGAGTTGGACCGTGCCAGTTCGACCCGCTGCTGTTCCTTCTCCAGGTCAAGCTGGCGTCGCGCGGTGATGTCGATGATGCCGGCGAGCACCATCGAGGCGCCGTCGATGTCGATCGGACTCAGTCCGATCTCCAAAGGAAATTCCGTGCCGTCCTTGCGCAGCCCAAATAATTCCCGGCCCTCGCCCATCAAGCGGGATGCCAGCTCGGTCATGAAATGACCGCGCAGCATGGCATGGCCGTGGCGAAACCGTTCCGGGATCAAGATTTCCAACGGCCGCGTCGCGAGTTCCTCCCGGTGGTAACCGAACATCAGCTCCGCCTGGCGATTGACCATCTCGATCCGGCCGGTCGGTCCGGCCAGCACCAGCGCGGTCGGCGACGCTTCGACTACCCGAGCAAAACGATCCTCCACCACCCAATCCTCAGACTGTCCTCGGGAGGGATCTTGTAGCGAAACAGGTTTAACGAAGCATGAAGATCCGCTATCGTTATTTCGAACATTCGTTGTTGGAGCTTAGCTGTTTATTAATTTTAACGGTGTATCGCGATCCGAGGGAGCGACAGCATCATGGCCCACCCGGAACGTGTCTATCGTTTGCTCATCGTCGATGACGACGAGACGGACCGGCGTCTGTATGGCTGGCTTCTGGCGCGCCACGCCCCGGGACAGTTCGAGATCCATCAGGCGACCGACGGCGCGGCCGGGATCGCTGCATTGCGCGCGAGAACGTTCGATTGCGTGTTGCTGGACTTCAGTCTGCCGGACCTGACCGGGCTCGAATTCCTGTCCGATTGCGTTTCGGACGGGGCGTTGCCGGCGGCGTTCGTGCTGATCACCGGCCATGGCAACGAAGCAATCGCCGTCGATGCCATGAAGCTCGGGGTGCAGGATTATCTGGTGAAGGACCACGTCAACGAGGGCCGCCTGTGGCGTGCCATCGTGCGCGCGGTGTCGCAGCGCGAATTGCGCCAGCGCCTGGCCGATTCGATGCGCGACCTCACCGTCGCCAATGCCAATCTGGAGCGGGAGGTCGCCGCCCACGAAGCCACCGAGGCCGCGTTGCGCACCGCCAAGGATTCCGCCGAACGCGCGGATCGGGCCAGTTCGCGCCTCATCGCGGCTGTGACGCGGGAACTGCGCGGTCCGCTGAACGGCATACTCGGATACGCCCAGTTGTTGGGATTGGAAGGCGAATTATCGGCCCGGCAGAACGCGCGGATCGCGGCGATGTTGCGGTCGGGAAAAGAATTGTTCGGGATGGTCGAACGCGTCCTCGACTTCGCCGATGTTGGGTCCGGGCGGATGAGTTTGCGCCCGGTGCCGCTGTCGGTTCGCGAACTGACCGAAGACTGCATCGCCTCGATCGGCCCGCGCGCCGCCGCGCGCGACCTGAGCCTGCACCTCGTCTGGTCGCATGACGCGCCGGCGCGAATTGTCGCCGATGCCGGACGTTTGCGTCAGGTGCTGCTTAATCTGCTTGGCAACGCGGTAAAATTCACCGCCGCGGGGTGGGTGGAACTGCGTGTCCTCGCCGGTGCCTCACCGGAACGATTGCGCATTGAAATCGCCGATACGGGACCTGGGATCAAAGAGAGCGTGCGTGGCCGGTTGTTCCACCAGTTCGATCGATCGGAGGGGGATGCCGCCGCCGGCGGCCCTGGTGCCGCGGCGTCCGGGATTGAAGGGCCGGGGCTGGGCCTCGCGCTCGCGGCACGGTTCATCGGCCTGATGGGCGGCACGATTGGATATCGCCCCAATCAGGACGGCGGCAGCATCTTCTGGGTGGACCTGCCGCGCGATGGACAGGCGCCGCCCCCCTCGCGGAACCGATGCGCGCGCCGTCGAACGCGGGCGCGCGCGTTCTGCTGGTCGAGGACATCGCGATGAACCGCGACGTCATCGGCGCGTTCCTGCGCAACGCGGGTCACGACGTGCGGCTGGCGGAGACCGGCCAGGACGGGGTTCGTCTCGCTACCGAACAGAGCTTCGACCTGATCCTGATGGATATCCGGATGCCCGAAATGGACGGGCTGGAGGCGGCGCGCAGGATCCGGGCGCTGCCCGATCCGAACGGCCACGTACCAATTCTCGCGCTGACCGCCTGCTGTCGTCCGGAACAAATTTTAGAGTGTCAGGCGGCCGGCATGGATGGTCACGTCGCGAAGCCGGTGGAGCATGCGACCCTGATGCGTGCGGTCGGTAGTGCGATTTCACGCTGTCCCCAATGGCGGACCTTGGCGTCGCGCCCAGGAGAGGAGCCAGGGGAGGGCGAGGCAGGGGAGGGCGAGGCAGGGGAGGGCGAGGCAGGGGGACGCGCGGTTCCCTGGCTCGATGAGCCGGATCAGACGCTCGCATTCATGCCGGGCGATGCGGCCGCCGAGGAGAACCGTTCGCCGCGATGGCAGCCGTGACCGACCGGAGACCGGCCGCGCCCGTTGGCCCGCGCGTTGGCCGTCAGGAATTCGCCGCGATCGCCGCGTTCAGGGCCCTGACGCCGGCGGCCGGTCCATCGGGATGGTTCCAGATGCAGCCAACCACCGCCAGAAAGTCGGTTCCCGCGCGCACCAGGGGACCGCAGTTCTCTGGCGTGATCCCGCCGATGGCGCATGACGGCAGTTCCATCATCTCCGACCACCAGGCGAGGATTTCCGGGTCCAGCAGGTTCGTCACGTCCTTCGTCGTGGATGGGAAGAAGGCGCCAAAGGCGACGTAATCCGCACCATCCTCACCGGCCTGCATCGCCAGGTCGCGGCTGCCTTTGCACGTGACCCCCAACGTCAGGTCGGGCCCGATCAAAGTGCGCGCCTGCCGGGCGGGCATATCCTCCTGCCCGACATGAACGCCGTCGCTTCCGGTGGACAGAACCAGATCGGCCCGGTCGTTCAGCAGGAACGCCACGTCGCGCGCCTGCGTCACCGGCCGCAGCACGTCGATCGCGCGCCGCCACGTATCGTCATCGACGTCCTTCAGCCGCAGTTGCACCGCCGCCACGTCGCCGGCGTCGAGCGCGGCGGCGAGGCGGTCGGCGAACGACATCGGCTCCAGCAGCGGCGGGGTAATCAGGTACACCCGGCACCGGTCCCCGCCCTGGGCGCCACTCATGCGCGCGATCAATCGCCGTTCTTGTAGATGTCGATGATCTTGTTCAGCATCTCCAGCGCCTTTTCCTTCGGCCGCTGGAACGTGTTGCGTCCGATGATCGAGCCGTTGCCGCCGCCATCGCGAATGCCGCGGACTTCCTCGTAGACGCCGTCAAGATCTTTCGCCTCACCGCCGGAGAACACGACGATCCGCTTGCCGGCGAACGAGGCCTGCATCACGTGCGCGACGCGCTTCGCCAGGGTGGAACCGTCGAACTTCTCGTAGCTCTTTTTGGCGGCTTCCAGGCTGACCACGGCGGTCGGCGGCTTCACCTTGATGATGTTGGCGCCCAGCAGCGCGGCCATCTGCGCGGCGTAGGCGCAAATATCGACGGCGGTCTCGGCGGCGCGATCGAGATTGGGGCCGCGCGGATAACTCCAGACCACCACGGCGAGGCCGGCATCTTTGGCTTCCGCCGTCAGTTCGCGCAATTCTTCCATTTGCGCGAAGGCGAACTCGCTACCCGGGTAGATGGTGAAGCCGATGGCGGAACAACCCAGTCGCAGCGCGTCCTTCACGCCGGCGGTGACGGCCTGATCCTTGTTGGTGGCCAGGCTGTTGGAGCTGTTGCACTTCAGAATCGTCGGGATTTGTCCCGCGAACGTATCGGCGCCCTGCGCGATCATGCCAAGCGGCGCGGCATAGGCATTGAGCCCGGCTTCGATCGCGAGCTGGTAATGGTAGTGCGGGTCATACGCCGGCGGATTTGGCGCGAAGCTGCGCGCGGGGCCGTGTTCGAAGCCCTGATCGACCGGCAAAATCACGACTTTGCCGGTACCACCCAGTGTCCCGTGCACAGAATACGCGCCAGATTGGCCTTCACGCCGGGCGAGTCGCCCTCATACCAATCGAGGATTTTTTTGACTTTTTGGGTAACGCGCATGGTGGCTATCCTTTTCCTGGAAACGTTTTCCGCGATGGTCACGACAAGCCTGAGGCGGCAACAACTAACCTGGCGCCCGGCGTTTGTCACCGTTCGCCCCGGGGGGTTCGCCCCGTGGGGTTCGCCCCGTGGGGTTCGCCCGGCGGGTTTACCGACGGGTCCGCCAGACCGGTGTGGCCAACCGCCTCCGAGGGGTGACCGGCTGAAGCGGCGGCGGCTTTTGAACGAGCGCCCAGGTTTACCCGCGCGATCGTTACCGCCGCCTTAAGCGGTGGTGCCGCCGGCAAAACGAATCCACCCATTGCTTCGGCGATCGCCACGACAGCCTCCCGGGCTGGCGCGTTCGGCCAGAGCACCAGACGCGTCAGGCCGATCCGCAACGCCGCCAGCGCCTGACCGGTCCCATCGGCGCAATCGAGGATATCCACGCAAGGAACGGCCGCGTGACCGGCGCGGGCGGCGTCCACCAACGCGCGCCACCAGCCGCACCCCGCGTTCAACGCCGCTCCCGGCGCCGAAACCAACGTCACCGCCGCGCCCTCCGCCTCCGCCTGGGCGAGCACCGCGACCGCGTCGGCGAGGCCGTGGACGATCACGGCGGGGTAAGTCTTCATGGCTCTGTTCAAACACGGTCCTTGACCTGCAAACAACTGCCAGGTTCATTCACACGCGGCACCTGGACTGGAATCGCAATGGCGGAGGACATCATGCCCTCGGAGACCGGCGGTATCGACCCGAACGGCCCGGACGACCTGGATGCCGTGGCTGACCGTCTGGAAGCGGCCCTGGAGCGGATCGCCGCGCATCTGGACGCCGCCAGGCCGGCGCGACCGCCCGCCGCGCTCGCCGCGCGACTGGATGGTTTGATCGGACGGCTGCGGGATGCACTGGGTACTCCGCCGGGTGGTACGCAGGAATGAACCGAGGCAGGCGGGAGCGAGGCCAACTGAGACGGACCGGGCCAAGGCGCCGTGACGGCGCGATAACCCGGCGGCGGCCGGTGGATTGAACGACACCCCCGGGGGTGCCCCTGGGAGTGCCCCTGGGGGTGCTCTTGGGGGCGCCCGGGGGAATGACACAGGGAAGGATCGCGCGGGATGGCGCAGGTTTCACTCCAGATCAACGGTTACGGCTACGTCCTCGGTTGCGCGGATGGCGAGGAAGACCATCTGCGCGCGCTGGCCGCCGACCTTGACCGGAGGATCGACGAGATCAAGGCCTCGACCGGTCCGAGCGGCGAGGCGCGGATGCTGCTGATGGCGGCGTTGGTGCTGTCCGACGAGTTGCACGATCTGCGGCAGCAGTCCGGGCAGCAGGAGGGCGATGGGCCGCCGGCGTCGAAGCCCGAACCAAAAAGTGGCCGGCGGCTCCGCGGTTTGGCCAAACGGGCCGAGTCGATCGCCGACAAGGCCGACGATTTGCAACTGACCGCCGGATCGGACGCGAGATCGAAGTCAGGATCGGCCGTGACACCGGACACTCAGACGGACGCGCCGTCCGACGAATCGTCGGAACCCGCGTAACGGCCGGAGCGATCCGGGCATCGCACCGCGGGTCGCGCGGATTTGATTGCCGCGCGCCGCCCCCCGCCCTACATAGGGGGAGCGGGGCTGCCGGGTGCGTCAGGTCATACATCCCCAGGGCCAGTAAGCATCTCCCTCGGGAACTGGCTCTGCCGGGATCTTGGTCTCGGTATCTGGTGCCCACCTGCACACGCAGGCTCTGGGAGGATGAAGTACCAACGGCCATGGCGGCTCCGCACTCTCCTCCCGCCGTCGATGACGCCAAACGGATCATGCGCGTCGCGCGGATCGCGGCCCGCGCCGGCCAGGACCCGCGCGTGTCCGGTGAGGCGCTGACGGCGCATGTCCTGCGCGATTGCGCTCCACCGCCGGGCGCCGTGGTCTCAGGCTTCTGGCCCCTGGAGGGCGAGATTGATATCCGTCCGTTGCTGATCGCGTTGCACGCGCGAGGTCACGCCGTGGTCCTGCCTGTCACGCCGAAACGCGGCCTGCCTTTGAGTTTTCGCCTCTGGCGCCCTGGCGACGCAATGGTAGCGGAACGCTTCGGCACGATGCGGCCGGCCGAGCCCCCCACCGGCGAGGCACCGTCGCCAACCTTTTTGCTGGTTCCATTGCTGGCCTTCGACCGGCGCGGTGGCCGGCTGGGTTACGGCGCTGGCTACTATGACCGCACGCTTTCGCTCCTGTCGCCGCGCTTCGCCCTCGGCTGCGCCTTCGCGGCGCAAGAGGTGCCCGAGGTCCCGATGGGACCGCACGATGTAAGGCTGGACGCGGTGGCGACGGAGCGGGAGTTGATCCATTGCTCGTCACGTTGATCCTGGCGACGATCGTCGATCTCGCGTTGGCGGCGCTGCTGGTCGCGGTCTCCGGGTTTATCTTCGGCGGCGGACCGGAGGGAGGTCACGGCGATCTGGCCGGCGCGGTGGTCTGGATCGCGGGGTTCGCCAGTTGTCTGGCGGCGCCCGCTGCCGGGTTCGTGCTCCGGTCGCGCGGCCGGGCGGGGTGGGGAATTTTGGCCGCGCTGGTGCCGCCGGCGACAGGGGCGTTTTTTCTCGCCATTTGACCTGCCTCGCCCGCCCCTCTGACACCCCTTCTGGCCCCCCCTGCTGGCCCCCCCCTCTGGCCCCCCCTGACTTTCGCGGTCGATTCGCGCTAGGTCACACCCATGCGCATTCTCTTCATGGGCGATGTCGTGGGCCGCACCGGCCGAGAGACACTGGCCGCGAAACTTCCCCCCCTCCGCGAGGCGATGCGAATCGACCTCGCGATCGTCAACGCGGAAAACGCCTCGCACGGATTCGGCCTCGCCCCCGACATGGCGCAGGCGCTGTTCGCCGCCGGAGCGGACGTGATCACTCTTGGCAACCACGCCTGGGACCGTAAGGAGATCATTCCGTTCATCGCGCAAAACCCGAGGCTGATCCGCGCGCTGAACTATCCGCCGGAGACGCCGGGCGGCGGGTTCGTGGTGGTGGAGGTCCGCGGCGGGCGGCGCGCGTTGGTGCTGCAGGTCATGGGGCGGCTGTTCATGGACCCGCTCGACTGCCCGTTCCGCGCCACGGCGGACCTTCTGGTCCGCTACCGGTTGGGCCACGGCGTGCAGGCGATCATCTCCGATATCCACGCCGAGGCCACGTCGGAGAAAATGGCCTACGCGCATGTGTTCGATGGCCAGATGTCATTCGTGGTGGGGACGCACACGCATTGCCCCTCGGCCGACGCGCAGGTCTTCCCGGGCGGCACGGCGTTTCAGTCGGACGCGGGCATGTGCGGTGACTACGACAGCGTCATCGGCATGACCAAGGACAACGCCGCGCTCCGTTTCTGGCGCAAAATGCCGGGCGAGCGGCTGGGCCCCGCGGAAGGCGAGGCGACGCTGTGCGGGGTGTTCGTGGAAACCGACGATACCAGCGGTCTGGCGATCCGGATCGAACCGGTCCGGGTTGGCGGCCGGCTCAAACAGGCGCTGCCCGAGGTGGCCTGAGACGGCCGGCCCACGGGGTGAACCCGGGGCGCTTCATGGCGCCGCGTGCCGCGACCCTCCCCTTCCCGGCGGTTTGGGGTTAAGACGGCGCGATCCTCCGCAACGCACGAAGAGACCATGGCCGGCCATTCCCATTTCAAGAACATGATGCACCGCAAGGGCGCGCAGGACGCGAAACGCGCCCGCCAGTTCGCACGCCTGATCCGCGAAATCACCGTCGCCGCCGGGCAGGGGCTGCCCGACCCGGCGTTCAATCCCCGGCTACGAGCCGCCGTGGCCGCCGCCCGGCAATCCAACATGACCCGCGACACCATCGAGCGTGCGATCAAGAAAGCCGCCGGCGAGGGCGGCACGGATAACTATCAGGAAGTCCGCTACGAGGGGTACGGCCCGGCGGGCGTGGCCGTGATCGTCGAGGCGCTGACCGACAACCGCAATCGCACCGCGGGCGAGGTCCGCTCCGCCTTCGCCAAGAATGGCGGCGCTCTGGGCGAGACCAACTCGGTCAGTTTCATGTTCAATCGTCTGGGCGCGATCCGCTACCCGTCCGCCGCTGCCTCCGAAGACGCGATGCTGGAGGCCGCGATCGAGGCCGGCGCGGAAAACGTCGAAACTGACGCCGACGGCCACGACGTCACCTGCGCGGTGGAGGATTTCTTCGCTGTGCGCGATGCGCTGGAGGCGAAGTTCGGTGCCCCGGAAAGCGCGCGCCTGGAATGGCGGCCGACAACCTCGGTGGCGCTGGACGAGGAGAAGGCGGCCAGCCTGCTGAAGCTGCTCGACGTTCTGGAGGACAGTGATGACGTCCAGAACGTCTACGCCAACTTCGATATTCCCGATGCGGTCATGAGCCGGCTGTCGGCCTGACCCATACCGGACCGATCAGATCGGTGGGTAAGCGAACAGCGGCAGCCTGGTTTCCTCGACCCGCCGGGCCTGCGCGGCGACCAGCCGTTCCAAAGTGGCCATGAACCTGGCGCCAGGACCGATCCTGGCGGCCGGTTTCGTGGTGGCCTTCGCAGGCAAGGATGATGGTTCCAGCGTGACAGATCCGGACATGGTTTGGGTCCTCTGACGGAGTTCTTTTCGCAGGTGCGAAATGGCATCCGTCGCCACTTTCCGAAATCGGTCATTTCGCATCCGAGCGCCGCGTGGGGCGCATGCCTCTCGCCACGCCATTCGGGAGACGAATACCGGTCCGCGGCGGTCAACCCTGATCGGGCTTCCCGATGCCGTGGATCCAGCGGGGAATGGATGGCTGGAGCGGCTGAAGATGCTCATCGATCGTCAGGTGCAGGCGCATGAGCGCCTGGCGTTTCTCATAGGGCGAACCCTCGAACGGATAGCCGGCGCGGCGCAGCGGGTTCAGCAGCGCGCGCTCGAGAAACGATTGCACGGCGGCCGCGGTCGGACCTCGGGCGGGCAACAGTCCCGCGACCCCGATTGCATGCACGAGCAGCACCGCGAACGCCCGTCGCGCCTCCGTTGCCGGCGCCTGATCCGCTGCCTTGATGACGGCGTCGAGGGTCAGCCCAGGGTGGGGTGGAATGCGCAGAGCGTCGATGCCGCGTTCGATCAATATGACCCGGGCATCGCGGAAGTTCGGTGCGCCGGATGCGGCCGAGGTCAGCGCGGCGAGCAACGCGTCGCGGGCCGCGTCAATATCCATGGCTTTCGCCCGAGGCCAGGCGCGCGCCATCGCACGATGCGATCAGGTCCGGCGGCGGCATGCGCGCGATCATGCCGTCACGCTCGGAAGCCCGCAAGCCGAGCGTCGGAGTGCTTCGGACGCGCCGCGACCTCGCCGGCCAGCATGAACCAATGGCGAATACCCGATCGGGCCTGACGAAATATGCAGATATTCGCACAATACCAGATCCCTGACCTTGACTCGCGCCCACCTGGACGTCACCTCCAACAGCCACTCGCACCGCGGAGGGCCGCGACATTGACCCAGAACATCTACGATAATCCCGCTTTCTTCGCCGGCTACAGTCAGTTGGGACGGTCGATCGACGGACTGGACGGCGCGGCGGAATGGCCGGCGTTGCGTGCCATGCTGCCGGATCCGCGCGGGCGCCGCGTGATCGATCTCGGTTGCGGTTTCGGTTGGTTCTGCCGTTGGGCGCGTGAGCAAGGAGCCTCCGACATTTCCGGCCTCGATGTGTCCGAGAAGATGTTGGCCCGCGCCCAGGCGGAGACGTCGGACGAGGCGATCCGCTATACCCGCGCGGATCTGGAACGCTTCGAGCTGCCCGTTGCGTCGTTCGATCTCGCCTATAGTTCGCTGGCGTTTCATTACGTCGAGAATTTGGACCGGCTGCTGACCACGGTGCGGGACGCGCTGGTTCCCGGCGGCCATCTGGTGTTCTCCGTGGAGCATCCGATTTACACCGCGCCGGCCAGTCCGGGTTGGACGGTGGACGCGGAGGGCCGCAAGACCTGGCCGGTCAACATGTATGCGGCGGAAGGACCCCGCAGCACGGATTGGCTCGCCAAGGGCGTGATCAAACAGCACCGCACGATCGCGACTTATCTCAACGCACTGCTCCGGCACGGGTTCGTGCTGACGCATGTCGAGGAGTGGGGGCCGACGGCAACGCAGATCGCGGCCCGCCCCGAACTGGCGGATGAAGTGCAGCGCCCGCCGTTCCTTCTGGTCGGCGCCCGGCGCCCCGATTGACCGGCGGCTTCTTGCCGGGTTTAAACAATCTGGCCGTGCAATAAAATAACCTGAGCATGATTTGGTCAGAGGCCCGCCACAATGTTGACGGATTTGAGCGGCGGCGGCGAGGTTTCATTACGTTGATATTGATGTGGCGACCGGGCCGCCTTTTTCTCGGCATCCGGAACTTATCGGGTTCGAATCCGTTCGATGGCTGTGAGCCCATGAACCGGCTCGCCAGCAGTTCAATGGAGATCACCAAAATGCTCAAAACCTTGCTTGCGGCGACGACAGCTTTGACGTTGATGTCGGGTGTCGGATTTGCTAGTCCACCTACACCCACTCGACCACCGAATCGACAGCGGGAGTGGGTGGATCGCGGGACGTCGACGTGCACAAAAGCGTGCGGTCCGACAACGATGGCATGGTCACCGAGAAGGAAAAGACGGTCAAAAAGCACGTCGATGGCGATGACTCGCACGTGACCCTGAGCTTCGGCCGCGATCACGATAACGACATGGACCACAAGGACAAAACGGTGACCAAGAGCACCGAAGTGTCGCCGACCGGCGAGGTAACGAAGAGCAAGGATGTATCGACGACCATCCGTTGAATTTTTCGCCAGCGAAGGGACTATCATTCGTCTCGCATTCGGGAGTTTTATCATGACAATTCCAGGACATGGCTTTCGTCTCGCGGTTGGATCGGTGTTGATCGCCGCAACGACGCTGCTGGCCGCGTGCGGTGGTCCCGCGCCGGTCACGCAGACGACGACGACCAGCACGGAGCGGACCATCACGCCGATGCCGCCCACCTCCACCACGACCACCACCACGACCGAGCGTAAGGTGCAGCCGTAACGCACCTGGGCACGATTTTCTGTAGCGGTTCGATTTAAGCCGGCTCGTCGAAGTTTAAGAATGGCATTTAAGAAATGGGGCGCGAACTATTTTGTTTCGCGCATGGTCTGATCGACAATGCGATCTCCGTGTCCCGCACGGAGATCGCTTGCGTTTGGGCTCCAACGGGTAATCGGTCCCGCGTGGCGCACCCGCGCGGGTGAGGCCGGATGAGCGAGAGCGTCCGGCCGCGGCCGTCGGTGACCGCCCGTCAACGCCGGATAGGCCCGCCGCGGCCGGCCTGCTACCCTCCGCCTCCCCACCATCGGAGGCCGCCCGCATGCCCGTTGTCGAAACCGAACGCCACGGACAAATTCTCGTCGTCCGCATGAACCGGCCGGAGCGTCTCAATGCGCTCAGCCACGAGATGCGCACCCTGCTCGCGGAAGACCTGGACCAACTTTCGCCGCAGCGACGAACTCGAGGTCGCGATCTTCACCGGCACCGGCCGCGGCTTCTGCGCCGGGGAGGATATGCAGGAATCGCTCAAGAACGGCGCCCCCGGCGGTCGCCGCCCGGACATCGAGGACCCGTTCATGTCCGGTGCCCTGGAAAAGCCTGTTATCGCCGCCGTCAACGGCTTCGCGATGGGCGGCGGCTTCATGCTGGTCGAGCGGACCGATCTCCGCCTCGCCGTTCGCGGCGCGGTGTTCGAGGTCTCGGAAGCCAAGCGCTGGCTGCTCGGCGGCTACAACCACGGCCACATCGCCAATGTGCCGTATCCGATCGCGATGGAGATGGCGCTGGGGTTCCGCTTCACCGCCGAGCGGTTCTACGACATCGGCTTCCTCAACCGTATCACCGAGCCCGACGACCTGATGCCCGAGGCACTGAAGATGGCCGAGCATCTGCTGACGCTGCCGCCGGCCTCCCGCGTCAACACCGTCCACATGATGCGGCAGATGCGTCCTTCTCCTGGGCCTGACATGCAGCGCCTCGCCGCGGCGCTGCATGACCATGGCGCCAAGAGCGACCTGATGGAATCCCGCGCGGCCTTCGCCGAGAAGCGCAAGCCGAGCTTCAAGGGCTGGAACGATCCCGAGGACCGCTACCGCACCCCCACGCTGGATACGCTGAAAGGCTGATCAGCGAACGACGACGTCTTCCCAGAATCCGAAGCGGTCGCGCACCGCTTCCATTTTGGGCTGTGGTGACTCATAGGACCAGGCATTGCGCACGTGCCGCTCGCCATTGATGACGACGTCGTAAAACTGCACCCCGTGCGGGCATTCCAGGTCGTGCGGGGTTTTCGGCGCTTTCTCCAGCCACTCCAGCCGGACGGTGGAGGGCGGGAAATATTCGTAGCCGCCGACCGAGACGATGTCGTCGCTGGCGGCGATTTCGTGGTCTTTCAGGACTGCCTTCATCGCTGGCTCCTCCAAACGAAATAGTATTCGGCGGAAAATCGGACCGGACGGCGGCGCCCGTCGCGCCGGCGGCCCAATTGGTACCGCCGCTCCGGGAGCACGGCAAGGCCGACGCTACTGATACCTGTCGCCGTGCAGGTCGTGGCGCCACACCGCGCCCGGCGGTCCGGCCTCGCGCGCCTGATCGTAGTGCACCTGATGGCGCGTCCGGTACGCGACGGTCGGCCGGTCCACGAACGCCATACGCACGCCGAAGTCGCGCAACAGCCGCCAGAGGAATTGATCCGTTTCGGCCGCCGTTTCCTGTCCCTCCAACGCCCAGGCGATCAGATGACGGAACGCCGGCCGGAGCACCATCATGCAACTGGTGTCGATATAGGCCGCGCCATCTACCGTCGGGCATTTCATCATCGGCGTGCCATCCAGCCGGTGCAGCATGCGCGCCGAGGCGACCGCGCCCAGTTGGGTATTCGTCGCCAGCGACGACAGCGAGCGGAGGTGGTCCGGATAATACCAGTTGTCGGCATCGAGAAACGCGATCGCGTCGGCGTCCATCGCGGTGATCGCGTTGAAGCAACCGATCAGGCGCGGCGTGTTGCCGTAATCGCGATAATTACGCTGCAGCACGATATGGGTGCCCTGAAAGTCGGGAATACCCGCCGGCGCCGCGCCGTCGCAAACGAGGATGTGCCGTGCCTCGACGGTCTGCGACTTCACGCTCGCATGGGCGTGCATGAGCCATTCGAGGCTTTCCTGGTAGTAGGGCGTGATGACGGCAATCTTCATCGAGACCTTCGCTTTCCCGGTATGCGACAAACAGTGTGCGGAGGGCTTATATCAGCCGGTTGCCACAACGGGGACTGGATTCGCACGATGGTCAGGCTGCTCGGCCTCGATCCCGGGTTACGGTTCACCGGCTGGGGGGTGATCGACGTCGATGGCAACCGGCTGCGGCATATCGGCGACGGCGTGATCGCCACCGACAGCGCCGAACCGGTGCCGGAGCGGCTGAAAATCCTGCATGACGCGTTGATGGCGCTGCTGCAGCGGCTGCGGCCGGACGAGGCGGCGGTCGAGGAAACCTACGTCAACCGCAACGGTGCCGCGACGCTGAAACTCGGCTATGCGCGCGGGGTGGCGCTGCTGGCGCCGGCGCTGGCGGGGGTCCCGGTGACCGAGTACGGCGCCAAATCGGTGAAGAAATCGGTGGTGGGGACGGGCGGCGCGGACAAGGACCAGGTCGAGATGATGGTCCGCCGGCTGTTGCCCGGCGCGCTGATCCGCCGAGCCGACGCGGCGGATGCTCTGGCCGTGGCGATCTGCCACGCGCACAACCGGGCGACCAAGGTGGCATGGGGAGCGCGGCGGGCGGTGGCCGGGGAGTGACCGGACCGCCCGAGCCAGCACGGGGGTGCTGGCTCGGGATCACGCGCCCCGGCGATCAGCGCGATCTTATATCGGCGACCAGGCTGGCGACGGGCACTGTCACGTCGTGCCGCGCGGCATAGCGCCGTAGCAGTCTCAGCAAACCTGACTTCGCGACCGGCGTTCTCGCGCGCAGCTTCGCCAGAAGTTTTGGATTGGCATCGAGCGCGCGCGCCGCGTCGGCGTCGTTCGCATAGTGACGGGAGACCATGTCGGCCCACGCGTCGCAAACAAACCACGCGCGGTCTTGTTTCTTGCTCATCGGAATGGGTCCGGTTGACGATAGTTCGCTATTCGAAACCGTCTGTCTGGTCCGCGTTCAGGCGGCCGGCCCGGCTCCGCCGGAGGCCGGCTCGCTTTCCACGATCCGCGCGGAAAAACCGTAGTCGCGCAAACATTCAACCGCGATCTCGGCTTCGTCGCGCGACAGCCGGCGTATCCAGGTGCCGTGCGTCATGCTGCGCTGGACGGTAAGGCCCAGGCTTTCCGCGGTTGCCTGGGCGTTGGCGGGAATCGCCATGTCGACGAGATGAGGCATCTCAATCTCCCCGTTTAACAATGGTGTGCTTGCCTCCCATCGCCGGAAGGCGCGGTGCTGACCGCGGGCAACACATGAAGAGAACGTCGTTAAAAATCCATATAGATACGCGCGGGCAATGCCGATTTCTGACGCGCGGCATACGATTTAATCACCGCATGCCGGGGAAGATCGCCGTCCGTCGGCGGCGTCGATTAGCCCGGAAACATCGCCCGCAAACGCGGTGCCACATCGCGGGTGAAGCGCTCCAGACTACTGTTCATTTGCTCCGGCCGCATCCCAGGCGGGACGGCCCACGTAACGATGTCCGTCAGGCCGTATTCGCGGATGAACGTCGCCAATTCGTTCACGCAATGATCGACATCGCCAACGACCCAGGTCTGCGGAATGCGCGACTCCTGCGTAATCCCCGCGACACCGCCATGGCCGCCGGCTTCCTCGCGGAACCGGCTGTAGACTTCCATGCGGCGACGCTCGCCGGCCCGCACCAGAGGCCAGTCGCGCTCCGGATCGTCCGTCACCAGGCACGGC
This sequence comes from uncultured Alphaproteobacteria bacterium, assembly GCA_963719675.1. Classification (GTDB taxonomy): domain Bacteria; phylum Pseudomonadota; class Alphaproteobacteria; order Acetobacterales; family Acetobacteraceae; genus Rhodopila. Next base: position 32,287 of record CAVRDN010000039.1, on the reverse strand, counting down.
CGGATGATGCCGACCCGATACCGTGACGGATCGCGGCCCGATCCGGTCAGTGCCGCCCGCCACGGGTCCAGCGTTTGGGCGCGTGGCCCCTGCGGCAGCAGATTGGTGTCGAAGCGTGCCGCCCGTCGCGCGCCCGGCTCGGCCAACGCGGCGACCCACAGCGGCGGGCCGCCCGGCTGCGCGTAGCCGGGGGTGATCTTCACGTCGGTGAAATCATGGCGCTTGCCGTGGAAGCTGAACGTCTCCCCGGTGAACGCGTGCCGCAACACCGCGAGACCCTCGTCCGTCAACGACAGCCGCCGTGACACCGGCAGCCCGAAGCCGCGGAACTCATGTGGCGCGTAGCCCATGCCGACGCCGATCTCGACCCGCCCGTTGCTGAGGTTGTCCAGCACGGCGAGGTCCTCGGCCAGCCGGATGGGGTGATTGAACGGCAGCAGGCACACATCGCAGGAAAAACGCGCGTGCTTCGTCCGCGCCGCCATCGCCGAGGCCACCGGGATCCACGACGGCAGATACCCGTCGTCAACGAAATGATGCTCGGTGAACCACACGAGATCGAGGCCCAGACCGTCGAGCCACGTCACCTGCTCCATGATCGCGGCGTAGAAGTCGGGAGTTTTCATCCCGGACTCGGGCGGATTGCGGAAGTCGTAGACCGCGCCGAGGCGAAGCGGTTGGGGCATGGGTTGTCTCCTCGAGTTTATCCAGCACGATCGGCTCGGTACGCCGCACGACATAGCGGCCGCCGAACGATGATGACACCGCGGCGACCTGCTCGGGATATTTCTCGAAGTCGTGCGGGTCGACGACCTCGAATTCGGCATAGAGGAAACCTTTGGGCATGGTCTCGCCTTTCGTATCCTGCCAGAGTCGCCCCAAGCGGACGTACAAGGTCGCAACGAGAGAGCCCGAACGCAACCGAGTGCCGTTCAAGGGAAGGAACGCCGCCTGAACAGTCAACACACGCCCCCGGGCACGCCCCCGAATACGACCCGGGGCACGACCCAGGGCACGACCAAGGGCACGACATGGAAGATGATCGCGCGAAACACGATCCATGCCAGCACCAGCGACCACGTCTCACTCGCCGCCGCCGGCTGCGCGTTCTATGCCACGTTGTCGCTGTTCCCGGCGATTTCGATCCTGATTTCGGTGTACGGGCTGCTGTTCGATCCAGGCAGCGTGCTGCCGCAACTCGTGGTGCTGCGAAACCTGCTGCCACGGCCGGCTTACGCGCTGATCGAGGACCGGGTGATGCAACTGGTGGCGCAACCGCGCGGGCACCTCACCGTCGGGTTGGGCATCGCGTTCCTGGTGTCGTTCTGGAGCAGTGCGTCGGCCTCGAAAGCGGTGCTGTCAGCGATGAATGTCGCCTATGACACGACCGAGCGCAGACCATTTTTCCGCTTCCAGTTGATCGGCCTCGCGATGACGTTCAGCACGGTGGTCTGCGTGGTCCTGGCGATCGCCGCGCTGGTCGTGTTGCCGCGGTTGATCCAGTTCTCCGGGCTGTCCGCCTTCGGCGCCGCCTTGATCCAGGCGATCAGCTTTTGTCTCGCGGTCGGTTTCTTCGCGCTTGGCCTCGCATTGCTCTACGCGCGCGGGCCGTCGCGCAAGCCGCCGCCGCGGGCGAGGGTGTTTCCGGGAACCGCGCTGGCGACAGCGTTGTGGTTGCTGAGTTCCTATGTGCTGTCGCTATATGTGGGGAAGTTGGCGAACTTCGACGCGACCTATGGCTCGATCGGGGCGGTGGTCGGGATCATGCTTTGGTTTTATGTCTCGGCCTACGCCGCGCTGTTGGGAGCGGAACTGAACGCGCAACTGGAACTTGGCGACCGTGAGAATGATCCCGGCCTGACCGACGGACAGAGGGTGCGTCATTGAATATCGCTGATGAGGATGCTGACGCGTGATCCGATGGCTTTCTGTTCCCGCTCTGGCCCTGGCAGTGTCCGGCGGGGTCGCGATCGACGTGGCGGCGGAGCCTTTGGTCATGACATTCCCCGGCGTCGCACGAATCGGCACCGACACGCGGCCGGTCGCGTTCCATTTCTATTGCTCATCGAACAAAAGCCCCAACGTCACCGGCGTGTTGGCGGTGGAACTGGAGATCCCCGATTACGACCAGTTGCGGGCGGTCTTCGACTTCGATCCGTTCGAGGGACCGGACGCGCATGCCGGACCGCTGACTGAGTTGCGAACCACGGGTGGGCGGGCCAAAGCGAGCGACCGCTTCAGTGCCGCGGGGTCCATCATTCCGGTCGGGTCCGCCGAAGCGTTCTCACTCGGGGTCGATGCGTCGCGCCGGGACCCTGGATCGTTACACAAACTCGCCGCCGTTCTGCGGCCTTTGACCGATGCGCCTGGGCGTTTGGTCTGGTCGCAAGGCAACGCCAAACACGGTGGCACGCCGATGAGCGCCAGCCTGGATCTCGCGCCGGCGCAGTCGGACCAGTTGAAGGCGGGGCTTCAGCCCTGTCTTGGCGCGCGATGACGGTCGCATGGTAATGTCGGCCGCGCGATGACCAAGGGAGCCAACGTATGACGCAACCCCAGGACGGCGGATCGGTGATGGTCCGCATCGATCGGCGCGGTGCGCACGGCCATGTCGTGACGGTCTCGATCAACAACGAGGCGCGGCTGAATTCGCTGTCCTCCGCCGTGATCGCCGCGTTTATCGAGGCGGTTCGCGGCGCCGCCGCCGATCCCGATCTGCGCTGCCTGATCGTGACGGGTGAGGGCGAACGCTCCTTCATCGGTGGCGCGAATCTGCTGGAACTGGAGACGTTGAACCCGGAAACGTCTCGCGCCTTCCTGACCCAGATCCACACCATGTGCCGGGTGCTGCGCGATCTGCCCGTCCCGGTCATCGCGCGGGTCAACGGGTTTTGCCTCGGCGCCGGTCTGGAGGTCATGGCGGCCTGCGACATGCATGTCGCCGGCGACAACGCGGTGTTCGGTATGCCCGAGGTTAAGATCGGCCTGCCCTCGGTCGTCGAGGCGGCGTTGCTGCCGCAACTGATCGGCTGGGGCCGCACGAAAGTCCTGCTTTACACCGGCGACAACATCGACGCGGCGACCGCGTTTGACTGGGGTCTGGTGGAACGGGTCGTTTCGCCGGCGCAGCTCGACGCGGCGGTGGAAGAATGGGTCGCCGCCATCGTCTCCGCCGGACCGCGCGCGATCCGGCTGCAAAAGGAACTGATCCGCGAGTGGGAAGCGATGCCGGTCAGCGACGCCATCCAGGCGGGGATCCGCATGATGGGACGCGCCTACGAGACCGATGAGCCGCACCGCATGGTCGCCGCCGCCCGCGCGCGATTGCGCGATCGGAAGAAGTAACGCTCAGCGTCGTCCCGCCACCGGCAATTTCGGCGGCTTCGCCGGTTTGTCCGGCCCCCAAAGGCGGCTGTAGTAACTGTCGGCCAGATTGAGCGCCGCCACTGGGTTGTGACCGAGCACCCGATCCTTCGCCACCAGAACCGTGCTCAGCCCGTTGGCGTATTTGAAGAACAGGCTGTCATGGCCGATGCACAGACCCATCACGACGTTGAACTCGCAGCCGTGCGCGTTCAGCAGTTCGGCCTGCGCCACCGGATTGCACAGCGCCTCGAACCCGCCGGGCCGGATTTTCTCGTCGTCGCGCAGGCCGATTTCCTCTTTCGGAATGTTGCCGTTCTTGCAGGCGACCGAGACGACCTCGAACCCGTGATTCTCCAGGATGCCAGACAGCACATAGGCGTGATCGACGAAGCTGATGCAGTTGGCGATGCCGATTTTGTGGAACCCCATCTTTTTGGCGAATTGCACGACCTCCTCGACGCGGGTCCATTTGCAATAGCCTTCGGCTTCCACTCGGCCGGCCTCCAACGCGACGCGGTGTGTTTCGGGTTCGTCATACAGCGCGCGGGCGACCGCCTGGGTGTCCGGATCGACTTTGCTGGGACAGAATCCGGGCCCTTTGCTATCGGCGTCTCCCGTGCGGCAGGCGCGTACGGTCGAGGGACAATACGCGCAGGCCGGATCGATATAGTTCATGGTAGCGACCCCCTTTTCCGCGACGCCACGGGTCATCGCACCCTGAGCGGTGAGGGCCGGGGCGGACATTGATACAGATCAAACCGGACACCGCGGGTTGCGATTTCGCGACGGGCTGCGATGCTGCGACCAACCAACGGCGTCCAAGGGAGGAAGTCATGCTGCGCACGGAACAAAATGACTATCTGACCCAAACCGGCCAGGGCACGCCGATGGGCGAGATGTTCCGGCGCTACTGGATCCCCGCTCTGCTGGCCGAGGAGTTGCCGGACAACGACTGCCCGCCGGTGCGCATCCAACTGTTGTCGGAGCGGCTGATCGCATTTCGCGACACCGACGGACGCCTCGGACTGATCGACGAGTTCTGCGCGCATCGCGGCGTATCGCTCTGGTTCGGCCGCAACGAGGAATGCGGTCTGCGCTGTCCGTACCATGGTTGGAAATACGACGTGACCGGCCAATGTGTCGAATTGCCATCGGAACCGGAATCAACCGGCTTTCGCGCGAAAATTAAATTGCGCTCGTATCCCCTGGTCGAACGAGGCGGCGTCCTTTGGACCTACATGGGCCCGCCGGAGCATCAACCTGGGCTTCCCGAATACGAATTCGCTCTGGTGCCGCCGGACCACAATTACGTCTCCAAACGGTTGCAGTATTGCAACTGGTTGCAGGCGCTGGAAGGCGGGATCGATTCCAGCCACGTCTCCTGGCTGCACCGCGACGCGCTGCATTCCGATCCGTTGATGCAGGGCGCGCGCGGCAATCAATACAACATGGGCGACATGGCGCCGGTGTTCGAAATCGCCGATCACCCGGCCGGCTTGTTCATCGGCGTGCGCCGCGATGCGGAACCCGGAACGTATTACTGGCGGATCACGCCGTGGTGCATGCCGGCCTTCACCATGATCGCGCCGCGCGGCAATTACTCGGTGCACGGGCATTTCTGGATCCCGATCGATGATGAAAACTGCTGGGCCTGGAGTTTCGATTACCATCCGACACGCGCCCTGACCGCGGCCGAGGTCGAGGCGATGCGCGACGGCAAAGGCATCCACACGCGCACCATTCCGGGCACCTATATTCCGGTCGCCAACCGGGACAACGACTATCTGATGGATCGCGCCGGGCAGCGGGAAGGCAGGACGTTCAGCGGCGTCTCGGGCATCGCCATGCAAGATGCGTCGTTGCAGGAAAGCATGGGACCGATCATCGACCGATCGAGGGAACATCTGACAACCACCGACAACGGCATCATCATGGCGCGGCAACGTTTGATGCGCGCGGCTCGTGCGTTGGCGGAGCAGGGGGCCGCGCCGCCCGGCACCGATCCGGCGACGCATCGCGTGCGCTCGGCCGCCGTGGTGCTTGCCGGCCGATCAGGTGTTCCATGAAGCGGCGCGGGAGGCGCTGACGGCGCGGCCCGGCGTGCCGCCGGCGTCGGTATAATACCAGCGGACGATCAGAAGACCGGTGTGCCTCGGCGCCCGATCCGTCATGATCGGGCTCGACCCGGCGATCTGTCGCGGCACACTGCCGAGAGGGATGGCCGGCCACGGCGGGATGAGTGTTCGTGCGAAGAGTCAGCGGTTCAGGCGGTTTGCCTCTCGGCGCGACGTTCGCGGCGGTTATCCCGCTGCCGCGCGGGCAATAGCCCCCGCATCGGCGAGACGCTCGACGTCACGGCACACTGCGATCAACCGGCGCGTCCGTTCCTCCGGCAGTATTCCCGCGGCCAGTTCGGCGAACTTGGCATCCAACCGGGCGTCGGTCATCGGGTTTTCCATGCTGCCGACGGCGTGTTCCACGAATCGCTCGAGCACGCGGCCATCCCTCAACGTAATCGTCACCCGCGCCTGATCCTGACCCAAAGCCGGGTCCACGGTCGTATCGACGCGATCGCGCAATTCGGTCACGACCGGGTCCCGCACCAGGGTTTCGCTGAATTCCGGCTCGCCGGCGCGGCCGGCGACGATGCCGATCGCGGCGGCGTAATAAACGCTGAACTTGCCCTCCAGTCCGGTGCGAGGAGTTCGGTTCGCGGTCAACTCCAACACGATTGGATGAACCACCAGGTCGATGCGGTCGATCATGCCGGCGGCCAGTTTGTTCTCTTCACGCAATTGGATGCAGCCGTCGATGACCGGGTGAACGACAAGCCCGCAGGCATACGGTTTGTAGCTGTTGCGCGAAATTTCGTAGTGCGTGCCAAGGCCGTCCGTGACGATCCCGAAGTCGCGGGCAGTGCTGAGGACATTGCCCCAGCCGCGGGTGGCCTCGAGCCCTTTCAACGAACTGGTATAGCCCTTTTCCGCCAGCAGCGCCGCGAGCAACCCGTTCTGCGCGGCACGGCCGGGATGGAAACTTTTGGTCATCGAACCAAACATTTCCCTTATGCCGACCGGTTGTGTCGCCGCGAGCCCAATCGCGTGGCACATTCGCGTCTCGTCGAGACCCAGTACTTTGCCCGCCGCGACCGCCGCGCCGAACACCCCGGCGCAGCCCGTGGCATGCCATCCGATCGCCTGCATCGTCGGCGTGACCGCGCGCGCGATGCGGCACTCCGCTTCAAAGCCCAACACCAGCGCGTTGACGAAGTCGCGGCCGGAAACCGGGCGATATTCGGCGAGCGCCAGCAGCACGGGGACCACCGGCGCGGACGGATGCACAGCGGTTGTCAGATCGGTATCGTCGAAGTCGAACACATGCGAGCTGATGCCGTTCAGCAGCGCCGCGTGCATGATGTCCAGGCGCTCTGTCCGGCCGAAAATCGTCGCCTGCGCCGGCCCCGCGAACGGCGCCACCGCGGCGAGCGCGATTTCGACCGCCTCGTGACGAGAGCCGCCGACCGCCACGGCCATCCAGTTCAACAGGGATCGCGCGGCCTCCATGCGGACGGCGTCCGGCAGATCGTCGAAGCGGGCCGCCACGAGATAACGGGCGAGAGCCTGTGTTACATCGGACGCGGGCTGGCGGTGGGTGGAAGCGGGGTTCATCGTGGTCCTTTCCGGGTGCGGGCGTCTCGTTGCTCAGGATCGTGCATCGGCGTCGACCGGCCGGCAATCAACGTGTTCGAGGGAGACTCCGCAACGTGCCAAAATGTCGAGAGATTTGCACAGCCGTGGTTGTCGCGTGCAACCTCGTTTGGTCCCGACCCGTTTTCGCCTGGGGCGATGAAGGACATGAGGTGATCGCGTTGATCGCGCGCGCCAGACTCGAGCCAGCCCAGCGTCAGAAGGTCGATGCGATGCTCGCGACAGACCCAGACTCTTTGACCATTCACGACATCGCGCACGCCGCCACCTGGGCCGACAAATATCGCGACTCCGATCGGGATGGCGCGCGGCAGAACACACGTCAGTGGCACTTCGTCGATCTGGAAGTGACCGCGCCCGATCTCAATCAGGCGTGTTTCGGTCATCCCGCGCTGCCGGCCGGGACCCTGGCGTCGAAGGGACCCGCGCGAGACTGCGTGGTCGATAAGATCGATGAATTCGCGGCCGAACTGGCAAGTCCGGCCACCGACCCATCGGAGCGGGTCGTCGCGTTGAAGTTTCTGTTGCACCTGGTTGGCGATCTGCACCAGCCGCTGCACGCGTCGGACGACCACGATCAAGGCGGCAACAAAAAGCGGGCCTCCGCGCCGGGGTTGAGAGCGGGTACGCTGCACCACTATTGGGATACCGATTTCGTCGAACAGCTCGGGCCTGATCCGAAGCAGATCGCGGCCATGCTCAACGCGCGCATTTCCACCTCCGACGCCGGCGCCTGGGCGCGAGGAACGGCATCGGATTGGGCGCTCGAGTCGTTCAAGGTCGCGAAAGACGATGCATATGGCCGGCTTCCGGCACCCAGCGCGCGTGGGAGCTATCGTCTCTCCGACGATTACGTCGCGATGGCGGACCGCGACGTGGCCTCGCAACTCAGCAAAGCGGGGGTGCGGTTGGCGGTGATGCTCAATCAGGTGTTGAAGTGAGGCGCGGCCCTCCCGGCACCGTGCCGCGACAGATCATCGGGTCGAGGCCGGTGAAGAGGGATTGGGCGTCGGTACGCATCGCTCATTGGATCGGCCGTTGTCGTTTCCAACGCTGATCCTGTCCGACGCCGTCTTTGCCTTCGCTGATCTTATCCGATACGGGGCTTCGCTGCCGAGACGTATCAGACCGGCACACGATGCTCCGGCGGATAGCGAAAGCTGACGCGTTTCAGAAGTCGTGAGTAATGCCCAGGAAACGGGTCGCGGCGATGCATGGTGGCGCTGTTGTCCCACATGACGACGTCGCCGACCGTCCAGTGATGTTTATAGATCAGATCAGGCTGCGTCATGTGCGGCAACAATTCCTGGAACAGCGCCTGACTGTCGGCTTCCGACAGTCCCTCGACCTCCGCGGTGTGGCTCGGGCTGTAGTAGATCGCGCGACTGCCGAGCAAAGGATGCGTGCGCACCAGGGGATGCGGCGAGTTCCGGCGCGCGTTTCAGTTGCTCGGCGGTCATCGCGAGGTCGGGCCGCCCGGCGGCATCGCGCCGATTGTGGCGGTCGACGGAATTGACGCCGCGCTGGCCTTCGATCTTCGCTTTCAGCGACGCGGGCAGCCGGTCATAGGCGGTGGCGAGATCGGCGAACCAGGTGTCGCCGCCCTCGGGCGGAATTTCCTCGCCGAACAGGATGGTACCGAAGGTCGGTTGCGGCATGTAGGACTGATCGATGTGCCATACCGCCTCACCGTCGCCGAGCACGCCGATGGCGCGGCCGTCTTCTTTCTTGTTCGAGACGATCATGACTTCGGGGTGATGCCGGGAATGGTAGGTGGAGCGGACGTGGATCTCCAGTTCGCCAAAGCGTTGGCCGAACCGCATGAGACCGTCTTCGGTGAGATGCTGGCCCGGAAAGACCGCGACCTTATGGTGCAGCCACGCCTCGCGGATCGCCGCGAAGGTGCTGTCGGGGAGTGGCGCCGATAGATCGACGCCGGTGATTTCGACGCCGATGGTCGGTGTCAGGCGGCGTGTTTTCATTGGGCGGGCTCCCCTCAGGTCAGGCCATACAAGGCAGTTGTCGCGATCGCGATCGCCGCGACAACGGCCAATGGCGGCAATTTCCAAACAACCAGCAGCACGAACCCGACCGCGGCGATGGCGAAATCGCGCGGGCCCGTGATGGCGCTTGTCCACACCGGATTGTAGAGCGCGGCGGCCAGGATGCCCACCACCGCCGCGTTGGTTCCGCGCATCGCCGCCTGCGCGGAGGGGCGGCGGCGGAACGCGTCCCAGAATGGCAGCGCGCCCCCGACCAGCAACAGTCCGGGCAGGAAGATCGCCACCAGCGCGATCACGGATCCGATGACGCCGTTTGGCCATGGCCCCATCACCGCGCCCAGATAAGCGGCGAATGTGAAGAGTGGTCCGGGCACGGCCTGGGCGGCGCCATAGCCCGCCAGAAACGCGTCGGGCGTGACCCAGCCCGGCGCCACGACCGCGTCGCGCAGCAAAGGCAGGACGACGTGGCCGCCGCCGAAGACCAACGCGCCCGAGCGATAGAACGCCTCGAACAGCGCGAGGCTTTGGCTCCGCATCGGTCCGGCGAGCAAGATGGGCGGCACGATCAGCAAAATCGCGAAGATCGCCATGAACAGCATGCCGGTCGCGCGGGACACGGGGATCGAAGGAAGCTGATTGGCGGGCGTGGTGTTCGGTGCGCTGTTGCAAAGAAGAGCGCCGGCGATGGCGCCCAGTACGATGGCGGTGATTTGTCCGACGGACCCGCCGGCCGCCGTGACCAAGGCGAGTGCGAGCAAGCCGATCCCGGCACGGGCGCGATCGGGACACAAAGACGTGGCCATGCCCCACACCGCCTGCGAAACGATCGCGACCGCGACGAGTTTAAGGCCATGCAGGAAGGCAACGCCGACCGGACCGCCCAGATCGGCCGCGACATAGGCGAACACCAGCATGACGAGGGCCGACGGCAAGGTGAAACCGGCGGAGGCGGCGAGCCCTCCGAGCCAACCGCCCCGCATCAACCCCAGGGAAAATACCACCTGGCTGCTCGCCGGGCCCGGCAAAAACTGACACAGCGCCACGAGGTCGGCGAACGAGGCTTCATCCAGCCAGCGTCTGCGTTCGACGAACTCCTGACGGAAGTAGCCGATATGGGCGACCGGTCCGCCAAAGCAGGTCACACCCAGTTTCAGGAAGGCGAGCAGGACTTCGCCCGGCGTGCCGTGCCGCGGAACACTGGCGACCGACGCGCTCATGCGGCGATCGTCGACAACGCGTGCTTCATCAAAGGAAACCTCCGGTGGAACAATGACAGGGTGGCGCTGGCCGCGCGAGAGTGCAAACTTCCGCGCCTGGTTTCTGGAGCTCGCACGTCATGCCGGACGACACGCCGCCCGTCACGCTGATCCGTTCCGCCGATGTCGTCGTGGCGTGGGATGCGCGGGCGAAGAGCCATGTCTATCTCTCCGACGCCGACGTGGCGTTCCAGGGCGGCGCGCTGATTTTCGCCGGCCGCCGCTTCACCGGACAGGCGACCGAAACGATCGACGGTCGCGGCCTGATGGTCATGCCTGGGCTGGTGAACATCCACTCGCATCCGTCGAGCGAACCGATGAACAAAGGCCTGATCGATGAAATCGGCTCGCCGGGATTCTATAACTCGTCGCTGTACGAATACCTGCCGATCTTCCGCGCGGACACGGACGCGGTGCCGTCCTGCGTCCGTGTCGCGCTGTCGGAGCTGTTGCTGTCGGGCGTCACGACGCTGGCGGATCTGTCGATGGCGCATCCCGGCTGGCTCGACCTGCTGGCCGAGGCGGGAATGCGGGTTTGCATCGCGCCGATGTTCCGCTCCGCGAAGTGGTACACGAAGAACGGCCATTTGGTTGAGTACGCCTGGGATGAGGCGGCGGGCGAGAAGGCCTTCGCCGAGGCGCTGACCCTGATCGATCGCGCCGAGCAACATCCGTCGGGCCTGCTGTTCGGCATGGTGACGCCGGCGCAGATCGATACGTGCTCGGAAGGGCTGCTGCGCAAGTCGTTCGCCGAGTCGAAGGCGCGCGGATTGTCATGGCAAATTCACGCCGCGCAGTCGGTATCGGAGTTCCATGAGATCACGCGGCGGCATGGTCATACGCCGATCGGATGGCTGGATCATCTTGGTTTGCTGTCGGACCGCTCGATCATCGGGCATGGAATTTTTCTCGACGACCATCCCTCGACGCGTTGGCACACGGAAACGGATTTGCGGCGGCTGGCGGAAACCGGCACGACGGTGGCGCATTGCCCCACGGTCTTCGCGCGTCGTGGCATTACATTGAAGGACTTTGGACGCTACCTGCGGGCCGGCGTGAACATGGGCGTCGGGACGGACACCTATCCGCACAACATGCTGGATGAGATGCGGCTGGTTTCGTACCTGGCACGAACGCAGGCGGGCAATCCGCGGACCATGACCAGCACCGAGTTGTTCAACGCGGCGACCGTTGGCGGCGCGCGCGCGCTGGGACGGGACGATATCGGAAGGATCGCGCCGGGCTGCCGGGCCGATCTGGTGCTGGTGGACGTCACGCATCCGATGATGCGGCCGCTGCACGATCCGGTGCGGAATTTGATTTACGCCGCGGGCGACCGGGCCATTCGCGCGGTGTTCGTCGATGGGCGGATGGTTGTCGAAAACGGACGCGTTCTGACGATCGATTATCCCGCGGCCGCCGAGGCGCTGCATGAGGCGCAGGCTCGGGTAAAGGCGAAAGTGCCTGATCTGGACTGGGGCGGCCGGACGGCGGAGGCGATTTCGCCGCGCACGTTTCCGGACGGGTGATCCGTATGGGGCGGATGGCGACCGCGGATTACTCCAGCCGCATCGCGACGGAGCGGGCGTGCGCGCCCAGTCCCTCTGCCTCGGCCAAGGTGACGGCGGCTGGACCGATCTGTCGTAGCGCGTTCTGATCGCCGGACATCCATGTCGTGCGCTTGAGAAAATCGAACACCGACAACCCCGAGGCGAACCGTGCCGTGCGTCCGGTCGGCAGCACGTGGTTCGGTCCGGCCACGTAATCGCCAACGGCTTCGGGACAATAAGCGCCGAGGAAAATCGCACCGGCATGGCGGACACGGTCGAACAGGGCCTCTGGCTCGCGGCCCATCAGTTGCAGATGCTCGGGCGCGAGGCGGTCGACCAGTCCCACGGCCTCAGTCCAGTCACGGACCAGGATGACGGCGCCGTGCGTCGTCCAACTGGCTCCGGCGATCGCGGTGCGCGCCAGCGAGGGGATTTCGGCGGCCACCGCCGCGACGACGGCATCGGCGAACGCCGCATCGTCCGTGATCAGGATCGACTGCGCCGCTTCGTCATGCTCCGCCTGGGCCAGCAGATCGACCGCCACGCGGCGCGGATCGCTGTCGGCCGAGGCGATGACCACGACCTCCGACGGGCCGGCGATGTTGTCGATGCCGACGCGGCCGAAAACCTGACGCTTGGCCTCGGCGACATAGGCGTTGCCGGGGCCGACGATGCGGTCCACCGGTGGGATGCTCGCGGTCCCGTAGGCCAGAGCCGCGACCGCCTGCGCGCCGCCGACGCGGTAGATCTCCGACACGCCGGCCCGGCGCGCCGCCGCCAGCACCAGCGGATTGAGCACGCCGTCGGGCGAGGGGACGCACATGGCGATCCGCCGCACGCCGGCGGCACGGGCCGGGATGGCGTTCATCAGCACCGACGATGGGTAGGCCGCCTTGCCGCCGGGCACATACAGGCCGACCGAGTCCAGCGACGTCCAGCGCATGCCCAGCGTCATGCCGGCGTCGTCGGTCAGTTTGAGGTCGGCGGGGAGTTGGGCCTTGTGGAAGGCCTCGATCCGGCTGGCGGCGAGGTCGAGCGCGGCGGCGGCGTTGGCGGGGATGGAGGCGACAGCGGCGTCGATCTCGGCCGTGCCGATGCGCAGGCGGCCGGCGGTCACGGTCAGACGGTCGAAGCGCGCGGTGTAGTCGATCAGCGCGGCGTCACCGCGGGCGCGCACGTCGGCGATGATCGCGGCGACGGCGTGGTCGACAGTCTCGGTCGTTTCGCGCGCCTGGTTCAGGAGGGCGATGAAGTCGGGCTCGAAGGAAGCGGCTGACGTGGCGAGGCGGATCATGCGGGTTTGGTGTCCGATTTCGGGTGCCCGGCCTGCGACGGGCCTGGGTGGGGCACGCGTAATGGCGTTTGCCGGGGAGGTAAACAGGGGCGAACCATGCGGCGGAGTTCCCTGCTGCGCGTGATTCCCGGCCAACCGAATTACTCATGCACGCCGCCTTACCGAACCCAGCCAGCCCACGCCCCGTCGGAAAGCTTACTTCCCCCCGCTCACCGCCGCCCGCAGCCGCGCGATGAACCCCCCAATCGCCTCCGGCCGCGTCTTCAGCGCCGTGCGGTTGACGATCAACCGGCTGGTCACCTGCGCGATGACCTCGGTCTCCACCAGCCCGTTCGCCTTCAGCGTGGACCCCGTCTGCACCAGATCGACGATCAGCCGCGACAGCCCCAACCCTGGCGCCAGCTCCATCGCCCCATTCAGATGCACGACCTCGGCCTGGATGCCCCGGCTGGCATAATGCCGGCGCGCGACGTTGGGATATTTGCTCGCCACCCGCACCTGCGACCAGCGCGCCGGATCGTCGGTGCCGGCGGTCTCCCGCGGCTCGGCGACCGAGATCCGGCACTTGCCGATCCCCAGATCGAGCGGCGCGTAAATCTCCGGATAGTCGAACTCCATCAGCACATCGGCGCCGCAAATGCCGATCTGCGCCGCGCCGAACGCCACGAAGGTCGCGACATCGAAGGGACGCACCCGCACCACGTCCAGCATCGGATCGTCTGTCTCGAACCGCAGGCGGCGGCTGTCCTCATCCAGGAAATCGGCGGCGGGAACGATCCCGGCCCGCGCCAGCAGCGGCCCGCACTCGGACAGGATGCGGCCCTTGGGCAGCGCCAGGATCAGCGGCTCGTCGATCTCCGGCTCCAGCGAGGCTGCGAGAAACGGTGCGGTCATGACGTTATCCATATAATCGAGCGGTCTTCAGACCCGTAAAAATCCAACCAGATCCATGGTTTTCGCGACGATCGGATCGGCGATCGCGGCGGCCCGTTCCGCCCCGTCGCGCAGCACCGCGTCGATCACCGCGTGATCCGCCAGCAGACGCTGAGTCTCGGCCGCGATCGGCGTCAGCTTCCCGACCAGCAGAGCGGTCAGCACCTCCTTGAACGCGCCGAAGCCTTTGCCGCCGTGTTCGCGCAGCACGTCGGCGTGAGTCTTGTCATCTAACGCCGCGTATATTCCAACCAGGTTGCGGGCTTCGGGGCGATGGGCGAGGCCGTCGGTCTCGCTCGGCAACGGCTCGGGGTCGGTCTTGGCGCGGCGGATCTTCAGCGCGATCGTGTCGGGGTCGTCATTGAGGTTGATGCGGCTCTGATCCGAGGGATCGGACTTCGACATCTTCCTCGTCCCGTCCCGCAGGCTCATGACGCGCGCGGCGGGGCCCATGATCACTGGCTCGATATTCGGGAAGAAATCGACCTTGTAGTCATGGTTGAACTTCTGCGCGATGTCGTTCGCCAGTTCCAGATGCTGGCGCTGGTCCTCGCCCACCGGCACGCGGGTCGCGTGATAGGCCAGGATGTCGGCGGCCATCAGGTTCGGATAGACGTACAGCCCGGACGAGGCGTTTTCGCGATCCTTGCCGGCCTTGTCCTTGAACTGGGTCATGCGGTTCAGCCAGCCGAGCCGCGCCACGCAGTTGAAGACCCACGCCAGTTGCGCATGCGCCCGCACCATCGATTGCAGGAACACGATGTGCTTCGCCGGATCGATCCCGATCGCCAGCAGGGTCGCCGCCATTTCCCGCGTTTGCTGGGCCAGTTCCTTCGGGTCCTGGAACTGGGTGATCGCGTGCAGATCGACCACGCAATAGATGCATTCATGGCCGTCCTGCAGGGCCGCCCAGTTGCGCAGCGCCCCCAGGTAGTTGCCGAGGGTCGGAATGCCGGAGGGCTGAATGCCCGAGAAGATGCGCTGCATGGCTGGGGCTCTGGGAAGATGGGGCTCAGGAGGGCTTTTCGCGTGGGGCGGACAGATGAACGAACACCGGCCGGCATGCAACCCGGCAGGGCGCGCACCAGCCAGACCTTTGGCCCAGGGATCGGCAGGCAGGATCGGGAGGCAAGGATCGGCAGGCAGGGACAGGGGGCCAGCGACATCAACGCGACGCGCGTGGCGAGGTGCCGCGCCAGGCGTGACATGACGCATTGTTCACTTGGATGCCGCGGCCGCGAATCCGTTACGATTTGCTATCCGGCGCCGGGAAATCGGGAGGTTCTCTCATGCGCATGATAGCGTGCCTCGTGTTGTCGGTCGGGCTTCTGACCGGGTGCGGGACGACCGAGCCCAACCGAGAAGTCGGCGGCGCCGCCACCGGGGCTGGAACGGGCGCGGTCATTGGCTTGCTCGGAGGGCCGGTCGGCGTCGTGGCGGGCGCGCTGATCGGAGCCGGCGCGGGCGCCGCGACCGGGGCCGCGCTCTCCCCCGGCCACATCAACCTGGGTTCGCCCCCGTGGAGCGACCGTTAGGGCGACCGCGAGGCGGCGAGCGCCTCAGGCCGCCCCGCCAATGTAGGCCCGCAGGCTATCGACCTCGGTATCCTGTTGCATGATGCGCGATTTCACCACGTCGCCGATGCTCACCATGCCGACAACGGTCTCGTTGTGCATGACCGGCAAATGGCGAATACGGCCGATGGTCATTTTGCGCATGGCTTCCTCCACCGTCATGTCCGGATGGGCGAGGTGCACCGCGCGCGTCATCAACTGGCCCGCGGTCATCTCCAGCGTGCGGGCGCCGTTGGAGGCGATGCTGCGGACAATGTCGCGTTCACTGACGATGCCAAGCATCTGCTCGGCCCGATCCACGACCAGAACCGCGCCGATCCGATGCTCGGCGAGGCGTGCCGCGATCTCCGGCACCGTGGCGGTCGGGTCGATCGTGATCACGCTGTGACCTTTGTGTTTCAGAATGGCGGCGATCGTCATGCTGCATCCTCCTGGTTGGCGGAAACCGGGCATTTGGGGGAAGACCAGGGATGGCGATCCGATCGCGTGCCGCGAGAGAAACGAGGCTCGGATCGCGGGCCCGCTCGGTGTCACGCACGCATAGTCTACGCGCGTGGGTTGATCCGCTGCAACAAATTCCCGTGCGGTGGGCATGATCATTCCGCGCTTATGTGAGCGACATGGTGAAACACGCAGGATGATGCCATGTTTTCCGTGCCATGAATTTTCATTCCCTCTACCGGCATGGTTTCGTCCGGGTCGCCGCCTGCACGACCCGCACCGCGCTGGCCGACCCCGCCACCAACGCCGCCACCATCCTGGAGATGGCGCGGTCCTGCCATGCCCACGGCGTGGCGTTGGCGGTGTTTCCCGAACTGGGGCTTTCCGGTTACGCGATCAGCGATTTGTTGCAGCAGACCGCGGTGCTGGACGCCGTGGAGGCAGCGGTCGACACGATTGTCGCCGCCTCGTCCGCGTTGCTGCCGCTGCTGTTGGTGGGCGCGCCGGTCCGCCACCAGGGCGCGCTGTACAACTGCGCGCTCGCCATTCATCGCGGCCGGCTGTTGGGCGTGGTGCCGAAGATCCATTTGCCAAACTACCGGGAGTTCTACGAGCCGCGGCATTTCGTCAGCGGCGACGGCCAGGTTGGCGGTGCGATCACGCTCGGCGCGCACACCGCGCCGTTTGGCACCGATCTGTTGTTCGCCGCCGAAGATCGCCGCGATTTCGTCGTCCATGCTGAGATTTGCGAGGACATCTGGGTGCCCAATCCCCCCAGTGGCGAGGCGGCGGTCGCGGGGGCGACGGTGCTGGCGAATTTGTCCGCGAGCAACATCACCATTGGGAAAGCGGAGACGCGCCGGTTGCTGTGCCAGTCGCAGTCGGCGCGTTGCCTCGCGGCCTATCTCTATGCCGCCGCCGGCGCGGGCGAATCGACGACGGATCTGGCGTGGGATGGTCAGGCGTCGGTGTTTGAGAACGGCGTCGTGCTGGCCGAGACCGAGCGGTTTCCGTCCGACGGGCAGGCGGCGATCGCCGATCTCGACCTCGATTTGCTGCGGCAGGAACGGTTGCAGATGGGGTCGTTCGATACCAATCGGCGACGAAGTGCGCGCGCGTGGCGAACGGTCGGGTTCCGCATCGATCCGCCATCGGATGACCTGGGCCTGCGCCGGAAGATCGAGCGGTTTCCGTTCGTGCCGGCCGACGTTACGCGGTTGGAGCAGGATTGTTACGAGGCTTATAACATTCAGGTCTCCGGCCTCGCGCAGCGGCTGCGCGCGACCGGTCTGAAGCGGGTCATGATCGGCGTATCCGGCGGGCTCGATTCAACCCAGGCGCTGATCGTATGTGCTCAGGCGTTCGATTTGTTGGGTCTGCCGCGGACCGGCATTCATGCTTACACGATGCCCGGTTTCGCCACCTCGGATCAAACCAAAGGCAACGCGTTCCGGTTGATGGAGTCATTGGGCACGACGTACGCCGAACTCGATATCCGGCCGGCCGCGTCGCAGATGTTGAAAGATATCGGGCATCCGTTCGCGGGCGGGCAACCGGTGTACGACATCACGTTCGAGAACGTGCAGGCGGGCCTGCGCACCGATTTCTCTGTTCCGGCTGGCCAACCATCATGATGGCATCGTGATCGGCACGGGCGATTTGTCCGAACTGGCGCTTGGCTGGTGCACCTACGGCGTCGGCGACCAGATGGCGCACTACAATGTCAACGCCGGCGTGCCGAAGACACTGATCCAGCATCTGATCCGCTGGACCATCGGCACGCGAAAATTCCCGGCGGCGGTGCTGGAGACGCTGGACGCGATCCTGGCCACGGAGATCTCGCCCGAACTGATCCCGGCCGGCGAGGGCGAGACGCCGCAAAGCACCGAGGCGACAGATCGGCCCTTATGCGCTGCAGGATTTCACCCTGTTCTACATCGCTGCGCTATGGCTTTCCGCCGTCGAAGATCGCCTTCATGGCGTTGCGTGCCTGGGAGGACCCGGCGCGCGGCGACTGGCCGCCGCATTTCCGCGACGATCAGCGACGGTCGTACGATCTGCCGACGATCCGGCACTGGATGGAGGTGTTCCTGCGCCGCTTCTTCGCGTTCAGCCAGTTCAAGCGCAGCGCGATGCCGAACGGGCCGAAGGTCTCGGCGGGTGGTTCGTTGTCTCCGCGCGGCGACTGGCGGGCGCCGTCGGACGGCAACGCGGCGGTCTGGCTGGCGGAGCTGGAGCGCAACGTGCCGAAGGGGTAACCCGCGACGGTAAGTGCGCCAGGCAGGCAATTTTACGAGTGCCTATTTTCTAGCCATGACGAAGTGATGAATTCAGCGCCAATTTGGTCACGCTTCGCCTGGCCAGTAGCCTGATTCCTCGCGATATCAAGGCGATGGTGGCGAAATGGCGCGCCACGGCAATGTTGGCACGCCGCTTGCTGGGTTCCAGATGTGGCTTACCCGCCAGGGGGGGACGTCAGCGACACACAACCAACAGGGACAGGCAGCATGAACCCGATCCAACCCAATCTCTCACGCCGCGGCCTCGCCCGCCTGGGCGCCGCGGCCGCCACCGTCGCCGCGATCGGCGCCGTCAAGGCGGCCACCACGCCGGCCAACGCGCAGTCGGCGGAACCGATCAAGATCGGCATCCTGCATTCGCTTTCCGGCACCATGGCGATCAGCGAGACCACGCTGAAAGACGTCATGCTGATGCTGATCGACAAGCAGAACAAAGCCGGCGGCGTGCTCGGCCGCAAGCTGGAAGCCGTCGTGGTCGATCCCGCCTCGAACTGGCCGCTGTTCGCCGAAAAGGCCCGTCAGCTCATCAGTGTCGACAAATGCGCGGTGACCTTCGGCTGCTGGACCTCGGTGTCGCGCAAGTCCGTGCTGCCGGTGTTCGAGGAACTGAACAGCATTCTGTTCTATCCGGTGCAGTACGAAGGCCAGGAATGCAGCCGCAACGTGTTCTATACCGGCGCCGCGCCGAACCAGCAGGCGATCCCGGCGGTCGATTACCTGTGGACTGAGAGCAAGGTGAAGCGCTGGGTTCTGGCCGGCACCGACTACGTTTATCCGCGCACGACCAACCAGATCCTCGAGGCGTATCTCAAAAGCCGCGGTGTCGCCGCCGAGGACATCATGATCAACTACACGCCGTTCGGCCATTCCGACTGGCAGAACATCGTCGCCTCGATCAAGAAGTTCGGCAGCGCCGGCAAAAAGACCGCGGTCGTCTCGACCATCAACGGCGACGCCAACGTGCCGTTCTACAAGGAACTCGGCAACCAGGGCATCAAGGCGACCGACATCCCCGTGGTCGCGTTCAGCGTCGGCGAGGAAGAACTCGCCGGCCTCGATACCAAGCCGCTGCTCGGCCACCTCGCCGCGTGGAATTATTTCGAGAGCGTCGACAACCCCGACAACAAGGCGTTCATCGACGACTGGCACGACCTTCACCAAGAAGCCGAAGCGCACCACCAACGATCCGATGGAAGCGCATTACATCGGCTTCAACATGTGGGTGAAGGGCGTCGAGAAGGCCGGCACGATCGCCGCCGACGACGGTGATCGACGCGATGATCGGCGTCGCGGTGCCGAACCTGTCCGGCGGCTACTCGGCGATGATGCCGAACCACCACATCACCAAGCCGGTGCTGATCGGTGAAATCCAGGCCGACGGCCAGTTCAACATCGTGTCGCAGACCCCCGGCCTCGTTGTCGCGCAGGAATGGTCGCCGTATGTCGCGGATACCAAGGACCTGATTGGCGACTGGCGCAAGCCGCTGAGCTGCGGTGCCTTCAACGTGAAGACCAAGACCTGCACCTCCGGCAAAAAGACCTGATGCTGGCGGCGTAGTTCGGAATACCCGGCCGCTTCCGGGTTGTGCGAGGGGAGAGGCGGTTGCTCCTCCCGGCCGTCTCTCCCTCGCTCTTACAGTGTGCGTCACGAAAGAGTGCCATGACCCGCTGTCTCGCTCTGCTCCTTCTCGCTGTTTTTGGCTCTCGCCGGTGCCATGGCCGCGCCGAGACGGCGGACGAAGCCTACGCGCGCCCTGGCCACGACCAATTTCGATGCGATCCGCCACGGGGTGATGGCGCTGTCGGTGTCGGGCGATCCGCACGCGCAGATCGTGATCACCGCGTTGCAAAACAACAGGCTTTACATGCGCCCGGACAAGGCGCTGTTCATCAAAAACGCTGACGGAACGTTCATCGACGCGCTGACCGGCGCGGCCTCCGACGTTCCGGCCGGCGCGTTGAAGCCGGTGCGCGTCAACAACGCCGTGCGCAGCGCCATCGATGCCGCACTTGGCGTGTTGCGGCTGTTCGCGCCGGATGCCTCGACCCGGCTCGCCGCTGCCGAAGCCGTGTTCGCTGGCGCGCGATCCGGCCGCATTGCCGGCGTTGGACAAAGCGCTGGCGAAGGAAACCGATGCCACGGTCAAACGCCGGATCGAGCAGGCGCGTGCCGCGGCCTGCTGTCTTCGCCGGACGCCGCCGACGCCGATCGGCTTGCCGCCATCGCGATCCTGCGCGCCCGCGGCGACCTGGAAGCGCGCAGCACGCTCGGCAATCTGACCGGCCAGTCGCCGGCCGGTCGCCGCCGCCGCCGCCAGCGCGATCACCGCCATCGATCGCAACCTGCAACTCTGGTCGTTGCTGGAGAGCGTTTATTACGGCATCAGCCTCGGCTCGGTGCTGCTGCTCGCCGCTGCCGGCCTGGCGATCACCTTCGGCGTCATGGGCGTCATCAACATGGCGCACGGCGAGATGGTGATGATCGGCGCCTATGTCACCTTCATGGTGCAGCAGGCGCTGAAGGCGTATCTGCCGTCGATCTACCCGGCCAGTTTGCTGCTCGCCATTCCGCTGGCGTTCATCGTCGCCGGCCTGATCGGCATCGCCATCGAGCGTACCTTGATCCGCTGGCTGTACGGCCGGCCGCTGGAGACCTTGCTCGCCACCTGGGGCCTGTCGCTGGTGTTGCAACAGGCGGTGCGGATCGATCTTCGGCGCCAACAATCGCGACGTCGATACGCCGGGCTGGATGAGCGGCGCCACGCAACTTGGCGGCCTGACGCTGACCTGGAACCGCATGTATATCATTCTGTTCGCGTTCCTGGTGCTGGCCGCGTTGATGGCCGCGTTGCGCTTCACCTCGCTTGGCCTGCGCATGCGCGCGGTGACGCAAAACCGCCGCATGGCCGCGGCGATGGGCATCCGCACGCCGTGGATCGACGCGCTGACCTTCGGCCTGGGCTCGGGCGTCGCCGGCATGGCGGGCGTGGCGCTGTCGCAGATCGACAACGTGTCGCCCAATCTCGGGCAGAGCTACATCATCGACAGTTTCATGGTCGTCGTGTTCGGCGGTGTCGGCAATCTCTGGGGCACCACGCTCGGCGCGCTGACGTTGGGCATCGTCAACAAATTCCTGGAGCCGGTGGCCGGCGCGGTGCTTGGCAAGATCGTCGTGCTGATCATGCTGATCCTGTTCATCCAGAGACGTCCGCGCGGCATGTTCCCGCTCAAGGGACGGGCGGCGGAAGCATGATCAGCCAGCGCGTCTCCACCCTGACGATCGCTCTGGTCCTGGGCTTTCGCGATCCTGTTGGCCGCGCTCAATCAGTTTACGCCGGCGGACTCGGCGCTGCATGTGCCGGCTTATGTGATCGCGCTGGTCGGCAAATATCTTTGCTTCGCGATGCTGGCGCTGGCGGTCGATCTGGTGTGGGGGTTCAGCGGCATTCTGCCGCTTGGCCATGCCGCATTCTTCGCCCTCGGTGGCTACGCGATGGGCATGTACCTGATGCGCCAGATCGGCACCCGCGGCGTTTATGGCGATCGCGAACCTGCCCGATTTCATGGTGTTTCTCGGCTGGAAGGCGCTGCCGTGGACCTGGTACGGCTTCGAATTGGTTTCCGTTCGCGGCGCTGATGGTCGTGCTGGTGCCGGGCGTGCTGGCGCTGGTGTTCGGCTGGCTGACGTTCCGCTCGCGCGTCACCGGCGTTTATCTGTCGATCATCACGCAGGCGCTGACCTACGCGTTGCTGCTGGCGTTCTTCCGCAACGACATGGGGTTCGGCGGCAACAACGGCCTGACCGATTTCAAGGACATCCTCGGCTTCAACGTGCAGTCGGATGCGCACGCGGTCAGCCTGCTGGTGCTGACGGCGTTGTTCCTGTGCGGCGCGTTCCTGGTGGCGCGCTTCGTCGTGATGTCCCGCTTCGGCAAGATGCTGATCGCCGTGCGCGACACCGAATCGCCGCACGCGCTTTCTGGGCTACCGGCCGGAATCCTACAAACTCGTCGTCTGGGTGTTGTCCGCGATCATCGCCGGCATCGGCGGCGCGCTGTACGTGCCGCAGGTCGGCATCATCAACCCAAGCGAGTTCGCCCCCGCCAACTCGATCGAGGCGGTGATCTGGGTCGCGGTCGGCGGCCGCGGCACGCTGGTCGGGCCGATCCTCGGTGCGTTGATCGTGAATTTCGGCAAGACCTGGTTCACCAGCGCCCTGCCGGAATTCTGGCTGTTCGCATTGGGCGCCTTGTTCATCGGCGTCACCTTGCTGCTGCCGCAAGGCGTCATGGGCCTGTTCGTCCGCGCGGTTCGTCAAACCCGCGGTGTCGCCGGCGCCGACGATCTCCGAAGAGGAGGAAGCGCCGGTATGACCGAAGCCGATACGCTGCTTTACCTCGATGGCGTGACGGTCAGCTTCGACGGATTCCGGGCGTTGAATGCGCTGTCGCTGGTGCTGGAAGACGGCGAGATGCGCGCGGTCATCGGGCCGAACGGCGCCGGCAAGACCACGATGATGGATGTCATCACCGGACGCACCCGGCCGGATATGGGCACGGTCGTGTATCAGGCCAGACACCGACCTGACCAAACTCGATGAGCCGGCGATCGCCGCTCTGGGCATCGGCCGCAAATTCCAGAAGCCGACGGTGTTCGAGCCGCACACCGTCTGGGACAATCTGTTGCTGGCGCTGGCCGGCGACCGGCGGCCGAGGTTCAGCCTGTGGGCGCAGCGAAACCGCGGCGGAGACGCGACCGCATCGAGGAGATCCTGGAAACCGTCCGCCTGAAAGATCAGCGCGACCGGCGCGGTGGCGATCTGTCGCACGGGCAGAAGCAATGGCTGGAGATCGGCATGCTGCTGGCGCAGGAGCCGCGGCTGCTGCTGGTCGACGAACCGGTCGCCGGCATGACCGATGCCGAAACGGAACAGACCGCCGAGCTGTTGCGGGAAATCAACCGAACCCGCGCCATCGTGGTGGTCGAGCACGACATGGCGTTCGTTCGCGCGCTTGGCGTGAAGGTCACGGTGCTGCACGAAGGTTCGGTGCTGTCCGAGGGCTCGATCGACCATGTCAGCGAGGACCCGAAAGTCATCGAAGTGTATCTGGGGCGATAGATGCTGAGCGTGGAAAACGTCGATCTGCACTACGGCGCCGCGATCGCGTTGCGCCAGGTGTCGCTGACGGCCGAGGTCGGCGCGGTGACCTGTCTGCTCGGCCGCAACGGGGTCGGCAAGACGTCGTTGCTGCGGGCGATCGTCGGCGCGCATCCGATCACCTCGGGCTCGATCAAATGGGAAGGCGAGGAAATCACCCGGCTGCCGACGTATGAGCGGGCGCGGCGCGGCATCGCCTGGGTGCCGCAGGGCCGCGACGTGTTTCCGTTGCTGACGGTGCGGGAAAATCTGGAAACCGGCTTCGCCGTGCTGCCGCGCGCGCGAGCGCAAAGTTCCGGACGAAATCTTCGATCTGTTCCCGGTGCTGAAGACCATGTTGCGGCGGCGCGGCGGCGATTTGTCGGGCGGCCAGCAGCAGCAACTGGCGATCGCGCGCGCGTTGATCATGAAGCCGCGGCTGATCGTGCTGGATGAGCCGACCGAGGGCATCCAGCCAAGCATCATCAAGGACATTGGCCGGGTGATCTCGCTGTTGCGCGGCCGTGGCGAAATGGCCATCCTGCTGGTCGAACAGTATTTCGATTTCGCCCAGGAACTGGCGGACACGATTGTGGTGATGGATCGCGGGGATGTGGTGCTGGCCGGGCGGCGGGAGGAGCTGGACGAGGCCGATGTACGACGGCGTCTCTCTGTCTGATGAGGCTGCGGTTGCAGCGTGCCACCGGAGAACTGCTTGTCGCGGTGAAGCGGCGGGGTGAGGACTCGGTACTGGACGGATTGCGTCAGGCGGGCTGTCTCAAGGCGCGATTTCCGCGGCCGATCGATGCCGGGTTGGTTCGATGCGACAACGCTGAACACCTCGGGCGGCGTCGTGGGCGGCGATCGGTTGCGTACCGCGATTCCGCGTGGGTGCTGGCGCGCGGGCGACGATCGCGGCGCAGGCGGCGGAGCGGTTTTACCGGGCGTTGCCGGGCAGCGCGCCGTCGGTGGTGCGGACCACGCTGGCAGATCGGACCCGATGCGGCAGCGGAATGGTTGCCGCAGGAGACGATCCTGTTCGATCGTTGCGCGCTCGACCGGCGGCTGGTGGTCGATATGGCGGCCGGCGCCTGGTTCCTCGGTGTCGAGATGCTGGTGTTTGGCCGGACGGCGATGGGCGAGCGGGTGGTCACGGCGCGGCTGCGCGATCTGATCCGGGTCCGCCGCGGCGGCGATCTGCTGCTGCACGATGCGATCCGGCTGGATGGCGACGTCGATCGGGTCACTGCAACGAACCGCGATCGGCCGGCGGCGCGCGCGCGGTGGCGACGTTGGTGTATGTGGCGCCGGACGCCGAGGCGCGGCTGGACGCGGTGCGCGCGGCGTTGGACGGCGGTGGCCGATTTTGGCGCCAGTGCCTGGAATGGCATGCTGATCGCGCGCATTCTGGCGCCGGACGGCGCGTCGGCGCGCCGCGAGCGTGATGGCGGCGCTGGCGGTGTTGCGCGACGGGCGGCCGCTGCCGCGCGTGTGGCTGTGTTGATGAGGGGACCGGACGCATGAACCTGACGCCGCGCGAGAAGGACAAGCTGCTGATCAGCATGGCCGCGATGGTCGCGCGCCGCCGGCTGGAGCGTGGCGTGAAGCTGAATTTCCCGGAGGCGGTGGCGCTGATCAGCGATTTCGTGGTCGAAGGCGCGCGCGACGGGCGTTCGCGTCGCGGATCTGATGGAGGCGGGCGCCGGCGTGCTGACCCGCGATCAGGTGATGGAAGGGATCGCCGAGATGATCCACGATGTGCAGGTGGAGGCGACGTTTCCCGGACGGGACGAAGCTGGTCACGGTGCACGAGCCGATAAGATAGAGGAATACGCATGATCCCCGGCGAACTCTTTCCCGAACCTGGCGATATCGAACTGAACGCCGGTCTCGCGCGCACCATGCTTACCGTCGCCAACACCGGCGACCGGCCGATCCAGGTCGGCAGCCATTATCACTTCGCCGAAACCAATCCCGCGCTGTCGTTCGATCGCGCCCAGGCGAGGGGGCAGCGACTGGATATCGCGGCGGGCACGGCGGTGCGATTTGAACCTGGGCAGACGCGCGAGGTGACGTTGATGCCTTATCTCGGCAGCAGAACGGTTTACGGCTTCCGCGGCGACGTCAATGGAGCGCTGTGCCTGATGGCTCGTATCACGCGACAGGCTTATGCCGACATGTTCGGTCCGACCACCGGGGATCGGGTGCGGCTCGCCGATACCGAACTGATCATCGAGGTCGAGCGCGACCTGACGATTTACGGCGAGGAAGTGAAATTCGGCGGCGGCAAGGTGATCCGCGACGGTATGGGCCAGTCGCAATTCTCCCAGGCCGAGGGCGCGGTCGATACGGTGATCACCAACGCGCTGATCCTCGATCATTGGGGGATCGTGAAGGCGGACGTCGCGATCCTGAACGGCAGGATCAAGAAGATCGGCAAGGCGGGCAATCCGGATGTGCAGCCTGGCGTCGACATCATCATCGGGCCGGGGACCGAAATCATCGCGGGCGAAGGCAAGATCCTCACCGCCGGCGGCATCGACAGCCATATTCATTTCATTTGTCCGCAACAGGTCGATGAGGCGATTGCCGCCGGCGTCACGACCTTGCTCGGCGGCGGCACCGGGCCGGCGACCGGCACGTCCGCGACCACGTGCACGCCGGGTCCGTGGCATCTCGCGCGCATCATCCAGGCGGCCGAGGGGTTGCCGGTCAATCTCGGTTTCGCCGGCAAGGGCAATGCCACGCGGCCTCAGGCGCTGGAGGAAATGGTCCGCGCCGGCGCCTGCTGCCTGAAACTGCACGAGGACTGGGGCACCACGCCCGCCGCGATCGACAACTGCCTTTCGGTAGCGGATCGTTTCGATGTCCAGGTGATGATCCACACCGACACGTTGAACGAATCCGGCTTCGTCGAGGACACCATCGCCGCGTTCAAAGGCCGCACCATCCACGCCTTCCACACCGAGGGCGCGGGCGGTGGCCACGCGCCCGACATCATCAAGGTCGCCGGCCTGGCCAACGTGCTGCCGAGCAGCACCAATCCGACGCGGCCCTACACCGCCAATACGCTGGACGAACATCTCGACATGCTGATGGTCTGTCATCACCTGGACAGCACCATCCCGGAAGACGTCGCTTTCGCGGAAAGCCGCATCCGCAAGGAAACCATCGCGGCCGAGGATATCCTGCACGATCTTGGCGCGCTCTCGATGATGTCGTCGGACAGCCAGGCGATGGGCCGCGTCGGCGAGGTGATCATCCGCACCTGGCAAACCGCGCATAAGATGAAGGTGCAGCGTGGGTCTTTGCCTGGCGACGGCGAACGCAACGACAATGCGCGGGCGAAACGCTACGTCGCCAAATATACCATCAATCCGGCGATCGCGCAGGGTTTCGCGCGATGAGGTCGGCTCGGTCGAGGAAGGCAAACTCGCCGATCTGGTGCTGTGGTCGCCGGCATTCTTCGGCGTCAAACCGGATCTCGTGATCAAGGGCGGCATGATCGCCTGCGCGCCGATGGGCGATCCCAATGCCTCGATCCCGACGCCGCAACCGGTGCATTACCGGCCGATGTTCGGCGCGTATGGCGGTGCCCTGGCGGAGACCTGCCTGACCTTCGTTTCGGGCGCGGCGCTGGATGCCGGATTGGGCAAGGCGCTGCGGCTGAACCGGCGGCTGGTCGCGGTGGCGAACACCCGCGGCGGCATCGGCAAGGCGGCGATGATCCACAACGATGCGACCCCGGTGATCGAGGTCGACGCGGAAACCTATGAGGTCCGCGCCGATGGCGTGCTGCTGACCTGCGAACCCGCCACGGTCCTGCCGATGGCGCAACGTTACTTCCTCTACTGATGCGCGCGACATCCGTCCTGCCGTCCGGGTCATGGTCCGGCCCGATCGATGAGGTGCTGATCGATTTCGATCGCCGCCACCGCCGCCGGATCGTTCTGACCACGCAATCGGGGAAGGAATTGCTGATCGATTTTCCGCAGGCGGTGCGATTGCGGGATGGCGACGGTCTGGCGCTGGAGGATGGCGGCATCGTTCGCGTTCGCGCGCGGCCGGAACCTCTGCTGGAAATCCACGCGCATGATGACGGCGAGCTTGTGCGTATCGCATGGCATCTGGGCAACCGGCATTTGCCGGTGCAGTTGCTGGGAGACCGCATGCGCATCCGGGCGGATCATGTGATCCAGGACATGGTCGAAGGCCTGGGTGGTCACGTCGAGGCGATCGAGGCCCCGTTCGATCCGGAAGCCGGTGCCTACGCACCCGGCGCCGGGCATCATCACCACGGCGATCATGATCACGAGCATGACTGACGCCGCGCCCATCATGCGCCTGTTGACCTGGCTGTCGCCGGCGTTTCCGACCGGGGCGTTCGCCTACTCGCATGGACTGGAATGGGCGGTCGAAACGCAAGACATTCGCGACGGCGAAACGTTGCGCGCGTGGCTGTCCGATGTGATCGCGCATGGCTCGGCGCGCACGGACACAATCCTGCTGCGTCTCGCGCACCGCGGGGCGAACGATCCGCTGACGTTACGGGACCTCGCGACGCTGGCGCGCGCCACCGCCGCCGGGCGGGAACGGCGGGATGAGGCGATGAACCAGGGACGGGCGTTTCTGCTCGCCGCCGCGGGGTGGGGCGTGCCGGACCTGCCCGAGGACTCGCCGTATGCCGTGGCGGTCGGCGCGATGGCCGGCGCACACGGCATTGACGAGGACACCGCCGCCAGTGCCTACCTGCAAACATTCACCAGCAATCTGATTTCCGCGGCGGTCCGCCTGGTGCCGCTCGGTCAGACGACGGGATTGCGGACGCTCGCCGCGCTTGGAGCCCGTCATCCTCGCGACCGCCACGGCGACAAAAGGTGCCACGATCGACGATCTCGGCGGTTGCGCGTTCCGGTCCGATCTCGCCGCGATGCGGCATGAAACCCAGTACACGAGGTTGTTCCGCTCATGACTCTCTCTCCCAACGGCCCGCTGCGCGTGGGTGTCGGCGGTCCGGTCGGCACCGGCAAGACCGCGCTGATGGACGCGCTCTGCAAGCACTTCCGTACCCGGTACGACATCGCCGCGATCACCAACGACATCTATACCAAGGAAGACGCCGAATTCCTCACCCGCGCGGGCTCGTTGCCGCCGGAGCGCATACTCGGCATCGAGACCGGTGGCTGCCCGCACACCGCGATCCGCGAGGACGCCAGCATCAACCTCGCCGGTGTCGCTGACCTGCGGCGGCGGTTTCCCGCGCTCGACCTGATCCTGATCGAGAGCGGCGGCGACAATCTCGCCGCGACCTTCAGTCCGGAGCTCGCGGATCTGACGATTTACGTGATCGACGTTTCGGCGGGCGACAAGATCCCGCGCAAGGGCGGTCCGGGGATCACCCGCAGCGACATGCTGGTGATCAACAAGATCGACCTCGCGCCGTTCGTCGGCGCCAGCCTGGAGGTGATGGACCGCGACGCGAAGAAAATGCGCGGCGAACGGCCGTTCGTGTTCGCCAACATCCGCGCCGGAAAAGGGGTCGCGGAGATCGCGGCGTTCATCGAGAAGCAGGGTGGATTGTCGGGTGGCGGACCGTGAAGCGCGGCCCTTGAGCCGAAACGGTCGCGGCACCACTTGATCGGGTCATGCCGCGCGACATTCTGTTGATGCCGATGGCCTGGCCGAACCAGGCCACGACGATATGCCACGTCACGATGGCAATTCGCCGCCCATGACCATCCTCCCCAGCCCGCAACAACTGCGGTATCTCGTCACGCTGGCTGAATTCGCGGCATTTCGGGCGCGCGGCGCTGGCGTGTTCCGTGACGCAATCCACGCTCTCGGCGGGCATTCTGACGCTGGAACGGCAACTCGACGCGCAGATCCTCGATCGCGCCGCCGGGCGCCACGTCGTGTTCACGCCGCTCGGGCTGGATCTGATCGAACGGGCACGGGCCGCTCTGGCGGCGCTGGAGGCGGTGACCGAAACCGCCAATATCGCGCGCGCGCCGATGAGCGGGCCGTTGCGGCTTGGCATCATCCCGACCATCGGTCCGTTTCTGCTGCCCCGACTGATGCCCCTGCTGCGGTCGGCATTTCCGAATTTGCGGCTGTTCCTGCGTGAGGATACCACCGCCCGGCTGGTGGATCGCCTGAACGCCAATCGCCTCGATGTCCTGTTGCTGGCGCTGCCTTGCGACTGCGGCGCGGCTGAAGTTCTGCCGGTCGCGCGCGATGAGTTCCTGGTGGCTTTGCCGCCCAATCATCGGTTGGCGAACCAGGCGGCGATCCCGGTCGCGGCGCTGGCGGCCGAGCGGTTGCTGCTTCTGGAAGAAGGCCATTGCCTGCGCGAACAGGCTCTGGCGGTGTGTGGTTTGCTGGCGGGGGAAAAGGGCGAGGCCCAGGATGGCTATGCCGCGACCAGCCTGCATACGCTGGTGCAGATGGCGGCCGGCGGGCTGGGTGTCACGTTGCTGCCGAGGATCGCGGTGGAGGCCGGGGTGACCGAGGGGACCTGCTGATGACGCGTCCGCTCGCGGCGGCCGGTGCCTGGCGGACGATTGGGTCTGGCATGGCGGCCGAATGCACCGCGGGCGGCGGATTATCGCGCGTTGGCGCCGCATCTGGCGGAAACCTGCCGGGAGCAGTCCTGTTGATTACAGCTCCGCCGCGTCCACCGCGGCGACATCCAGTAACCGTTCGATGACCTCGGGTTCCTGCGCGCCGGCGATGGCGTGGCGGCCACCGATCACGAAGCACGGCACGCCATTGATGCCGAGCCGATGGGCGCGCAGGTTGTCGGCGTGCACGGTATCGGCTTCCTCGTCGGAGGCGAGGAAGGCCTTGGTGGCCGCCGCGTCCAACCCGCAGGCATTGGCGATCGCCACGAGAACGGCATGGTCGCCGATATCGTAGCCCTCGGTGAAATGCACGGAGAACAAGGCCTCCACCACCGCGTCGGCGCGGCCATGGCGGGACGCGAAGCGCACCAGCCGATGCGCGTCTACCGAGGACGGGGTGCGGCGAATGCGTTCGAACGCGAAAGCGACGCCCTCGCGCAGGCCCAGTTCGGTGATGGAGGCGTAGAGGCGTTTGGCGCGCTCCTCGCCGCCGAATTTGCGGATCACGTAGTCGGGGCGGGCCATTCCGGCGCGCGGCATGTCGGGGTTGAGCAGGAACGGTCGCCAGCTCAGGTCGAACAGCAGGTCGGGACGGCGGCGAAATGTGCGGAACAGCCGGCGGACGCCCAGATAGCACCAGGGGCAGATGAGATCGTAGACGATCTCCACCGACAGGCGGGCTTTTGGTGGTGCGAGGACGTTCACGCCGCGATCCTGCCGCGAAATCTGCCCAATGTCACGTGAACTTGATTCGGACGGGACCGCGAGACGCGTCCCATCGGCTGCAAGTGTTGTGCAACTCCAGTCATCATAAGCGGATGATATGGATACGGACGCGGCGATGACGCGATGGAGCGGGCGCGACCTGACCTGGCTCAACGCCGAGCGAGGCCGGCTGTATTGCGGTGCGGCGGGACTGGTGTTCGTTGGCGTCCTGGCTGGCACGCTGCTCTGGGGATTAACGGCGGGCTACACCGGGGGCGGGCTGCCATTCGGGATGGATTTCACGAGTTTTTGGGCAGCATCGCGGCTGATTTGGGCCGGCATGGCAACGTCGGCCTACGTACCGCAACTGCACAAGCTGGCGGAGATGGTTGTCATCCCTCCGGCGCAGTATGAAGCCTTCTTCTACCCGCCGCCTTATCTGCTGCTTTGCGCGCCGCTCGCCGCATTGCCGTTCTTCTGGTCAATGTCGGCGTTCATGAGTGTCACCGGGATTGCCTTCGGTGTCGCGGTCTCCCGGGCCGCCGTATCGGCGTGGGTCGTTCTCGCGGCGCTCGTGTCTCCGGCGTCGCTCACAAATCTGGTCGTTGGCCAGAATGCCATGCTCACCGCCGCACTTCTTGGCGGCGGCCTCACGCTGATGGATCGGCGTCCACGGCTCGCGGGCGCGATTTTGGGGCTCATGGTGATCAAACCGCATCTGGCGTTGGCGGTGCCGATCGCGCTGGTGTTATCGAGGCGATGGACTGTTCTGGGATTCGCCCTTCTGTCGGCGTTCGCCCTTATGGGACTGTCGACCGCGGTTTTCGGCTGGGGCATCTGGCCGGCATTCCTCGCCAGCACAACCCATTCACGCCACGCGCTCGAAGCCGGCCTCGTTCAATTTCACTTGTTCCAAAGTACATTCGCGGCGGCCCAGATGTTGGGGTGCGACGTGCCTTCAGCGTATGTCTTGCAGGGTCTGACGACGGGTGTCGCGTTGGGGACGCTGGTCTGGACGCGCGTCAGGCACGTGTCGCCCGCCGTGGAGCGGTCCGTCATCGTTCTGGCCTCGCTCCTGAGCACTCCGTTTATATTGCATTATGATCTGCTGATCCTGATGTTTCCGTCTGTCTGGTTGCTCACGCAATGGTCGGAAGAAGGATTTCCGCCGTGGGGTAAGTTGGTGCTGTCGATCCTCTACCTGCTCCCGATCGCGATCTTCGCGTTTCCCGACGAGCACATCGGTCTGGCAGGTATGCTCGGCCTCACAGCGTACCTGATGTTCCTGGAGTGGCACTCCGCGCAACGTGAGCAACCTTCAATCAGGCAATCGGTGCCGATCCGGCGAGCGAACCCCGCCGTCGTGGGATAGCAATACGTACCGAGTTTAGTACATAAACA
>CAVRDN010000038.1:0-13927 GCA_963719675.1 uncultured Alphaproteobacteria bacterium | reverse complement strand
TCTGCCGGAGAACCTGTTCGCGGGCACCGGCAACTCCCGCGACCATTCTCATTCTCAACAAGGACAAGCCGAAATCCCGCAAGGGGAAGGTGTTGTTCATCCACGGCGCGAAGGAATTCGAGGAGCGGCCCAAGAAGAACGTGTTGGGCGAGGGCAACATCACCCGCATCGTCGAGGTGTTCCGGGGCGACAAGATGAACAATGAACAGGAAAACGTATTGCTGAACGTCCGGCGATCTACGCAGCATCGGACAGAGGTCGATCAGCGGCAACTCGACCCAGTCGGTCTCGCCCTTTTGCAACGCGGCGGCGGCGGTCGAGGGATCGGGTTGCACGACCCACTCGACGCGATCGAAATTCACCACTTTGCCGCCGGAGAAATAGTCCGGCCTCTCCTGCCGCGGCACATACGCATCGTTCCGTTCATAAGCCGCCTGAGCGCCCGATACCCACTCCTTCGGCAGAAACCGGAACGGACCGGAACCGATGGTTTCCTTTATCTGTTCGGAGGATTTGGTCATCGCGACCCGTTCCGGCATCATGAAGCAATTACGCGCACCGAGCGCGTATGGCATCTGCTGGAACGGTTTCTTCAACCGGATCTGAAACCGCCGGTCGTCCAGCGCCGAGATTTCGTTCGCCGTCAGCATCAACTGCTGCCCGAACGGATCCTTCGTCGCCCATCGCTGGATCGAAACCACGCAGTCCTGTGCTTTGACTTTCTCCTCATCGTGAAACGCCAGTCCGTTCCGAATTTGTAAACGTCCAAGTCAGGCCGTTGTCGGAGACCTCGTGGCCCGCGCACATCTGCGGTTTGCAATCGCCGGTGCGGCTGATGCCGTACAGCGTGTCGTAAACCATGTAGGCGTGGTTGACCGCCACCGTCGCCGTCGTCCACACCGGGTCGAGCGACGACAGGTTCGCTTGCGGCACGAAACGCAACGTTTTCGCGTTACCTTGAGCCAGCGCCGGCGTCGCGAGCAGCGGGATGGCTGCCTTGAGCAAATCCCTCCGACGCATGCGGTGCCTCCCTGGCTAAATTCTCGGGGGCTGGTTCTGGAACTTTGGCCGCACTTCCTGGCACATCAGGTTCAGCGAATTCACCACCTGCGTATGCGGAATGCGCATGCCGCAGTTGAGTTCGGCCAAAATGCCGTCCAGACCGAGTTCTTCCTTCAACTGGCCCAGCCGATCCACCACCATCGCCGGCGTGCCGACGATGATCTTGCTGCGCATGACCTCATCGTAGTCGATGTGCTGCAAACGTGCACCACGTTCGGCGCGGTTCTCGATCGCGCGAGCGCCAACCATGCCGGCCGACGCCTCGATCCGTTCGCCGAGGTAACGATAGAAGAACATGACGCTCTCCTTTGGTTCCTCGCGCGCCTTTTCCTCGGTATCGGCGATGTAGACCGGCACGCGCAGATAAACCTTGCCGTTGCCAGGATGCCCGGCGGCCGCCACGCCGCCCGGTAAACGCCCAAATTCGGAACCAGTTCGTTCAAATCGCCCAGACGGGTGGCGACGAAGATCGGATTTCCGAGCGTGCCTGCTCCTGGAACGTGTCGGGGCTGTTCACCGCGACGCGGATTTCCGGATACGGCGCGGCGAACGGTTTCGGCACGCAGGACACGTTCTCGAAGTCGTAAAACTTGCCGTGGAACGAAAATGTCTCCTGCGTCCACGCGCGCTTGAGGATTTCCATCACCTCGGCAAACGCTCCCGGCTTTCGGCGTAGGAGATGCCATACGCCTGATAGGTCCGAGGAAAGCCGCTGCGGCCGACGCCCATGATCAATCGGCCGTGGCTGATGTGGTCGACGGTGGTGGCTTCCTCGGCGATGCGCAGCGGATGGCACAGCGGCAACACCTGCACGGCGGTGCCGATCTTCATGCGTTTGGTGCGGCTGGCGATCGCGGTGGCGATATTCAACGGCGCCGCGAGCACCGAGCGTTCGGGCGCGCAATGCAATTCAGCCAGCCACATGACGTCGAGGCCGGCGCGCTCCGCCTCGTCCACTTGCTCGAACGACTCGGTGAAAGCTTCAGCTTCGGTTTGTCCGGGCCGGCGCTGAAATTCGTGGAACATACCAAATTCCATGGTCAGTTCTCCCTCTTATGGACAGAAAAGTGACAGGTTTGCCGTGGGTTGCAAGTCCCCTGAGCTTATCCTGGGTGCCGGTCCGGCCGGACCGTGCCTCGGGCTGGACGGAAAAATCGACCCGATGGACGGGATGCCACACAGTGGCGCCTCAAACATCACCGCGATTTCGGTACATGACGCGCTCCAGCTGAAATGGTACACCGCGCGCAGCCATCCGCGGCGTTATCGAATGCGTTAAAACGCGACGCGCAGGGTCATCGCCCACCGCGTGGCGAACGAACCCCTTTCGCAGTACCGCCAATCCGAATTCACCAAAGCTCGTCGCGGGCGCCCCGGGCACGACTGGAACTATTTAATCGTCGCGAGATTTCATGGAAGTGGGTGTCTGTCTCTCCGGAAAGCCAATCCGGGATTTACGCTCGTATCTGTTTTCCGTTTGACAACCCAACGAATCGTCTCCCCGCCCAAACCGTGATCCAGGGAAAACACTCGATCAGTTGTGCCAAGTTGCATCAGTCGCGAAAAAACAAGCGAGGTATCGTGATGACGTACGCGGAGCGGCTTGTACTTGAGTTGGATAAGGCCCGCCAGGATCTCGCCCAATTGCGGGAGAAGTTGCGCGGGCGCATCTCGCCCGGTCGGGCAATCGACCAGCTTGTCGAGTACGCGCAAGATGGCGCCGGCGCCGAATTTGTCGATGATTTCAAGCGACAGGCGATCAACAATCCGGTTCCAGTGACGTTGATCGGCACCGGCATCGCATGGTTGATGCTTTCGGGGAGCGCGAAGCCACGAATGCCGTCGTACAACAGCCAGACGCGAAGTCTGGCCGATCGGGCCGGCGATCCGTTCGACAGCTTCGGGCAATCCCGATGCGACGCCGGGGCAAGCGCAAAAGCAGGGGCGTCCGGAGTTTCCGGCACCGTCGCCAGGTTTCGCGATCGCGCCTCCGGTCTCGCGTCGTCTACCTACCAGTCCGCGTCCGACACCTTCGATAGTGTATCGGAGCACGCGGCGAACACCTCGGCGGTCGTGGGCGTCTCGGCGAGGAACCTGGGGCAGGGCGCCGCGGAAACCAGCCGTCTCCTCATGCAATTTTGCCGCGAGCAGCTCTACGTGCTGGCCGGCCTCGAAGTGGCCCTGGGCGCCGCGCTCGGCGCGATGCTGCCGGGAACCGACGCGGAGAGCCGGCTTCTTGGCGAGTTCGAGCGACGCGCTGAAAGAGAGCATCAAAGATGCCGCAGCCGACGCATACGACGAGACAGTCGCCGTGGGCGTGCACGCGCTTGAAGCGGCGAAAGGACGAAGCGCACAACCAATGGCTCACCGGGGCGGGGGACAACGATGCTCCCGTCAAACCGGCAACCTCCGAAAGATTACGCCCACCGCGGTGGGTGGAGGGAGTTCGGTAGCAGGGAAAGAGCACTGAATCCGATGGCTAACGGGAACGGACGACGAATTTCGCTGCCATGGACGATCGCCGCGATGGTGGGGTTGCTGTTAGCCGGCTTCCGGACGCGGTATGCGTCCTCGGCACCTCATTCCGGTATCGAGTTGGATCGGGATGCGGACAATCGAGGGCGCTACGCCGCTGCGCCTTCCGACATCCCGTCAAGCGGATGGAAGGACATTCTGCTTCGGGTCTATAATGACATCTCGTCTCATCGCATTCTTGCGATCGCGGCCGGCGTGACGTTTTACGCGTTGCTGGCGGTTTTTCCGGCGATCGCCGCGCTCGTTTCGCTTTACGGCCTGTTCGCGGACCCGGGCACGATCGCCTCCAATTTGGATAAGCTGTCGGCCATATTGCCAGGCGGTGCCGTCGATGTTGTCCGTGACCAGATCACCCTCGTCGCATCAAAAGGTCACGGCACGTTGGGCGCGACCTTCATGTTCGGCCTCGCCGTCGCGCTTTGGAGCGCCAATGCCGGGGTAAAAGCGCTGTTCGATGCGCTGAACGTGGTGTACGACGAACAGGAGAAGCGCGGCTTCATCCGGCTGAACGCGATTTCTTTGCTGTTCACCACTGCGAGCATCGTTTTCCTGCTGTTGGCTCTCGCCGCCATGGTGGCATTTCCGGTCGCGCTTCAGGCGCTTGGTTTCGGTGCCGGAAGGGCGGTAATCGTTCGCCTCATCTCGGCCCCGATTTTGTTCGCGATCGTCGTGGTGGGGCTGGCGCTCCTGTATCGATACGGTCCGAGCCGGGATGCACCTCGCTGGCGCTGGATATCGTGGGGAAGCGTATTCGCCGCCGCCGGTTGGATCATCGTATCAATGTTATTTTCCTGGTACGCCGCGAACTTCGGCAGCTTCAACAAGACCTATGGTTCGTTGGGCGCGGTAGTCGGATTTATGATGTGGATCTGGTTGTCGGCCATCGTCATCCTCATTGGCGCGGAACTCAATGCCGAGATGGAGCATCAGACCGCGCGAGACACGACCTCTGGCCGCCCCAAACCAATGGGATGGCGCGGCGCCACGATGGCGGACACTGTCGGAGCGCCTCGGGGCAGGTAATGCGCATGGCGCCGTCGGGTCAGTAGCCGCGCGCGATATCGTAACGATTAGGCAGAGGTCTTTCTTCCCGCCACGCGCGAAGATTATCGAGGAACAGATCCAGGCTGATGGGATTGTACGTCGATGGATCGTCGGCGGCGGTATGTGGGCTGATGACCAGGTTTCGCGTGCTCCAGAGACGATGCCAAGGAGGAATTGGTTCGGGATCGAAGACGTCCAGAACGGCGCCGGAGAGTTGGCCGAAGTCAGCCGGTCGCATAGCGCGTCCTGATCGATCAACTCGCCACGGCCGATGTTAACGATGCCCGAGTCTTTCGGCAGAAGTTCCAGCCGGCGTCTATCAATCAGGCCGCGGGTGGCGTCGGTCAGCGGGCAGGCCAAGACAAGAAACGTCGTGGCCGGCAGGATTTCGTCCAGCCGGTCTGGTCCAACCACCTGCGCGCAGAACGGATGCGGCGCGGGGTTCGCGCGCACGCCGGTCACGGCCATGCGGAACCCCGCGGCGTGACGCGCGACGGCGCCCCCCAGCGAGCCCAGGCCGACGATCGTGATGGTCCGCTGCGTGACAACGGCGCCCCACAGCTTGTGCCAGTGCCCGGCCCGCTGATGCGTCACCATTTCCGGTACGCGGTTCGCGAGCATCAGCACCGCCATGATGCCGAACTCGCCGGACTTCGCCGTATGCGCGCCGCGATTGTTCATCAGGATCACACCTGGCGGCAGCCAATCGAACGGCGCCAATCGATCGAGGCCGGCATTGGTGAGGAACAGCAGCTTCAGCCGCGGCGCCGGGCAAGGAAATCGTGACCGGATCACGCGCACGTCGCAAATCAATGCCTCCGCGTCCAGTATCGCGGCGGCGAAGTCCTCGGCCGTGCGACCGATGGTGACAACGTGAGCGGCGGTGTCCGACGCACGCGACACTGCCGCTTCCCACATCTCCCGAGAGAAATCGAACAGTGGATCGTCGACCGGGTTCTGCAGATGGATGCGCATCTGGATTCAATACCCGGCGAAACGATCGACAACCTCGCGCAACGGTTTCCCCTCCAGGAACCGGCCCAGATTATCGACGAATAACTGCGCCACCACCAAGTCGCGCTTCGGGTGTCCGCCGCCGATATGCGGCAGCACGATGATCCCCTCGGAGGTCCAGAATGGGTGCGCCGCGGGCAGCGGCTCCTGGCGGAATACGTCCAGGATGGCGCCGGCGATGCGCTTCGCGCCTGTCGCGGCGATCAGGTCGGCATCATCGATCAGCGCGCCGCGGCCAAAGTTCAATAGCCAGGCAGTCGGCTTCATTTGATACAAACGCTCGGCGTTGATCAGGTTTTCGGTTTGGGGCGTCGCCGGCAGCAGCAGCACCACGAAATCGGCCTGCGCCAGCACGGTGTCGATGCGTTCCGGAGGCATGACCTGCGCGACGCCTTCGATCGGCGCCGGATTGCGTTTGGTACCGATGACCCGCATGCCTAGCGCGTTGGCGAGGCGTGCGACGTCCTGCCCGACCGCGCCAAGTCCGAGAATGCCCAGCGTCTGACCGGTCAACGGCGTGGCGACGCGGCGGACCCACTTGGAATGCTTCTGGTCCTCGACGCAGGCGGCGTAAGGCTTCGTCAGATAGAACAGCGCGCCCAAGATGTTTTCTGGCATGGACTCGCGGTGGGTGCCGCGGGCGCAGGTCAGGGTCAGGCCGGGCGGTAGGTCGGGTAGCGCGAGCCATCCCTCGACCCCCGCCGTCAGCGCCTGCGCCCAACGCAATTTCGGCATGCGTGGTAGCAGGCCGGGCAGCGCACCCCAGGCGAGCAAGGCCTCGGTGGTGGCGAGTTGCGCCGCGGAAGGCTGATCTTTGCGGGCGAGTGTCTCGACGTTGACGTGGGACGAGAGGCCGGCGGCGGCGATGGCGTCGGTGTAGGGCGTGGCGCCGTCGGTCCAGAGCAGTACCTTGGTTATGGGCATGGGTTGGTCCTGAACAACGTGAAGCACGCCAGTATCAAGGACCCAGGTCCCGGTGGCAAAACCCGCGGCCATCCCGCGGCCATTCGCCGCCGGTTGGTCCGTTGGCGCATCGTTGACAGCAACGACTGGCTGACTTGCCCCCGACATTCGCTCCTGCTGGCGTTTCGCGCTGAAAGTGCAACGAAATGTCACGAGCGGAAGCGATAAATGATCAAGAGACTATCCGCACCGGTCTTGCTGCTTGCATTGGCCGGGTGTGCTCAAAACACGCAACCGCTGAATGTCATCGATGCGTCAATGATCGGTCCCGTGCTGTCCAGTATTAAGCGCGAGGTCGGAATTTACTTGATGTATCAGAACAACCCGCCAAGGACACTGGTTCAACCGGCGGCGATCGTGGCCTTCGCCAGGCCGGCCGCGGCCTCTCCGGCGTCGCGGGCGATCATCGCCACGGTTCCTCTGGCGGCCGCCGCCACCAAATGGATGGGCTGCGCGGGTGACGCGGCGCCAAGTTTCGTGATCCAGAGCGTGAAAATCAATTTCGCGATTTCACAGGATGCGACTGCCACCGGAGGCGTCAGCGCGACCATTCCCCTCGCGATAACCGGCACGTCCTTTGGGCTGGGAGGCGCCGCCAGCAGCGACAAGGCTGATGCCAAAACGCTGGAGTTCACTGAATATCCGGATACCTCGTTAATGCGAACTACTCGGATCCGAGCGCGGGCACTCCGGGGGAACTGGCGCTGGCTCTCATTTCATTACGCGAAAGTCTGTTGGCGGCGGCAAAGGACGGCCCTTGCTTCACCGATATAGATCCGTTCTCGAAACAGACTGATCCACCGCATCAGAACACATTCACGATGGGCTTTACCTTGACCCGCCAGGCCGGAGCTACCGCGACCCTGAAACTCGCCGCGATCGGTGTGACCGTCGGCGGCACGCTCAAATCGGTAAGCGGGAACACCATCACGGTGACATTTGGCCAGACACCCGGCACCACACCGCGGTTCGCGCGCGTGCCACTGAAGGCGGCGGTAATCGCGAAGCCAGGCGGTTAGCGCGGGCCGATCAACCGCCTCGCCCGTCGCGCGTTCCGACGATAATCGCCCAGGATCGCACGGGCGGCGAGCCGGCGTGCATCCACCATCTCACCGATGACCTGATGTGCGCGATCGTCAGCTTCAAATTGAATGTAACCGTTCGGCCGCACGCCAAAGGGGCTCAACGTCAAATTGAGGAAGTTGGTCGCATGCGACACATCCGGCATCCCGAAGTACCGCGAAGTTGGAGACGGCGACACCATTGATGGCATAAGCGTCGCCCATCGTCGGATCGCAAACCTCAAGATCGAAAAGGACACTCCCGCCCGCGGCGCCGGGTGCCGGGCCACTCACGGTCAGCACGGCGGTCGGATCGCTCAGCAGTTCGAGCGTCTCGTGTGACAAAGTGCAGCTCCAATCTTCGCCGTACTGCTGACAAACATTCAAATAGACGAATCCGTACGGGACGTGTCCGGAAATTCGCTGAGTGATAGCCGAACGCATTGTCGACACCGGTCGTTGGGTCGTCCGAACCGATCGCCTAGATAGATGATCGCATCGGTTGGGGTATTAACCGCCGCCGGTGATCCGTCGAGCGCGAACTTCGTCCCGGCGATTGTCGCAGCGACGTTCCAAATTGGCTGAAAATCCCGCGAGACCTGCAAATTAATCGCCGCTATCGCGTTTGCGAACGCCACGTCATTGATGGTGGTGGAGGTATTGGCGATCGTGAAATTCATGGCGCGCTCGTTCCGTCCGGCGGTCACCGACCTGCCTTAGGCGCTTCCTTACCTCGTCGGCCTGAACGAGATCACGCCGCCTGCGATACCGTCCGCCGTGCCCGCACTCGCCGAATCCGCCGCGCATCGGCATCAAGGATCCGGAACTCCAGTCCCGATGGATGCGAAATGACCTCGCCCTTCGCCGGCACTCGTCCCGCCAGAGTGAACACCAACCCGCCGACCGTATCGATATCCGCGTCTCGTTCGTCCTCGCTCAGGATCGGGCCGACCCGCTTCTCGAAGTCTTCCACTGGCAGTCGGGCGTTCAGGTCGAGCGCGCCGTCGGGACGCTCGGTCACCATCGGTGTTTCCTCATCGTCGTGTTCGTCGTCGATCTCGCCGGTGATCGTTTCGACCAGGTCCTCAATCGTCACCAGCCCGTCGATACCGCCGTATTCGTCCACGACCAACGCCATGTGCACCCGCTGCTGGCGCATCTGCAGCATCAGGTCGAGCACCCGGATGCGCGGTGCCACCATCAGGGGCTTACGCAAGATCGCCTCCAGTGAGAACGCCTCCGGCCGGCCGACATACGCGAACACATCTTTCACGTGTACCATGCCGATGATGTCATCGAGCTGTTCGCGGTAGACCGGCAACCGGGAGTGCCCGTCGCCGCGGATTTGTTCGATCGCCTGATCGAGGGTCAGGTCGGCGCGCATCGCCACGATATCGGCGCGCGGAACCATGACGTCGTCGGCAGTGGTCTCTCGCAGGCGCAGGATATTCTGGATCAGCAGCCGCTCATGCCGGTCCAGTTCCGACGGCGCCGCCTGTGCTTCGGGCGTCGTCGGCCGCCTCCTGCATCAATTCGGCGATGGATTCGCGCAGCGTCGGCTCCGGTCCCGGACGCCCGAGCATGCTCTTGAGGCGATGGAGGAAAGACGCGCGGCTGCCGCTCATGACCTTGCTCCCTCCGGTCGCGCGCCATCGTGCGGCGGCTTCCACGGATTCGGCACGCCTATGCGGTGCAGCAGCCGGGATTCGGCCATCTCCATGCGGCGGGCATCGCCAGGATGTTCATGATCATAACCCAGAAGATGCAGCGTGCCGTGCACGACGAGATGCGCCACGTGGTCAGCGATCCGCCGGCCCGCCGCCGCCGCCTCCCGCCGGATGACGCCCAGAGCAAGCACCAACTCGGGCGCCGGATGCTCGTAGGTCAGGACGTTGGTGGGTTTGTTGCGCCCGCGATGCCGCGCGTTCAGCTCGCGCACCAGCCGGTCGTCCGCCAGCACAATACTGACACCGGGCGGTGACGCGATTCCGGCCACACGGCCTGCCCGTGACACGAGCGCCGTCACGCGCGGCACGAAACGGCGCCAGGCTGGGTCCATGACGATGACCCGGAGTTGAGTTTCGGCCTCCTGATGAGAGGAGGCCCGCCGACTATGCGGTTCCATTATCCTTGTCGCGGGGCTTGCCCGGTGACTGTCTTCACATTCGGATTATGCCGCAATGCACACGCGATGGCCAGCGCGGTGTTATGGATGCCTCCGAACCGTCACATCCGCCGCGGCTGGTCCGGTCTCAGTCCCCACCGCCCAATCGCGCCCCGGCCTCGCGCCTCGTATCGCCCTCGGCTTTTGCCCGCTGGTCGTAGGCATCGACGATCCGCCCAACCAGCGGATGCCGCACAACGTCGCGGTTCTCGAATCGCACGACCTTGATCCCCTGCACGCCCTCCAGCGTGTCCAGCGCATCGGCCAGCCCAGAACGGGTCCCCGGCGGCAGATCGACCTGGGTCAGATCGCCGGTGATCACCATGTGCGACCCCTCGCCCATCCGGGTAAGAAACATCTTCATCTGCACCGCGGAGGTATTCTGCGCCTCATCCAGGATCGCGAACGAATGCGCCAGCGTGCGGCCGCGCATGAACGCCAACGGCGCCACCTCGATCTCGCCGTTGGTCATGCGGCGGATCACCTGATCGGCCGGCATCATATCGTGCAGCGCGTCGTACAGCGGCCGCAGATAAGGATCGACCTTTTCCTTCATGTCGCCGGGCAGAAAGCCCAACCGCTCGCCCGCCTCGACCGCCGGCCGGGACAGCACGATCCGGTCCACCCGTCCCGCCTGCAGCATCGCGACCGCCTGAGCGACCGCGAGATAGGTCTTGCCGGTGCCCGCCGGACCGACGCCGAACACCATCTCGTGCGAGGACAGCGCCTCCATGTAGGCGACCTGCCCAGGACTGCGGGGGCCGACGGCGCCTTTTCGGGTGCGAATGGCGGGGAGGTCGGACAGCGGCAGCCGAGGGTCGGTTTCGATCTCGACCATGCGGATCGCTGCCTCAACGTCAGGGCGGCCAACGCTCTCGCCGCGTTCCAGTCGCCGCCACAGCCCCTGCAAGGTGTTCTGCGCCGCCTCGACCCGCGACGCGTCGCCGGCGATGGCGATCCGGTTGCCGCGGCAGGAAAGTCGGACGCCAAGCGCCTGCTCGATTCGCACCAAATGCCGGTCGTGGTCCCCCAGCAACAGGGGCAACAGCATATTGTCGTTGAACTGAACGGTGATGGCCTTACCGCCATTGGACGGAGCGGCCGATTGTGCGAGTGAGCCGGCGATCTGGGTCAAGCGCTGAGTCTCTCCTGGACAAGGGTTCCCGACAACGAGTTTGGATGAACATCACGGATTCGCACCGCCCGTTCTTCGCCGACGAGGCCTATAGAACCGGTGATGTGAATGGGTTGAAGATATTGTGAACGTCCCGCCACCTGACCAGGGTGACGGCCTGGACCGGTGAACAAAACATCCATGGTGGTGTCGCGGCAGGCGGCGTTGAACCGCGCCTGCTGATCCCGCAACAACGCCTGCAACGCCTGTAGCCGGCGATCCTTCTCCACTTCCGGCACCTGAGCGGGCGCGCTCGCCGCCGGCGTCCCCGGCCGTTGCGAATACTTGAAACTGTACGCCTGCGCGAAGCCGACCGAGCGCACCAGAGCCATCGTCGCCTCGAAGTCCGCCTCGGTCTCGCCGGGATGGCCGACGATGAAGTCGGAGGACAACGCCAGGTCGGGCCGCGCCGACCGCAGCCGGTCCACCAGCCGGAGATAATCGCCCGCGGTGTGCTTGCGGTTCATCGCCGCCAGGATGCGGTCGGAGCCGGATTGCACCGGCAGATGCAGGAACGGCATCAGTGTGGGCAGATCGCGGTGCGCCTCGATCAGTGCGTCGTCCATGTCGCGCGGGTGCGAAGTCGCGTAGCGCAAGCGGTACAACCCCGGCAGCGCGGCCATCGCACGCAGCAGACTTGCCCAAACCCCAGGTGCCGCCGTCCGGCGCGCTGCCATGCCAGGCGTTGACGTTTTGCCCAAGCAACGTGATCTCGCGCGAGCCTTGCGCGAGCAGGCGGCGGGC
This sequence comes from uncultured Alphaproteobacteria bacterium, assembly GCA_963719675.1. Taxonomy (GTDB): domain Bacteria; phylum Pseudomonadota; class Alphaproteobacteria; order Acetobacterales; family Acetobacteraceae; genus Rhodopila. The sequence continues at coordinate 2,166 of CAVRDN010000038.1, read as the reverse complement.
CTCGCTGAGAATGGCGGCGGCGGGACGGCTCTGCTCGGCGCCCCGGGTGTATGGCACCACGCAGAAGCTGCAAAATTTGTCGCAACCCTCCTGCACCGTCAGGAACGCGGTGACGCCCTGGGGCGCGGATTGTTCCGGCAGGTGGTCGAACTTGTCCTCCGGCGGGAAGTCCGTTTCGATCACGGCGCCGGCGGCCCGTGCCGCCTGCGCCACCATTTCCGGCAGCCGGTGATAGGTCTGCGGGCCGAGCACGATGTCCACGTACGGCGCGCGCGCGAGGATTTCCTTGCCCTCGGCCTGCGCCACGCAGCCTGCGACCGCCAGGATCATGCGGCCGTCCGTCGCGTCCTTCATCCGGCGCAGTCGGCCGAGTTCGGAGAACACCTTCTCCGCCGCCTTGTCGCGGATGTGGCAGGTATTGAGGATGACCATGTCGGCGCCCTCGGGAGTTTCCGTGGGCGCATAGCCCAGAGGCGCGAGCACGTCGGACATGCGGCTGCTGTCGTAGACGTTCATCTGGCAGCCCCAGGTGATCACGTGCAGCCATTTGCGCGCCGCCGTGGCAGGCGTTGCCTCGGGGACCGCCTGATCAGTGGGGACTCCTGCTCCGAACCGGTCATCGACCAAACTCCGCCGTACCCAACCGGAGAAGCCCGTTGGGCAAGGCGGGAGACATCGTTGGGGCGCGGCCCCTGGTCAAGCGGGTTGGTGCAATATGAACTCCGGAAACCGTCGGCAGTGTGCCAACAATGACGCCGGTGTTGTCAACGGCTGATTGGCGGCGACCCAGCGATTCGCGCCGAAGCCGTCTCGGTGTCGAGGTCGGGTCTGAATGCCCGCGCCTGAACGACTTGTTCGAAAGCCTCTCCGCCGATGAGGACGGTTCCTGATCCTCTTCGTCAGGCCGCCATTCGGCCAGCCATCCGCGCTGGCGTCCCCGCGAAGCACACCACGGCCGGGTCTTCCGGGACGAACGCCGCGTGTAGCGAGTTCATCTCCGCTCGGTCTGACGACGAATGGCAAGGCGGCCCCGACACCGTCGATGGCGAGTGTCCCGCTGGCTCCCTCCTGGATCGCCGGAGCGCCGCGTACGTGCGCGCCCGCATCCGACCAATCCACGATCCGCGCGAGATGGGTCTGACCGTTTATCGTTACCCGGCAGCCCAGGTCGGTATCGAAACGTTCGTTGAGACGCCGATCGACCTCTGTGGTCGCGGTTCGCACCACGCGAATGACCGATTGGCGTAATTCTTCCATGGATCCGTGCAGACCGCCGGCGTTCTCGCGTACATCGGCGGCCTGGCGTCCGGTCTCGCCCGCCTCGACCGCGACCTCGTTGGTGCGCGAGGTCATTTCGTTGGCGGCGCTCACCGTTTCGGTCACGCTGTGCGCGATCTCCTCGGTGGCCGCGCCCTGCCGTTCCACCGCCGCCGCGATTGAACTGGCGATCACGTTGATTTCGCCGATGGTGGCCTCGATGCGCGAGACGGCGGTGACCGATGCCGCGGTGGCGACGCGCACTTCCTCGATATGTCGCGCGATCTCCTGCGTCGAATGCGCGGTTTGCGTGGCGAGAGCCTTCACCTCCGAGGCGACCACCGCGAAGCCGCGTCCGGCATCACCCGCGCGGGCCGCCTCGATCGTGGCGTTCAGCGCCAGCAGATTGGTCCGGGCGGCGATCTCGCCGATCATGCCGGCGACCGCGCTGATGCGTTCTACGTCGGTGTTGAGCGCCTCGATCGTGGCCCTGGTGTCGTAGCCAGCGGCGACCGCGCGGCCGGCGACCGCCGTGGATTCGCTGACCTGGCGGCTGATTTCGCGGATCGACGTGGTCAGTTCGTCGGTGGCGCCGGCCACCGATCGTACGGTCGCCAGCGCCTGATCCGCGGCGTCGGTGGCATTTCGCGCCGACGAGCCGGTCCGCGCCGCCGACTGATCCATCGCCTCGGCGGCGGTCGCCATCGCTGAGGTGCGCTGACCGATTGCACGCATGGCGGCACCCGTTTCGCTCTCGAATTCTCTCGGCCATGCTGATCAGCGCCGCGCGTTTCTCGACTTCGGCGCGATGATCCGCCGCCTCCTTGTCCGCCGCGAGCTTTTGCCCGCGGATCATGTGATCCTTGAACACCAGGACAGCGCGCGCCATGTCGCCGAGTTCATCGCCAT
>CAVRDN010000037.1:0-33524 GCA_963719675.1 uncultured Alphaproteobacteria bacterium | reverse complement strand
TCAGGTATTCGCGCAACTCGAAGCGACCGGACAGTGGGACAATACGCTGATCGTGTTTACCTCCGACCACGGCGAGCAACTTGGCGACCATTATCTGCTTGGAAAAATCGGTTACCATGACGAGAGCTTCCGCATTCCGCTCGTCATCCGCGATCCCGACGCGGACGCGACACGCGGCCGGATCGAGGATGCGTTTACCGAAATGGTCGATATTCTGCCGACGCTGATTTCGTGGATTGGCGGCGAGGTGCCGAACGCCGTCGATGGGCGCAGCCTGTTGCCCTTGGTGCACGGACGGCGTCCCACCGACTGGCGGGACGCGCTGCACTACGAATTCGACTTCCGCGAAACCCCAGGCTCGACGGCGGAGAAGTCACTGGGCTTGTCGATGGACGAATGCTCGTTGTGCGTTTTGCGGGACGCGGCGTTCAAGTATGTCCACTTCGCCGCGTTGCCGCCGTTGTTATTCGATCTGCGCGCCGATCCGCATCAGTTTCGCGATGTCGCGGGTGACCCCGGGTATGCCGATGTGGTGCGTGACCGGGCGCAACGCATGTTGTCGTGGCGGATGCGCCACGCGGACCGTACCCTGACCCATTACCGTGCGACTCCGGGCGGTCTGGAAGCCCGCGCCGGCCGAAACGCCTCGGGTTAGAACGGGATCTCATCGTCCAGGTCACCGCCTCGCGGCGCATCCCACGACGGAGCCCCGCCAGACCCGCCCCGCGCGGCGGGTGCCGATCGTGCGGCCGCCGGAGCGCGCTCGCGGACCGGTGCCGAGCCACCCATCGGCGGCTCCGCGTAGCCACCCGGGTCGCCACCGCCAGTCCGTCCATCCAGCATCGTCAACTGACCGTTGAAACGGCCGATCACGACCTCGGTCGAATAGCGTTCCTGGCCCCCCTGATCGGTCCACTTACGGGTTTGCAGCGAGCCCTCGACATAAACCTTGGCACCCTTTTTCAGGAACCGCTCGGCGACGTCGGCCACGCGATCGTTGAAGATCACGACGCGATGCCACTCGGTCTTTTCCTTACGTTCGCCGGACGCCTTGTCGTTCCACGTCTCACTGGTGGCGAGCGCCAGATTGACGATCTTGCCCCCGTCCTGGGTATTGCGAACCTCGGGGTCACGACCCAGGTTACCCACCAGGATCACCTTGTTGACGCTGCCAGCCATCGCTCGGCTCCCTTCATGACAGTTAGTGCCTTAGGGTAAGGGACACTGGTTAACAACCCGTCCATGCCCGGTTCAACAATTGGGCCCTTTGCAACGATTGAGCCCTCTTCCACGACCGGGCGAAATTTGCCATGGTCGTGGGGAACATCCATAGAACAAATCAACGCGCCGGAACAGGGGTATCAGGACCGATGGACGGCTCCATTATCGCACCACGGGAGCACGGGAAGACCATTGCCGCCGCCCGTGGCAACAATATCGTGGTGCGCGGCGCGCGCGAGCATAACCTGAAGAATATCGACGTCACGATCCCGCGCGACTCGCTGACGGTGATCACCGGTCTGTCCGGTTCAGGCAAGTCCTCGCTGGCGTTCGACACGATCTACGCCGAGGGCCAGCGTCGCTATGTCGAGTTGCTGTCCGCCTACGCCCGCCAGTTCCTGGAACTGATGGGCAAGCCCGACGTGGACAGCATCGAGGGTCTGTCGCCCGCGATCTCGATCGAGCAGAAGACGACCAGCCGCAATCCGCGCTCGACGGTCGGCACGGTGACCGAGATTCACGACTACATGCGGCTGCTGTGGGCCCGGGTCGGGGTGCCCTACTCGCCGGTGACGGGGCTGCCGATCGAGGCGCAAACCGTCTCGCAGATGGTCGACCGCGTGCTGGCGATGCCGGAGGGCACGCGCCTGCTGCTGCTGGCGCCGGTGGTGCGCGACCGCAAGGGCGAATACCGCAAGGAACTGGCCGAGTTGCAGCGCCGCGGCTTCACCCGCGTTAAAGTCGATGGCAAGCTGTATGAAATCGGCGAGGTCCCCGCGCTGAACCGCAAGATCCGCCACGAGATCGAAGCGGTCGTGGATCGGATCGTCGTGCGCGACGGCGTCGGCTCGCGGCTGGCCGATAGTTTCGAGACCGCATTGGCGTTGTCCGAGGGCGTGGTCTACGCGGAAAACGCCGACTCGGGCGACCGCACCGTGTTTTCGTCGAAATTCGCTTGTCCGGTCTCCGGCTTCACGATCGAGGAAGTCGAGCCACGGCTGTTCAGCTTCAACTCGCCGCATGGCGCCTGCCCGGCGTGCGACGGGCTCGGGGTCGAGAGTTTCTTCGATCCCGATCTGGTCGTGCCGGATGAACGCCTCGGCCTGGCCGATGGCGCGGTGGCGCCGTGGTCCGGTTCGCAAAGCCCGTATTACGATCAGACGTTGCAGAGCCTGGCCCGGCATCTGGGTGTGACCACGAAGACGCCCTGGAGCGCGCTGCCGGTCGCGGCGCGCGAGGCGGTGCTGAATGGAACAGGGTCGGACCCTGTCTCGTTCACCTACAAGGATGGCGTGCGCGCTTACACGGTGACCAAACCGTTCGAGGGCGTGCTGCGCAATCTGGAACGTCGGTTGCGTGAAACCGACAGCGCCTGGGTGCGCGAGGAATTGTCTCGTTATCAATCCGAAAAGCCCTGCGCCACCTGTGGCGGCGCGCGCCTGAAGCCCGAGGCGCTGTCGGTTCGTGTCGGCGGCTCCAACATCGCCGAGGCGTCGGAACTGTCGATCCGCGGCGCGCTGGACTGGTTCGACGGCGTGCTGCCGACCCTGACGCCGCAGCGCGCCGAAATCGCCGGCCGCATCCTGCGGGAGATCCATGACCGGCTGCGATTCCTGGTCGATGTGGGACTGGATTATCTGACACTGGCGCGTGGTTCCGCATCGTTGTCCGGCGGCGAGTCGCAGCGGATCCGGTTGGCGAGCCAGATCGGCTCCGGCCTGACGGGGGTGCTGTACGTGCTGGATGAGCCCTCGATCGGGCTGCATCAGCGCGACAACGAACGTCTGCTCGGGACGCTTGCGACGGCTGCGCGATCTGGGCAACACCGTTCTGGTCGTGGAACATGACGAGGACGCGATCCGCGCCGCCGATCATCTGATCGATATCGGCCCCGAGGCCGGCGTCAATGGCGGCCGGGTCATCGCCGAGGGCACGCCCACGGAGGTTTCCGCGAATCCGGCGTCGCTGACAGGCGATTATCTGTCTGGACGGCGGCGGATCGAAGTGCCGCGGCTGCGCCGGCCGGTGCAGAAGGATCGCGTCGTGAAGGTCGTCGGCGCGCGTGCCAACAACCTGAAGCACATCGACGCGACGTTCCCGCTCGGCACGTTCACCTGCGTGACGGGGGTATCCGGCGGCGGCAAGTCCACCCTGGTGATCGACACGCTGTACAAGGCGGCGGCGCGGCGGTTGATGGGGGCTGGCGAGTCGCCCTCCCCGCATGACCGGATCGAGGGGTTGGATCAACTCGACAAGATCATCGACATCGATCAATCGCCGATCGGGCGCACGCCGCGGTCCAATCCGGCGACCTACACCGACCTGTTCGCGCCAATTCGCGACTGGTTCGCGGAACTGCCGGAGTCGCGCGCTCGCGGTTACAAGCCCGGCCGGTTTTCGTTCAACGTGAAGGGCGGACGTTGCGAGGCGTGCCAGGGCGACGGGCTGCTGAAGATCGAGATGCACTTTCTGCCGGACGTTTATGTCACCTGCGATACGTGCAAAGGCCGCCGCTACAATCGGGAAACTCTGGAGATCAAGTTCCGCGACAAGTCGATCGCCGAGGTGCTGGCGATGACAGTCGATGAGGCGGTGCCGTATTTCAGCGCGCAATCCCGCATCCATGACCGGCTGAAAATCCTGCAGCAGGTCGGCTTGGGGTATATCGCGTTGGGGCAGCAGGCGACCACTCTGTCCGGCGGTGAGGCGCAACGGATCAAGCTGTCGAAGGAACTGGCACGGCGTGCGACGGGCCGCACGCTGTATATTCTCGATGAGCCGACGACGGGATTGCACTTTGAAGACGTGCGCAAGTTGCTGGAAGTGCTGCACGCGCTGGTCGATCAGGGCAACACCGTCATTGTGATCGAGCACAATCTTGAAGTCATCAAGACCGCCGACTGGATTTTGGATCTGGGCCCTGAAGGTGGCGATGGCGGCGGGCGGATCGTGGCGCAGGGCACGCCTGAAGATATCGCGGGAAATCCTGAGAGCCATACCGGGAAATTCCTGGCGGGACTGCTGGAGCGACAGGCGCCGCCGAAACGCGTCAGGCGGCGGGCGTAAGTCGCGCGACCGGGCCGGCGGCGCGTGCCGCCAGCAGTTCGCGCGCGCGCCCGACCGTCTCACCGATGATCTTCAGTGGGGCGCAGCCTTGGGTCTCCCAGGCCGCCGCCTCGAATTCGGGGAACAGCGTCAGCGACGCGCCGCCGTTGACGAACGACGGTCGGTTGCCGGTGTCGAGGTCGGATTCCGCTGCCAGCCCCTCGGCGAACACCACGTCGTGCTCGTCCAGTTCGATATGGTAATAAGTGACGGTGTCGGTCGGCACCTGAATAATTGTCGCGTCGTTGAGCAGACATTTCACCGGGATCAGCACGCCGTCGATGAACAGCGCATGGCCGGGCGACAGATACAGATCGCGTCGTGGCAGTCCGTCGCCAAACGCGCCGGCAGCGACACGCACCGGGAACATCGCGGTGGGATCCGGCTGCCCGCGACAGTCGATCGCGCGATGGCCGATCCACCTCACGCGTCGTTCGCCAGCGAAATGAGTAAGCACACGATCGCCGACCGCCAGCCGCTCGACGGCCAGCTGACCTTCAGGCGTGGCGATCCGGGTGCCGGCGGCGAAACAGACAGTCGTCGGTTCGAAAACGCCAGTGACCGTGATGGTGGTATTATTGTCAGGCCCAGCGGTGGCCGTGAACACCGCTCCGCCGTAGTTCCATCCCTGACCAAGGTTATTGACCGTAGGCGCCGGCGCTGTCAGCAGGAACGAAGCGAGCGTCGTGGACCCTTCGCTGATCGTGAGCGTGCCGGATGAACCGCCGAGTCCGGTCGCGTTCATACTGGCTGTGTTGGCGATCAGGTTATCGATAACCAGCGTGTCTTCGTCACCGAACATGTTGAAGGTCGGCACGAAGCCAGGCGCCGTGCCGACGATCAGTTCGCCGCCGCGAAAGATGGTGAGGGCGGGCCAGGCGGCGGTGGTTACCGTCGCCCCGTACAAATCGAACTCCGGGTCGCTGCCCGAGACCGCGCCGAATACCGCCGTGCCGCCAGGGGCGCCCGGGGAACCGAACCACACGGTACCGTAGTTAACGAGGGTGGGGACGCTGGTCGACGTGCCGCCCAGCACCAGGAGGCCGCTCGGATCGACCGCCATCGTTCCGGTGCCGGAGACCGACGACGAGAGAGTCAGACCGTTTCCCTGCACCTCGAGAACACCGTTCAGGATCATTGGAGAGGCGATCGTGGCCGAGGAGCCAGCGATATGGCCGGTGGGCGACACCGAAACTCCGCCACCGGCGGCAAATTCGGTGTCCGCGAGCGTCAGGTCGCCATCCACCACGACCGAGCCAGGCACCGCCCACGGCTGGTTATCGACGCTGAGAGCGCCCGCGGTGCCAATGTGGGTCAGCGTGTTCAGAATCGGCTGGTCGCCGTTGGAGCCGCTGTTGAATATCGAGGCGTTGCCAGCCGCCGACGAACCGAACGCGATATTCGCGTCGTCGTCGGTGATCACACCCGGTTCGAACAGCAGGGTGGAGTTGTTGGTCACATCCCAGACACCGCCTGTCAGCGTGCCATTGGAGAAATTTGACACGGCGACCGAGCTGGCGAACTGCAGCGTCGTATCCCCAGCCGCCGTCATGACGACACCGCTGTTGGTGAACGCCGCGCTGTCAATCTCGAGGGTGCTGAAGCCGGTGGTACTCTCGATCAATCCGCCGTTGATCAGCGCGAACGCGCCGGTGATGGTGCCGGCACCGTTGAGGGCGCCGAGCGCGGCGATCGTACTGTCGTCGGTCAGCGTCAGACCGCTCGGTTGCGTGATGGTGAGAGTGGAACCTGAGTTCACGATGATGGTCATAATGGGTTCCGGTCCGATCGAAACAGCGAAACGCCGGGGTCAGCCTGTGCGGATATGCCCCGCGGACGTCGTGCACAAGCGGACTCCACGCGGATACTGGCGTGGTGGATACAAATGGCAGAATGAAAGATGACAGGTTGTGCCTCCGTTCGCCTGAACAATCTCTGGCATCAGAGGGGTCAGCCAACGAACGCGATGTGCGCGTGAGCCCGAAGACTCACGCGCGTTGCATTGCTTACTTCAGGAAACGATGGAAGAACGCCGCCGTCGGGTCGTGCGAAATGGCCGACACCTTCTTTTCGTTATCGACGTATAACGTTTCAATATAGCCGCCGGCCTTGCGGTAGTTGAACGAGAACCGCAGCGGCTCGTTCAGTTCAACCGGCAACTCCGGATCGCGATAGTCGTGCGTCTGATCCGGCTGCCCCTGGATCCACAAAGTCGGCGGCGTCAGCACTTTCTCGCCCTTTTCGAGGATCGTGATCGGGTTGCCCTCGATCATCGCCGCCTCGTTCTTCCAGTAGGTTTCGTGCCGCTCCGGAATGCCTTTCGGCCAGGCCGGCGGGTTGGCTCCGTCGAGCAACCGCCGCGCGTGCCGGTAGCGCGAGATCGGATTGATCACCGGCCATTGCATCACGATCGCCTTGACCGTCGCGTCCACGCCGGGAAAACCTTCGACCGCGGTGTAGCGAGGATCGCTCGGCCGCATCGCCGACAGCATCGCCAGATGTCCGCCGCTGCTGGTGCCGGACAGACCGACCGCGTTCGCGTTGCCATTCAACTTCGCGGCATTGGCTTTCATATAGCGGATCAGATAGTTGATATCCTGCAACGATGTCGGATAGCCATCTGGTCCGTGGCGGAAATTGGCGGCCGCGACGACCAGACCGCTCGCCGCGAGGACCTGATCGCGCGCGTCGCAGTCGGCCAGATCGCCATTGCACCAGGCGCCACCATGCAAATCAATCACCATCGGGAACGGCCCATCGCCACTGGGTTTGTACAACTTGATCATGTACGGCTTGTCACCGTGGCGGATGTACTCGACGGATTCGGTCGTGAACGCGTATGGCATTGGAACTCTCCCTTGGAGGTTGCTCTCCGGCAACGTGCCGTCCGGATCAGGCGTCAGACGGAGCCAGGGTAGCGCCATTCGGGCCAAAGAGCCAGAACCCCTCAATCGCGCGCGACCTGGCGCAATGTCTCGGTCAGGACGCGCATGCCCCGGTCGATGACTTTCTCTCGCCGCGACACCAGCGCCAGATCGCGGCTCAACCCCGGACGCAGGCGGCGGACCACCGCGCCGGAGACCGCGCGCGACAGTGACATACGCGGAACGATCGACGCCCCGAGGCCGCTGCCCACGAGGACCTTGATCAACTCCACGCTGTCCAGTTGCATCGCAGCGACAGCGGTGACGCCGGCGCGGCGGAACCAGCCGTCGATCAACACGCGCGTGCTGACCGCCCGGTCGTGGAGAATGAGCGGCAGACTGGCGAGTTGAGCGGGGCCGATCGTTTCGCCCGCGTTGGCCATGGACCCGGGGATCAATGCCAACAGAGGTTCCGACAGTAGCCGCGTGACGCTCAACGCGCGACTGCCTGGGATCGGCAATGTGACCAATCCGACATCGAGTTCCCCCGTTTCCACCTGACGGATGACACCGCCGCTGCTCCCGGTCGCGACGGTGACCTCCAGTCCGGGCATACGCTGTTTCGCGGCCGCCAACACGGCGGGCAGCAGATGAATGCAGGCCGTCGCGCCCGTGCCCAATCGAACGCGGCCGGCGTCGCCGGTACGATGCGCCGCGGCGACCGCGAGCGCGTCCTCCACCGCCGCCTGAGCGCGCCGCGCGGGTTCCAGCAACGCCGCGCCGGCGGCCGTCGGAAAGCTGCGGCCAGCGGCGCGATCCAACAGACGTACGCGCAGGCACCGTTCCAGTTCACGCAGTTGCTGACTGGCGGCGGGCTGCGTCAGATTGAGCGCGCGGGCCGCGGTGGACACGCCGCCGGACTCGACAACCGCGAGAAAGGTCCGCAACTGCCGGAAGGTTGGAACGGCCATAACAGTTCCTTATTCTGATGCCGCGTATTAAAAGATTTTCCTTTCCTCGGCGAGGGCCGCGCGGCAGGCTGACCGGCATCAGCACAACCGGACCGCATCGATGCCCGCCATCCGTCCCTGCCTCGAAGCCGACATGCCATCGATCACGGCGATCTACGCGCACAATGTGCGTTACGGCACCGCGTCGTTCGAGACGGAGCCTCCGTCCCTGGAAGAAATGTGTCGCCGCCGGCACGATGTTCTGGCGAAAGGATTCCCATACCTCGTCGCGGTATCCGATGCCGAGGTCATCGGCTATACTTATGCCGGCACCTATCGGCCGCGCCCGGCCTATCGCGACACCGTGGAGAATTCGATTTACGTGCATCCCGAACACGTCGGCCAGGGCGTCGGCAAACTGCTGCTGCCGGTGTTGATCGCCGAGTGCGAGGCGCGCGATCTGCGGCAGATGATCGCCGTGGTCGGTGACAGCGCCAACCTCGCGTCAGTGCGTTTGCATCAGCGTTGCGGGTTCGAGATGATCGGTACGTTTCGTTCGGTTGGATATAAGCACGGACGCTGGCTGGACTCGGTGCTGCTGCAACGATCGCTTGGCCGCGGCGACACCGCGCCGCCGGGTCGCCCATAAATCGTCATCTGCTGGGCTCCGTTCTCGGCATCAATCAGACCCTGTCATGGGGCATGACGTTCTATCTCCCCGCCGTGATCGCGGTGCCGGCCGCGCGCGATCTGGGCCAATCGACGTTCGCGCTGCTTGGCGCGTTCTCCGTGGCACTGCTGATCAGCGGCATTTGCGCGCCCCGGGTCGGCAAGTGGATCGATCGTAACGGCGGCAAGGGCTCGATCGCCGCGAGCATCGTCGTGCTGGCGCTGGGTCAGGGGATCCTGGCTTCGGCCCCCAATCTGACGGTCTGGTACATCGGTTGGGCGGTACTCGGTGTCGGCATGGCGATGGGACTCTACGACGCCGCGTTCGCCACCGTCGGAACGTTACTCGGTCGAGACGCCGGCCCCACCATCACCGGCGTCACCTTGTTCGCCGGATTCGCGAGTTCCGTGTTCTGGACGTTGGGTTCGGCGGTGATCGGCTTTACCGGCTGGCGCGGACTGATGCTGCTGTACATCGGCATCATGCTATGCATCAACCTGCCGATGGTGCTGGCGCTGGTGCCGCGGCTCGACCACAATCTGAAGGCCGCGAACCAGGCCTCGACCGAGCGCATCCCCGTCAGCCGTCTGATGACGATCTGCCTCGGCGGCTTCTTCACCTTGCGCTGGTTCATAACGTCGGCGATCGCCGTGCATATCCTGAGATTACTGCAAGGGATCGGACTGAACGCGGCAGAGGCGGTTCTGGTCGCATCGTTGATCGGGGCGGGACAGGTGGCCGGGCGCGTTCTGGAATGGACCATCGGTCGGCGCTTCGGCCTGCTGTTTCGGGCGCGTGTCGCGTCGTTGTTGTTTCCGATCGGCGCCGCGATCCTGCCGATCGGAGGCCCGGTGACAGCGACAGCGTTCGCACTGCTGTACGGCATGAGCAACGGCATCATGACCATCAATCGCGGCACGTTGCCTCTGGCGTTGTTTGGACCCAACGGTTACGCGACCGTATTGGGTTGGCTCGCGGTGCCGGTTCTGATCGCACAGGCGGTGGCACCGACGATGGCGGCGCCTCTGGTCGCCAACCTGCCGGCGCTGTCGGTGCTGCTGATCGCCGGCGGTCTGGGTTTGGTCGCTTCGCTGTTGCTGCTGCCGTTACGCCTGCCGCGTCAGGATTGAAGCGTCCCGAGGAATGCCTGGATCGCCGCGATGGCGACCTCCGGCGAGTCTTCCTGAATGTAATGGCCAGCGTCGGGAACCTCGATCACCGGCCGGTCCGGCCACAGACCACGGAAATCCGCCAGCGCCAGGACGGGCAAAATCGCGCGGTCGAGCATCCCCTCAATGAGGATCGCGGGTTTTTGTTTCAATGCCGGCACACCGGACGCACCTGCCCGGACAAAATCACGAATGCGGCCCAACGCGAGATCGAGGGGAAACGCGATCGCTCCCTTGCAGTCGTCTGGCGTAACGAACGGCGCGGCATAAGCGTGAATGAACGTCGGATCGACACGGTCCAACCGCTCCAGTCCGACGATTTGCATCACCGACAGGATGGTGGAACCCAGTTGCGACAGCACCGCCTCGGTTCGGCCCGTCGGCATCCCCTCCAAAATCCACCTGAACCACGCCGACTCCACCGGGCTGGGCAGGTCGCGGCGGCCCGCGGTGCCATAGCCACACACGGTATTCATCAGGACCAGACTGTGAATCCGTTCCGGATGGCGCACCGCGTAGCCGATGCCGATCGGGCCGCCCCAGTCCTGCATCACCAGGGTGATGTCGCGTAAATCCAGAGTTTCGATCAACGATGTCAGGTTGGCGACGTGGGTGGACAGCGTGTATTCGCGGTCCGGCGGCGCCTCGGTTTTGCCGAATCCCATGTGATCCGGAACGATCACACGATGGTTCGCCGCGAGCGGTGGAATGAAGCGGCGGTAAATGTAGCCCCAGGTGGGTTGCCCATGCAGCATGATCACCGGACGGCCGCTGCCCTCGTCCACGTAATGCTGCTGAAATCCCGCCGCCTCGCAAAACTTCGCGGCGTAAGGCCACGTGCCGTCAAACGTTTCATTTGCCGGAATCATGTTTCCCCCAGCGCGCGAAAATCAGGTCGAGCACGGACAGTGCCAGGACCGCGAGGCAAAGTTGCCCCAGGAACACGAACTCTCCCAGGCCAAGGGGAATCAGCAGGTCGGGACTGAACCAGACCACGAGTTCCGCGAGGAGGAACGACAGCACAAGCTGCGCGGTCGAAGGCCAGGTCATGGCACGATTGCCTTCGCGACGTCGGTTCGGAACACAAGTGCGTCGCCGATGCGTTCCAGCGTTCCGTCCATCCGGCTGGTGATGGCGACGTAATCGCGCATCTTGTCCGGAAGCGCGTGATTGTCCGGGTCGCCCATCAGCAAAAACTGTGTGCCATACACGGGAGTCGTGGTGATGAACACGGGCGGCACACCTCCCAGCAGACAGACGTTGGCGCAGGCCTTATGCGCGAGTTTGTTGCCTGGCCGCATCACGCCCAACGAGCATTTGCCATCGCAAATCTCACCGGTCAGCCGCCACGTGCCGAGCGATTGCCGCAACGGGGTCACCGGCTCGCCGGGCGCTGCTCGCAATTGATCGACCAGCAGCAAATCGCGATCGCCGCGTTTAACGCCACTGCCGGTCGCGCGTACATGGCGACCGTCCAGGGCGCGCGCTTCCTCCTGCACGCCGCGCTTGCCACCACCGGACAAGACGACGGTGTGCTGATCCTTGTCGGTCACGATCATCGGATACGGATCGGCCAGCAGCACGCCGGTGATGTCCTTATCCCCGGAGAAATCGCCGCCTCCCGGGTCGTCCACGGTCACGCCCAAGGTGAACGCCAACGCTCCGAAGCCGACAACAAGCGCAACCAGCAGAAGCGCCAGAAAACCGAGATACGGGAATGCGCTCCGACCTGACCAGCCGACGAAAAACGGCGTCATGGCACGGTCACCGGTTCAACGAACGTGCCGGCGGGATTCGGCGCCGGATCAATCCACACGTGGCCGTCGATGATGCGTAGCCGGAATGTCGCCAGTTTCTCGGTGAATGGTGGTGGCGCGCACCCGTCTTCAAGCCGGTACTGATAACCATGCCATGGGCAGGTGATGCAGCCGTCGATGACCCTGCCCTCGCCCAACGGACCGTTCTGATGCGCACACAAGTTCGTTACGGCGGATAAGCGGCCGGCATGGCGAAAAACGGCAATCGGCTCGGTTCCAGGCGGCGTAACGACGATGCCCTGATCTTCAACAATCGCATCCACCGGACCGGCGTCCAGCCAGCCGTCGACGAGTGCCGCCTCGGTCGTGCGCCGACGCGAAGCGGCAACGTGCAGCGCCGCGACGCCAACCACGCAAAGGCCGACGACCACCGCCAGAAACGGGTTTTGCGCGGCCTGCAACGCGCCGAGTGAAATATGCGCGACGACGGACAAGTACGCGGCGTAGAGCGCCATATGCAGCGTCTTCCAGGCCGGCGGGGTCAGAAATCGCAGCCAGAAGTCATGACTTGTCGCGGCCAGCAGAAACAGCACCAACAGCGCGAAGATGCCGAAGATTTCGAATGGAAATCCCTGGAACTGCGAGAAGCTGGTATTGCCGCGCAGCAGCATTTCAAAACGATCCCACCGGCCGTAACTGAAATACCAATCCAGCGCCGCGTACGCATGGGTCGTCGCGACCGCGGCCGTCAGCACGCCCAGATGGCGCCGATTGTACAGCAAAGCCAGAAAACGAGGATCCAACCGCGCGGCGGGTCCGATCGACAAAACAACCGACAGCAGCAGGAACGCGCAGGTCCCGAACGCGTTCATCCGCATCGTGTAATCGTCGAGCGGCAATGTCACATGCTGAAACGACGGCGCGACCCACAGGAATACGCTGATGTAAACACCGACGATCGCCAGAACCACAACGTCGTAAACGATCTTGGTCGCGTTCCAGCCAACGGGGACATACCGCTCGCTCATTTCGGCGGCGCCAACTGGATTTGCGGCGCCTCGGTTGGTCCGACCGGTCGCAACGCAAGCGACAACAGCAGGATCGCCGGCAACAGCCCCGCCAGCACGATCCAGGTCACCCGGTGCGCGTTACGATGAGGGCGCCTCATCGCGACAACGCGAACCAGCGCAAGGCGACGAACGGCCACAGCAGCACCAGGCCGGGCAGCAGCAACGGCCGGAACGCGTAAGAACCGCGTGCCGCCGGATCGACACGGCCGATCCCCAGGAACAGGAACGCGACGCCGACGAACGCTCCGATCACCAACCAGGCCGTCACGCAATCAACAATGATCGCGGCGGCCATCGGGATCAGTGGGCCTCGGCCCAGGTGCGGCCGGTGCCGGTCTCGACGACCAACGGAACCGACAGGGTGGCGGCCGATTCCATGACCCGGGCGGCCACGCCGGCCAGACCGGGCGCGTCGGCCTCGGGCACCTCGAACAGCAGTTCGTCATGCACCTGCAACAACATTCGCGCCGACGGAGCCTCTCGCGCCAGCACCGCCGGGAGGCGGATCATCGCCCGTTTGATGATATCCGCGGCGCCGCCTTGCAGCGGGGCATTGATCGCCTGCCGCTCGGCGTAGGACCGGCGCGCCGGCATTTTGTCGGCGATGCCGGAAATCCAGCAGCGTCGGCCAAACGGCGTAGTGACGAAGCCCTTTTCCTTCGCCACCCGCTTCGCCTGCTCCATATAATCGCGGATGCCGGGGTAGCGTTCGAAGTAGCGTTTGATGTAGCCCTGAGCCTCGCCTTGACCAATGCCGAGTTGGCGCGCGAGACCGAAACCGCTGATGCCGTAGATGATCCCGAAATTGATGGCTTTCGCACGTCGGCGCGTCATCGGATCCATGCCCTCCATCGGGATCCCGAACACCTCGCTGGCGGTGCGGGCATGGATGTCCTCGCCACGCGCGAAACTTTCTTTCAGGGCCGGAATGTCGGCGACATGAGCGAGCAGTCGAAGCTCGATCTGCGAATAGTCCGCGCTGACCAGCACATTGCCCGGTTCGGCGATGAAGGCGTGGCGGATGCGGCTGCCTTCCTCGGTGCGGATCGGAATATTCTGCAGGTTCGGATCGGTCGAGGACAACCGCCCGGTCTGCGCGATCGCCATCGCGTAGCACGTGTGCACGCGTCCGGTTTCCGGATTGATCTGTTCCACCAGCGCATCGGCATAAGTGGACTTCAACTTCTGCAACTGCCGCCATTCCAGAATGCGGCTCGGCAATTCATGGCCCTGATCCGCGAGGCCTTGCAGCACGGACGAATCCGTTCCCCAGGCGCCGGTCTTCATTCGCTTGCCGCCGGGCAGATTCATTTTGTCAAACAGAACCTCACCCAGTTGCTTGGGGGAGCCGACGTTGAACTCAAAGCCCGCCAGACGGTGACAGTCCTTTTCCATCACGCCCATGCGCTGCTCGAAGTCGACCGACATGCGGCGTAGATCATCCGCGTCGACTTTTATTCCCGCGCGCTCCATCTCCAGCAGCACGGGGATCAGGCGGCGCTCGAGCTGTTCGTACAACGCCAAAGCGTGATTTTGCCGTAAGCGCGGCTTCATGCAGGCCCACAGCCGCAGCGTGACGTCGGCATCCTCGGCGGCGTAAGCCGTGGCGTTGTGGATCGGCACCTGCGCGAAGCTGATGCGATTGCGGCCGGTGCCGGTCACCTCGTCGTACGGGATCGGCGTATGTCCCAGATGCAATCGCGACAACTCATCCATCCCATGCCCGTGCGCCCCGGCATCCTGGGCGAACGAGATCAGCATGGTGTCGTCGATCGGCGCGATGGGCGGGAAGCCGGCGCGGCCGAGCACCATCATGTCGAACTTGGCGTTTTGCAAAATCTTCAACACCGAGGGATCGCCGAACAGCGGTCCGAGGATCTCGATCGCGGCGGCCAGCGGCACCTGCTCGGTCAGGCTTTCGTGGCGCAAGGGGACGTAACTCGCATGGCCCGCCGCGGTCGCCAGCGACAGGCCAACCAGTCCGGCGCGCATCGCGTCGAGCCCGTCGGTTTCGGTATCCAAAGCGAACGACCCAGCTTCGCGGGCGGCGTCAGCCCAGGCTTGCAGGGCCGCGACGGTGGTGACGGTCTCGTAATTGCCGAAATCCACGTCGGAGGCGGGAACCGGGGGTGCATCGGCGGGTTTGGGCGCCTCGGCCACCTGCGCGGCGGCGCCCAGTCCCAGCCGGGTGATCGTGCTCTTGAAGCCTTGCGCACCAAGCCAGGCGGCCAAATGGGTCGCGTCGGGCTCCTTCACGATCAGCGCGTCCAGCGGTAGAGGCATCGGCGCGTCGGCGCACAATGTGACCAGTTCGCGGGAAATCCGTGCCTTATCCGCGTGCTCGATCAACGCATCGCGGCGCTTGGACGGCTTCATCGCCGGCGCGGCGGCCAGGACGGTTTCCAGATCGCCGAATTCGCCGATCAACTGCGCCGCGCCCTTGGGGCCAATGCCCGGAACGCCTGGCACGTTGTCGGTTGAATCGCCGATCAGCGACTGCACCTCGATGACCTTATCCGGGGTGACGCCGAATTTTTCCATCACCTCGGCGGGACCGATCGGCTTTTGCTTCAGCGGATCCATCATGATCACGCCGGGCCGGATCAACTGCATCAGGTCCTTGTCGGACGACACGATCGTGGTCCGCCAGCCCTGCTCCTCGGCCGCCTTGGCATAGGCCGCGATCAGATCGTCGGCTTCCCAGTCCGCCAGTTCGATGGCGGGCACGCCGAATGCTTCGGTCGCCTCCCGGGTGAGGATGAACTGCGGGATCAGTTCCTCGGGCGCGGGCGGACGATTGGCTTTGTAGGCGTCGTAAAGCCGATTGCGGAACGTGTGGCGGCCGGCATCGAAGATGACGGCGATATGGGTGCCGGTGTGGTCCTTCAGCAGCCGCGCCAACATGTTCGTGAAGCCGAACACCGCGTTGACCGGCGTGCCGTCCGGCCGGGTCATCGGCGGCAGCGCGTGGAAGGCGCGGAAAATGAACCCGGAGCCGTCGATCAGCACCAGGTGCATCGAGGTTTCCCCGGAAGCGGTCCCGGGAGAGTTCCGGTTGGGCTAATGTCCGCCGTGGCCGGCTCCTTCGTTCAGGATGTAGACGCGAGAGCAGTAGGGGCACACCACTTCCCGGTCCTCGATGCGGAGGAACACGCGGGGATGGCCCAAGGGACTGCCGTCTGGGCCGCCGTCACAGGCGACGGTGCGATCGTCGACGTGGAAGGTCTCCGGTGGAAGGGTCGCCGCGGAAAGGTCGGGGCCGTCCGGCATTTTGATCCTCGATCTGGTGGGCTGCGTGCCCAGATGATAGCGATGCCGCGCATGCGTTCAACCGTGCTCTCCGTGATGATCTCTGGATTGGTGATGGCGCTGCTGTCGCTGACCGCCTGTAGCACCGAACTGGCGCCGCCGGGGCCCGCCGTGGAGCGGCCCGCGGAGACGGCGGATGCGTTCGTGATGCCGGATGGCGTGCGCCTGCCGGTCCGGGTCTGGCTCCCCAAAGGCGCGCCGGCCCGCAAGCCGGTGGCCGTGGTGCTCGCGCTGCACGGCATGAACGACAGCCGGGATGCGTGGGAAATCCCCGCCCCCGAGTTCGCCGCGCAGGGCATCGCGCTGTATTCGCCGGATCAGCGCGGGTTCGGCGGCACGGTTTCCCGCGGCTACTGGCCTACGACACAGGGGCTGGTGGACGACGCGCGCGTCATGACGCGGCTGCTGCGGCAGCGATACCCCGGCGTACCGATTTACCTGATGGGCGAGAGCATGGGCGCCGCGGTGCTGATGGTGCTGGCGACCGAGCCTGACGCGCCACACGTCGCCGGCTACGTATTGGTCGCGCCGGCCGTCTGGGGCCGGGCGGAAATGAGCTTTTTCCTCCGAAGCGTTCTTTGGCTCGCCTCGCACACGGTTCCCGGCCTTGAACTGGAAAACCGCGGCTATGTGAAGATCACGGCGAGCGATAACCACGCGGCGCTGGTTCGATTGTCGAACGATCCATTGACAATCCACGCCACGCGGGTGGACGCCACGCGCGGCCTCGTCAACCTGATGGACGACGCGCTGGCGGCGGCCCCGAAATTCCATGCGCGGTCGCTGTTCATTTACGGCGGCAAGGACGATCTGATTCCGAAACAGGCGACCTTGGCGACGTGGCGTGCGTTGCCCAAGGGCGACGCGACGCTGGCGTATTACCCGGACCACTACCATCTCGCGATGCGCGATCTGCGGCGGCAAACGGTGATCGACGACGCGGTGGCCTGGATGAAGGATCCGACGGCGCCGCTGCCGTCCGGCGCGGACCAGGCGGCGTTGGATTGGTTGCAAACGAAGATCCAGGTTACCAGTGGCACGCGGTAATCCGGATCAATTCACATCAGGTGGTCGGCAGCGGCATCGGCGAACGTCGCGTTGGATCTGGCCACCGCTCCGGCTTCGTCAGTCGTCGTAGGTCATCTTGCGGCAGGCCGGCGCCGTCCGCTCTCCCGGGAAGGTCGCGATCACCTTTGGTTCAGGCCCGGTCTCGCCTTTTTCGACGCGTAGGATATAGCCGGGCTGCACCACCTGGTGATCGCACGCGCGCATCGCGACGTGGCCCTTGACCCCGTCGATGGCGACCTGCGTCAGGGCTGCCCGCAGCGGATCGAGATCCGTTGTTCCCGCCGCCTCGATCCCGGCCTGCAAAATCTGGCACGCCTGCCATTGCTCGCCCTCGTTATTGTCGGGCAGCGTGCCGTATTCGGCGTGCCACGCGGCGACGAACGCTTTGTTCGCCGGCGTATCGATCGCATAGGAGTAGCGCGTCGAGCCAACCAGTCCGATCGCCGCCTCTCCCACCGCGCGGACGGTGGCCATATCGACGACCTCGGTCAAAATCTGCACTTTCTCGCCCAGCCGGTATTGTTTGGCCTGCACGAGAAACGCGTTGAGGTCATCGCCGGCCAGCGCGAAATACATCGCGTCCGCGCCGGAATTGCGGATCTTCGTGATGTAGGTGGAGAAGTCCTTTGTCCCGGTCGGCGAAAACACCGCGCCGACGAAGTTCTTGTTGGCGCGTTTCATTTCGCTTTCGAACACCGCGACGCTGTTGCGGCCCCAGGCGTAGTCCATGCCGAGCCCATAAAAGTTCTTGAATGGGGCGTCGCGCAGATACAGCGAAACGGCGCGCGCGCCCATCGGCCCGGAAATGTTGGCGCGGAAGAAATTCGGCACGAACGACTTGCCGGTCAGCCTGCCGTCACCGTTGTCGGACGAAATGAAGATCGCGTTCCACTCAGCGAGTTTCGGCACCACCGCCAGCGCTTCCGAGGACAGGGTCATGCCGAACAACAGGTGACAATTATCGCGTTCCACCGCTTCCTGCGCCTTGCGCACGCAGGTCGCCGGATCGCCGCCGGTATCGGAGATGAACATTTCGATCGGCCGTCCGATGACACCCCCCTTGGCGTTCACCGTTTTGGCCCAAAGTTCGGCGCCGCGGCGCATTTGTTCGCCGACCGACCCCAAAGGTCCCGTCAGCGCCAAGGGCATGCCGATGCGGATGGAATCGGCGGCCCGCGCGCGCGTGCCGATAAACGTTCCGGCGGCGAACGAAGCCAATGCCGTTCTACGGGTTATTTTGTTCATGGTTATTCTCTCCCTGTGGGTGAACCCTGTCACCAACCGGAGAGAAGTTCAACCCGCGTCGGGAATGGCCTTGCGCCAACCGAGAATAATATCGTTTCGTATCGAATCGACAGCGACCCAATCGACCGGCATGGCACGGGCGGCGCGCTCCTTCGTGTTGGCGGTGCGCAGCAAGGCACCTTCGGTATAGCGCGCCTTCGCGTTGACCGGACCAAGGAACATCTGCTCGACCATGGTTCGTTGCGCGTCGGCGCCGAGCAACCAGGCGATGAACTGGCGCGCGGCTTCCGGCTGCCGGCTGCCCTTGACGAGATTGACCGTGGTGACGCGGGAGAGCGTGCCCTCCTCCGGGAACACCACGCCCAGACGGCCGCCCGTTCGATCCGAGTTGACCTGAGCGGGCATGTTCCAACCCACGCCCATTTTGGCATCGCCCCCACCGATGAAACGATAGACGTCGGGTCTGGGATCCCAGCTTATGACCTGGCGCGAGAGGTCGTTGATCGCGGTAATCCCATCCCGGATCGCGCGCGGCTCGGAGCCCCCACCGAACAACCGCCCGGCGACGAGGGTAAACGCGATGCCCACCGAATCAGGAGGAGCGGGAATTGCGATGGACCGTTCGTCCATGCCGCCCCACAGAGTTTTCCAGTACGGGGCGGGCCGCGCCCGGGCGGCATCGAACAGCATCACCAGCGGCTCGGTGAACAAGGCCGGGCCGGCGACGCCGGCGAAAAGATTGGCTTGCGCGAGTTCCCCCAGCACCGGCATCGATGCCGGGGTCAGCGGTTCCAGCAATCCCTCGTCGGTCGCGGCCCGCGCCGAGGCGAGATCGAGCAGCACGACATCAGTCGCCGGAAGCTCCCGCTGGCGGCGTATCACCGCGAGCGCCTGGGTTGACGAGGACACGGCGTCGTAAAACACGCCGATATCGGGATGCGCCCGGCTGAAAGGATCGATGACGGCGGGCTCGTAAAGATCTTGAAACAACCCGCCATACGCGGCGAATGTGATGCTTTTCCGGGCTGCCGAGGCCGGGCGGATGCCCCATGGAGAAAAGCCGGACATCGCGCCGCCGGACAGGGCGAGGCTGGTCGAAGCCTTCAGCAAGCGCCGGCGGGTCGCGGACATGGACAGAGACTCCCTGGCCAAAGGGATGTGCCCGGTACCGCGGTCCGGTTCAAGGTTCTTGCGAGGGCGTTGTAAGGCCGGCACGTGACAGGCTGAACCTCAGGCCGGTGCCAACGCCGGTGAGTGTGGGCTTATCCCACCGGCGTTGGCGACCGACAACCGACAACGAACCTTTGGGCTAAGGCGTTTTGGTGTCGGAGGTTTCTGAAGCAAGCAGTGGCGTCTGGGCTTTCGCCACGGTCGTGTCCGTCTCAGCGGTCTCGAGCGGTGCCTTGTCTGTCGTCGCGGCCTGAACCAAGGGGGCCGGCGAACCGATGTTCATAACCCGAACGGTCACGAACATCAGGCCAAGAATGACGCTGACAGCCAGGGCACACTCGATGACCGATACGCCCCGCCGGCCCGTGCGAGACCTGTTGCCTGGAAACAGCGGGGCAGCCATGAATTGAACTCCATTGAATGCGGTGGACCTGATGAGCGCCTGGGTAAAGCAGAACTGGTTACCGAATCCTTACAGAATCGGCGCCGGGTCCGTGGCGGAGGTGAATTACCAAGATTTGAGAATACGTTAGACAGACTACTGTACCTCGGGGAAAAAACCTGGAAAAACAGGTGGATCACTGGCTACGAAACGGCCGCCAAATTGAAAGCCGGCAATTCCCGGCGCGCAGCGAATCTCGAATTCGAGGCAGCGTCAGATCTTATTTCGAGACAAGTACCGTTTTTTAGGCGTTTCTGGTCGAAACGATTTTGTCATGGAAATTACAAACTGGTTGCGGATCCACGGCCTAGGTCTCCTGGCCTAGCTCCGCCACTTCACCGGGCGTAACGGCGGATGGGCCCGGATCACGGCTTCATTGACCTCCGCGCCCCAGCCGATGCCGGTTGGCAGCAGCAACTCTCCGTTTTCGATCGTCGGCACGATGGTCACCAGGTCGTCCTTCCAGGGCACATCCTCGATATCGATCTCCATGACGCGGAAGTTCGGGATCGCCGCGCACAAATGCGCGCTCATGAGCGAGCCGATGTGCCCGTTGAAGTTGTGCGGTGCGACGTTCACCTCATAGGCGTCGCACATCGCGGCGATTTTATAAACTCCAGTATGCCGTTCCACGCGACGTCGATGATGGCGACGTCGACCGACTGGTTCTCCAGGAACGGACGAAACTGCCGGCGTCCGTAAAGCGACTCAAGCGACGCGACCGGCGTGCGGGAACTGCGCCGGATCGTCGCCAGCGCCTCCGGGTTGTAGCTGTCTACCTCCAGCCACACGAGGTCGAACTCCTCCAGCGCCTGCGCCAGCCGGATATAGCCTTCCGTCTTAAAATTGAAATTCAGGTCGAGGTGCAAGCCGACCCCGGGACCGGCGCCGCGGCGAAACGCGGCCAGTTCGGCCCGAAGAGCGTCCACCAGCGGCTTGTCGATGTTGCACTCCGGCCAACCGGGCCCGTTGAAGCCAGGCATATGGATCACCGGTGGATCGGCGTCGAACCGCATGATGTTGGTCTTCAGCCCCTTGAACCCACGTTCGGCGACCTCCGCGCCCGCGCGTTCCACATCGCCGAGCGAACGGATCGGATCGTATCCGGTCCATTCCTTGATGCGGTCCGCGAAGCTGACGCGCCAGGTGCCACAGTGCGACCAGTACAGCCGCAGCCGGTCGCGGATCGGGCCGCCCAACAACTCATAGACGGGGATGTTGAGCGATTTGGCCTTGATGTCGACGAGCGCGTTCTCGATCGCCGCGATCGCCTGCTGGTTGATCCCGTAGGGAGTCTGCCGCGTGAGACCGTGCAGAAACGCGGTGATCCGCTCGACCGGCCGGGGATCCATGCCGATCAGCCGCTCGCCCAGCCGCTGAATAACGGTGGAGAGACCTTCCGCGCCGAAGTTCTCCATGAACTCCGACCAGCCGACCAGGCCATCGTCCGTGGTGATTTTCAGGAAGGAGAAGTCGCGCCACCCGGCATTGCAGTGCAAATCCTCGATCGTCGCGATCCGCATGACGTGGCCTCCGGGCTGGTTCCGCCGCGTGTGTCCCGCGACTGACCCGAGCATTCCGGGAGCGGCGCGATCCCGTCAAGTGAGCGCGCCTGGGCGATCGCACTTGGGTGAGGCAGGGCGAGGGCGCTGCCCTCGGACCCGCCAGGAGGCGTTGCCGTCACGGTCGGCCCCTCTCTCCAGCCACGCACCAAAATGAATGGTTCCAAGGGGCACCGCCCTTGGCGGGGATCCAAGGGGCAGCGTCCCTTGCGGAGCCCGGGGGCGGAAGCCCCGGCCCTGCCTCCCCCGCGCGCGATCACCCTGTCGCCACTTACGCGACGTGGCGCGATGTGGCCCTGGCGTGCCAGTCCTTCGGCACACGCGCGTTGATCCGCCCTTTCACCGACTCGAGTTTCGGCCCGGTCAGCACGAGCTCCGCGCAACCGAAAGCCTCCCATCGCCGCGCACCGAAATCGGGATGCAGCGCGATGATGCCGCCCGCGTTATCGAAGACGCCACGATCGCCGCTCTCGAGATACGATTCAGCCGGAAGCCCCTCCGCCAGCAGCACATCGTGCTCCGCCAGTTCCACATGATAATACGTCACCGTGTCCCACCGCTCCTGGGTGACCGTTCTGCCGTTGATCAGAAGCTTGATCGGGATCAGCACACCATCGACGAACACCGCGTGATCCGGCGACAGCACCAGGTCGCGGCTCGGCATTCTGGGGCCGAACGCATGCGCGGCTACCCGTACCGGGCCAGACCTTCGATGGCTCCGGATGACGGCGGCAGTCGATATGACGGTGCCCCATCCAAACGACCGGCGCGGTCCCGGCGAAATGCGCGCTGACAACGTCGCCGGCCACCAGATGCTCCACCGGGACCTCACCAGTCCCGGTCCTGATCCGTGTGCCCGCCGTGTAGCAGGCCGCCTGCACGCCGGTCACTTTGACCGTCGCTTTGGTATCGGCGACGTTCTCCGTGACCGTGAAGACCGCGTTGGCGTAGTTCATCGACGCGGTGTCGAGCGTGATGGTTTGCACCACATCGCCCAGGATGTCTTCCAGGTTCAGGTTCGTGCCGGTCAGGGTTCCGGTCACCGCGTCGGCGATGGTGGACGCGACGAGGGTGTCGTTGTTGCCGAATCCCGCCACGGTCCCGCTGAACGTCGAGACATCGTCGAGCAGCAATTCACCGTAGTTCGCGTCGAACGCGACGTTGGCGGACAATCCGGACGGTAGCTCGAGGATTGTGCGTGTGGCGGTCGCGTCACCGCCCTGGATCAAAAAGCTACCGGTGCCGGAGTAACCGCCGGTGACCTGCAAGACGCTGCTGAAGAACGGCACCGCCGAGTCGATGACCGTGCCGTTGTTGACGATGCTCTCGCCATAGGCGCCCGAGAGGTCCTGCAGCACGAGCGCCGCGCCGGCATCGACCTTCAGCGTGCCGCCGCCGCTGACGCCCGCCGCCTGCGGTAAGGTCAGCGTGCCGCCTTTCGCCTCGATCAGGCCATTGACCACGACATCGGTGCCCGGATCGAGCACGCCGAAGCCGGAGAGGACGCCGCTGGCCCCAATGGTCGCACCGTTGGTCGGCGCCGACAGGGTGCCGCCGCCAAGCATCAACGTCCCATTCACCACCAGCGAGGTCGCCGCCTGGAAGTTTCGCCCGCCCAACAGAGCGAGCGTGCCGGTGTTGGCGACCGTGACCAGGCTGTTATCGATCGTCTTGAGCGTGCCTTTGCCGGACGTGATCTGCGATGACGCGCCGTTCAACGTGATGCTCGCGGCATCGGTGACAAGCGACCCGGTCAGAAACGTGAGCGTGCCGATCCCGCTGGATTGCCAGACGCCTCCGGTCAGCGTTCCGCTCGCCAGGTTGGTCAGCGCGACGGCGGACTGAACCACCAGAGATTCGTTGTTGGCGAAGATCGTTCCCTGGTTGGTCAACGTGCCGGTGCTGATGCTCAATGTTCCGCCCGGCACGTCGGCGGCGATGGTTCCGAGGTTCAGCAGCGCGAAACCGCCCGTGATCGCTCCGGAACCATCAAGCAATGCTCCAGATGCGATTGTGCTGTCATTGTTGATCGTCAGGCCACTCGCATTCGTTACGGTAAGCGTCGATCCGGTATTAACGATTATGGTCATGTGGGACTTTCCTGAAGATCACGAATGGGTCGCCATCTTTCTCGACACAAGGAGACACGAGTCGGAACCATATTCAATGCAAAAGCGTCGTTCGTTTTGAATACGGATTGTGTTTATGGTTGACGAAAAGCTAATCGTTCCTGGTTTATTCAAAGACTTTCCGAGACCATGCCACCGCCTTCATGTCTGGCGTACCGATAGATCGAGTGCATACATTGCCATGTCGTTTTAATGGCGGCGCCATGGTTACGCAGCCTCGGAGGCCCCGATCATAAAACGCGCGTTTATTCATCGTGAAATACAGCGGCCGTCACTCTTGTTCTTGGAACATTTACTTGTGCCCGGTCTGAATTCACCGTTTAACAACCGGTGAAGACATCGCGTTAAAGCGTGCCGGCCACGCGGCCGGGCATTCACCGGGCTCGCGGGCGACCGGGATAACCGGCGCACACCCCGCGCCGCCTGCCTCGCCTTACCGCGGTGGCGACGGTGGCGACGGCGGCGACGGCGGCGGCTTCGCCGGGATCCGTGTCCACTGGCTGCAGCGCCCGCCAGCGCGTCACGTTGCGCATATGCGCTTCCACGGTCCGCGCGAACGCGTGGCCCCCCGATCCATCGGCCACGAAATACAAATCGTCGCTGTTCATCGGCCGGCTGACCGCCCGCAGACTGGCGACCCCGGGCGAGCAGATTGGCCCAGGAGGCAGGCCGGTGTGCTGATAGGTGTTGTACGGGTTGTCGGTGTCCAGGTCGGCGCGGTTGAGCTTGTGATCCAGCACGCCGGTCCCACCGCTGACCTCATACGCCACCGTGGGATCGGCCTGCAGTTTCATCCCGGCCCGCAGCCGGTTCAGATACACGGCGGCGATGTGCGGCCGCTCATCGGGCTTCGCCGTTTCGCGTTCGACGATGCTGGCCAGGATCAGCAGATCGCGCGGGGAGCTCAGCGGCAGGTTGGGCGCCCGCGCGGCCCAGGCGGCGGCGAGTTCCTTATCCATCGCGGCCTGGGCGCGCCTGAGGATGGCCTCGCGCGCCATTCCACGTTCGAACGCATAGGTCTGCGGCAGAACGCTACCCTCGGCGGGAACCTCGATCGGGCCGGTCGCGGGTTCCGACGCCATGACAAGGGCGGCGATCTGTTTGGCGGTCAGGCCCTCGACGATGGTGATCTTGTGCTCGACCGGGTTTGGCGGTGCGGAGAACAGCGAGCACGTCGGCGATCGTCGCTTGTGGCGGGAATTCGAACTCGGCGGCGCGGATGCTTCCGTCGAAGAACGTGACCCAGGTCAACGCCTCGAACGCGGTGGCGTTGTCGATCACGCCGGCGGACTTCAGCGCGGCGGCGGCGGCGGCGGTGCCGCCATGCGGAACGACGACCGCCTTGGCCGCCGGGAGCGGCCCCGGTTTGTCCCACTGCAGGCGTAGCCAAAATCCGGTGCCGACCGCCGCGCCGCCGAGCAGCGCGAACCACAGCAGCGTCCACATGCACGCCACGCAGCAGCCCGCCCCAGAACGACGGACCTTCGTCCCAGTCGTCGTCCCCCCTTCGGGCGGATCAGGCGGCGGAGCGGAAGATGACGGAGGCGTTCGTGCCGCCAAAACCAAAACTATTCGAAAGGGCCATGCGGATTTGCCGCTGCTGCGCGTGATTCGCGACCCGGTCGATCACGCTGTCCCGGCTGGGTTCGTCGAGATTGAGCGTCGGCGGCGCCACGTTATCGCGGATGGCCAGGATGGAGAAAATCGCCTCGATCGCCCCGGCCGCACCCAGCAGATGGCCGGTGGCGGACTTGGTGGACGACATCGCGAGGCCTTTGGCGGCATCGCCGAACAGCCGCTCGACCGCCTCCAGTTCCAGGTCGTCGCCGAGCGGCGTGGAGGTTCCGTGGGCGTTGACGTACTGGATTTCATCGGGCCGCACGCCGCCGTTCTTCATCGCGTTTCGCATGGAGCGGAACGCGCCGTCGTGTCCCTCGGCCGGAGCGGTGATGTGGTAGGCATCGCCGGACATCCCGTAACCGCCGATCTCCGCGTAGATCTTGGCGCCGCGGCGAAGCGCGTGCTCATACTCTTCCAGCACCAGGACGCCGGAGCCTTCACCCATCACGAACCCATCGCGATCCTTGTCCCACGGCCGCGACGCCGCATCGGGGCGATCGTTGAAGCCAGTGGACAGCGCGCGGGAGGCGCAGAAACCGGCGATGCCGATTTCGCAGACCGTCGCCTCGGCCCCGCCCGCGACCATGACGTCGGCGTCGCCCCACATGATCAGGCGCGCCGCGTCGCCGATCGCATGCACGCCGGAGGCGCAGGCCGTCACCACCGCGTGGTTCGGCCCCTTGAACCCGTATTTGATCGACAAATGACCGGACGCCAGGTTGATCAACGCCGACGGGATGAAGAACGGCGACAACCGCCGCGCCTTGCCCTCATGCACCAGCAGCGAGGCCTCATAAATCGTCTGCAAGCCGCCGATCCCAGAGCCGATCATGACGCCGGTGGCGCAGTGATCCTCCTCGGTCTGAGGCACCCAACCCGAGTCCTCGACCGCCTGGGTGCCCGCGACCATGGCCATATGGACGAAGCGGTCCATCTTCTTCTGGTCTTTGATCGGGATCCACTCGCCGATGTCGAGCCGGCCGTCGGATTTGGTGCCTTGCGGGACCTGACCCGCGACTTTGCACGGCAAATCCTTGGCGTCGAAGGCCTGAATCGCGCTGATGCCGGACTCGGCGTTCACCAGGCGGCGCCAGACGTTCTCGACCCCAAGGCCCAGAGGGCAGACGATGCCCATGCCGGTCACGACCACACGGCGCATGGTTGCTTCCTTTTTCCGCGTATCGCCGGGCAGCTTACTTATTCTGCTTTTCGATGTAGTCGATCGCGTCCTTGACGGTCGCGATCTTCTCCGCCGCGTCCTCGGGGATCTCGACGCTGAAGGCTTCCTCGAAAGCCATCACCAGTTCGACGGTATCGAGGCTGTCAGCACCCAGATCGTCGATGAACGAGGCTTCCGGCGTGACCTTGGCTTCATCGACACCCAGGTGCTCCACCACGATCTGTTTGATCTTATCGGCGACTTCGCTCATCGGAATGTACTCTCCCTTATCTGGGGCCCGGATTTTGGGCAATCGGTGGTCGTTCTGGATGTTCGCGCGACTCGCTCGGCCGGCCGGATCGCGCACTCAGGGGGTGCGCTTAGCATGGTTCGGAGCGGGGGCAAATTCCAAGATTGTGGCAGGCGCCGGATGGCCCGTTCCATCGTGGGGTCCATCGCGGGGACAAAGGCCGGTTCACAACATCGCCATCCCGCCATTGACGTGCAGCGTGGCCCCGGTGACCCAGGCGGCGGCGTCGGACGCGAGATAGACGACAGCGCCGGCGATGTCTTCGGGCTGGCCGATACGGCCGAGCGGGATTTGCTCCGCGAGTTTGGCTTTCTGAGCCTCGTTCAATGCCTCGGTCATCGCGGTATCAACGAACCCTGGCGCGACCACGTTCACGGTGATGCCGCGCGAGGCGACTTCCTGCGCGAGCGACTTGCTCATGCCGACGAGGCCGGCCTTGGCGGCGGCGTAGTTGGCCTGCCCAGGATTGCCGGTCGCGCCAACGATGGAGGAGATATTGATGATGCGGCCCGCGCGCCGCCGCAACATGCCCCGCAAGGCCGCCCGCGCCAGCCGAAACGGCGCGCTGAGGTCGATGTCCAACACCGCCTGCCAGTCCAGATCGGACATCCGCAGCGCCAGCATGTCGCGGGTCATGCCGGCGTTGTTGACCAGGATGTGCAGCGGGCCGGCGGCTTTCTCCGCCGCCTCGATCAGTGCGTTGGGCTCCGCCGCGTCACGCAGGTCGGCCGGACACACGAACGCGCCCTCACCGAGATCCGCCGCCAGCTCCTCCAGCCGCTCCCGCCGCGTCCCGCTCAGGACCACCTTCCCACCCTGGGCATGCAAAGCCCGGGCGATCGCCGCGCCAATGCCGCCGGACGCTCCGGTGACCAACGTGGCTTTCCCATCGAGGCGAAACATGGCGTTGCCTCCCGTCATAACGTTTTCAGCAGAGCCTCGATTTCCGCCGGGGTAGACGCGGCGGCGCTGGTGCAATCCGGGTTGATACGCTTCACCAGACCGGAGAGGACCTTGCCCGCGCCAAGCTCGATGAAGCTGTTGGCGCCGAGTTCGACCATGGCGCCGATGCATTCCCGCCAGCGCACCGTGGCGGTGACCTGACGGACCAGCAGGTCGGCGATCCGGGCCGGGTCGGTTTCCTTGGCCGCCGAGACGTTGGCGACAATCGGCATGAACGGAGCTTTGGGCGGCGTTTGCTCGAACGCCTCGGCCATCGCATCGGCGGCGGGCGCCATCAGGGCGCAATGGAACGGTGCCGAGACGGGCAGCAGCATGGCGCGGCGGATGCCCTTGGTTTTGGAGATCTCGATCGCCCGTTCCACCGCCGCGCGGGCACCGGAGATCACGATCTGACCGCCGCCATTGTCGTTGGCGGGCTCGACCACTTCCTTTTGCCCTTCGGGATTGAGCGTGGCCTCGGCGCAGATCGCCTCGACCTGCGCCATGTCGGCGCCGAGCAGCGCGGCCATCGCGCCCTCGCCGGGCGGAACCGCCTTCTGCATCGTCTGGCCACGCAGTTTCAGCAGCCGCGCCGCCTCCGCCACGGTAAAAGCGCCGACCGCGCAGAGGGCGGTGTATTCGCCGAGCGAATGACCGGCGGCGACGATCGCGCGGGATTTGATGTCGATCTTCCCCTCGCTCTCCAGCACCCGCAGCACCGCGATCGAATGCGCCATCAATGCCGGCTGGGTGTTTTCCGTGAGGATCAGTTCTTCGCCCGGCCCCTCGAACATCAACTTGGAGAGGTTTTGTTTCAGCGTCTCGTCCACCTCCTGGAACACCTCGCGGGCCGCGGCGAACGCGGCGGCGAGATCACGGCCCATGCCGACAGCCTGGCTACCCTGGCCTGGGAAGATAAAGGCATGGACTGGCATGGAAACTGGGCTCCGACCTGGGGATTCCGGCTGTCGGCCGGTTTGACGCAGTGGGGCGGCGGCGTAGCGGGGGACTCCAGCCTGTCAAGGAAGGACCGGCGCGCGCGAGGTCGCGGTTCGGTCCGGGGCCGTTCCGTTGCGTGGTCGGGCATGACCGCGGACGAGCGGGGCGGGTCGGCTCGACAATTTTTCAATCCGGCTGGCGTGCTGTTCGGCGATGGACATCGCACCTGTTCCGCGACGAACCAACACCCTCATTCCCTGCGTTGGAGTTGCCTGCTCACCGGGCGTGCCGGCGTCGTTCGAGAGCGGCCTGGCACTGTGCGCCTGGCCTGAAGTTCAGCGTCTTTGCCAAAATCCCGCGCCAATCAACACAACGCCGAGCAGCAATGCACCCCCACTTACAAACGGTGGTATCTCATAAATTCGTGCTGCGTGGTTTGCACCTTGAGGTCGCCGATGCGCGCCACATCCCGCGTGTGCTGCGTCGTAAATACGGGGACCGCGAAGGCAATCAGTCCCACGAGAACGAGGATCGCACCAAGGATCGTCAACCCGGTGGTGGCGGAGCGAGTCATACCGAACCTCCATGAAAAACGCGCGACCGGTGACACGAGTGAAACGCGTGCCACCGATCGCGCGGTGCGGCTCTGTTGAATACCAGCGATCAGAATTACGTGATCAGAATTCCCGCGTGGTCAGGAGTGAAGGTAGCCCACGCCCCCGACCAACCATAAGATCAGCAGGACAATCAGCACCGTTCCGAGCACGCCACCGAGGCCGGCGCCGCCGTAACGACTGTATCCGTAGTAGCCGCCGCCGCCGCCGAACAGCAGGATCAGCACAACGATCAACAAAATGAGTCCCATGATAAACCTCTCAGATCAAGTGTCGCACGCCGATGAAGCCAGCGTCCGCCGTCCCTGTTTCAGCTACCCGAATGCTGCTACCCACCCCGACGTGAGCCACGCCACCAGCCCCGCCGTGACGCGGACGGAGCGCCAGGCTCCGCGCTTCATGCGTCCGATGCGTCCCGGATCGCGTCATTCACGCCGCCGATGGCGTTTTGCACTTTGCCTTCGGCCTTGTCCGCCTTACCTTCGGCCTGCAATTTGGCGTCACCGACCGCTTTACCGATGACTTCCTTCGCCGCGCCTTTTATCTGCTTCGCGGATCCCGCGATTCGGTTCTTATCCATAACCATGTTCTCCACGCTGCGGTTGTAACGCGCCAATGGTGCGAACGTTCCCGCGCCGGATTTCGCGCTGCGACAACGCCTCAGGTATTATTGCCGCGGAATCGCAATTCGCCGGACGCCCGCGACAATGATCGAGCAGTCGCGGACGAACGTTTCGATCAGGCACGCAGGCGGGAAATCAACCCGCGACCGCCTCGCATGTTAGTATATCTCACGTTATCGCGCGTCAACATTTTCCGCGCCGGCGGCGGGTCTGGGGTGCGGGCGGTAATCAGCGGCTCGAGCGGCGACGCGTTGACCTTGGCATCAGCCTGGCCGATCGCGTTCGTCGCGATCGAAGCCGCGGCAGCCCGGTCACTGCCATCACCGGCCGTCCATCGCGATGTCCGGCCGCGGGTTTCGCGATACCGCGCGATTACCCTTCGTACGCCAGAATATTCAATCCACCATTCGTGTCGGTCATGTACAGCGTTCCATCCGCCGCCGCGAAGACATCCGTCGATTGCACGACGCGTTCGGCTCCCGGACGAATATCGACAACGCGCTCCGGCGCGTCCGGCACATAATACCCGACCTCTTTCGGTTCGTGCGCGGTGCTGATGTCGAACGCGCGCACCCCGGCGTTGTGGTAGGTGGCGAAGATCAGCTCCTCGCTCTGAAACGACCCCGGACGGTTCTCATGCAGGTTGTGCGGACCGAATTTGCCGCCTTTCGTGCAAAAGTCTTCCCCTTTAGGGGTCGGCAGCGTGGCGATCGTCACCGGATTTTCCGGCGCGCGCACGTCCATAACCCACGTATAGGCCAGTCCTTTCGCGCAACGATTGCTGGTTGCCTCGTCCGCGATCACCGCGAGCCCGCGGCCCGGAAGCGGCAACGGCGTATGGGTGCCGCCGGCGAAAGGCGGCGACCATTCGCGGTGCGACACCAACTTTGGCGCGACCGGATCGGACAGGTCCATGATGGTCATTCCGCCATCGCGCCACGCGGCATAGCCGAGGTCGCCCGCCGTGATCATGTGATGCAACGCCCATCGTTTGCCTTCGCCCCAGCCGGGCGTTTCGCCGCCGGCGCGATGCATGCCCGGAAACCACCAGCGTCCCACCATCTCGGGCTTTGTCGGATCCTTCATGTCGATCACCGCCAGGATGTGATCGATGAACCCGTCCAAATGCGCCGAGGCATAGGCGTAACGCCCGCCAACCCACCAGATGCGGTGCAATCCAATGCCCTCGACCGGCATGAAGCCAATTTCCCGAGGCTCGGCCGGATTGGCCAGATCGAACACCCGCATGCCGGCCGCGAACGCCCGCTCCCGCTTGCTGAAGCTGTCGGCGAGCGACTTACCGAAATAGTCGCCCTCCTTTTCATATTGCTGCAAAGCCCAGACGTTGGCGGCGTTGACGGCCAGCATGATCCCGTCATGCACCTGGATGTGGCTCGCGCGCGTATTCGGCGGGCAGGCGATGAATTGCACCGGCTTCGGCGCGCGCGGATCGGCGACGTCGATGACCGTGATGCCGTCGGAGAACATGTGCCCGACATAGGCATGCTCGCGCGCCACCATGATCTGCACGCCGTCGGGCCGCCCACCCTGATCGGTATGGCCGAGGAACCGGATTCGATGCGCGTTGGTCATGCCAATCTCCAGGATGGTTTCAGGCCGCTGTCGCGGTTGCGAGGATCGCCGGCGTGAACCGGCGTACCGGGCCGCGCCATGATGTCCCGCGCGAGGACCTGGTCAAGTAACGGCCGCGCCGCCGGCGTGCCACGCGGATGCGCCGGTGCGTCAACGATCCGCCGGCGGATGCGGCCCAGGGCCGCCGAGACCGCCGGCGGGTTTATCCCTCCGGCGGCGCGATCTCATCCAAGGAGAGCCCGCGGGTTTCCGGACCGATCAGATTGACCGTGACCGCGGCGATCACCAGGGCGATGGCGACGCACACGAACACGGCACCGACGCCGTAGCCGGTTTGCACCCACAGGATCGCCGGGATGATGAACGCCGTACCAAGCCGGCCAGCCGATTGCGCGATGCCAAACCCGGAGGCGCGGGCGTTGGTCGGAAACACCTCGGAGCAGAAGATCTGCATCGAATTGCCGGCCAACTGGATGAAAAAGATCATGCCGAAACCGACCATCAGCAGCGTGGTATTGGTCCCGGCGTTGACGAAGCCCACCGCGAACACGCCCGCCATCACGAACGCGGCCGTGGCGGTAATCTTTCGCCCGAACCGCTCCAGCGCGAACATCATGAAGATGCTGGCGCACGGGAACGCCATTTGCATGCCAAGGGTATAAGTCAGCGATTTGGTGATGGTCATGCCGCGCTCGGCGATCATGCTCGGCAGCCAGGCGCCGAGGCCCAGCGCGACGCCGAAGAACGCCACGAAGCAGATCATTCCGGCGAAGACCCGGCCGCTGTAGTGCCGGAACACGCACGACGAACGGATCGCTGTGGGTATTGCTCGCGGCATCCTCGATCAAGGTAACGCCGGCGGGCGGACGGCCGATGCCCATACGCTCCAGCAGTTCCAGCGCGCGCCTGCCGTGGCCGTGCGTGGCCAGCCAGCGCGGCGATTTGGGCAAGGAGAAGCGAAATACGAACACGATCAGCGCGCAGATGCCGATCACGATCCAGCAGCCGCGCCAGCCCAGCGAGTTGCGGAATGCGAGGGCGAAGAGGGTGGTGATGGGCCAGACGCAGGCGCCGCCGATCAGTTGCACGCCGGCGATGAAGCGGCCGCGGATGCGCTTCGGCGCGTATTCTCCGGCGTAGGCGAAACACAGAGGCTGTTCGGCTCCGAGCCCGATCCCGGCGATGAAGCGCAAGGCCGCGAGCCAAACGTAGTCAGGCGAAAACGACGCCGCGATGGTCGCTGTTCCATACAACAACAGATTGAACTGGTAGACGGTTTTGCGGCCGAACCGATCGGTGAACTCGCCCTGCGCCAGAGTGCCGAGGAACAGACCCACCAACGTGGCGCTGCCGACGATGGCCATCTGTGGCGCTGTCGCGAATCCGCCGCGGGTCATGTCCGGGATCAAGGAGCCCAGAATGACGTAGTCGGCGACGTCGAAGAAATAGCCGGCGGCGATCAGGATAAAGACGCGATAATGGATCGGGCTGAGCCGGGCATGATCCATGGACTTGCCGACGAAGCCTTCGATGGTTTGCGCCATGCGGTGTTTTCTCCCCGGTTTTATGCCGATGCGCGGCTTTGATTGGACGCTCTCACGCGGGGGGAGATGCGTCAATCCGATTCCCTGACCGATTCCCTGACCGATTCCCTGACGGAGGCCGCATCGCCGCGAAGCCAAACCGGTGCTGGATGACATCGATCCGCCGATGTCCTACGCCACCCTGGAAATGTCAGCCAGATCGAACGCCGAACGCCTCGCGGCGACCGCCATTCTGATCGTGGGCGCGCCGCGTTCGGGAACGACGTGGCTCGCGAAGATCTTCGATAGCCATCCGGACGTGCTCTACCGACACGAGCCGGATGAGGTGCTGCCCGCCGGCGCCTCGATTCAGGCGGACATTCCGGTCTGGGTGAGGCAGCACGATCCGCGCACCGCCGGAAAGCGGCCGTTTTTCGCGAAGTCATGGCAGTCCGCCGCACACCGCCTGC
>CAVRDN010000036.1:0-19870 GCA_963719675.1 uncultured Alphaproteobacteria bacterium | reverse complement strand
AATGGAGTCCAAATTTTTGGCCCATTTAGGCATCAGCCTTGCGCACCAGATAGCAGGCTGTTCACGTGAAGCTATTGTGTTTTGTACGAGTTGGGTTGGTGGCCAGGGACGGAATTGAACCGCCGACGCCAGCCTTTTCAGGGCTGCGCCTATCACTCGTGTTTTCATAGACTTACACTCATTTGGAGTCCAAATGGAGTCCAAAGTCGCCGGCCTACCCGTCGCGAGTATCGCGAGCGTGGACGCCAGCTCGTAGTTACGGCACCCTCGTCCGCCACTGCCACTCTTCCCCAGCGCGCAGGGAGCGAAGTGTGCCTGTTACGTTCATGTATTTGACTTTGTTCACGTAACGTGTACAATATATATTTGTGAACGAATAACGATGACTTCAAGGAAATCCTTGACCGCCGCTCTGCTGGCCTTAAATCGTGCCGCCGGCTTGAGCGCCGTTGTCACACATGAGCCGCGCTCCGACGATCGGCGCGTCGACGCGCTGATCCAGATTCGAACTGATCAAGGTGCCTGGTGTTTTGTGGTCGAAGTCAAAACGGTTGACCGGTTCCGGACCCCGGCTCAGGTCAAAGCACAACTGGCGCCCTATGCCGAACTTCCCCTGCTGGTCGCTCCATTCATTAGCAAGGAGATTGCGGAGCACTGCCGCAATCTTCATCTGTCCTTTATGGACACTGCCGGCAACGCTTACCTGGAAGCTCCAGGCCTGTACGTCTACGTCACGGGACAGCCACGTCGTAAAGATATATGGGAATCCCAATTTCGCGCTGTGGGGGCCGCTGGTCTCCAGGTCACTTTCGCGCTGCTTTCTCATCCCGCACTCGTCCAGGCTCCGTATCGCGAGATTGGACAGGCGGCGGCGACGGCCTTAGGAAGTATCACTCACGTCATCAGAGATCTTGAAGCGCGCGGCTTTTTAACCCGAGATCAACCTCGCCGCCTACTTGACCCTCGCCGGCTACTTGAGGAATGGGTGACCCACTACCCCATCACTCTCCGCCCCAAGCTTCATCCGAGGCGGTTCGACGCGCCACCCGAAGCTCTTGAGAAAGTGGATCTCAGCTCGGTGGGAGCGTACTGGGGAGGCGAACGCGCCGCGGAACGTCTAACTCAATTTCTAAAGCCTGCTGCATACACCATCTACGCGCACAAGTCCATTAACAGACTCGCTGCCGCACTTCGCCTTCGCCGTCACGCTACCGGCAATGTTGAGGTGCTGGAAACGTTTTGGAATTTGAGCCGGATCCGCAGCGCCGGGACCTGGTCCCGCCGGTGTTTGCTTATGCAGACCTCCTGACCACTGGTGACGGTCGCAACATCGAGGCCGCGAAGCTTGATCTATGAGCAATATATCGAACCAAGCTTTCGTGCTCCTCAAGCCGCCCACTGAAGACTTCCTACGCGTAGTCCGCGAGCTAAACAAGATTGCAACCCGGCTGGGCATTCCCTTCTTCCTAGCCGGAGCTTCGGCGCGAGATATTGTGCTCGTGAACCTATGGGGCCAACCGCCAGGAAGGGCCACAGTCGATATCGATTTTGCTTTTGCCTTGAATGATTGGACCGAGTTCGAAAGACTTCGCAGAGAGTTATTGGCCACCGGACGGTTCGCGCGAGACATCACAAGGAGCAGCGCTTGACATATACGGACCCGGAAAAAGGACTCCAGCTTCCGGTGGACTTCATCCCTTTCCGCGGCGTCGCCTCAGAGAGCAAGACAATCGCCTGGCCGCCGGACGGTGACTTCGTTTTGAATGTTGCCGGATTCGAAGAGGCCCTCCAGGCCGCGCTCTCGATCGAGTTGGAACCCGGCCTCGTCATCTCCGTAGCATCGCTGCCCGGTCTGGCGATCCTGAAATGCCTCGCTTGGACTGATCGGCATGTGGAGAATAATAAGGACGCCGCCGACCTCTACAAGATCCTCATCTACCTTTGACTGTGCGGGGAATCAAGACCGTCTCTTCGATCAGGAGACCCAACTTCTGGGGCCGTTAGCTACGATTTGACCCTTGCCGGCGCCCAACTCCTCGGCCGGGAAGCGGCGCGTATCGCCGATTCGGTGCAAGCGAACAGATCGTGAGCCTGTCATTCCCCTGCAAAGGCCGATTTGCTTGTTAGCCATATGATCAAGACTGCGAGCTACGAAGAGAATGCCGCCCAGGTTGCGCGACTCTTCGACTGCTTCCGGCAGGGCTATCTTGAAGCGGTGCCGTCCACCTCAGCCTCAATTCCTCCTGGTGCCCGATTCTCGGTTGAGCCGCACGGGAACGTCGTCATCTTGCGGCGAGAAGCGGACGAAGCGGAACGCTGGTGACGTCCACGGCTTCGGCGCAGCGCGTCGCGTGGCTTGAGGAGTGGATTCGCAGCCTGCCCGGCCTTGCCGCTGGAAGCCACGCGGCGTGATTCGATGTACGAATGACCGCCGCCTGAATTCTTCAACAAGTCCAAATGTAAACCGGTTTACAAATTCTGCTATTTATAAACTTGCCTTTGGTTTGAATATAATGTATTTTGTAAACCATGGGTGGTCACAATAAAGGGAAGCTAAACCAGCTTCAGCGCAGTCTCCCGGAAGGGCTCGTGGTTGACGCAAGTTGGCTTGAACGCCACGGCGTTTCGCGCCAACTCCGGCGCAAGTATGTCATGAACGGCTGGCTGCTTTCTCTTGCGCGAGGCGTCTACCGCAGGCCTGCTCCATTTGACAACAACGAGCCCCTGTCATGGCAGCAGTTCCTGATATCCCTCAACACCCTTCTCGAACTGCCGTATCAGTCGGGTACCGGACCGCGCTTGAACTCCAGGGTTTCGGCCACTACCTCGCGACGAGCGGTCTGCGTGAGGTTCATCTCTACACCAATCGGAACCCGCCGATAGGTCTGCGCGCTTCCGTTAATAAGCGACTCGTCTTTCACAACGCCCTGAAACTCTTCAAGAGTGGTGGCATGCCGGTCTTCAAAGCCAACATGGACACCGCGGCGCTGGCCAATGCCGGCCTCATGCAACAGCCGTGGGGGCACTGGAACTGGCCTCTGACGGTATCCACGCCTGAGCGGGCCATTCTTGAATTGCTCGACGAGGTTCCCAGCCGTGAAACATTTCACCAGGCGGATGTTTTGATGGAGGGCCTCCGCAACCTCAGCCCCCGGCGGCTTCACGCGCTGCTAACCGACTGCAAGAGCGTTAAGGTCAAGCGGCTGTTCTTCTGGTTCGCGGAACGCCACAATCCCGCCTGGCTCGAAAAGCTCGACCGGTCCGGCGGGGGCTTGGGTGCAAGCGTGGATCGACCTCCGCGCCGCCTTCGAGGGCGTCCAACCCATCACGTTCCAGGGCGTCAGCGAGTTCGCTCACCTGGCCATTCCAGATCTCGCGCGCGATGCCGCTGCGCAGTCCGGGCATGGTGCCGATCAGCACGAGGCCGCGGACACGTTGCGGAAACGCCCGCCAGAAGCGCAACGAGACCAGACCGCCGATGCCGAGCCCGACCAGAACCGCCCGCTCCACTTTGGCGGCGTCCAGAACCACTTGCATGGCTTCGGTCACGCTTTCGGCGGTCGGCGGTGTTTCAGGCTGTTCGCTCTCGCCATGGCCGGGCAGGTCCCACAGGATCAGCCGATAGCTGTCGGTCAGTTCCTCGATTTGCTCGTCCCACATCCGGCTGGTCGCGCCGAAGCCGTGCGTCATCAGGATCGGGGCGCCGGACCCATGCGCCTCATGGTGAATGTTGGTGCCGTTTCGCCGTGCCTGAGCCAATGTTCCCTCGTTCAACCCTCCCGGCCGGGTCGCCGCCGGGTCGTATCATTGTCCGATCGGACAACCCCCGGTAAACTCGCATGCGTAGTGACGCGTTGAAAGAGACGCGGTGAACGAGACGCATTGCAAGATCTGGGCGAGGAACGCAGCCATGGGCCACGGAACATACGAACATATCGCGGTGTCGGAGTCGGGCTTCATCGCCACGATCGAGGTGCGGCGGGGACCGAACAACTTCATCGACACTGACATGGTCGCTGAAATCGCCGATGCGCTCGACGAGTATGACCGTACGCCGGTGGTGCGCGCGATCGTTCTGTGCGCGGAAGGAAAGCATTTTTGCGCCGGCGCCGATTTCGGCAGCCGTGGCCCCGATGGCGTGATGCGCACGGCGAAGCGCGGGCGACATTTCTACAAGGAAGCGCAACGGCTGTGGAAAACCGGCAAGCCGATCGTCGCGGCGGTGCATGGCGCGGCGGTCGGCGCGGGCGTCGGCCTCGCCGTGATGGCGGATTTTCGCGTGACCTGCCCGGAAGCGCGGTTTTCTACAAATTTCACGCGATTGGGCTTTCATCCGGGCTTTGGCCTGACCGCGTCGCTGCCTCGGCTGATCGGGGAGCAGCGGGCGGCGATGCTGATGTATACCGGGCGCCGGCTGACCGGCGAGGAAGCGCTCGCCATCGGTCTCGCCGATTATTGCGTGCCCCTGGATCAGGTGCGGGCGAAGGCGGTCGAGGTGGCGACGGAAATCGCCCAGTCGGCGCCGCTGGCGATCATCGCGACCCGGGAAACGTTGCGTCGCGGCCTCGCCGAGGCGGTCGCGCGGGCCACCGAGCGCGAATACGAGGAGCAGGACTGGCTGCGCAACACCGCCGACTTCAAGGAGGGCACCAAGGCGATGGGTGAGCGGCGCTTGCCGAACTTCCAGGCGAAGTAACGCGGGCGGAGTGAGGCTGCCTGAATTCCAAGGCCTCCTCTCGTCAAACCTGGTTCGCTTCGGGCACCCGCGCTGCTTCTGCGATTGGTTTGGCTTCGGGCCACAGCAGCGCGCTCGCCTGGTCCAGCAACGACAATCCAACGTCTCGCCAGCCGTACGTGACGTTGTCGGCCGGCGTTTCCGCTACGCAAGGCGGATCGTCGAGCAACCGGCGCAGCGCGACCGCGAGGCTGGCGCCGGTCGGCTCGCACAGCACGGCCAAGGGTTCGCCGCGCAACTGCTCCTCCAGACCACCCACATTGGTGGCTACGACGTAGCGGTGCGCGGCCAGGGCGACCGCGGCGACGCCGCTCTGGCTCGCCTCGCGATAGGGTAGCACCACGGCGTCGGCCCAGTTGAACAGGGCGCCGACCTCGGTTTCCGGGACCCAGCGGTTTTCGACGGTCACGCCGGGCAGGGCACGCAGGGCGGCGAGTTCGGGACTTTCCGGGCCGGAGCCGACCACGCGCACGTGCAATTCCGGACGCAAGCCGAGGATTTTCAGGCTGTCCGCCAGTAAGTCCAGACCTTTGTATGGCAACAGACGTCCGAACGACAGCAGCCGGAAAATCCTGCCGTCGGTATGGCTCGCGATGCGACCATTGTCCGGGACATGGTCTCCGTGAACCTGGTCAACCGGGGCGGTGGCACCGATCCCGCTACTGCCGGGCACGAAGCTGTATCGCATTGGCGGATGACGCAAGCGGATGAGCGGGCGGGCTGACGATCCCGCGAGTTTCTGCGCCAGCAACCGATCTCCGACGTGCGCCGTCAATGCCGCGATAGCGTCGGCGCGCCGGCATAACATACGTTGAAGCCGCATTTGCATGAGAAACCCGTCGCCCGGATGCGCGTCCGCGTCGTGCACCACCACGATGAACGGGATTCTCAGCCAGCGTAGCGCCGCGGCCATCAGCAGATCGAGCGGTCCAGGCTGCGCGCACACCGCCAGATCGGGACGCAGCGCTCTTACTCTTCGCACCAGGCCGGCAATCGCGAATGGCGCTGTCGCCATGCGCCCGAGGAAACCGGCGAGGCTGGAGTACGTATCCACTGGCAGGTCGCACCGCGGCGGCTTGGGCTGACGCAGGATCTCCGCTCCGCGCGACAGCGACAGTAACACCGCGACACCCGGCAGCTCGGCAAGGCCTTCCGCCAGCAGAGTCGCGAACCGAGGTGCCCCGCCGAAGCGTCCCCATTGCCAGACCAGGACCCGCGATGGGGCGTTGGCCGTCATGTCAGCTTCCTCTTCCGAAGCGCGGCGGGTCAAAAATCTCGCGAGCACAAGGTCCGTGGCGCGGAAGGGTCAGGCGCTAATCCTTGTTGACCGCGCGGTAAAGAGCACGCGCGCGAGATCCCGCGTGACCCGCGGGCGACGAGCCGTCGGGCGCTTCCCGATCGTGCGATCCGGTCGTGCGATCCGGTCGTGCGACGGGGCTGTGATCAACTCTGATGCCGGTGGGGTAGAAATTCGTGATGGAACCCTTTACGGCTGACCGCATAGTCACACGAGCGCCATTCTGTATGGACATCAGATCGCGCGCACCGTCCGGGTACCAGTCCCGTGACCCGCGGTACACGAGGAGAATCGCATCGCATGCCGAAAACCGCGTTGATCACGGGAGCAACGGGACAGGACGGCGCCTATCTGGCCGAATTGCTGCTCACGAAGGGCTACACGGTGCATGGGCTTCGGCGCCGGTCGTCGTCGTTCAACACCGAACGCATCGATCATTTGCATGAGGATCCGCACCAGGACGGCTCGCGTCTGATTTTGCACTACGGCGATATGACCGACTCGACCAACCTGATCCGACTGCTGCAACAAATCATGCCTGATGAAGTCTACAACCTGGCCGCCCAAAGTCACGTCCAGGTCAGCTTCGAAACGCCTGAATACACCGCGAACGCCGACGCGCTCGGACCGCTGCGGCTGCTGGAAGCCATACGCACCCTGAAACTTGAGAAAACAACAAAATTCTATCAGGCCTCGACATCGGAGATGTTTGGCCTTGTGCGCGAAGTGCCGCAACGTGAGACGACGCCGTTCTATCCGCGTAGTCCGTACGGGGTGGCGAAGCTCTACGCGTACTGGATTACCGTGAACTACCGCGAAGCATATCAGATCTTTGCCAGTAATGGTGTGCTGTTCAATCATGAGAGCCCGCTGCGTGGTGAGACGTTCGTGACCCGCAAGATTACCCGCTCGGTCGCCGCGATCCATCTGGGATTGCAGAGCGAACTGGTGCTCGGGAATTTGGATGCGAGGCGTGACTGGGGTCACGCGCGCGATTACGTCGAAGGCATGTGGCGGATCATGCAGCACGCCAAACCCGACGATTTCGTGCTGGCGACCGGCGAGGAACATTCGGTTCGTGAGTTCGTGGAGCGCGCGTTCGCCGAGGTTGGGCGGCGCATCGTTTGGCGCGGGACCGCCGTGGATGAGGTTGGCGTCGATGTTGCCTCCGGGGCGGTCCTGGTGCGGGTCGATCCGCGATATTTCCGGCCCACCGAAGTGCACACGCTGCTCGGCAACTCGAGCAAGGCGCGCAAGGCACTGGGTTGGCGCCCGATCGTGACATTTGCCGAGTTGGTTGCCGAGATGGTCGCCGCCGACCTGGCGAAACTGGCTTCGCCTGATCACACGCGTCGCCGCCTGACCGATTAGGCGGTTCGCGTCCGCGCGCGATCGGGGGGAGCACGGCATTCGATGGCGGTCCCGTCGGAGATTTTGCCGGGTTTCTTAACCGTATGCTCATGAGTTGGCACTACACATGTCTGTCTCGCATCAGACATGTGGTGAGACACCATGGCGGCCACCGCGAAACATCGCCTCCTGCCATTCATCCGGATGTTGGCCTGCGCGACATTGTTCCTCCTGCTGCGGATGTCGCATTACCTGGATAAACCCTGGCCGGCGATCGGGATTGGCACACGTCGCGTTATCATGTTTTTGTGGTCGAGCGTGACCTCTCGCATGAGCGCGGGATTGAGGGCCCGATTGCGGGACGACGCGGACCCCACGTTGGCCGTTAAGCAAGCGTCCGGCGAGTTCCGCGCCGATCGCCGGCCGGATATCGCGCCGGAGGCCATCAGTTTGCCAGGCGACGAGATGCCGGTCGTTTCGGTTATTATACCAACGTATGGTCAACTCGGGTTTACCTTGCGCTGCCTCGCGTCGATCCAGACTTGTTGGCCATCCGTTCCGACCGAGGTGCTGATCGTCGATGATGCCTTTCCCGGCCCCGAGGTCGCCGCGCTGGCGCGCGTTGGCGGTGCCCGACTGCTCCGCAACGCCGTTAACCTGGGCTTCCTGCGGACCTGCAATGCCGCGGCAGCGTGAGGCACGCGGTGCCTACTTGTTGTTCCTCAACAACGATACCGAGGTCCGTCCCGGCTGGCTCGACTGTATGCTGGCGGTATTCGCGACCTGGAAGGACACAGGCATTGTCGG
Organism: uncultured Alphaproteobacteria bacterium; assembly: GCA_963719675.1. Lineage (GTDB taxonomy): Bacteria > Pseudomonadota > Alphaproteobacteria > Acetobacterales > Acetobacteraceae > Rhodopila. Next base: position 11,681 of record CAVRDN010000036.1, on the reverse strand, counting down.
CTCAAAACTGATCGGGGAGGATGGTGGGCTGCGCGAGGCGGGCGGCATCCTTTGGAAGGACGGATCCGCCTGGAATTACGGTTATGGCGCGGATCCGGACGCGCCGGAGTTCAACTATGCGCGGGAGGCCGATTATTGCTCGGGCGCATCTTTGCTGGTGCGGCGCGACGTCTTTCTTGACGCCGGTGGTTTCGATGACAGATACGCGCCAGCTTATTGCGAGGATTCGGACCTTTCGTTCCGGTTGCGTCGACTGGGGCTGAAGACGATCTATCAGCCGCGCTCGGTCATCGTGCATCACGAGGGCGTCTCGCATGGCCGTGATGTCCGGCACGGCGTGAAGTCGTGCCAGGTCGCCAATCAAAGGAGATTTCTTGAAACCTGGCACGAGGTGCTCGCGCGCGACCATTTCCTGAACGGAACGCATGTCATGCGGGCTCGGGATCGCGCGCACGATCGCCGGATTGTCTTGCTGATCGATCATTACGTGCCGGAGCCGGATCGCGACGCCGGCTCGCGCACCATGTTGACGTTCATCCGCGCGCTGCTCGGTTCCGGGCATGTGGTAAAGTTCTGGCCGTCCAACTCCTACCGCACGCCGGGTTACACCGAGGTGTTGCAGGATCTGGGCGTCGAGGTGCTGTACGGTCCGCAACAGGCGGCGCTTCCGGCGTGGCTCAAGGTCAATGGCGCGGATCTGGATATCGTGCTGCTCAGCCGTCCCGAGGTCGCGGAGGTTTGTTTGCCGATGGTGCGGGCGGGCACCGCGGCGCGGATCGTATATTACGGTCACGATTTGCACTTTCGCCGCATGGAAGCCGATGCCGCGCTGACCGGAGATGCGAGAACTCACCGGGACGCTGGTGCCATGCGAAGCCGGGAGATCGCGATTTGGCGCGACGTGGATCTCGTGCTGTATCCATCGGAGGAAGAAGTCGCCGACGTGCGTGGCCTGGTTTCCTCGGCCGCTGTTCGCGCCGTCGTGCCGTACGCATTCAGCGGGTCCGTCGATGACCTGAACGCGGATGGCCCAAAGCCAGCTAACGGATTTTCTGCCGATGGCCGGGCCAGCCCCGGTGCTGAGCCCGGCGTGGCCGGCGGATCATCGGCCGAGGGCTTCCCTCCTGATGGCGACTTCGATTGGATTTTGTTCGTCGCGGGCTTCGGTCACCCGCCCAATACGAAAGCCGCCCTCTGGTTCGCGCGGGAGGTGCTGCCTCTGGTGCTGGCGCGCGTGCCGGCCGCGCGGTTCGCTATCGTGGGCGCTCGTCCTCCGCTATCCATCACCCGGCTTGGTGGTACGCATGTCAGCGTATTCGCCAACGTGCCGGAGGCGGCGTTACGGGCCTGGTATCGGCGGGCGCGGGTCGCGGTCGTTCCACTGTTGTCCGGCGCCGGGGTCAAGCTGAAGACGGTCGAGGCGCTGTGGCACGGTGTACCACCGTGCTGACCCCGGCTGGCGCGCAGGGCCTGCGCGGTATCGAGCAGTTTGTCGCGGTCGAAACGGAACCGGATGCGTTCGCCGCGGCGGTATGCGACCGGCTGACCGACGATGGGCTGTGGCGGCGGTGCGCCGCCGCCGAGATCGCCTATGCGCGGGACCGGTTCAGTGAGGCGGCTCAGTCCGCGTCGCTGCTGCGCGCGCTGGAAGTGATCGGACTGCCACCGGCGCCGACAGAAGGGCGCCACGCTGATCATGCCCAGGTCGGGGCCGCGCCAGTCGAGGGTTGCGCCGCGAAACTCGCCATGGCCTGATCCGTCCAACCGGCGGAGGATAATTCCATGAGCGGCACCAGGCTTCCGTTTCCGCATCCGCGCGTCCGGCCGACGTGGCTGGAGGCCCTGCGAGAGGACGTTCTCGACCCCGGTCAGCCGATCGTCGATCCGCACCATCATTTATGGCACGCCCGGCCGGATCGTTACTTGCTCGAGGATCTGGCGGAGGACGTCGGTACCGGTCACGACGTCCGCGCCACCGTGTTCATTCAATGCGGCTCGGCCTATCGCAAGGAGGGTCCGGATGAAATGCGCCCGGTGGGTGAGACCGAATTCGTGGCTTCGGTCGCCGCCGCGAGCGAACGTCTCGCGTTCCGCGCCTGCGCCGGTATCGTGGGCCACGCCGATTGCCGGTTGGGTGACCGGATCGAGCCGGTCCTGATCGCCCATGTCACCGCCGGAAACGGTCACTTCAAGGGCATCCGCCACAGCGCCACCCATGACGCGGGCATCGCGCCGACAGCTCCACCCGGCGCGCCACCGGGCCTGTTCCTGGATTCCACTTTCCGCGCCGGCGTCGCGCGTACCGGCAAACTCGGCCTGACGTTCGAGGCCTGGTGCTACCATCCGCAACTTCCCGATCTGCTCGATTTGCTGCGCGCGTGCCCGGACCAAAAGATCGTGCTCAATCATCTGGGTGGGCCGCTCGGCGTCGGGCCGTATGAAGGACAACGCGCCGCGGTCTTCGCACAATGGTCGGCGTGCATGAAGCAACTCGCGCACTGCCCCAACCTCTTCGTCAAACTGGGCGGGCTGGCGATGAACGTGAACGGGTTCGGCTATCATCATCAGGTGCTGCCGCCAGGGTCGGGCGAGATGGCGGCGGCGTGGCGGCCCTACATGGAAACCGCGATCGAGGCGTTCGGTGCGAACCGTTGTATGTTCGAAAGCAACTTTCCCGTCGACAAAGGCATGTGCTCTTACCCGGTATTATGGAACGCGTTCAAACGCATCGCCGCCGGCTGTTCCGCGGCGGAAAAGGCAGATCTGTTCCAAGGCACGGCGACACGGTTTTACGGGCTCCGTCCAATCATTTGATCTGAGGCAGCCTCGGATGCGCACCCAATTGGCGCCTGAAAAAGGGACCAGCTTCGGTCAGAATCCCTTGCTCAGGTCGGCGGACCTACACCCCGCCCCAAACCTCGCGCGCGACATCGACGCACAGCCGCAACTTCGCCCACTGTTCTTCCTCTGTCAGCGTGTTGCCTTCCTCGGTCGAGGCGAAACCGCATTGCGGCGATAGTGCCAGTTGTTCCAATGGCAGATATGTCGCCGCCTCGTCGATTCGGCGCTTCAGTTCGTCTTTCGACTCCAGCGCGCCGGTCTTGCTGGTCACCAGCCCGAGCACGACGATCTTCGGACCGCGCGGCACGAAGCGCAGAGGCTCGAACCCGCCGGCCCGATCAGAATCGTATTCCATGAAGTAGGCATCGGCGTTGATCTGATTGAACAGCACCTCGGCGACAGGCTCGTAGCCCCCGGTGGCGACGAAGGTGGAACGGAAATTGCCGCGGCAGAGATGCATCGAGATGGTCATGCCCGCGGGCCGCGCCTCGATCGCGCGATTCAGCATGGCGCCGTAAATTTGCAGCAGATTTTCCACATGCTCGCCGCGCGCCTTGAGTGCCGCGATCTGCTCGGGGTCGCACAGATAGGCAATGTTGACCTCGTCTATTTGCAGATACCGGCACCCCGCGGCACCGAATGAGCCGACCGCTTTATGATAGGCCTCACCGAGATCGGCGAAGAACCCATCCAGCGACGGGTACGATGTTTTATCGATCGCGTTCCGCCCACCACGGAAATGAACAACCGAGGGTGAGGGAATTGTTTGTTTCGGTAGCGCGCCATGCACGTGCGCGGCGACGAATTTGTAATCATCCAGCATGATCGGTTTGCTGAAGCCGATGCGCCCGTTGACACGCAGCATGTGACCAAGTGGCACGCCGCCCTTGAACTGGATCTTCTGCTCGGGCTCGTAGATCTCCACCCCGTCCAGCCCCGATACGAAATCGTAGTGCCAGTAGGCGCGCCGATATTCGCCATCCGTCGCGGCGCGCAGACCGATCTCCTCCTGCCGCGCGATCGCGGCGGTGATGCAGCGATCCTCGACTTCGCGCAACGCCTCGCGGGTCATGGTCCCTGCCTTCCAGGCCGCGCGGGCGGCCCGCAGTTCCTTGGGCCGCAGCAAACTGCCGACGTGATCGGCACGGTACGGCGGAGCGGTGCGAGCGGTCATGGTCGGATTCCCTCGGGAGGCGTTGTGCGTTGTCTCTCGTCTGTCTGATGCCATATTCGGCTTTCTCAGACCAGGATGCCACATTGGCTCGCCGCGCCCAATGAGGCCGGGCAGACACCATATCGTGCAAGCGATCGGCGCGATGGCGCCGCGGGACTGTCCGCGTATCCCTCTGGGTCAGGTTTTATCAGAACGGTGTTCCGGAAGACGATCGCTGGTATGCTGCAAGGTCCTTGTCTACCCCTGGAACATCAGGCCGGTCTAAGGACCGCCAGGCAGCGCGATGACGGTGGGCCGGTCGGGCAATGTCATGCGAGAAACCTCGATCGTCGACTCATGCCTGATATCGATCGCGTGCGTGGGCCGCATCAAATCAAGAAAGCGCGCGAGCGTCTCGGAACCAAAATAATGCATCGGAAGAACGATACGCGGATGCGTTTGCTCGATCACCGTGCGGGCGTCGTCCTGCCCGATGGTAAACGCGCCATCCACCGCGATCATCACGATGTCAATATGGCCGAGCGCATCGAGGTCGGCCGGTTCCAGCAGATGATGCAGATGACCAAGATGCGCGATGCACAATCCCGCGCTTTCGAACACAAAGATCGAGTTACCGTTGATCTCCGTGCCGCCGCCCCACTCGCGAATGTTCGTTGGCAGGTTGGTGACCCGCAGGTCGCGCAGCACCACGTCGTAGGATGGCGGCTTCGGTCCCTCCTGCCAGCCGTGCAGCACGATGCCGATGCGCGGATCGGGATGCAGGGTGTAATGTGATGGATGCGCGTGGTTCATCGTGACGAGGTCCGGCGGTGGCTCGGTCGTGTAGGCGCCACTGTAATCGGTGATGACACGCACATGATCCGGCGTTTCGATCAGAAAACTCGCGTGGCCGAGAAACGTGATGCGAACCGCTGGGTCTTCCGCCGCCGCGCGCCAGATTGTCGGTCCACCCGAGGCGACAGGCGCACACGCTGCCTCGACCACATGTGGCGCCAGCAGGATCAGCAACGTGGCAAGTATACGGATCACGCCGCCGCCTGCTCCAGCACAGTCGGCACGCCATCCGAAACGGTCGTGCGGTGCATGTCGCGCACCTGTGTTTCATCATACTCGCGGGCGCGATGCATGGTGCAGCGATTATCCCACATCACGAGGTCGCCGACCCGCCAACGATGCGTGTAGACAAACCGCGGTTGTGTCGCATGCTCCATCAGATCCATCAGCAGCAGGCGTGCCTCCGGTTCCTCCATGCCGCGGATACGGCCGGCATGCGACGACAAAAACAGCGACCTACGCCCGGAGCCGGGATGGGTACGCACCAGAACCTGAGCAACCGGCGCCATTTTTTCGATTTCCTCGGGCGCCCAATCGGTGAACCCGATTTTGGCGCGGGAGAACAACTGGGTGTGTTCGCAAATCATGCCTTCCACACGGCGTTGCATCGCCGGGGGCAAGGCATCCCACGCCGCGCGCATGTCGGCGAACTGGGTCTCACCGCCCTCGCCGGGAATAACCCGAGCCGACAACAGCGAGAACCGCGCGGGGACGCGCTTGAAGCTGCTATCCGAATGCCAGAGCCGATTGCCCAGTGCATTCAGGCGGCGGCGGTCGTTCTTTGGCAGGACACGGTTCTTTTCGTCCAGGTTCGAGATGTCCGCCATGTGGACATCCAACCGCGGCACGAAATCCTTTCGATACGCGCGGACGGTGGTCTCCAGATCGCCAAAGTTCCGACTGAACGCCTGTTGTTGTTCATCGGTGATGAACTGGTCGTGGAATACCAGCACGCCGGCGTGGTTGATGGCGTCGGAAATCGCGGTGACCGTCTCGCGGTCGAGCGGTTCGCGCAGATCGACGCCGCTGATCTCCGCCGCGAAGTCGGGTGTGATTGGATGGATCGTGATGCTCATGCGACGTTCCTTGTCAGTTCGGCCATCGGTGGGGTTGTTTCCATGACCGTTGTGCGATGCAGTTCCCGCACCTTGTGAGGATCGTACTCGCAGGCACGGTGCATCGTGCAGCGATTATCCCACAGCACCAGATCGCCGGCGGTCCAGCGGTGCGTGTGGACGAACTCCGGCCGCGTCGCGTGGTCCATAAGTTCCTTTAGCAGGATGCGGCCTTCCGGCACCTCCATGCCGTGAATCATCATGGCATGAGAAGCCAGATACAACGTCTTGCGTCGTGATCCGGGATGCACGCGGACGATCGGTTGCGGCGCCGAACCGAGGCGCAGTTTCTCCTCCTCGGTAAAATCGGAAAAGCCCAGGGTACCACGCGAATAAAGCAGCGAGTGTTCCGCGACCAGACCGTCCAGCCGTCGCTTCATACGCTCCGGTAACGCATCGTACGCGGAGCGCATGTCGGCGAACTGGGTCTCGCCGCCTTCGTCCGGAATTACGTGCGCGGCCAGCAACGAATACAGACCCGGCGTCGGCTTGAACGTATAATCGGTGTGCCACAGCCGATTGCCGAGCGAATTCATCCGACGGCGGTCTGTGGCGGACAGCAGCGTGCTGTTCTCGTCGAGATTGGAAATGTCCGCGACATGTGGATCGAGACGCCCTTTGAACCCTGGACGGTACGCCTTGATTGTCGTCTCCAACCGGCCGAACGGGCGGCTGAAGGCGACGTGCTGTTCGTCGGTGATGAGTTGACCGGGAAATACCAGAACGGCGTACCTGTCCGCCGCCTCGATGATCGCGTGCATCAGCGCGGCATGGGGCGGGATACGCAAATCGAGGCCGGTAACCTCGGCGACGAAATCCGCGTGCAGTGGGCGAACGGTCAGAGCCATGGAATGCTCCCTCCAGGCGCGGCAGGATAGGGGAGGAGCCCGCGCGCTGGCAATCGCGGCCCTTAACCAACCCGTTCCAATAGCGCATTGATCAGCAGGGTCCGTTTTTCCTCTTGATTGCGCTGTCCACTGCGCATCTTCTCCCGCGCGCTCGGACCGACGATGAGATGGATGCCCAACAGCGGCGGGCCCGATGTCGCACGCATGGCGGCGCGTTCCGCCTGCGCCTCGAGCAGCGCGGCTTCGGAGTTGTCGACCCATCCCACGACCCGGAAGCCGGCCGCTTCCAGCAATGTCCGCGTTTCGTCGGGCGTGCGCAGAAAGCTGATTTCCGGCCGGCTGGCCCACATCACCGGAAACACCACCGGGCCGCCGGGACCTTGCGCGACATCCTGGATCGCCAGCCGCCCACCGGGTTTCAGCACCCGGCGCATCTCGGAATAATACCGCGCACGATCCTCGATGTTCATCGCCACGTTCTGCGACCAGGCGCGATCGAAGCTGGCGTCGGGGAAGGGCAACGCCAGCGCCGAGCCCTGCCGGAAATCAACTCGCTCCGTCAGACCAATCCGCTCGGTCAATCCGGTCGCGGCCGCGACGAACTCCGGCGTCAGGTCCACGCCACTGACGCGGCAGCCGTATGTCGCTGCCAGGTAGCGTGACGGGCCGCCAATTCCGGATCCGACATCGATCACGTGATCCGTCGCCAAAGGTGACAACATGGCCGCCAGTTCCTCAGTGGCGCGGCGCCGGCGCGAATGGAACTCATCCACCAGCGCCAGATCGTCGATCGTCAGTTTATCCACGTCCTTCCCGGCCTGGGCCAGCGCGGCCAGGATGCGGTCGAGCAAACCGTCGGTGCCGTAATGCGTCGCGACTTCATTCATCGTGGGGCCTCCACGGGTGAGAACGATCCGCAGCCGGTTTGCACGGTCATCCCAACCACGTATTGATGAAACCGGTGTTGCCAGCGGCTTCGAATCTGGTTGATCGCGGTCAGGCTTCGCGCTGCGTCCGGCATCGCGACAACCAGGATCTTGGTCGCCTCGGAAATGGTTGCATGAGAGCGTGGGTTCATCCAGGCCCCTTGGCCGTCCAACACGGTATAGCCGTCAGGTAACGCCGGCGTGATTACCTGTTCGCGAAAGTCGCGCCATTGCCGGTCGCTGACATCGGCCCTACCGGCGACCGAACGACCGAAATACAGGCTGTAGATCCGCATCGCCTCACCGCCACCGGGCTGGCACCCTCGGGCGCCACAGTCTGCCAAAAGCAGCGGGAGCAACCAAATCCCCTTGCAACGTCCGCTCGATGCGATCGTCATCAGGCCAGACCCGTCATGGCGTGCACACTGGCGGCGATCTCGGCCGAATGGCCGGAACATCTGTCCGCCAGCCGAGCGCCGGGTCGGGTCACGCAGGCGGTGGCCGCCTTGGTGGGAGGGGCAAGATCCACGGTATCAATGGGTGTCTCGGCATTCCGCACGACCGGTAACATGGTTTCGCGGATCGTTATCCAGGCAAACGGCGACGTATTGGCCGCTTCCGCGACGATGCCCAGGTCATCACGGGGGCTTGGGGGCGCGGTGGGAAGCCATTTCGGGAGAGACCATGCGTCGCCGGTTGCAATCACCGCGGTGTTCGCAGATCGCGTCCGGGTTGGCCACTCCGTCGCGCGAACCATCAACCCGTTAAATCATCACGATTGGCCGTGCCGGCGAACCCGTCGCGCCACGGAACTTGGTCGCCAGCAAAATGAAGCAGCCGGAGTAAACCTGATCCCGCGCCATTTCCTCCAGTGCCAGGTTCTCAATGAGGTACACGCCGCACTCCGCGAGGCAGAACTGGTGTACCGGCATCATGATGCTTTTGTCGGGGTTTGGCAGTACCTTCCACCGCCATGTTGTCGGCACCGATCGCGGTGATCCCCTGATCGATCAGCCAGCGCGCGGCCGGTACATCGATCCCGGGCTCACCTTCCAGATATTTGGCGTTGTTGCTACCGAAGTAACGACCCCATCCGGTGCGGATCAGCGCGATGTCGCCGGGTTGTACCGAAAACCCACCGGTGTCGGCGGCGCGCTTCAGATCGTCCGGGGTCACCACCTGACCGGGGTTCAGGTGCGGTCCGCCGTGCGCACCCGCGACATCGAACAACAGGCCGCGGGTGATCATCGGTGGTGCGTGCTCGATCCCCAACCGGTCGAGGCCCCAGTCCGTTACCACGTCGGCGGCGCAATTGCCGTTGTAGAGCATGTCGCCGTTGGAGAAGTGCCCCAATGCGTCGATGTGCGTGCCGACATGGGCGGTCATCTCGATACGCTCAAGGTTGGTTCCGGCGTCGTTGGTGGCACCGAGCTTACGCCGTCGCTTGATGGTGTCCCGCCAGGAGCCGAAGATCGACATCAGGTATGGAGTCTGGTTGGGCGCCATGTATGGCGCGCCCATGAAGATTTCATGGCTGACGTCGTAGACCCGGCCTTGATGGACGCTCGCCAGGGCCGCGAGCCGCTTCTCCACGGTCAGCAGATTGCCCGCTCCGATCTGGTCGGCGGGACCCCATTTGGCATGGTCGTGGATCATGGCGCGCTTTCCTCCTCACTCGTACGCCGCGACCTTGGAGACGTCGGCGCCGCGCCGCGAGAGCATAGTTTCATTTGCCACCGGCCCTGTCACCCCCGCGGTCCGCGGGCGGCGCCTCTATTTTGTAAACCCCGACCGGCGAAGATTTTTCTGGCCGGTACCGCGATAAGCCCAGCCGCTGCCGTGACGCCTTGCGTTCGGTCGGGACCGGAGCCACGGTCGCCGCATGTCAGCGTTCACCCTGCTCAAGAACCCGCGTCACGGCATCCCTGGCATGGTCACGCTTCCCGCCGCCGGATTTCGCCGCGCCAAGGCTGAGATACTCAGTTGGGATGGCTACGCGGCCACGCCACTCCGTGATCTGCCGCTGCCTGGAACGATCCGCCTCAAAGACGAGGCCGGCCGTTTCGGCCTCGGGAGTTTCAAGGCGCTCGGCGGCGCCTACGCTGTCGTCAATCTGCTTGTCGCAGAACTGGCGCGCCTTGGTGTCGCGCCGTCCGCCAGCTCCGCCGATCTCTCCAGCGGGCACTTCGCCGAGGCAACCCACCGCATCACGATCACCTCAGCCACCGACGGCAACCATGGCCGTGCCGTCGCGTGGGCAGCCTCCCGCTTTCATTGCCGTTGCGTGATCTATCTCCACGAGACCGTCAGCGCCGGCCGGGAAGCCGCCATCGCCGCCTTCGGGGCCGAGATCCGCCGAGTGCCCGGAACCTACGACGACGCTGTCCGCGCCTGCGCCCAGGATGCCGAGACGCATGGCTGGTTTATCGTCTCCGACACGTCCTGGCCCGGCTACACCGAGGTGCCGCGCGACATCATGCAAGGCTACCGCCTGATGGCGGACGAGGCGGCCGATCAATGGACCGGCCCGCCACCGACGCACGTGTTCATCCAGAGCGGAGTCGGTGGCGCCGCGGCCGCGGTGTCGGTCCAGGTCCGAGCGCGTTGGGGAACCGGGCCCGGCCTGGTGGTCGTCGAACCCGAGCGCGCGGCGTGTTTGCTGGAAAGCGCGCGCGCCGGTCGCCTCACTTCGGTCGCGGGTCACCTCGACACGATCATGGCCGGCCTTGCCTGTGGCGAGCCGAGCTTGCTGGCATGGCAGGAACTGGAGCGCGCCGCGACCGCCTTCATGGCGATCCCGGATGACGCGGCGATTGACGCCATGCACTTTCTTGCCGCGGCCGGCATTGTGGCCGGTGAATCCGGTGTGGCGGGACTCGCGGGATATCTGCTGGCTTCGAGCGATCCGGACACGAGGAGCGCGCTCGGACTCGGGCTCGACAGCCGGGTGCTGGCGTTCAGCACGGAGGGGGCGACGGACGCGACGCTGTATGCCTCGCTGATTGGCCGACGCCCGGTCTGACCCGCGTCTCTTTTTCGGCTCATGTCACCGCGCGTGGCATACTGTCGGTGCCGGTAACCAGGCGGCAGCGGGCGGGATCTTAGCCGCCCGCTCTGCCGACGCGCGCCTGGGGGGCCTGACCCGCGCGTCGCGCGCTCCGAATCAGGTGCGCGGCTTCGGGGCTTCCGCCGGGCCGCCGGCCTTCTTCCACGCACCGAACCCGCCTTCAATGTGCGCGACGTTCTCCAGTCCCATTTCCGTCGCCGTTTTCGCGGCGAGCGCCGACCGCCAGCCACCGGCGCAAAAGAAAACAAAGCGCTTATCCTCGGCGAAGATCGGCTTGTGGTACGGGCTTTCGGGATCGATCCAAAACTCCAGCATGCCGCGGGTGCAGGCGAACGCGGCCGGCATCTTGCCCTCACGATCGAGTTCGCGTGGATCGCGCAAATCGATGAAGACGACGTCATCGCGGCCGTATTCGGCGATGGCCTGCTGGGGTGTGAGTGTTTCGATGACCGCGTTGGCCTCGTCGAGGAGTTGTTTGTAGCCCTTCTTGATTTGCATGGCGGGTGTCTCCTGGTGCTGAGGCCAATGCGTGACGACACCAATCTGACACAGGCGGCGACATCGGTCGAACCGCGGGGCCGGAGAAGTCGTGCCCGCCGCGGGATGGCCCAGACGTTGAATTGTCGCGCCGGTTTGATCGCGCAATCCTGTTGAGAGCCGCATGTCGGGATTATGCGGTCCGCCGCGGCAGGTCGATGACACGCACGTCCGACAAACAACGGCACCGAACCCGGACCGTATCGGAAACGGAACCACCACGTCGCTGATCCGGCCCTCGTGATGTCCGTTGTTCTCACCGACGCCGCGATACTCGTCCGTGCGCGCGGCGCATCAACCGAAAATCATCGAGAGCGGATCTATCGCAACACGGCCCCG
>CAVRDN010000035.1:0-67700 GCA_963719675.1 uncultured Alphaproteobacteria bacterium | reverse complement strand
GACACATGCTCGGCGGCGTTTTCGCCAGCGCGTCGGGCAGCAGCGGGAACGGCGCTTTCAGGCGAAACAAAATGGTCTTATCGTCCGGAGCGCTGATCTCGTCGCACGCCGCGAGCAAGGCCTGGCCAAACCCGTCGCGCGCGCCCCAGCGCCGGATCGAGGCCGCGGCGTCGCGCCCCAGGACCTTGGCGCCGTCGTGAAACGCCAGACCATCGCGCAACGTGATGCGCCAGGTCTTTTCACCGTCCTCGGTCGTCGCACCCGCGGCCATTTGCGGCGACGGCCGAAATGCGTTGTCGAGACCATACAGCGTGTCGAAAACCAGAAAACCGTGATCGCGAGTCTGGTAGCTCGTTGTCCACACCGGATCGAGCACCGACAAGTCCGCCGCCGGCACGAATTTCAGCACCGACGTCCCCTGTGCCTTCGCCACCTTTGGCGTGGCCAGAAGCGCGGCGCCGCCGGCGAGGAACTGGCGTCTGCCTGCCATGTCGTGACCTCCCATGTTTCGTGGAGAATGCCTTAAAGTCAGTCAGGTCCCAACCCCCTTAGCCAAAGGCCACGCGGCATGACCGAGCCATTCGCTCCCTGGCAACCACTCGCGGAAATTCTGCTGCGCGCATTCGATGCGAACGGCACCGATGGTTCGCACGATCTGTCGCACATCGTCCGGGTCTGGCGGAACGCGACGCGGATCGCCCGGACGGAACCGGACTGCGATACAGAACTGCTGCTGGCGGCGGTGATCCTGCACGACTGCGTGGCGGTGGAGAAAAGCTCGCCGCTGCGGGACCAGGCGTCTCGGTTGTCGGCGGCTCGGGCGAGAGAGATCGTGGCGGGCCTCGGATGGGCGGCGGCGCGGATCGATGCACTGGCCCATGTGATCGAGACGCACAGTTTTTCCGCCGGACTGGTGCCGGGAACGCGGGAGGCGAGATTTTACAGGACGCCGACCGGCTCGACGCGATCGGAGCCATTGGGATCGCGCGTTGCTTCCATGTTGGCGGCCGCATGGGGGGCGCGCTGTATGAACCGGACGATCCAGGCGCGGAGGCGCGGCCGTTGGACGATCGTGCCTATGCGCTGGATCACTTCCCCGCCAAACTGTTCAAGGTAGCCACGGGATTTCTGACCAAAGAGGGTCAGCGTCTGGCGGCGGCCCGTTCCGCGTTCATGCGTGAGTTCGTCAACAATTTTATCGCTGAAGTTGAAGGGGACTGAGATGGTCAACGCGGCGATCGTGGGCCTCGGCCGGTGGGGTCAGAATCTGGTGAACAGCACGAGCGGGAGCGCGACGCTGCGCTTTACCGTGGCGAACACCCGCACACGGCAAACCGCCGAGGCGTTCTGCCACGAGAAATCGTTGCGCTGGACAGCGAAATCGACGATGTCCTGAGCGATCCGGCGATCGACGCCGTGGTATTCGCCACGCCGCACAGTCAGCATCCAGAGCAGGTGCGCCGCGCCGCCGCCGCCGGCAAGCATGTCTTCGTGGAGAAGCCGTTCGCTCTGACTCTGGCCGACGCGGACCGGATGCTGGAAGCCGCCGACCGCGCGGGCATCGTTCTGGCCGTGGGCTTCAATCGCCGGTTCCATCCGTCAATGATCCGTCTGCGCGAGGCCGTGCGCGGCGGACGTCTTGGCACCATCGCCACCATCAGCGCCGAACAAACCGCGTTGCACGGACTGGAGCTTACCGCGACAGCGTGGCGCGCGCGACCTGATAAGTCTCCAGGCGGCGCGATGACCGCGATTGGGGTCCATCTGGTGGATGGCATGATCGATCTGCTCGGTCCGGTCGAGCGCGTGTTCGCCACCGTCAGCCGACGCGCCGCGATCTGTGCCGACGACACCACGGATGTGCTGCTGACGTTCAAATCGGGTGCGCACGGTCATATCTTTTGCTCAACGGTCGCCACGCCGCATTATCGGATGGCGCTATATGGCACCGGTGGGTTCGCCGAAATCCTTGGTCACCCCATGGGGACTTACCGCTTTATCGCGTCCTTGCCCGGCGAGGCGTTCGGCAGCGCGACGCCCGAGGTGTTCGAAACCAAAGGCTTCAACATGCTGACCGCCGAACTTAACTCGTTTGCCGCCAGCATCGAGGCGCGGCGCCCCTTCCCCACCCCGCTGGCGGACATACGGCACGGAGTGGCGGTGTTCGAGGCGATCCTGCGCTCGGCCGCGTCCGGGAAAGCGGAGGCTGTCAGCTAAGATCAGCCCGCCGGCGGCTTCTTATCCGGATAGCTCACGCCCATCCCAGCCCGCACATCCATCTGAATTCCATATTGTGGGAACGGATAGCGGAAGCCATTTTTCGCCAGCGCCTCCATCCCGGTGATCGCCTGCCGCAGTTGCTCGGGAGGCAACGCCATCAGCATCTCGTCATCCAGCACGCCACCATAACGCCGCTCCGCGAAGCAGGGGATCGACAGGCTGGCCTCCCGTGTCTTCAACGCGCGGCCCCAGGAGTCGGCGCAGGCGGACTCGCCGACCACGCCCCAGTTGAACTTCTTATAGCCTGACCATTGCAGTCCATTAATAAAGTACATCATCGCGCCGGGCGTGGCGTAAAACAGCGCGATGTCCGGCGGATCAAGCCGGCCGCTGGACAATGGCGAGACGACCATCGCCTGATACGTACCATCATCGACGCAGTTCATCGCCGCCTGGTGCGCTCCGGCATCGTCAGGCGTCGAATACCAGACGCCGACCATGTGCTGACCGGATTTCCATTTGGCATCCTTCGCATTGCCGAGACCAATCACCGCGCGGCATTGCGCGCCAACCAGATCCTCCGCCGTCACTCCCACCGTCCATCCCAGTCGCGCCGCCTGGGCAACAACCTGATCGAAGGCGTGGATGGCTTTGGGACGGCGGATGCGTGGGATTGCTTCCATGTCCTCGACCCGCTCGAACAGCTTCATGCTGAACGGCGGATTGCGCAGCTTCAGCAGGCGTTCCAGATCGGCGGCCAGCTTCGCGCAGTTCATTGTCATTCGGGCGTCCCTCCGCATTTCCTCGTGACGGCGAGCGTGAGGTTAGCGCGGACGCGAGCGTCACGCCATGCGGGGCAATCGCCGGGTTCGGCAGCGCGAGGGCTTCGCCCTGAAACCCGCCGGGGGCTTTGCCCATTAAATCCCCATCAAAGGCAAAGGGCGAGGCCCTTTGACGAGGTGAAACCCGACGCTTGCCCCTCACCGGCGATTGCCCTGCCGCTCGGCGCGATCTAACCATTCACCAACCCACGCAAACCGAGGAATGCCCAAATGAAGATCGGCGTCTTTGCCACGTTCATGTCACCTTTGGCGACACCGCGCATGATCCGCGAGTTCGGCCGGCGCGCCGAGGGCATGGGCCTCGACTCAATCTGGATGGGCGAGCATGTCGCGCTGTTCGACAAGAACACCTTCGGTTACCCCGGCGCGAAGGACGGCCGCATTCCCGTGCCGGCGGGCGGCGGCATGCTGGATGTAACAGCGACCTTCGGATTTCTCGCTGCCGTCACGAGCACCCTGCGCTTCGGCACCGGCGTCGCCCTCGTGCCGCAGCGCAATCCAATCTACACCGCCAAAGAGATGTGCACCCTGGACTGGCTGACCGAGGGACGGATCGATTTCGGCATCGGTGTCGGCTGGAACAAGGAAGAAGTCGAGGCGTGCGGCTATCGCTGGGAAGATCGCGGCGCGCGCTGCGACGAGTTCCTTGAGGTCATGCGCCGGTTGTGGACCGAACCGGTGGTCGACTTCGCCGGCAAATGGGTGAAATTCGAGACCTTGCGGATGGATCCCAAACCAATCCAGAAGCCTCACATTCCGATCATCGTCGGAGGCTACGCCGACGCAGCGTTCCGGCGTGCCGTTCGTTTCGGCGCCGGTTGGTACGGGTTCAATCGAGATCCCGCCGGCACGAAGGAGATGCTCGCGCGCCTGGATGCCGCGTTCGTGAAAGCCGGCCGTACCCGCGGGAGTGATTTCCAGATCATCATTACACCGCCGGTCGCGATGCCGATCGACGCGATGCGGGAATACGCCGACCTTGGGGTGCATCGCCTGGTGCTGAACCTGGGCAGCCAGCGGCCGGAGCGAGTCGATCCGCGCATGGCGGAGATCGCGTCGCTGGTGAAGAGGGCAACCTGAGCGATGACCCAGGACTACGTCAGCGCGCGTCTCGGCCAGTTCGTCGCGTCGTCTCGTTGGGACGATCTACCGGACGCACTTCGTCATGAGGCCAGACGCTCGCTGTTGAACTTCGTTGGCTGCACGCTGGGAGTCGCTCAAACACCGCCGATCGAGATGGCGATGCGTGTGCTGACGCCTTTGTCGGGTGCCGAACGCGTCACCGTGCTTGGCCGCGCGGAGCGGCTGGATCCGCTGGGGGCCGCCTTCATCAATGCGATCGGCGGCAACTTGCTGGACTATGACGACACGCATTTGCGCACGGTCATCCATCCCGCGGCGCCCGTCGCTCCGGCCGCGCTCGCGCTCGCGGAGCAACGTGGATTATCGGGTGCCGACGTGCTGCATGCGCTGCTGCTGGGGATTGAGGTCGAGTGCCGCATCGGCAACGCGGTGTCACCTGGTCATTACGCGCGCGGGTGGCACATCACCTCGACCTGCGGCGTGTTCGGATCCGCCGCGGCGAGCGCGAAACTGCTCGGTTTGGACCCGGAACGAACGGGACATGCATTGGGTATCGCCGCGAGCCAGTCGGCCGGCATCATCGAGAACCTGCCCAGCGCGGCGAAGAATGTGAGTGTGGGCAACGCGGCGCGGAATGGCTTGTTCGCCTCGCTGCTGGCGGAACAAGGCTACACCGCGGCTCCGTCGGCGATCGAGGGTGCGCTTGGCTGGGCTCGCGCGATGGGCGACGAGCCCGCGGTCGCCGCGATCACCGACGGTCTGGGGCGGCAGTGGGAGGCGTTGCGCAACACCTACAAGCCATATCCGTGTGGGATCGTGATGCACGCGGTGATCGATGCGTGCCTGGCACTGCGGCGAGAGCATGCGCTGACCGGCACGGAAATCGCGGATGTCACCATATCCGGCGATCAGTTGCTGCTCGATCGCGGCGACCGGGTCGTCAGCAACGATCGCGACGCGCGGGTCAGCATCCATCACTGCGCCGCCATCGCGTTGCTGTTCGGCATGGCCGGCCTGCGTGAGTTCGAGGACGCGACCGTGCATGATCCGGCCGTTGTCGCGCTACGGGCGAGGACGACAGCGCGATTGGACGCCGTTAGCCCGCGCGGCGCCGCGACCGCCGTGGTGCGCACCGTGGATGGACGTGTGTTGACCTCGACGGTGGCGCACGCTTTGGGCAGCGAGCAATTGCCGCTGTCGGATCAGGATATCGAGGCAAAGGTGCGTGATCTCGCGCGACATGGCGCGTTCCCGGGCTCGATCGATGAGATCATCGCGGCGGTCTGGGAACTGGCTTCGATGACGCGCATCGATCCATTGCTCCGGCTGCTCGGTCGCGGGTAGAATCGGATATGCCGAGTGCCTTCCTTGATAGCGTCGTGGAGACGTTGCCGCGGACCTACGCCGGGCCAGGCGGCGCGATCGCCGTGCTGCGCGACGGCGAGGTTCTGGTCCGCCACACCTGGGGTTGGGCCAACGCCGAGCGCCGCATCCCCTTCACGCCGCGCACTTTGTTCCGGATGTGCTCCATCACCAAGCAGTTCACCTGCGGTGTGGTGCTGGATACTTTCCCTGATCCGACCGTGCTGGACGACGATGTGCGCGCGCGGCTGCCGTTGCTGCGACAACCCGCGCCGACCGCTCTTCATTTGTGCCACAACCAATCTGGGCTGCGCGACTACTGGGCTGTCGCGATGCTGCACGGCTCGCCGGTTGAGGCGCCGTTCGGCGATACCGAAGCGGCGCGGGTGATCGGCGCGACCCGGACGCTGCATTTCATTCCGGGGACGCGGTATTCCGTACGTCAACCAGAACTTCCGTTTGCTCTCGGACATCGTGGCCGAGCGCACCGGGCGCGGCTTCGCCGAATTGTTGCGGCTCACGGATCTTCGACCGCGCGGGAATGGACAGCGCTCTGCTGGCGGCGGACACCAGCGCGATGCCCGATGGCACGACGGGCTACGAGGGCTCGGTCGATAAAGGGCTTCCGCGCCGCCGAGAACCATGTCCTATGGACCGGCGACGCCGGACTCGGCGCCAGCCTGGATGACATGATCGCATGGGAGCGATTCATCGACGCGACCCGAGATGACGCGGATGGGCTGTACCGCCGCCTGTCAGCCGATGTGACCTTCGCGGACGGCAACCCGGCGCCGTACGGATTTGGCCTGAGCCGGTCAACAGACTTCGGACGCGCGGTCATCGGTCATGGCGGCGCGCTGCGCGGCTGGCGAAGCCATCGGCTTTACGTCCGCCTCGGAGCGTGTATCGGTGGTCGTGCTGTTCAACCATCTGGCGAACGCGCATGGGGCAGCGATGGATTTGCTCGGCGCGGCCTTGGGTGGAACAACGCCGCGACCGGATGCAAACATTCCGGTCCCGGTATGGTCTCGGTGCCTACACCGACCCCGACACCGGCCTCGCCGCACGCATCGACCCCGCATCGCCTGGGCGGGTCAGACTGCGCTTCGGCCATTCGGCGGAGGAACTCGATCTCCAGCCGGACGGATCGGCGGGTAGCGGCGACGGGACACGGTTGCGGCCCGACGAGAACGGGCTTTGGATGCATCGCCCCCGCGAAAACTGGAGCACCTGCCTGAGACGTTTGGATGGCGCGACGCAAACCGCTATCGCCGGACGCTATCGCTGCGCCGAACTGGATGCCGATTTGACGATCACGGACGGCGGCGGCGTGCTGTACGGCGGGTTCTCGGGGTTCCTGGGGCAGGGCCGGATGGAGATGCTGGAACCAGTCGGCTCCGATGTGTGGGCACTGCCGTGCCCGCGGGCACTGGATCATACTCCTCCCGGCGATTGGACGTTGGCGGTCCAGCGAAACATCGGAGGGACCGTGACCGGCGTTGAAATCGGTTGCTGGTTGGCGAGAGGGTTGCGTTACGATCGGATAACGTGACGCGCTGGCTACCTCGGTTCGGTCCAGCTCTCGCAAAACGCCAGCGCGCAAGTGCTGAATGGCCGCCCCTCGCGCACCCGAGGAAACGCCGTCCCGTTCGCCTGCACTCCGTTGCGCGTCAATCTGGCGCCGGACGGCCGGGACGAGCACCGTGCATACGCCGTACGGACGGGCATCGGGTCCGACATTGGGATAGGTATGGATCAGCAACGGATCGCCGATGTCATACCAGGTCAGGCTGATCGTTTCGCTCCCCGCCATCGCGGTCTCGGTCCAGTAATCGCGCGGATCGCCGGACTTGCTGAACGCCGCGTCCGTCACGGGAATGGACAAATCCTTGAGTTCCGGGTTCAGCATTCCTTGCACGGTGTTTTGCAGCCAGCGCGCCATGCCGATGTTGTCGGAATAAATCCGCCAGCGGTCCTCGGTCAGTTCGCTTTTGATGTAGAGGACATGCCCAGGACCGGCGCCTGAGGTGATGATGCGCCAGAAGCTGGCGTTGGTGGTGAAGGGCGCGCCATCCGTCTCACTCAGACGGATGAACGGGTTTTCCCCGGTCAGGACGACGCGATTTGGGTCCGCGACGGTCATGTGTGGTTCCTCCCTGTGTTCAGATTGACTGTGCCGGGTCTCAGTCAGGCAAGTCCATGGCTGGCGGAACAGGGCCGTCAGCACGCCGACGTTAGTCCCATTCCTCGCAACGATCGACCGCCTGCTCGACGGCGCCGTCACGCCGTCCGGTGTCAGCACGACGCCGGCCAGTTCAGCGAACTTCGCGCGCAATTCCGCGTCGGTGAACGGCGCCTGGAAGTCGCCGCGGTGGCTCTCGCACGCGTGCGTGGCGCTCCGCCCATCGGTCAGGGTTACCGTCACCCGAGCCGGACGCAACCGAGGCGCCACCGCCGTCATCGCCGGGATCCTCGGTCACCGTCACGCGATGGCGCAGCGCCGCGATCACCGGATCATCCACCGCGGAATCATCGAGCGCCGCGAACCCGGCATGCCCGCGCACGGCCATGGTCGCCGCCGCGTGCGGCAACGAGTATTTCGACGCGAAATAATTGCGCGGGTTCGGATCCCGCATCACCGAGGCAAACCGATACGTCACGCAATCGATCCGCGCGATATCCTCCGGTCGCGGTCGCAATTCCGTCAGCGCCAGAGCCAGACAATCCAGCGCCGGATGGATCGGATTGCAGCACGCGTACAGCCGGAAATAGTTTTTCGTGATGTGCCAGGTGGTGCCGAGCTCGTCCAACAACGCCGTCCGTCGTGAAGCCGCCGCCGACCAGTTCGGACAACGCCAGTTCGATGGCATTGTCCTGCGCCTCGAACCCGGCCATCGCCAGGTCAGGCGCCAGTGCCGCCGCGAACCCGCTCATGCCGCCGGCGATGTTCAGAGCGGTCGCGCCGGACACCGCGTTGGTATAGCTCGGCATCAGCACCAGCGTGGTCGCGATCCGCATCGCCAGACTGATCCCATGGCCGCGTCGAGCCCGCGCAACCGGGCACCCGCCGCGGCCGCCGCGATCAGCGACACCTGACCGTTCTGGTGCGCCAACGGTCGTCGGGGTGAACGCTCCGCCGAGGCGAGCGGCGACGTCGTAACCCAACAGCAGCGCCATCAGAATGTCGCGACCGGCGCTGCCGACTTGCTCGGCCACTGCCAGCACGCCAGGCAGGACCTGCATCGCGGCCTGACCCGAAACAAAACGCAGGCCCTCGCACAACTCGATCGAGCGGCCCGCGATCCCGTTCAACAACGCCGCCGTCCGCGCATCCTGGGCTGGCCAGCCGCGTGCATAGACGGTGGCGCCGGTGCCGCCGGACAGACGCTCCCGCAACTGCCGCACCTCGGGCCGCTCGCCGCCGGCGAGGATCACGCCCAGCGTGTCCAGCAACACCATCTTCGTGTGGCGTCGGACCGAATCGGGAATGTCGTCCCACCGCGCCGAGGCAACGAACTCGGCCAATTGTTCGATCTGCTGTCCCACGAGATGCTCCCTCGCCCGTCCGCGGACCGGCAGTCGGGCACGACGCGGGCGGAACCGCAATCGCCCCTGGATTTGCCGGTTACGGCGCATCGGTGTCCAATTGCGGGATGAAACGCGCGCGTCGAGCGCGACCAAATGGAGGGACATCGGCATGAGCCAGAGCACGACTTCATCGATGCGAACGGGAACCGCGATACCGGACACCGGCGGCGGTCCGTCGCGCTGGGAATCGAGCGCGCCGATCCGTTATCCCGATCCGGACATCATCGTCCTCGATCCGCGGTTTCAGCACATGGTGCTCGGCAATGCCGCGATCGAGCGCATCG
Organism: uncultured Alphaproteobacteria bacterium; assembly: GCA_963719675.1. GTDB lineage: Bacteria > Pseudomonadota > Alphaproteobacteria > Acetobacterales > Acetobacteraceae > Rhodopila. Next base: position 58,321 of record CAVRDN010000035.1, on the reverse strand, counting down.
CCACCGGGTTTCGCTTCACCGAGGGGCCGGCGTATTACGGCGACGGGCGCTATTTGCTGTTCTCCGACATCCCCAACGACCGGCTGCTGCGCTGGGATGAGATCACCGGCGCGGTCGCGGTGCTGCGCGACCCCGCCGGCTTCCCGGACGGCAACACGCGCGACCGGCAGGGCCGGCTAATCACCTGCGAACTCGGCAGCCGCACGTTGACACGGACCGAACATGACGGAACCGTGACGGTGTTGGCGTCCGCGTTCGAGGGCACGCGGCTCACCGGCCCAAACGACGTGGTGGTGAAGTCCGACGGCTCGATCTGGTTCAGCGACAATGGCGCCGGTATCCGCGGCAACTATCTCGGCGACAAGGCCCCGCAGGAGATGCCGTTCCGGGTGTATCGGCTGGATCCCGCGAGCGGGGCGATGACGATCGCGGTCGGCGATATGGAACGGCCGAACGGACTGTGCTTCTCGCCCGACGAGAGCAAACTTTACGTGGTTGACACGCCCGGCGGCGTGAAAACAACACACGTCTACGACATGGTCGATGGGAAAGCGGTGAACGGCCGGCTGTTCTTCGACGGCATGCCCGGTTACGCGGATGGGATTCGTTGCGACACCAACGGAAACATCTGGTGCGGCTTCTCCGGCGGTCCCGAGCAGGACGGCGTCGCGGTGTTCGCGCCGGACGGCGTGCTGATCGGACGCATCCTGCTGCCGGAACGTTGCGCCAATCTGTGCTTCGGCGGTCGTAAGCGGAACCGCCTGTTCATGACCGCGAGCCAGTCGGTCTACGCGCTTTATGTCGAGGCTCAGGGCGCTCCGGGCGGCTGAACGTCAGGGGCTGATGCGCGGCATCAGTTGCCGCGCATCAGCCCGCCGTCGATCGCGATGCACTGTCCGGTCACGTAATCCGACAGATCGGTGCAGAGGAATTCAACGACCTTCGCGCAGTCCTCGACCGAGCCGAGGCGGCGGAGCGCGACCTGCTCGGTGCGGTCTCGGTTGGCGTTGGCCTGGTTCGGCATGACGGTGGCGACGATGCGGCCGGTGGTGATCGTGCCGGGCGCGATGCAGTTCGCGGTGATGCCGTACGGGCCGAGATCCTGCGCGAGATAGCGCGTGTAATGCGCGATCGCCGCCTTCGCCGCGCCGTAGTGCGCGTAGCCGCCGTCGGTGGAGGGGTTGAGACCGGCGACCGAACTGACGGTGACGATCTTGCCTGACCGCTGCTCCTTCATGATCGGAGCGACGGCGTTGACGCTGTAGACGGTGCCGTAGAGGTTCATGCTGGTGACCAGATGCAGCAAGGCGGCGTCCAGCGAACTGGCCTTGGTGTCGACCGGCCGCCCTCGCCCGCCGCCGGCGTTGCAGACCAGGATATCGACGCGGCCCCATTGTTTGACGACCTGAGCGACCATCGCGTTGACGGCCACCTCGTCGGTCACGTCCATCTCGATGCCGATCGCCTCGCCGCCGCCGTTGACGATTTCCGCGACAGTGCTGTCGGCGGTCATCGCCTTCGCCTCGACCTCGAATTCTTCGTAGGATTTGAGGTTGATGTCGGTGATGGCGAGTTTGGCGCCCAGTCCGGCGAGGCGGCGGGCGTAGGCTCGACCGAGGCCGCGGCCTGAACCGGTGACGATCGCGACTTTGCCTTCGAGCTTGCCCATGGCGGTTGCCTCCCTGACGTTGGGGGTTGTACCGGATTGGACGGGGGTCGCGAAGGTGGGCGGTAAGACGGCACGGTCGGGTGTAAGGGGGGCGGAGATTTTCCTGGTCGGAGCGGCGGGATTCGAACCCACGACCCCCAGTCCCCCAGACTGATGCGCTACCAGACTGCGCTACGCTCCGACCGTGCGCGAGGGTTTACCAGCGGGTGCGGCCGGCGGCAATCGCCCTGATCGCCAGCGCCCGCGGTCCTGTGATCCCCTGCCCTCCAGACTGTCTTCCCACCCGAAAACCGGCTATTCTCCTCCACATGGCCCGTCTCAGCGTCAACCTCAACAAGATTGCCCTGCTGCGCAATTCACGCCGCACCGGGGTGCCCGACATCGCCCGCTTCGCCCGGATCGCCCTGACCTCAGGCGCCGAGGGCCTGACCGTGCACCCGCGCCCCGACGAGCGGCATATCCGCCGCTCCGACGTCACCCTGCTCGCGGAACTGATGCGGCCCGACCGGCCGGCGAAGGAGTTCAATATCGAGGGCTATCCGGAAGACCGCCTGATGGAAATCCTGCGCGACGTCCGGCCCGAGCAATGCACCCTGGTCCCCGATGCCCCGGACGCGTTCACTTCCGAGGAAGGGTGGCGCCTCGACGACGCGCAGGCCCGCCTGGCCCACCCGGCGATCGCCGCGATCAAGGCTTTGGGCTGCCGGGTCATCCTGTTCATCGATCCCGATCCGGCGGTCGTGCCGCGCGTGCGGCGCTCGGCCGCGGACGGCGTCGAGATCTACACCGGCACCTATGCCGCCGCGTTCCGGGAGGGCACCCACCAATCGCACCTCCGTGCCATCGCCGAGGCGGCGAAAGCGGCCGCGGACGCGGGCCTGGTGGTGAACGCCGGGCACGACCTCAACCTGCGCAATATCCCGCCGTTGATGGACGTCGTGCCGTTACTGGCGGAGGCCTCGATCGGTCACGAACTGACCGCCGACGCGCTGGAGATGGGGTTCGCCGCGACAGTGGCGGCCTACGCGAAGGCGTTGCGATCGGAGTGACTCGCGCCGCCGCTGCCGATCTCGCGCGACGCTTACATCAATCGCAACACCACGAAACCGCCGACGACACCGACCGCGACGCCTGTCGTGACCAGCGTCAGCCGCCGCTCGATGAAGTCCTTTACCTTGTCGCCCCAGAAGTGCAGCAGCGTCGCGACGAGAAAAAACCGCGCGCCGCGGGTAGCCGCGCTCGCCGCCATGAACATCCAGAAATTGAACTTCGCGGCCCCTGAGGCGATCGTCACGATCTTGTATGGAATCGGCGTCAGCCCCTTCACCAGAATGACCCACAGGCCCCATTGCGCGTACATCGCCTGGAACGCCGCGAACTTCGCGCCATAGCCATAGAACTCGAGCACCGGTCGGGCCAATTGGTTGAACACCGCGTAGCCGATGAAGTACCCCAGCGCCCCACCGCACACACTGCCGATGGTACAGATCAGCGCCAGCCGCCATGCCTGCTCCGGCCGCGCGAGGGCCATCGGGATCAGCAGCACATCGGGCGGGATCGGAAAAAAGCTCGCCTCCGCGAACGCCACCACCGCCAGCCACCAACCGGCTCTTGGGCTCGCCGCCAGGGCCAGGGTCCGATGGTATACGTCACGCAACATGGGAAGTCCTCTCGGTCAAACCGCGTCTCTGGTCACCGCTCCCTACACGCCTTAACCTGACAAAAGAACAACGGGAAGGAACTTTCGCATGAGCACAACCGTCGCGCGCCTGTTGGCCGACAGCCTGGAAGCGCATGGCGTTGACCAGATGTTCTGTGTGCCAGGCGAAAGCTATGTCGGCCTCACCTCGGTGCTGACCGAGCGCAACTCCATCCGCATGATCGTCTGCCGGCATGAAGGCGGTGCCGGGTTCATGGCGGTCGCCGACGGCAGGCTGCGCGCGCGGGCCGGAGTATGCATCGTCTCGCGCGGGCCGGGTCTGTCCAACGCCATGGTCTCGCTGCACTCCGCGTTCCATGATGCGACGCCGATGGTCATGCTGGTCGGCCAGGTGGAGCGCAAGGATTTCGGCCGTCAGGCGTTACAGGAGCAAAACTATTCCAAACTGCTGTCCGACATCACCAAGTCGGTGATTGAGGTGAACGAGCCGGAGCAGGCCTCGGAAGCCATCGCACGCGCCTTCCATCTCGCCGAATCCGGCACGCCCGGCCCGGTCGCGGTCATCCTGCCGGAGGACATCTTCGACGAGGAGACCGACGCGGAGGTTAATCTCGCGCGGCCCCGCGTGGTGGCCGGCGCGCGGCCCCAGGATCTGGACCGGCTGGCCGAGATGCTGGCGCGGGCCGAGCGGCCGTTGATCCTGGTCGGCGGCGCCTTGCTGTCCGACACGCTGCACGATAACCAGGCCTTCGCCGACCTTCGCAAGCTGGCCGAGGACTGGGCGTTGCCGATCTGCCCGACGCATCGCCGGCCGCAATTGTTCGATGCGCGGCACCCCAATTACGGCGGCTACATGGGCATCCGCGTGCCGCCGGCGCTCCTCTCCGAGATGAAAAAGGCCGACCTGATCGTATCGCTGGGAGAACGGCTGACCGACAGCGTCAGCCAGTCCTACACGTTCCCCGCCGCGCCGCAGCCACAACTGCCGCTGGTGCATGTCTGGCCGGACGCCAACGAAATCGGCCGAGTCTGGCGCGTCGATCTGGGGATTCCCGCCGATCCGCATGAAGTCATCAAAGGCCTGATCGCCAAGGGCGCGCCGAAGGACGCGTCGAAGCGCGGGGACTGGGTCTCCGGATTGCACCGCATCTGGCTGACGCTGCTGGAAAAGAAATGGGAGCCGACCACCGACGGCATCAACTTCGCCGCCATCGTGTGCGAGGTGGATAAGCACCTCGCGGATGACGCCGTGGTCACCTCGGATGCGGGGAATTTCGGTTCGTATATCCACCGTTACATTGGCTTCAAGCCGGGGCAGGAGTTTTTGTCGTCGATCGTCGGCGCGATGGGCTCCGGCATGCCGATGGCGGTGGCCGCGACATTGCGCCGGCCCGGCCGCCAGGTGGTGGCGTTCGTCGGCGACGGCGGCGCGTTGATGATGGGCAATGAACTGGCCACCGCGATGCAGTACGGTGGCTGTCCGATCCTGATCATCTCGGACAACTCCATGTATGGCACGATCGGCATGCACAGCTACGTCCGCTACCCGGAACGCAAGTTCATGGACGCGATGAAGCTGACCAATCCGGATTTCGCCGCCTGGGGCCGCGCGTTCGGCGCCGAGGGCATCACCATCCGGGACGAATTGGAGATCGCCGACGGCATCGCGCGCGCGTTCGCGGTGAAGACGAAACCCGTCGTGGTGCATTGCCTCACCTCGGCGATCCAGATGAGCGCGTGGCGGCGGTACGAGCGCGGGCCCGCGCTGGCGTGACGGAACGAGCAACGACGTAAGGAAGCCGCCGCATGCGCATCGCGCTGATCCATGCCCTGAAACACTCGATCCCGGCGATTGAGGAGGCCTTTGGCCGGCTTTGGCCCGACGCGCGTCTGGCCAATTTGCTGGACGATTCGCTTTCCACCGACCTCGCTCGCGAAGGTTCGCTGACGCCGGCGATGCACCAACGCTTCCTGACGCTCGCCCGCTATGCCGCCTCGTGCGGGGCCGACGGCATCCTGTTCACCTGCTCGGCGTTCGGACCGTGCATCGAGGCCTGCGCGCGCGATCTCGCGCCGCTACCGGTGCTGAAGCCGAACGAGGCGATGATCGAGGAAGCCGTGGCGCTCGCCGGCCCGGCGGGCAAGGTGGCGTTGCTGGCGACTTTCGCCCCGACGTTGGCGTCGATGCCGGCGGAGTTTACCGCCGTCGCGCCAAATCTCACGCTGGTGCCAGGTCTCGCCGAGGGGGCGCTCGCGGCAATGGACAAAGGCGACCTCGATGGCCACGATCAGGCGGCCGCGCGGGCCGCGGCCGCGCTGCCGCCGGTGGATGCCATCGCTCTTGGCCAGTTCAGCCTGTCGCGCGCCCATGCACTGGTGGCGGCGGCGAGCGGCCGGCCGGTGCTCACGACGCCGGACAGCGCCGTGCGCAAACTGCAACGCCTGTTGTTGAGGAAGGACGCCGCCTGACATGGACCTGACAGAATTCCGCGCCTCGACCGCCGCCGCCGAACCGCCGGCCGGTCTGAGCCTGCCGTTGCAAACCTTATGGTGGGAGGCAAAAGGCGACTGGCAGCGCGCCCATGCCTGTGCGCAGGACGATCACTCGGCGAGCGGGGCGATCGTGCATGCGTATTTGCATCGCGTTGAGGGGGATCTATCGAACGCCCAGGGATGGTATGGCCGCGCCGGGCGTCCACCGGCGACAGGACCTTTGGCGGACGAGTGGACCGCGCTGGCCAGCGAATTTCTCTGACCGACGCTGAAGATAACCGGTGCACGGCCGGAAGGCGGCACGGATTCGCGGACCGGCGGCTTTCCCGTGCCGGTAGCGAAGAGGGAGTGTCCTGGACCGGCTCAATGGCCGCATGGCGATGCGCCGCAGCGCGACGCCCAGGCAGCGTGCATCACAAGAGCGAAAACGCAATACTGTCCGTCCCCGCGGTTGGCACCAGACGTTTGCCATCCACCAGCGGCTGCTAATTCGGACCGCTGGGAAGCCATTCCCGCGGACGCGGACCGGCGCGGTCAGGAAGGCGCCTGGAGACCGAATCGACGACAAGGCCGCCTGTCAGCACCGGTGCGCATGGCGGCTTTGGCGCCTCGAACGGTGATTGACCAAAAACTCCGCCGCGATCAGCACGCCTTCGACGAATAGTCCACAGAAAGACAGCGCGTGGATTGAGCGGTTTGCCGACGATCGGTCCTCGGCCCCCCTTTGCATTTGCAGGGGTCCCATATTGCCACTAATCGATGAAAGCTCATTGGCCGACCATCTTGCCAGAGTTCTCGGGAGCGACTTTTCTGCCGCTCTGGCGCGCATTACCAGCCCCTGACTGTCGCCCGCCGCAACAAATGATAAATGTCAATTTATTCGCGATCAGGTCAATTCAGACCGTTCAGGCAAAGTTGCGGGGTTTCCAAAGTTCGTGGGTGTCGCATCAGCGCGCGGTCCCGCCCGCCAGCAGACGGCGGTGTGGACCGAAATCGACCTCCGCTCATAGCGTGAAACTCGCCGCTGACCAGGGCGTGCTGTCTCGACGAACCGGGCGCACAGGTCCCCGCCCCTTTCCAGTCTATCTGCGGGGGCACCATCCCGCTGGCTGGAGGAACGATGTCGTCCCGCGGCGGAAAACAGTACGTTTGTATTGCATCCAGGTTCAATGGCCTAAGCCCTTTGTATGAGACAATTCTGTTATATTCGTCTCATCTTCTACGTGCAGTTGCGCAGGAATCGTGCTAAAAAGCGGCATTCGTCTCTCAGTATTTCGTATTTAAATTTGGACTTGTCACGATGAAAGCAATGAGTGAATTTGGTCGGAACCCGCACCAGGTGGGCAGGAGTTATAAGCCTCGCACGCCATGAACACCCCGGGCGAGAACAACATTTGGACCCCGTCGAGGCTCAGGACACAACTCGCGGCGCAGAAAGGCCTGGCCCCCGCGCCGAGTTGCTACATTGTCTGGCGGGCGACCACGCGCCCCGACACCCCTGATTCGGGCGGTTACGAACTGCCCGGCGACCCTGGACGGCACGACGAAGCCGCGTTCGAGCGCTGGTTAATTGAGCGGAATCTCGCCGGACCAGAGCGGTTGTCCGTTTCCGTCCTGGTCATCCGCGAGCAACTCGACGAGGCCGGCATGCTGCGCGATTGTGTGCTGGAACGCCGGCGCGGCGGAGCCGAGGGGCCTTACTATGGCAACGTCGCGCGGGTCGAATTCACCGGCGCGGCGAAGCACGTCCGCCGGTACCGGGCCTCACGCGAAGGCCGCCTCACCAAGTTGCCCGCCGAGGACGATACCGGGATGGCGCCCGCCGCCACCGAAGGGGACGCGGAAACATTCGCCGGGGAGGATGCCGCGGTGCGGGACTTTCTGGGCGACGGCACGATCATTATCGATCGCCGGACGCCGGCCTTGCTGGAGGATCTCGTCGGCCTGAGCGCGATCATCCATGCGCGCCCCCCCGGCGCCGGCGGTCTCGGCGGGGTAGTCGGCGGGGGAATCGGCGGCGAGATCGGCTGCGGCGTCGGCTGGCACGGGGGCACCCCGTTCGTGCTGCTGGCGCGTTTTCCGCGCGACGGGGCACCGTTGCTGTCGCCGCCCGACCTCGAGGCCGCCGTGGTCGAGGCGGTCGGCGCGCGAGACCTCATCCCGCTCGAGACGCGGCTGGACGACCGGGGCTTTCGCGTGATCGCGCGGGAGCGGGACCGCCCCGCCCTGGTGTCCATCAGGTTGGAAGGTAAGTCCGCGCGGATCACGCCCTATACTCCCGGCCGGACGACCGCCGCCAACGAGGATCAGCGGCGCTGGATGACCTATGCGGAGACCTATGAGGCCCGTACGGGTCCTCAACTCCTGGCGGACCGGTGAAGCGGACGAGATCGCAGTCGTGACAATCGATCAGGATCAGGAAGCATGGCGCCACGTCATCGACGGCGATGGGGTCGAGGTCAGTCGCCGGCCGGACAATGAGGCCGCGGCAGCGGTGTTGTGGCGCGAACAGGCAACGCCGCCCGACGCCGCTCCATTGATCTCCGCGCCACCCGACCACGGCCAGCCCGCCCACCCAACGGACTGGATCGACGCTGCCGCGGATGAGTTGGTCCCCGCCGACAGTTTGCTGACCAAAGTGCTGGCCTGGTCTCGGGTGACCGCGCTGTTGCGCACCGCCATCGCCGAGGCCGGGGCGGCGGCCGGTCATGTCAGGACAGGACCCGCGCGCCGTACTCGACCGGTTGGACGCGGCCGGGCCGTATCTGGCTGTATTGAACGCCAGTTTCTCCACCGGATCGCTCAACCGCCTGCTGATCCAGTGCCGCTCGGGCGCGATCGAGGCGGATGGACTCGTGACGGCGCTGGAAGATCTCGCCACGCGCCTGCGGGATGAACTGGCACTGACCCGGAACGTGACGTTGCCGAACAGCACGGGACCACTGGACGGAGAGCCGCCGTTCGGGCCCCTGGTCGAACTGCGTTTTCCGACGGCGACCTACGATATTGAAGAGGCGGTACGCTGCCTCATGCTGCGGCGGCCGACGGCGGCAGTGCTGCACGCGATGAAAGTGATGCGGCACGGGCTGGAGGAACTGGCGCATTTGCTGTCGACACCGAAACTGAACGAGTTGCCGTGGACGCGGATGCTCGCCGCTTTGCGCGCCGCGCCTGGCCATCAGCGAGAGCTAATCGAGACCTTGACGCGCGTGCGCCGCGCCTGGCGAGGCCCAGGGCTGCTGCCGGCTGACAAGTATACGGAGGAGGAAGCGGCGGCGGTGCTGGACGCGGTCGCCGCGTTCATGCGCGCGCTGGCTGCCCGGGTCGACGCGGCCGGAAACACCTCGGACGACTGATCGCGCACCGCGATCGCTTGTGCTCGCTTCTCTGAATTCCGGAAGCATCTAACCGCTGTTCGCCGGCCAGATCCTTCTGGAATTCCGCCTGAAGCGATGTTGCCGTTTTCCGCACAGTCGACAGCCTGCCTCGGTGATCCCTCCCAATACGGGCGAATCTATCCGGGCCGCCCCATCGAGCCTGTCCCATCTGGCCCCGTGCGAGTCGCCCTCCCCATGTGGCTTATATGATCTGGCCTGTTCCAATCTGTGACCCGCCCCATCTGGTTCAGCAGCCGGATCGGGTACATTCTGCCGCAACTCACTTCGGAGTTCTTCCATGGCCACGACCCATCGCGCCGGTCGGCACTTCCTGCAGATCCCCGGCCCGACCAACGTGCCCGACCGCGTGTTGCGCGCCATCGATTACCCGACCATCGACCACCGCGGCCCCGACTTCGGCGAACTCGGCGCCGAGGTCCTGACCAATTTGCGGCTGATCTTCCAGACCACCGGCCCGGTGGTGATTTACCCTGCCTCGGGTACCGGCGCGTGGGAGGCGGCACTGACCAACACGCTCTCGCCTGGCGATACCGTGCTGATGTGCCGTACCGGCTGGTTCGCCACCTTGTGGAAAGACATGGCGGAGAGGCTTGGCCTGGTCCCGGTTTTCATCGACACCGACTGGCGGCGTGGGGCCGACATACCCGGCCTCAGCGCCGCGCTGACCGCCGATACGGCGCACAAGATCAAGGCCGTCTGCGTGGTGCATAACGAAACCTCGACGGGTTGCGTGTCGCGGGTGGATGAGGTGCGCGCGGCTCTGGACGCCGTGAAGCATCCGGCGTTGCTGATGGTGGATACGATCTCCTCGCTGGCCTCGATCGACTATCGGCACGATGCGTGGGGAGTTGATGTGACGATCGCCGGGTCGCAAAAAGGCCTGATGCTGCCACCCGGTCTGTCGTTCAACGCGATCAGCGAAAAGGCGTTGAAGGCGGCGGAGACCGGCAAATTGCCGCGCAGTTATTGGGATTGGCGACCGATGATGGAGGCCAACAAGACCGGATATTTTCCTTACACACCTGGCACGAACCTGCTGTACGGCCTGAACGAGGCGGTGAAGATGCTGCTCGAAGAAGGGCTGGAGAATGTGTTTGCCCGGCACGACCGCCACGCCGAGGCCGCCCGGCGCGCGGTCCAGGCCTGGGGGCTCGAAGTGCAATGCGCCGATCCGCGGCACTATTCCTCGTCGCTGACCGCCGTGCGCCTGCCCGAGGGTCACAGCGCGGACGGCCTGCGCGCGACGATTTTGGAGAAGTACAACATGAGCCTGGGCAATGGTCTGGGGATCTTGAAGGATCGCGTGTTTCGCATTGGTCATCTGGGAGATTTTGGCGATCTGCAATTGATCGGAACGTTGGGCGGAGTGGAAATGGGCCTTCGTGTGGCCGGCGTACCGCACAAAAGCGGCGGCGCGCAGGCGGCGATCGACTACCTGGCGGGGAACGCATGACCGTGGCCGAGTTCGCTCTATGAGCGTCGTTTTCGATCAGACCAGCGGCATCGACTACGCGACGCTGAGCGCGGCGATCAGTGGGTCGGTGGCGAACGACGTGCTGCTGGTTCCCGCCGGGTCCTACGTCGAGAACTTCCCCGACATCACGCACAATCTGACCATCGACGCCGTCGGTGGCCTCGCCTCGTTGACGAACCCACAATCGGAGCCGGTCAACGGTCGCGCCATCCTGAACGTGCCGGGCGATTCCGGTGTCAGCCTGTCGATTTCCGGCCTGGAGATCTCCGGCGCCACGCGACCGGAGCCGTATCCCAACGGCGCCGGCATTTTGTTCGAATCCGGCAACGGCACGCTGACGGTCACGAACTCTTACATTCATAACAACGAGGACGGCATTCTGACCGGAGCCCCCGACGCGGCAAGCCCAGGCGGCGTGATGTCGGTGGTGATCAGTCATTCGCAAATCAGTGATAATGGTGCGCCGCCGGGAAGCTCGTATGCCGCGAGCGGATCGGACCACAACATCTACGCCGGTGCACTGACGAGTTTTACGCTCACCGACAGCTATGTCACCGACGAACAGGGCTACGGGCACGAAGTCAAAAGCCGGGCGCTGTCGAACATCATCACGGGCAATCGCATACAGGATGGGCCGTCCGCGCTGGTCAGCTACGACATCGACCTGCCGGATGGCGGCAACTCGATCATTTCGGGCAACGTCATTGAAAAGGGACCGATGGCGGCCAACCACGCCATGATCCATTTCGGCGGCGAAGGCACGTATTCGAACAGCAGCCTGTTCATCAGCGACAATACGTTCATCGACGACAGCGGCGGTGGCGCCATCGGCCTGCTCAATCAGACGGTGGATCCGAACAGCGGCGATCCCAATTACAACGCCAACATGCCTGCCACGATCATCGGCAATACGTTCTACGGCATGGACGGCGGTAATTTGTTTCAGGACGACAATGGCCCGCCGTTCGATGTATCCTCGGACAACATATTTCTCAGCGGTCCTGGGCCGACTCTCGATACCTCACCGGGTTACGATGTGCCGGAGCCGTCGAGCGTCGTGGTGCTGCTGTTCGCCGTGCTCGGCATGGCGCTGCTGCGGTGCTCGAGGCGCTTCTTGATGCCGCGCCTGACGTCCAGGTTTGGCCGGGCCAACGCCTGAATTCGCCGCGCGCGCCGGTTCCCTTCAGGCGACCGCGCCGCGCGGCGCGCCGAATGCCTGACGGGACGGCAGCACCGCGGTCGCCTCGATCTCCACCAAAGCCGCGGGCTCCACCAGTTCGGACACGCCGATCACCGACATGGTGGGAAAGTGCTTGCCGATAACGCGGCGATATTCCGCGCCGATCGCCGCCTGGTTCTCGCGATAAGCCGGCAAATCCGTGACGAACCACGTCAGCCGCACCAGATGCCGCGGCTCAGCCCCTGCTTCCGTCAGCAACGTCACGATATTGCTCAACGCCTGGCCCACCTGATTGGCGAGCCCCTCCATAAAGCGCCCGTCCGCGTCCCACCCGATCTGGCCCGCGAGGAAGATCGTCTCGCCACGAGCGGCCATTCCGTTTGCGTAGCCACGCGGACGCGGCCACTCGGAGGGAGCCAGAACGCGCGGCCCGGTTTCCGTTGCATCGGTCATGCGAATGCTCCCTGAATTTAATTGCCTTTGAACTCTGGCCGTCGCTTCGCGGCGAACGCATCGAACGCACGGCGAAAATCTTCCGTCGCCATGCAGATCGCCTGCGCCTGCGCTTCCGCTTCGATGGCGCTCTCGACGTCCATGCTCCACTCACGGTGCAGCATCGCCTTGGTCACGCCATGTGCGAAAGTCGGACCTTCCGCGAGCTGTTCGGCCAGTGCCGTGGCGGCGGCCAACACTTCACCCGGCGGATGCAGCGCGTTGAAAAATCCCCAACGCTCGCCTTCCGCGCCGCTCATCGCGCGGCCGGTATAGAGCAACTCGGTCGCGCGCCCCTGGCCGATGATGCGCGGCAGGATCGCGCATGCGCCCATGTCGCATCCCGCGAGCCCCACGCGCGTGAACAGAAACGCGGTCCGGCTTTCGGCGGTGCCGCATCGCAGGTCCGCCGCCATCGCCAGGATCGCACCCGCGCCGGCGCAGACGCCCTCCACCGCCGCGATGATTGGCTGCGGACAGAGGCGCATCGCTTTCACCACGTCGCCGGTCATCCGCGTGAACGCCAGCAGTTCCGGCATCTTCATGCGGGTCAACGGCCCGATGATTTCGAACACATCACCACCGGAACAAAAATTGCCGCCCGCGCCGGTGAGGACCACCGCCTTGATCGTTTGATCCAACGCCAGATCGCGAAACGTGTCCCGCAACTCGGCATACGATTCGAACGTCAGCGGGTTCTTCTTCTCAGGTCGGTCGAGTGTGATGGTCGCGACCTTGCCCGCGACCTCCCAGCGAAAATGTTGCTTTGTCATCTCACACTTCCCCACAGGCGACCGCGAGTGCCTGACCGGTCATAGCGCTGGCATCGTGCCTGCACAGAAAAGCGACTGCCTCGGCGACCTCCTCCGGCCGCACCAGACGGCCCGCCGGATTGCCCGATGCGAGCATCCGACGCGCGTCCTCCGGCGTCCGCCCGCCGGCCGCCACGATCGTCGCCACCGATCGCTCTACCATTTCCGTGTCCGTAAATCCTGGGCAGACCGCGTTGACGGTAATGCCGTCTTTCGCCGTCTCCAACGCCAGGGCCCGGGTAAACCCAACGAGCGCGTGCTTGGCCGCGACATAGGCGGTGACGTAGCCGTAACCCTTCAATCCGGCGGTGCTCGCGATATTGACGATGCGACCGAATTTTCGCTCGCGCATGCCAGGTAGCACGCACTGACAGCCAGTCACGGCGGATAGCAAATTCACCGCCAGCATCGCCTGAAAGTCGGCCATCGAATGTTTCATGAACGGATTGGACACCGCGCCACCCGCATTGTTCACGAGGATGTCGCACGGCCCGAGCGACGCGAGCGCCGCGCGCAACATCGCCTCGTCCGTGACGTCGGCGACCGCATGGCGCGCCCCAAGTTCCTCGGCGGCTGAGAGCAACCCGGCGGCATCCCGTCCGATCAGTGCGACACTCGCCCCGTCAGCGGCCAGGCAACGCGCGATCGCCCGGCCGATCCCCTTGCCACCCCCGGTGATGACGGCAGTCAGACCGTGCAACGCGCCAGACCTGGCCAGAGGATCGCTCATATCACCGCCGAATAATCGGTGTCCGCTCGGCCAACCAGCCGCTCGATCTGCGCCTTCCCGGGCAAATATTGTTTCGGCCACCATTGCTCGGTGTAGCCCAAGGCCGCCGCCGCGCGCTGGGTGAACTGCGCGTCCGACAAATGCGGGCGGGCGAGCGCGCAAAGGTCGGCTCGCCCCGAGGCGATGATCGCGTTCAGATGATCGGGCTCGGTGATGTTGCCCACCGCCATCGTCGCGATGCCGACCTCGTTGCGAATCCGGTCAGCGAACGGCGTCTGGAACATCCGGCCGTAAACCGGCCGCGCGCGGATCGAGGTCTGGCCAGCCGAAACATCCATCAGATCGACGCCCGCCGCCTGGAACGCGCGGGCGATCTCGACCGCGTCATCGGCGGTGATCCCGCCCTCGACCCAATCGGTCGCGGAGATCCGTACCGACATCGGTTTGTCGGCGGGCCAGACGGCGCGCATCGCGCGGAACACTTCCAGCGGAAAGCGCAGCCGATTGTCCAATGAACCGCTGTATTCGTCGTCGCGCCGATTGGTCAGCGGCGAGATGAACGCCGAGAGCAGATAACCGTGCGCGGCGTGTAGTTCCAACATGTCGAAGCCCGCTTGCGCGCCAAGCCGGGTCGCGGTCACGAACGCCTCGCGCACCGCATCCATGTCCGCGCGAGTCATCGGCCGAGGCGCGTGATTCTCAGAACTCCACGGAATTGCCGAGGGCGCGAGCAGCTCCCAGTTCCCGGCGGAGAGCGGCGCGTCCATCTGCTCCCAACCGAGCTGGGTTGAGCCCTTCGGTCCGGAATGACCAAGCTGCAGACAAATCTTCGCCGCCGAACTCGTGTGGACGAAATCCACGATGCGCGCCCAGAAGGTGGCCTGGTCCTCGGACCAGATGCCCGCGCAGCCTGGCGTGATGCGGCCCTCGGGCGTGACGCAAACCATCTCGGTGAACACCAGCCCCGCGCCGCCCAGAGCGCGAGCGCCGAGATGCACCAGGTGGAAGTCGTTGGGCATCCCGTCATGCGCGCTGTAGGTCGCCATCGGCGACACCACGACCCGATTGGCCAGCCGCATCTCACGCAGCCGGAACGGCAGGAACATCGGCGGTATCGCGCGCGCACCGTCCACTGCCAGTCCCGCGCGCGCGGCGAGCCAGCGTTCCAGCCCCTCGAGCCACGGCCGGTCGCGTAGGCGAAGGTTCTCGTGGCTGATGCGCTGGCTGCGGGTGAGCAGCGAATAGGCGAACTGCTCCGGCTCCAACCGCGCGTAACGCGCCACGTTCTCGAACCACTCGGTGGAATTGCGCGCGGCGGACTGGATGCGGAGGACATCGACCTTGCGTTCGGTCTCATAGGCGGCAAGCGCGGCGGGCACGTTCGCGCCGTGCGTGTCGAAGGCCCGCGCCAACGCGATCGCATCCTCCAGCGCCAGCTTGGTGCCCGACCCGATGGAGAAGTGCGCCGAATGCGCCGCATCACCCACCAGCACGACGTTGCCCATGACCCAGTTCTCGTTGCTGACCCGCGGGAAGTTGATCCATTGCGAGCCGCGCAAATGGTTCATGTTCGCCAGCAGCCGGTGCCCGTCGAGCCAGGGAGCGAACAACTGCTCGCAGAACGCGATCGCGCCCGCGGTGTCCATTTGATCGAGGCCCGCCGCGCGCCACGCCGCGTCCGTGGTCTCGACGATGAACGTGGAGGTGTCGTTGTTGAAACGATACGCGTGCGCCTGGAACCAGCCGAATTCGGTCTCGACGAAAATGAAGGTGAACGCGTCGAAAATGCGATGCGTGCCGAGCCAGATGAAGCGGTTGCTCCGGACTTCGATCGCCGGACGGAAGTGCGCGGCGTGCCGGCCGCGGATGCGGCTGTTGATCCCGTCCGACCCCACGATCAAATCGGCATCGGGAAATTCGCCAATGTCCTCGACCTCACGCTGATAAATCAGCTCGACACCCAGCGCCTCGGCGCGGGACTGCAAAATCCGCAGTAAATGCCGCCGCTCGATCCCGCAGAAGCCGTGGCCGCCCGAGGTCACGACGCGGCCTTTGAAATGGATGTCGATGTCGTCCCAATGGATGAAACTGTCGAGGATTTGCTGGGTGCTCGACGGATCGGCGCCCTCCAGGTTGCGCAAGGTCTCGTCGGAGAACACGACACCCCACCCGAACGTGTCGTCGGGTCGGTTGCGCTCGATCACGGTGATACGGTGCGACGGATCGCGCCGCATCATCTGGATCGCGAAATACAGGCCCGCCGGCCCGCCGCCCACGCAGACGATCCGCATGCGTGATCCCATCCTCTGGTCGCTCGATGACAAGAGGATTAACTTGCCTCTCGACAGATTGGCCGACAAGTCCGGAGGATCGCCGATGCATGTTCGCCCTCACCCCATGCGCGGCCCGAACCGGCTCAAGCTGGGCGTCTTCTCGGCCAACGCCGATGGCGGGCTCACGCTGACCCGCGTGGCCGAGCGCTGGCGGGCGGAGTGGCCCGACGTGGTCGCGGTCGCGCAAATGGCGGACCGCGCCGGCCTGGAGTTCTTCCTGCCGATCGCACGATGGAAGGGATTTGGCGGTGTCACGAATTCCCGGGAATGGTCGTTCGAAACCTTGACCGAGGCGGCCGCTCTGGCGGGCGTGACCGAGCAAATCGCGCTGTTCGCGACCGTTCATGTCCCGATGGTGCATCCGGTGTACGCCGCGAAGGCGCTGACGACGATCGACCACGCGAGCGGCGGCCGCGCCGGCCTGAACATCGTCTGCGGCTGGAACCCCGAGGAATTCAGTTGCTTCGGTTTGCGGATGGTGGAGGACCGTTACGCTCAGGGCCTCGAATGGTTCGAGATCATGACACGTATTTTCTCGGAGGCCGAGCCGTTCGATTTCAAGGGACAGTATTACGATTTGCGCGGTGTTTCCGGCAAACCGAGGCCGGTGCAAAAGCCGCGACCGATCACGCTGAACGCCGCCTTTTCACCGCCCGGCCGGGACTTCGCCGCGCGGGCGGCCGATTGCCTGTTCACCACCTTCGTCGAGATCGACCAAAGCCACGAGCAAATCGACGACATGCGCCAGCGCGCCGCCGCGACCGGACGCGAGGTCGGCGTCTACACCACCTGTCACGTGGTCTGCCGGCCGTCGCAGGACGAAGCCGAGGCCTATTACGAGCATTACGCGGTGACCATGGAAGATACCGCCGGCGCCGACCATTACATGGGCAACAAAGCGAAGTTCTCCAGCTCGCACGATCCGGAGGCGTATCGGTTGCATCGCAAGCGGTTCGTGGGTGGCGCGGGCACCTATCCGCTGATCGGCACGCCGCGGGCGCATCGCCGAGGAACTCGCGGCCATCAGCAAAGTTGGCTACGCGGGCGTGGCGCTGTCATTCGTGAATTACAAAGACGAGCTGCCGTATTTCATCGAGGCGGTGCTGCCACTGTTGCGGGACGCGGGACTGCGCGGCTGAGCGTTTCCGATCAGCCTGAGCCTGGCCGGGCGAAGTGCGGCGACAGATGGCCGGGTCGAGCCAGTCCATGACGAAGAGGCAGCGACTTAATCTGATCGGCAAGGCTCTAATCCGAAATCATTCGGCTCGCAACAGACCCTCGGCGTCCAGCGCAACCCGCACGGCATCTCCGGCGGCCGCCGTGTCCGCCAGGAAACACACCGCGACCGGACCGGCATCGAAGCGCACGAGCCCGCAGGTCAACGGCAAACGCTGTTTGAACCGCCGCTCGTTGCTGTGATGCAATGTCGTGCGCGCCACGACCTGGGCCGGCAGCGAGTCGGCACTCTGCCATTCCAGCCGATCCGACAGGCAGGCGCCGCACACTTCGCGGGGTGGGTATTGCGCGGTCCCACAGTCCGCGCAGCGTTGCAGACGGATCATGCGCACCCCAGCACGGCGGCAGCGGAACACAGGCCGCGATCGTAATTGATCATGCCAAACCCGCTGACCAAAGCATGGTGCGCGTTCGCCACCTGACGCCCGTCCGCCTGCCCCAGCAACTGCCGCATAGCCTCCACCAGTCCCAGGTAACCGCCCGCCGCGCCGGCCTGCCCCATCGAGAGCTGACCGCCACTGGTGTTGTGCGGAACATCGCCCTCGATGGTGAAGTCGTGCCGGCGCACGAATGCCGGCGCGTCACCATCGGCGCAAAAGCCCAGTCCCTCGAATTGCAACATGGAGATAACCGGGTAGTCGTCATAAGTCTCCACAATCCGTATGTCCGTCGGGCCGATCCCAGCCTGTGCCCACAGCGTGTCGCGATCCATAACCCACCCGCCGCGCGACTGCACGGGGTCATCGGGAAACGCGTTGTGCCGCTCGATCGCGCCCAGTACGCGCAGGAACGGCAAGCCAAGCGACCGGGCGCGGGTTTCGGCCATCACCAGAAACCCATCGGCGCCCGCGCACGGCATCACGCAATCGAACAAATGCAACGGCTCGGCGATCGGTCGCGCGGCGAGGTACTGTTCCAACGTCAGATCGCCACGCAGCAACGCCAGCGGATTGCGCCGTGCGTTGGCACGTTGCGCGACGGCGAGTTTGCCGAAGTCCTCACGCGTAGCACCGGTCGCGCGCATGTAGGCGTCGGCGATCAGGGCGAAACTCGCGTTCGGTCCGCCGGCGCCGTAGGGATACACCGCGTCGCGCGAAAATCCGGAAAAATTGGCGAGCAGATCGCGAAAACTCGTTTCGTTCGCGGTGTCACCGGCGACGCAGGCGACAATCTCCGCGTCGCCGGCCTGAATCGCGCGCGCCGCGCGGCGCAGCGCGACCAACCCGCAGGCGCCGCCCATCGGCAGCCACTCCAGCACGCGGGGTGACAGGCCGATGTACTGCGTGAAGCCGACCGCCGTGTCGGGATGCAGCGTGAAACTGGACGCGCACAGCCCATCGACGTTCGATTTCGCCAGTCCGCTCGCATCGAGCAACCGCCGTAACGCGCGGGCGAGAAACCAGGCCGCGCCATGCTCCGAGCGGCGGACGTACGGCTCCGTGACCGGACAACACAGCGCGACGCCCTCATACGACCGCGGAGTCATCGCCGTTTCAACGTCCGCGTATCGACGCACGCCCCATCGTCCAGCATTCGCCGCGCCAATGTTTTCAGGTCTCCACGCGCGACCTTCTGGCTGGCGGTCAACGGCAGCGCGTCCACGAAGACAACCCAGCCTGGCACTTTGAAGTAGGACAGATCCTCGAGCGCCGCGCGCACGATGGCGGCGGCGGTGTCGGCGGGATCGGTGACGGGCGCATGAGGCACGACGCAGGCGAGCACTTCCTCCTCGCGGATCGCGTCCGGCACGGCGGTCACGGCGACGTCGGCCACGAGCGGATGCCGGCGCAGCACGCTCTCGACCTCCACGGCGCTGATGTTCTCGCCGCTGCGGCGGATCACGTTCTTCTTGCGATCGACGAAATAAAGTTCGTCGTCGGGACCTGATCGCACGATGTCGCCGGTGTGGAACCAGCCGCCTTCCCAGGCCGCTTCCGTGATTTCCGGTTCCTTCAGATATTCGCTGAAGAATCCGGCGCGCGGATCGGGCCCGGCGGCGCGCACCAACAATTCGCCGTCCTTGGGCATGATGCGCACCTCGACCGCGGATGTGGGCTTGCCGAAGCAGTTGGTGCCGACGTGGCGCGGTGCGTGACTGGCGATCACCACGGCTCCGGCGCCGGTCTCCGTCATGGCCCATGCCTCCAGCAGCGGAAAGCCAAAACGCTGTTCGAATTCGGCGTGCAGGCGGCGATCCACGCCGGCGCCGAAACCGAATCGCACGAGATGGTGACGATCGCCCGGGTCCGGTTCGGCGCGCAGCAGCATCGACGGCATCACGCCGAGATAATGCAGGATGGTGGCCTGGCTTTCGCGCACCGACTCCCACCAGGTACGCGGATGAAAGCGATCCAATTGCACGATGCAGCCGCCGACCGCGAACATCGCCATAGTGGAGTAAGCCATCGCGTTCATGTGCGTCAGCGGCAGCGGCGTGATCAGGCGGTCGCCCTCGCGCAATGCGCACAACCCGCCGACGGTCGCGTACCAATGCCCGGCGCGCAGAAAATAATCGTTGGACAGCACGCAGCCTTTCGGCCGGCCGGTGGTGCCCGAGGTATAGAGCAGCGCGCATTCGGTCGCGGGCCCAGGGACGCCATCGTGCTTCGACCGCGGCGCAACCGGCGGCGGTGCATCGTCGGCGATGACCGGAAGATCCGGCGCCACGGACCGCAGCGCGTCCAGATGCGCGGCGGCGGCGACGCCCAGCACGATCTCGCTGTGCCGCACGAGATATTCGAGTTCCGCCGGCCGCAAGCTCGGGGTTCAGCGGCACCACCCCCGCGCCGAGATCATTCAGCGCCAGCCAGTGGAAAAAGAACGCCGGCCGATTTTCCAGCATCAGTCCGACGCGATGGCCCGGACCATAGCCGGCGGCGGCGTAGAGACCGCGCAACCGCCGAACCGCATGCAGCCGCGTCTCGATACGCGATCGTGCCGGACGCGATACCGTAAGCTCGCGCGGTTTCCGGCAACACGAGAAGAAACGGCCTCTCCGCCGCCGCGCGCCGCGGTCGCGAAGAACGCCGCGGCGACGGTCGTGCGCCGGCACGATCACGCGCGGTGCTCACGATGCGGGCGCCTTCGGGCACACGGAAACACCCGATACCAGTTCATGCCGTATTCATCCCCCGTCATCTCCGTCTCCGCCCCGCGGCACCCGAGAACGTTCTGGACCAGCTAATCGCGTCGCCACCTATACTATTTCTCCGCCCATCGGGCATCATCATCAATCGCACACCCCCCTTGCGCCGCACCGGCGGCGCGCCCTCCCGCGGAGGAACGGAATGCTGGGACCATCGGCGCATCTCGACACTTTCGCCCGCGACAATCTTCCGCCGCCGGAAGCAATGGCCGCACATTCCGCTCGACGGCTTCGACTATCCCGAATATCTCAACGCCGCGGTGCGAACTGACCGACCGCATGGTCGCAAGGGCTTCGGCGACCATACCGCGCTGATCGGCAACGGCCGCCGCCGCACCTACAAGGAACTCGCCGACTGGACCAATCGGATCGCGCATGCGCTGGTCGAGGACTTCGGCGTCAAGCCCGGCAACCGCGTTCTGATCCGCTCCGCCAATAATCCGGCGATGGTCGCGTGCTGGCTGGCGGCGACCAAGGCGGGCGCCGTCGTCGTCAACACCATGCCGATGCTGCGCGCGGGCGAACTCGGCAAGATCGTCGACAAGGCCGAGATCTCGCTCGCGCTCTGCGACACGCGGCTGCATGGACGAACTCGTCGCCTGCGCCAAGGACAGCACGCTTCCTCAAAGCGTCATCGGCTTCGACGGCACCGCCAATCACGACGCCGAACTCGACCGCGTCGCGCTCGACAAGCCGGTGCGCTTCGAGGCGGTCAAGACCGGGCGCGACGATGTGGCGCTGCTCGGCTTCACCTCCGGAACGACCGGCTCGCCCAAGGCGACCGATGCATTTCCATCGCGATCTCCTGATCATCGCCGACGGCTACGCCAAGGAGGTGCTTAACGTCACGCCGGACCGACGTCTTCGTCGGCTCGCCGCCGATCGCCTTCACCTTCGGTCTGGGCGGCCTCGCCGTCTTTCCGCTGCGCTTCGGCGCCGCCGCGACGTTGATCGAGAACGCGTCGCCGCCCAACCTGATCGACATCATCCAGACCTATAAGGCAACCATCAGCTTTACCGCGCCGACGGCCTATCGCGCCATGCTGGCGGCGATGGATCAGGGCGCCGATTTGTCCTCGCTGCGCATCGCGGTGTCCGCCGGCGAAACGCTGCCCGCTCCGGTCTACGAGGAATGGACGCGCAAGACCGGCAAACCGATCCTCGACGGCATTGGCGCGACGGAAATGCTGCATATTTTCATTACCAACCGCCTCGACGACAGAGCGCCCGGCACCACCGGCAAACCGGTCACCGGTTATCAGGCGTGCGTGGTCGATGACGACATGAACGAAGTGCCGCGTGGTACGGTTGGCCATTTGGCCGTGCGCGGACCGACCGGATGCCGTTACCTCGATGATCCGCGGCAGCGAACCTATGTCCGCGACGGTTGGAATCTGACCGGCGACTCGTTCTGTGCGGGATGAGGCGGGGTATTTCCATTTCGCCGCGCGCTCGGACGACATGATCGTGTCATCCGGCTACAACATCGCCGGACCGGAAGTTGAAGCCGCCCTGCTGTCCTGCGCCGACGTGCTGGAATGCGCGGTTATCGGCGCGAGCGACGACGAGCGTGGGCAGATCGTCGAAGCGCATATCGTATTGGCGACCGGCGTGGAGCCCGACGAGTTAACCCGGAAGCGCCTACAGGATCACGTCAAGGCGACGATCGCGCCGTACAAGTATCCGCGGTCCGTGAAGTTCACTGACGCTCTGCCGAAGACCCAGACCGGCAAGATCCAGAGGTTCCGGTTGCGGCATTCCGATTGAAGTGGGGCGGCTTAACGAATGACGCCCAGGAATCGAACGGAGCGCGTCGTTTCGCCAGGCTCGTGCGGCGATAGATGACCGGCTCAGCGGCCGGTCATGACGGGAGGCGCGGTGGTGGGTCATGACGGGCTGCATCGGTGGCCGGTCATGGTGGCGATACGGCTGACAGGCTTTACGCTCGCTCACCCGTCAGATGTCGCACGACGCCGGTCACGAACCGGTCGCAGGCGGCGAGTTGTTCCAGCGTCACGTACTCATCCGCCTTATGCGCCTGCTCCACGCTGCCCGGTCCGCACACGATGCTGGGCACACCGTAGCCCTGAAAAAATCCGGCCTCGGTGCCGATCGCGGCTTTTTCGACCGTTTTGTCCTCCAGCAGGCCAAGTGCCAGGTCGAACACCGCGCTGTCCCGTGCTTCCGCCAGCGCCGGAATGGAATTGACGTGGATGAACTCGATGCCCGTAGCGGGATCGACCGCGCGCATCGCGGCGGTCAGTTCATCCGCCAGCGCACGCAGCTCCCGCATAATCGATTCAGGATCGAACCCAGGAATATAACGGTAGTCGAACAGAAACTCCGCCTCGGCCGGCACGATGTTCGGACCATTACCGCCGGAAAACAAATTCGTCGAGACCGTGGTGAACGGCACGTCGAAACCAGGCGCGCGTTGGCCGGTCATCTGCTCGCGCTGACCAATCGCCTGGATGCGCGCGATGATTTGCGCGGCATATTCAATCGCGTTGACCGCCTTGTGTGGCATCGAGGAATGCGCGGCGCAACCCTTCACCCGGCAGCGGTGCACCGCGCCGCCCTTGTGCTCCGACACCAAACGCATCGAGGTCGGCTCACCAATGATGCAGCCGCCGGGATGGATGTTCCATGCGTCCAACGCGGAGATCAGATGCGGGATGCCGAGACAGCCGAGTTCCTCGTCGTAGGTCAGCGCCACGTGCAAGGGCTGCGTCAGGTTGGCGGCGGCGAAGTCGGGCACATGGCCGAGCACGACCGCGAGATACGCCTTCATGTCGCAGGAGCCGCGCCCGTAAATCCGTCCGTCGCGATGCGTGGCGGTGAACGGATCGCTGGTCCAGTCCTGACCTTCAACCGATACAACATCGACATGACCGGACAGCACCATCCCGCCGGGACCTTCGTTGAAAGTCGCGAGCATGTTGGCCTTCGTCCGTTCCGGGTTCCAGTCCATGCGCGTCCGCGCGCCATGTGCCTCCATTAGCGCGCGAGCCCAGTCGATGCAGGCGAGATTGGAATTGCGGCTGACGGTGTTGAAGCCGATCAGCCTATCGAGCGCGGCGATGGTTCGTGGATCGGGCTGCATCAGGTTTCCCGGTAGCCGGCGACGAAACTTTCCAGCCGGTCCATCGCCAGGGTCAGTTGTTCGTCGCTTCTCGCGTAGCACAGCCGGACGAAGCGTTCGGAACCGCGGCCGAAGGCGATGCCCGGCGCCATACCGATCTTCGCCTCCAGCACCGCGCGCTTGCAAAAGGTCAGCGTATCGTTCACGTCCGCGACCTCGAACATCGCGTAAAAGCCGCCGGTGTTTGGAATGTTGCGAACCCGTTGCATGCGTCCCAGCCGGGCGTTGACCAGGTCGCGGCCGCGCCGGCAACGATCGGCGAAGTATTTCACGAATTCCTCGCCCTGTTCCAACGCGGCGATGGCGCCGTGTTGCAGGAACTCCGCGACGCCGGAGGAATTGAACTGGATCAGTTTCTCGAACGATTCCCGGTGACCTTCGGGATAGACGATCCAGCCCATCCGCCAGCCGGTCATGGCCCAGGCCTTGGAGAAGCTGTTGACGACGAAGACCGGGTCGGTGGGACGCGCGATGTCGAGAAAACTGAAGGCCACGCCTCGCTCGGAGCCAGGGCCTTCATAAACCAGTCGGTGGTAGACCTCGTCCGACAGGATGGCGATGCCGCGCGCGCGAGCGAACGCCAGCAGTTGTTCCGCCTGCTCGCGCCTGATCATCCAGCCGGTCGGGTTGCCTGGCGATGCGAGGTAAATGACCTTGGTCCGCGCATCGCAGGCGGAGAACAATGTGTCCAGATCCAGCGACCAGCCCGAATTGCCAGCGGTCATCGCGACCTCCCGCGGTTCGGCGCCGCAGATCTGCATGGCGCGCAAAATATTTGGCCACGACGGCGTCACCGCCACCGCATTGTCACCCTTCCCCACCATCCCCTGGGCGATCAGCATCACCGCCGTCATGCCCGACGGAGTCAGCGTGATCCGCTCATCCGGCAGATCGATCCCGTACAGCCGTTTGTTGTAGGCACGCAACGCGTCGCGCATCGGCTGGATGCCGCGATTGGGCGTGTAGAACGTGCGCCCGTCAGCGAGTGCTTTGGCCGTCGCGTCGCAAATGAACGCCGGCGTCGGAACATCCGACTCGCCCGCGAACATGCCGACGACATCAGGGTTCCCGTAGCCCATGCGCCAGACTTCGACGATCGGGCTGTCCTCGAGGGCTTCAATGTCGGTGCGAATGAGACCCATGCGCGCGTCCTGTCGTGACGCTTCTATATGCAACGCTGACCAGCGGCCCCGCAAGCCAGGTCAGGGTTACTGGCCAATCATCTCGCGGATCCGCAACGCGAGAGTATCCAGCGCGAATGGCTTGGTCGGCAACTTCATTCCGGGCTCCAGAAAGCCATTGGCGGCGGCGGCGTTTTCGGCATAGCCCGTCATGAACAACAGCTTCAGGCCCGGCCGCGATTGCCGCGCGCGTTCGGCTACCTCGCGACCATCCAGGCCTGGCAACCCCATGTAGGTGACCAGAAGATCGATCCGTCGCGGCGAGCGCAGAATTTCCAACCCGCTGGGTCCATCCGCGGCCTCCAGCGCCCCATGGCGCGATGACATCATAACCCAGTTTGGTGAGGCGCTGCCGAAGGTTGAGCGCCACGATCCGCTCATCTTCGACGACCATCACGCGGGAGTTCATGACAACGGCCTTTGAATCGGGAAACGCAAGGTAAACGCGGTCGGATGGGCGCGACTGACCTCCAGAGTTCCACCCAGCTGATCGGTCAACAAATTCACCAACTGCAATCCAAGGGTCTCGGTTCCCGCCATGTCGAAGTCGTCAGGGATGCCAATACCGTCATCGCTGACCGACAGGGTGGCATGGCTCTCGGTGTCCTGTGCCAGGCGGATACTGATTTCGCCGGCGCGATTTTCCGGAAACGCATGTTTCAGCGCGTTGGATATCAGTTCGTTGATCACCAGCCCGCAGGGGATCGCCGCGTTGATCGGAAGTTGTACCTCGACCGCATTGATCGACAGAGTGATCCGATCCGGATCGACACCGTAAGACGAAACCAGGGTCGGCGCCATCGAATTCGAGGAAGTTGCTGAAATCAACCTGAACGAAGTCATGCGACTCGTAAAGCGTCTGATGAATCAGCGCCATGGACTTGATCCGGTTCTGACTCTCTCGCAGCATATCCAGAACGATCGGATCGACGATGCGATCGATCTGAATATCCAAAAGACTGTTGACGACCTGCAGATTGTTCTTAACCCGATGATGAATTTCGCCGAGCAGGATGTCTTTTTCCTTGAGCGCCGACTTAATACGATCTTCTTTCTGCTTGCGGTCGGAAATATCGACGATGGCGGACAGTACTTTGGTGCCCTCGTCGGTTTCTATTGGATTGAGGCCGATTTCGATAGGAAACTCGCTGCCGTCTTTTTTCAGGCCGTACAGGTCCCGCCCGGCCCCCATCGGACGAGAAACCGGCCTGGCGAAGAACGCACCGCGCAGCCCCGGGTGATTGGTTCGAAACCGCTCAGGCACCAGCACCTCGATTGATTGTCCGAGCAGTTCCTCGCGCGGATAGCCGAACAGCGCCTCACTCTGGGCATTGATCATTTCGATCTGACCGGACGGTCCGATCATCACCATCGCACTGGGCGCCGATTCCACCACCTGGCGGAACCGGTCTTCCAGGCGTTTGCGCCCGGAAATATCGACGACGGCGGACAACACCATCGTGCCTTCATCGGTCTCTATCGGATTGAGGCCGATTTCGACCGGGAATTCGCTGCCGTCTTTCTTCAAACCATAAAGGTCGCGGCCGGCACCCATCGGGCGAGATGCCGGGTTGACGAAAAATGCACTGCGCAAGCCGGGGTGGTTTCCGCGGAACCTGTCAGGCACCAGTACCTCGATCGGTTTGCCGAGTAGCTCGTCGCGACCATACCCGAATAACCGTTCGGTCTGCGCATTGATCATGGCGATGGCGCCGCTTGGATTGATCATCACGATCGCACTGGGCGCTGACTTCACGACCTGGCGGAACCGGTCCTCAAGCCATTTACGGGCGGAAATATCGACGATGGCGGACAATATCATCGTGCCCTCGTCGGTTTCGATCGGGTTCAGGCCGATTTCGACAGGGAACTCGCTGCCGTCCTTGCGCAAACCGTACAGATCGCGGCCGGCTCCCATTGGACGAGAAACAGGGTTGGCGAAGAACGAACCGCGCAGGCCAGGATGGTTGCCGCGAAACCGAGCCGGCACCAGGACCTCGATCGACAGACCGAGCAACTCCTCCCGTGCGTAACCAAACAGGCGTTCGGTCTGGGCGTTAACCATTTCGATGCGACCGTCGGCATTAACCATCACCATGGCATTGGGTGCGGATTTCGACGACGCGCCGGAAGCGTTCTTCGCTTTTGCGAAGCGCAACTTCAATCCTGGAGCGCTCGTCGTCATAAATGTCGGGCAACGGACATTTCTCCGGGTATGCTGTATTTTGATGCCGGTCGTTGATGGGCGCGCGGCGCATCAGATCTGGCACGTATTTGCCAGTTAAACCACGCTGCGTGCAAGTCATTGCCGCGCCGTCCTGAAGCGTTGTACTCGAGCCTGGCACAGGAGAAACTTGAAGTTCGATTGACAAATATCACTTCCTCGCTCGATCCTGCCTGTTGTCCTTCAATAACGATTAATTGATCCCGCGATCACGATTGCCGCGCTTTCGACGGTCAGGCTTGCGGCTTTGACTTGTGCCCTCCCGCACCCGAAGCTGATCGAAGGGTAGCGAGGGGATACGGATGAAACCAATTTGCACGATCGCGTTGGCGGCGATTTTGGCATTGGCCACGGGGGCAGCGTGCGCGGCGGATTTGCGGCTGGCGCTCAGCAGCTCACCCAGTGCGATGGATCCACAGTTTCATAATCTAGGTGCGAATTTGAACGTGGCGCAAAACATGTTCGATACGCTGGTGCGGATGGACGCCGACAGCCGCCTTGTGCCCGGCCTCGCCGTTAGTTGGACGCTGATCGACGAGCACACGTGGGAATTCCATCTGAGGCCGGGTGTCACGTTCCATAGCGGCGCCAAACTTACCGCCGAAGATGTGGTGTTTTCGCTTGGCCGGCCGGCGACGCTGACTAAAAGTCCGGCGGGGTTCGCGATGTACACCCGGGCGATCATCGGCACGACGGTGATCGACGACAACACGCTGCGGCTGACCACCAACGGTCCCTACCCGCTGTTGCTAAGCGATCTGTCGACAATTTTCATTCTGCATAAGGCGGCGGCGGAGGGGTTGATCACCGAGGAATTCGCCACCGGCAAAGGCATGGACGGCACCGGCCCGTACCGCTTCGTCTCGTTCCAGCACGACGACCGGGTGGAGCTCGCGCGAAACGACCAGACCTGGACCGCGAAGCCGGCGTGGGACCACGTGACCGTGCGATTCATTCCGAACGACGCGACGCGGCTCGCGGCGCTGCTGTCAGGCGATGTCGATGCGATCGAAGGCGTGCCGACCACCGACCTCGCCACCGTCAAACAAGACCCGAAGCTGGTGTTCGCGCAGAAAATCTCGGCCCGGCTGATTTACCTGTACGTGGATTCAGGTCGCGCGGACACGCCGCAGGTCACCGCGAGGGACGGCACGAAATTGCCGAGCAATCCGCTCGCGGATGAGCGGGTGCGGCGAGCCTTGTCGCTGGCGATCAATCGCGCGGCGATCGCCGGAGCTTTGATGTCGGGACTGGCCTATCCGAGCGGCAACGTGGTGCCGGAAACACTGTTTGGCTACGACCCGACCTTGCCGGTGCCGCCGTACGATCCCGACGAGGCGCGGAAACTGCTGGCCGAGGCCGGATATCCGGAAGGCTTCGCGCTGACCATCAACGGGCCCAACGACCGCTTCGTGAACGATGCGCTGGTCGTCCAGGCGGTGGCGCAGATGCTGACTCGGATCGGAATTGTCGCCAAGGTGGAGACGGCGCCAATGACGTCGTACGCGCCGCGCGGCGCCAAGGGCGAGTTCTCCTTCGGCCTGATCGGCTTCGCGGCGCAAACCGGTGAGTTCAGCGCCTTCCTGCGCGCCATCATCGCCTGTCAGGACCCGAAAGCCGGCGGCGGCCTGTATAATTGGAGCCATTATTGCAACCACCAGGTCGATGCCGATCTGGCACGGGCGATGCACATGGTAAACGATCCGGCCCGCCTGGAATTGCTGCGGCGCGCGACGCATCGCGCGATGACCGACGAGGCCATCATCCCGCTCCACTTCCAGGCCTCCACCTGGGCCGCCCGCGCGGGCATCGCGATCAAGCCGCGCACGGATGAACGAACAATCGCGGCGAGCTTTCGGCCTGTGCCATGACCCAGCGAAGGCTCCACGGCGGCGGGTGTCAACATTGACGCCGCGCCGCCTTTAGGTTCGAACGGAACGGTCTCAGGGAAGCTCGTCCGTTGACCCGCATGCTGATCGCCGTCGTGGCGATGTTTCTGCAACAAACCTGCGGCTCGGTAGGACGTGTGCTGCCGGCGGTGCTGGCGCCGCTGATCATCCTCGAACTGCATGCCGATCCGTCCTGGGTTGGCGTCTATTTCGGACTGGTGGCGATCGCCGCGCTGATCGGTCAGCTTGGCTCGGGCGGCTTCATCATCCGGCACGGCGCCATTCGCATGAGTCAGATCGCGCTGCTGTCCACAGGCGGCGGTATGGCGGTGGCGATCATCGGCGGCGCGGCGGGTTTCGTGTTGTCGGCGCTGGTCGGCAACGGCATCGCGGCGGTCGCGACACCGGCCAGTTCGCAGTTGCTCGGCCGCTGGGCGGTGCGACAATACGCGCCGTTCGCGTTCTCGGTCACGCAGACCGCGATCCCGGCAGGCATCCTGTTGGGCGGCTCGCTGGGGCCGACGTTGGCTCAGTCTCTCGGATGGCGAGGCACGATGCTGGTCAGCGCGGGGATGTGCTGGTTGCTTCGCCGTGCTGCTGCAACCGTTGCACGGGCGGCTCGATACCGACCCGGTGCCGACGCATGTGGTTCGGCTGTCGGATTTCCGGACCACCATCACCGCCGTGCTGGCGGAACGCGAGTTGCGCGCGCTTTCGTTCGCCTGTTTCGCGTTCAACGGTTTGCAGGCGGTGTTCATCGCCTATTTCGTTACGTTTCTGGTGGCGCTTGGCTACAACATCGTGGCGGCGGGCGCGTTGTTCTCGGCGGTCATCGCGATCGCCATTCCTTGCCGGATCCTTTGGGGCTGGGTTGGCAGCTTCTACATCGCGCCCCGGTTCATGATGGCCGTCCTGGCGTTCGGCATGGCGGTCAGCGCGGCGTTGATGGGCGCGTTCAATGAGACCTGGTCCACACTCGCGATCAGCGCGGTCACCGGCGTGGTGAGTGCCACCGCGATGTCCTGGCACGGCATTCTACTGTCGGAGTCCGCGCGTTTGGCGCCCATCGGCCGCGTGGGGGCGGTCACCGGCGGCGTGCTCTCGTTTGGTCAGATGGGAGCGTTCCTGTGTCCGTCGGCGTTCGCCTTGCTGCTGCGCGTGACCGGGTTCTACGCGGCGGGTTGGGTGGTCTGCGCCATCCCGGCGGTGCTGGTGGGGATCGATATGTTGCGCCAGCCCAGGAGTGCCGGCTCTGTGTCGCCGCCGGTATAATTCGGGGGCAGCGAAAAGCTGATTGATCGCCGCTGAAAGCAACACGGATCGTCTTTGAGACCGAGAGGCGGCGATACCAGGCAGCCATTGGCGCGCCCTGCTGGACTCGAACCAGCGACCCACAGCTTAGAAGGCTGTTGCTCTATCCACCTGAGCTAAGGGCGCTCGCCTTGGCGACAGATCCGGTCCCGAATGCCTCTGAGTGGCCGTCGGCGGTTGGCTCTTTGGACCGATCACTCAGGATAACCGCGGGCCGGTCGCGGCGCCATATACCAGCAGGCGGCGGATTATGCCATGTGCTGTGTCCGTGACCACGAAAGACGTTTCCGGTCGAGCGAATTCCGCCAACGACATGTCCCGTCGTGCTCTCCGCGGCGACCCATCACCGGCCGCGTGGCCGCGGAATGTGTGCGAGCGCGCCGATATGTGTGCGCTCCGCTTCCGCCGTCGCGCGGAGTTTTGACTTGATATTCATCAAAATTCTGCGATTAATCTCCGAAATGCATGACGGGAGTCACCATGCTTGAGAAAACGCTCGCCATGCTGGCCGACGTGAAGCCCGGCACCTGGCTGCCAGATGACGTAATGAGCTTCGATCCAGCGGAACTCGACGAACTCGGCCGCGTGCTGGACCGGCTGGTTTACGGGCCCTCCAGCCTCCGGCGGCGTGCTGCAGCAAAAATACGGCGTAACGATCACCCGCGCGGACGTGTATGGCGAAATCCCGACGGTCGCGGAACTGGAGCGGTCGTTCGCCTCTCCCTCTTTGCTGACCCTGGACGCGATCTTTCCCGGCAACGCTGAGATGGCGGCGGAACTGGAGCGCCTGATGAAGGTGTCGCACGAGTTCGATCCGCCCCAGATCAGCAGCCGGCCGGGCGAATACGCGTGGCAAAACGGCTCGTTCTCCTATTCCGACGCGATGGCGTATTACGCCATGATCCGGACCCGCCGGCCGCGGACGATCGTCGAGATCGGCGGCGGTTGGCATACGCGGATCGCGCAAATGGCGTGCGCGCGGAACGGCATGGGCCGCATCGTCTGCGTCGAGCCCGACTCCGGACGAATTCCTCCGGGCACTGGAGGGGATCGAACTGGACGGCCGCCGGGTGCAGGCGATCGAGACGGAGTTCTTCAACAGCCAGTTGCGCGATGGCGACATGCTGTTCATCGACTCGACGCATACGGTGCGGCACGATGGCGATTGTTTGCATCTCTATTTGCGGATCCTGCCGGCGCTGGACGCCTCGATCACGGTTCAGGCGCATGACATTTTCCTGCCGGACACGCTGTCGCTGGAACAGATGCGCGACCGGCAGATCTTTTGGAACGAGCAGTATCTGCTTTACGCGTACATGACCGGCAACCCGCGCACGCGGGCGATTTATGGCAGCCGCTATCATGCGCGGCATAATCCGGATATGCTGGAACAATTCATGCACGGCCGCTATAGAGCGGGCGGTGCCAGCTTTTGGTTCGAGCAGGATCGTACGTCATGATGAATCGATATGCGGGCAAGCCTGAACACCGCTTCTGGCACGCAGAACATCCTTCTGGATCAGCAATATTCCAAGGAGGACGCCCCCGAGTTGTGTAAATCATCATTGGTACTATGGTGTCTTCTTTCTACATGGCCGTGGTCGCCGTCCGTTGATGCACAGACATTGCTTGGAGGAAACAAATTCGACCTCTTCAGCCAATATCTGGGATATGCGAATCATTGTGACGGGACGCCGCCATGCGTCCGAGTAACCCGTGATTTGGCCATTAAGGCAATCGCGGACGCGTCAGACGCCGGCCTCGGATTTCTTAGGCTTGGCATAGCTGGCTGGAGTCCTGATCGTCCTGGTCAGAGTGGGGAGTTGTCGGTTTGGCGGGCCAGTCCTCAGCTGTATTGGCAGACCATGGATGCAATGTTTGATATGCTCGACCACTCGCACGTTCGTATCGTGCCCGTGTTTGTGTGGAATATAGTGCAGTTTCCTGTTATCGTGCATGATACCGTCGGAACGATGATACGCGACCCCAACTCTCGGAGCCGCCATCTGCTGCGGGAATATATCAGAGACTTCGTCCAGCGATATCGGTCGCGGGGCACCATATTGTTCTATGAATTGACGAATGAAATGAATCTTGCTGCAGATATTGATTCGCGCGCTATTTGCCTGGAGGAGAATCCCGCTTCGCAACGGGACAGGTGCGCTGCGTTGGACAATTTCAGTTCCGCCGAGATGGTGGCGTTTTCGCGGGATGTCGTCACAGAAATCTTGCAGCTGGATCCAACGCGGGGGCGTTTCCTCCGGTTATGCCGCACCGCGATCGTCGGCATGGCACCTGGCGGCTGACCCGGAATTCACGCAGAATCCGTTAGGCTGGACAGAAGACAGTGCGGAGCAGCAGAAGTCCTGGTTGGAACGGGTGTATGCCCCCTTTGGCGTAATCAGTCTCCATATCTATCCAGATCGCGGAAAAGCCCCTGTCAGCTCCGCCAGGGGAACGTCAATACCGGAACATATCCGATGCAACTTTGGTAGGACAGGCGACCGGGAAGCCGGTATTCATCGGCGAGTTCGGCGACAATGGTACTGCTCCGGGAGGTGACGTCAGTCCATTCATGCGACGTATCGCCGAATATTTGGTTGAAAAGGATGTGCGATATGCCGCATTCTGGGAATGGGATGTACACTTCGAAGGGCCTTGATCAAGATATTGGAACTGAGCCGCAAGCCATTGATCCCACCTACAAGTTGAACTACGTGAAATTTCTCGCACGCGTCGTGCCGAACCAAAAGTCTGGGGTGCCGTATGGGCTATCCCGCGATGCCGGCAGGCCGCATGTCGTCCTTACTTGGCCGCTGCCATGCGCCGCACTTGACCGGCCAATTATGCTTTTGGCGGTTGCAAGCGTCGATTCCGGACCTGTCGACCGCATTGAATTCCTGTTGGACGGCAGGCCAATTGGCATAAAAAACGAACCGCCATACCGTATTCAGTTCAACCCATCCTCCGCTGGCTCCCGGCAAGCCATTATTGAAGCACGCGCGCTCACTACCAAAGGGACGTTTTCAAGTTATATGTCACCAGTAATGCTCAACGGCGTTAGAGGCCATTGTGTGGTCCCGGCGGATTAGCTCGATACCGGTGCCGGTGCCATTTGAGGACTGGTCCGCACCTTGTGGGTCGGTCGCATGCCCAGCGATTGGCATGTCTCCTCACCCACGAGGCGAATGGTGCCAAGACCCAATACGTGTTCATGTAACTAGCCAGCATCATTGCGTTAAGGGTCTGCCTCGTCGTCGCGACTTAGCCACATTCACCCTCGACGAGCGCGACCCTGTACCATAGAAACCTTGCTGACGGTCCTTGAGGAGCTACTATGGAATGGGATATTTATGCGGATATTAGAAAGGCAATGAAGAATGGCGACTATTCCGCCGCCCTGAAAATCATTGAGGAAACACGTGAGGCAACCCGCGCGATCGCCCCGCAAGTCGCCTGTCTGGAAGCCGCGTCGCACGAGTGTATGGGCAACCGCGAGAGAGGTATTCAGATACTCGAACACTCGATCGCCGAGCTGCCGAGGAACTTCTGGGTCTTCCACGGAATTGCTGCCATGTACCGCAATGCGGGGCGGTCCGAAGACTGTATCGCCGCGTCCCGCGAAGCCCACGAGGTCGCCGGCTGGCCGGAGAGCAAGCAGCACGGTTACATCTTCACTCACGATTTCTTTTCAGGGAACATCGAGACATGGAATAAGTGGTTCGCGGAAGAAATCACCGTAGCGCCTATCGAAGCGCTCGAAATCGGCAGTTGGCAAGGTGGATCGACCACTTGGCTTCTCGATAAGATCGTCTCTCAACGCGGCGGACGTCTGACCTGCGTCGACACGTTCGAGGGGAGCTCGGAGCACGCCGCCTGGATCAATAAAATTGGGAAGCGAATTGAAGACATTTTTGACCATAATGTCGCGGTCTCCGGCCACGCGAATTATTGCCGCAAGTTGGTTGGACGCTCGCAAGTTGTCCTGCGTGAATTATATGGGGAGCGTTTTGACTTCATATATATCGATGGCGCGCATGAGGCTCGATGGGTCATAGAGGACGCTGTCTTGGCATACGGCCTGCTAAAGCCCGGCGGCTACCTGTTATTCGACGATTACGACTACCGGTTTCCAAACAACGCGGAACAGAATACGGGAATTGCTGTCGATGCCTTCGCCACGTGCTATGCTGAGGAAATCTCAATTATTAGCAAGGGGCGGCAATTCTTGTTACGGAAAACTTCCAGCACCACTGGGGACGAACTTCCAGCGGGGACCATGTCTCACGCCCGCGACCGCATCCAGAACCGAGGACGATCGATGAGCCTGGACGTGATCACTGTCGCCGACCGTGCGCGTATCTCCCTGGGTGCCGCGCTGAACATCCTAATCGCGCGCAAAACCTGCCCAGATGCGAGGTTTCACGTCGCGATACCTGAGACTTTAGTGTTCGAAAGCGCGATCGCCGAAGAGGTTATCACTAAATATGCGGCGTCAGTCTATAGATCCCAGCACCATCAATACATATAGAAGGCAAATTATATCGGATCGAGAACAAAGTCAATTCCGTCCTGTATTCCCGGTTACGACAGGCAATGTTTGTCGGACTTTGATACGATCCTTATACGCCCGATACCGACGAGTTTTATATTTACCGCAGTCCCACGGGTGTTCCAGAGCACGGCCTGCATGAGTTCCCATGGGACCGTCTATTTGGCGACATTGGGTTGAAGGTCCGGAAATACAGGTGTTGTTGGCCGGCGGCGAAGTGGGCTCGCCGTGGCTCAACGCCGGCGTCATCGCTTGCCCCAAACGCCGAGGCTTTTGGCAGCGCCTGGCGTATGATGTGCGAATACGTAGTGCGCTGCGATTGGGTTCCAGAACGATACCCTTATCTTGATCAAATCGCATTGCCACTCGCCTTCGCTCAACTTTCGCCCTCAAGAAGCGTCACCTTCGACAACATCCTGCCTGAACGGTTCAATCAGAATCTCTTTTATTGGGCCGGCGACCAGAGTTACTCGGCTAGCGGCTTTGTCGCGCATCATCACAGTCGAGTTGCACTGATCGAGCGTTATTTGGATCGCCTACTTTCCTGGGCACGCCCCGAATACCCGGCACTTGATCAGGTGCTTGCCGAAATGCGACAATTTGATAACATCGAGAAATAGGCTTGCTTCCAGGCTCTTCAATTACATTCCCGAGTGCCCAGCAATCGTCCGGAGAGGCCGGCCCAATATCGAGGGATATGTTCCGATTTCGGGATGATATGGCCCGTGGCGGTATCGGCTAGATATCCACGCAGCATCCTCCATTGATGGGCTTTGGATATCGCGCAAACGCGCCATGTCGCCGCTCCGACGTCGTCGCGGTCACGCACGGTAGATAAGTTTAGTAATAGCCTGTCATGAGAGAATGTTGAGTTGCCTCAACCGCTTTTGCAGAATCACCGAGTAAACGTCAAAATCCGATATGCCATGGCTTCTATTACCTCACCGATCTGCTGTCGGGTCCACACGCACATCTCTCGCTGCGGATGTGGGTAAATATAGTCAGCCACCCTGAACATCACTTCTCTTGGAAGACAAAAAAGGCTCGATGAAAAAATCGAGTAGTCTAAACCCTCCCGCCTTCGCATCCCGGTTCTCGAAGTTCAGGGAATCGATGTGATTTGTCATCATTAAGAACTTCATATCCAAATCGACAAAGTTATGTAATGCTCGGAATATGTCAATATTGGGGAGATGAAAGAAGCAATCCCGACAGAACCACATATCACTGACCGGAAACCGGTCGGTTACGATATTGAAGGCAACAAATTCGCGTTGATGGTTCGAATATTTTATCTTGTTTTCTGAGACTAGTGTGTCGGCAAT
The DNA here is from genome assembly GCA_963719675.1 of uncultured Alphaproteobacteria bacterium. Taxonomy (GTDB): domain Bacteria; phylum Pseudomonadota; class Alphaproteobacteria; order Acetobacterales; family Acetobacteraceae; genus Rhodopila. The sequence continues at coordinate 22,075 of CAVRDN010000035.1, read as the reverse complement.
ATCTCCACCAAGGTAAACAAGTTGCTCTGGGAATTGAACCTCACACATCCAGTTAAAATCGCCGCATGGCGCATCAAAAAATGACCTTATGTCGAAACGCTCCAAAAATACCTCAAGCTGGCTCCGTAGGTTTACTGTGTAGATAAGAGTTACCGGGACCACTTTTGCTCTCTTCATTATTCCATAAATTCTTGACGGCATAGTCTTCGAACACCGTTTTCAAGTCAGCCTCTTCGTTCATGCCTGCACTCCTAATGTGAGCACGTCAGGAGCGAGCATTTTCATGCACTACCCGCCAATGATTTGGCCCATTCAATCATCAGATGGTCTCGAGTTCAGATCACCCTCGACACGTATAACTCCAACTTTCTGCTCCACAGGACCATTTCGCTGGGCTTCTTGACACAGGGGAAAACGTTCCCGCACCAACGCCCATCGCTCATCCGCCACCGCTCGATCACCACGACACTCCGCCCCGCGAGCATATTCCAAGTGGACGCTCAGGTCGAATCGAAGTTCGGTGACCGCCAGACCAAGAATTGTATCAGCCTCCGCCTCCAGGCCGCGTCGTCGGTTTATTTTCGCACTAGCTGTGTAGGCACGGGCAAAATCCGGACAGCGCTGACGCGGACCTCCCAACGCTGACTGGCAGCCTCCAGGTCGCCTTGGGCCGTTGCAATTTCCGCCAGCTCGGAATGCGTCCACGGAACACCTGGATATCGTTCACAGGCCAACGTCGCCAGCGTTTGCGCCTCTGAATAGCGCCCCATTTCTCGCAGGCTTTGCGACATTCCAACCGGTCCTGAAGAAATTGTCGAACCGATCCTTTACAACCTCCCAACGGCGGAGCGCATTTGGCCAGTCTTCTCGGCGCACCGCATTGCGCGCATTGGCTACGGCAATATCGAAATCGCGAGGGAACCGACGCGCTGCCTGTTCAATCAACGCTTCGGCCTCGTCGTGTCGCCCACGATCGGTAAGGCAGATTGCGGCGATGGGTACCCTTCGGCTACACTCGGAAATCTGCGGCGTAGGACCGTGCAACGCCGGAGCGCCTCATCCAGATCACCACGGCCTTGCGCCACGTGGGCGAAAACCGCAGCGAACATCGCCCTGCGCCATGGATAACGCCTAATGCCCCTTTGAATTGCAACACTTCAGCTTCATCGGGATATCCAAGATCGACCAGAAGATTGAGTGCCTGTTCTGAAGTCATGATCAGTTTGGGATAACGCAGGTTCATCTCGCGCCACGTCTTGAGTGCCGATTTCGCGCGCTCCCCTCGCTCAACGCATTCAACGTACGTCGCCAATTTGCTCATCGAAGTATTTTGAGAGCCCCTTTCCCGCCGGGCATTTTCTTAACCCCGCCCGCAGTTCCTCTCAACGCCCGCCGCCGCTCCATCCACTCCCGCAGCGCGCCGAACACCGCCGCCTACCCCGCCACCGCGCGCCGCAGCGCCTCCGCCACCACCGCGGCGCCATGCCGCTGCTCGATATACCGCAGTCCGGCCTCGGCCAGCCGTTGGTTCAACGCCTCCTCCTCATGCACCCGCGCGATCTTCACCGCGAACTCCTCGGGCGAGCGCGCCACCAGCCACGCCAGATCCTCGGGCAACTCCAGCCCTTCCGCCGCCACCTCGCTCATCACGCAGGGCAGTCCATGCGCGAAACTTTCCAGCACCTTGCCCTTGATCCCGGCGCCATAACGCAGCGGCACCACCGTGCAACGCAGCTTGTGCAGAATATCCGCCAGCACCGGAACGAACCCCAGAGGCACCACCCCCGGTCCGCGCATCGCCGCGATCTCATCCGGCATCTTGCTGCCCACCAGATACGTCGTGCACCCCGGCGCCCTGGGCCGCAGCAACGGCAGGATCTCGCCCACCAGATAACGCACCGCGTCCGCGTTCGGCGGGTGCCCGAAACCCCCGACATACGCCGTGCCCGAGCGCTGGCTGAACGGCAGCGGCGTCGGACGGGCCAGTACCGTCCACGGCACCACCTCGACCTTCAGCGCGGGATCGGCCTCGCGCAGCAACGCGGCCTCAACAGGCGAGTGCACGATCACACTGTCCACCATCTGCATCGCCTGCAACTCGCCGCGGCGCTGCATCGCCACTTCTGACGGGCTCATGGAGTCCGGCTCGATCTCCGCCTGCCGCTCCATGCGCAGGAAGTGGAGATCGGCCACGTTATAGACGATACGACAGTCCGGGAAGTAACGCCGCACCAGCGTCGCGTACTTGCTCGCGTTGCTGTAGCGATGCAGATAGACCAGATCGGGCTTGTTGACGGCTTTGCGGAAGACTTCCTCGACCGACCAGAAATACGGGTGATACGGACACTCGACACCAAGCTTCTGCAACTGACCAGTGTAGGGATCGATCTTCGCCATGTTGTCGGCCGGCACGAACGTCACCTTGTAGCCCAGAGCCATCAGCGCCCGAATGTGCTCGACCGCGGCGTTAGACCCCGCGTCCTGATCCGGCGTCGGTACCGAGTCGTCGATGAAATACGCCCGCCGCGTGACCAACCGCTCGGCCTCCTGCTCAGGATGGTGGCCATTGTAGCGGTGGGTGATCAGCGTGTCCTTCCAGCGCCGGTAGAATTTGGCGTGGTTGACAACCTGGAACCGTTTCATGCCCGTTCCGGCGGTATCGGTCCCCGCGCTCACGCCCTCCAGATGCACGATCTCGGATGCCGGCTGCACCACGACCCGCTTGCCGAGACCGCGCACGCGGAACGCCAGATCGGTGTCCTCGTAGTACGCCGGGGCGTAATACTCGTCGAAGCCGCCGAGTTGGTCGAACAACGTGCGCTCGATCATCAGCGCCGCGCCGGAGACCCAGTCGGCGTCGCGCAGAAAGGAAAACGCCGGTTCGTTGGGATCGCGGCCGCGACCCCAGTTCCAGCCATCGCCGAGGCGCCAGATGATGCCGCCGGCCTCCTGCAGTTTGCCATCGGGGAAAAGCAGCTTTGAACCGGCGATGCCGACGTTGGGCACCTGCTCAAAGGTCTCGACCAGTTCGTCGAGCCAGCCCGGCTTCACCAGTGTATCGTTATTCAGAAAAAACAAGTATTTCCCGCGCGCCAACGCCGCTCCGGCGTTGCAGGTGCGGACGAACCCGAGGTTGGCTGTATTGCGCATCATCCGCACTCCGCCAGCAAGCACCAGCGCGGCCAGCAGGGTTTCATCATCCGAGCAGTCATCGGCGATGATAATTTCGAACGACCGGTCGGATGGCGCCTTCACGATTGAGTCGATGCAATCGTACGTGGTTGAGAATTTGTTGTGGACCGGAATGATGACCGAAACCTCGGGGGTATCGGTCGGCTCGATATAAAGCGGTTGGAACGTATAGCGTAGTTGGTCGACCAGTTCGCGGGTCCGATCGGTCAGTTGCACCGCATCCGCGGCTTCGGCCGGCGCGACCCGCGGCGGCGCACCGCGCGCCCGGCCCAATCGCTCGTGCGCGTTGATCAGGTCGTTCAGCAAAGTCAGCAGGTAGCCCAGCGGCTGGACGAGGTCGTCCTGCCTTGTCGCCGCCTCGATCGCGGAGAACACGACCTCGCTGATGAAGCTCATTGTACGCTGATCTACCGTGGGTCGGCTGATCCAGGCGGGCGAGCGCGGCAGGTCCAGACCATCACTGGCGCGCCGGACCCGCACGAGGTGTCGAGACAGTGGCAGGATCCCGCCAAGATGCTGGATCGAGAAACCGTGATAGCCGCCGCCCATGCCGGCTTCGGCCAGGTCGGGACGATACTGGTCGGCGGTAAATCGCAGCACCACGGTATCGCCGTCCACGATCTCAATATCGACCGGCTGTTCCGGATGCGCGTCATCCCAGACCCATCCGGCGATTTCGTCGTACCCAACCCGGTCGAGGTTGCCGATCGTCCGGATCTTATGCGCGCCCGGCTCGCGGCTTTCGACGTCGCGTGCCAGTGGGCCCTCGCCACTCCGGCCGGCCGTGGGTCCGTTCGATCCGCCCGGCGCCGGTTCCGGCTGGACCGTTCCATCCGGAACCCTGGCGCCTGGCGCCGAAGGCTGGCCATTCGGACCAGAGCCCAGGAGTTCCGCCAACGCGCCAACCGGAAACTCACCGGTAGGGTCGGCCGCGCTTGTTGTTTCCGCGGCCGGTGCCGCCGACCCTGGTGCGGTCACCGAAATTGGCGAACCCGGAATGTTCAGTCGATCCCTTGCGCGGCGCACCCGCACGTTGTGTGTTCCCGGGGGTACGTGCGCCGCCAGATCACGCACAAGGAACCCATGCCGGCCGTCGCCAACGCCGAGTTCTTCCAGATCGGGCCTCGGCAGATCGGCCCGCACCGTCAATACGACGGCGTCATCGACGAGAACCTCGACCTCGATGGGTTCATCGGGGGTCGGCCGGTACCAGGCCCAACCAAGGATATGCCGATGGTCAATAAACTCAATCGCGCCGATCGCCAGCATGCGCCGGACGGGCGCCTCCGGCTCGGAAGCCTGCGATCCCAACGTCTCGGGTGTCACCTCGGTGGCGGACGCACCTCGAACCTCAGCGCCATCGGCAACCTCGGCCTCGTCCGCCGGTGACCCCGGAGGTGCGGTTTCCGAGCTCATGGCGTGGCGCTCCGCCGGTCCGGGCTCGTGTCGGCGGTATGCGCGATTTGGCTGTTCGTCATGGCATGGTCTTAAAGGTAATTGACGTGAGGTAAATCCCAAGTTCGCGGAGATCCTCGCTCAAATTCAACGAACTGGGTGAGGTCGCGGTCGGAATCACCAATGCCAACCGGGTTGAGCGCCCCGACACGACGGCGCGGTTGACCGGGAAGGACCGGATCGCATGACCTTTGAGGCTATAGTATCCGATAAACAGCCCCCCCAGATAAATGAACACGTTCTGCACGAGTAGCACATCGGGCACCAGGAATGGGGACGCATTCACTTCAATCGCGACATCCTGCCGCGCGAAAGGCAGCTGGATATCGAGTTCGGCGACCGGTTCAAACGTCCAGGACCGGCCGCCCTCATCGGAGAAATCAACGCCCGCGCAGTTCAAGGCCAGGGCACTACCAGACCTGCCAAATGTGATCGGTTCGTTATAATTGATGGTCATCCCGCTTCCTTAACCCACCGCTGCTCCAACTGGCGAATGCCCGCGCGTTAGCGGTCAACCGTGCGCGCCGGCCGCCAGAGCCCATTTCGCGCGTTCGCCGGTCTGGCCGCGGATCTCAACGCGAGTACTCGGGCTTCGAGCACCGCTGTTGAACGTCACGTCGCATCCCTGCCGATCAGTCGGAATCAACCTTGGCGCGGAACACACGCCATGTCGCGGCCTGACACGATCCAGCGGCACGCATCTATGGCAAACCTCTCACGTCACGTTTCGATACCGTATCACACGATAGGCCGGATGGCCGTTCAAGGTCAATTACAGCGAATTGAAATCACCGGATATTATCGATCCTGGGGTCATGACGGAATACGTCAGTCGTCGGCGGCAGGCGGGCCCAGCACCGCGCGGATCACGGCCGCGTAAGCCTCCCGATTGTTGTCTCGCCGCACCCGGTCCAACGCGGAATCGCGCAGACTTTGCCACAACGCTTCGTCGCGCTGCAGCGCAACGACGTGGCGCGCGAATGCCGTCGGATCGCTCATATCCGAAGTAAGCAGATCTTGCCCGCTTATCCAGCCCAGTTGCCGGCACAACAGGTCGGTCGCCACGACCGGGAGACCGAAGGAGGCAGCCTCATGCACCTTATAAGGTGTGCCGGCGGCGATCCGAGTTGGCGCGACGAACACGCGATGCGAGTCGTACAGCGGTTTCGTATCGCTCACCGCGCCGCGCAACGTCACCCGTGGATGGTCGCGGAACCGGTCCAAATTGACCCCTGGGCCAGTATAGCCGACCACGGTCAACCGCGTTTCCCAGGTCAATTCTCGTGCTATCAGCGGCAACACCTCGTCGATAAACCAGCAGAGACTGTCGTAGTTCGGACTATCCATCCGATGGATCGCGCCCACGAACAGCATCCCGGCCCGTTGCGCGAACGGCCGAGGGGTCGGGCACGGCTCCCGCATATGTCCGATGATGGCGACGTTGGGAAATTCCAGATCGCGTAGAATGGCCGCTTCCACTTCATTGATGGCGACGATGGTTCGGCAAAATGTCGCGTCCCGCAGTTCCGAGCGGACGGCGGCGTCGAGGTCGAACGGCCGGCCCTCCAGAGCGGCCTGGCCCGCGTCGCGCACCGCGGCAATCGCCTCGGTATCGAGGATCACCGGCGGTAGTGGGCCGGACGCGGGATCGGAAGAGCTTTCCACCGACTGCTCCACCGCCGCCCGGACCGTCGTGAGATTGTGAGTCCGCGCGGCCCAGATCACGTCGTAGTAACCCCGGCGCCGCCGTAGAAACCCGACGAACTGGTCCAATGTGTGATCATGCATGACCTCCACGGCATCGTGCATATCAGCGTATACACTGGCGACGTCGAAGTCGCTCCCGTTCAATGGATAAACCGTCACGGCATACCCCTGCGTCGCCATCTCCCGCACAATGTCGTTGGAGCGCACGAATCCCGAGCCGATCATGCGCAGCGGTACGGTATCCTCGACGAACAGCACGCGTAGGCGTCCGGAATCCGCGGTGCGGGCGAATACGCGCATCGCTTCGTCGCGAACCGGACGCCGCCGCAGATAATCAGTGTGGTTTCGCGCGAACGTCTCCGCGTCCGACGGCGGTTCGGTCAACCCGCCATCGTTCAAACTGTACACCACCACGGCGGGATCGTAGACAACCGGAAATCCGGTCTCCCGCATTCGAAGGCACAAATCGGCATCGGCGAGAGCGCCAGGTCCCAGATGTTCGTCGAAACCCTCCAGCTCATTCAGCAGTGCCCTTCGCGCCATCAGGAACACGCTCGCGCAGAAATCCACATCGCGCGCGAAATTCGCTTCCGGGCTCGAGGACGAAAGGCCGTGCGCATAAGCCTCCGTCGTACCGTCGCGCCAGACGATGCCGCCCGCTTCACTCAACAGACCGTCGCTTCCGATCAGCATGCCGCCGACCGCCCCGACACGCGGATTTTCCTCCAGTCGCCGCAGCGCCGCGGCGATCGCGCCTGGCGCCAGTTCGGCGCCACAACCCAGATACAGCACCGTATCGGCGGTAGCGAACTGCAGCGCGGCGTTGTAGCCGGCCAACACGCCGATATCGGTGTCGAACCGAAAATGCGTCGCGCCACGCACATATCGCGTGATATCGCGGGTCTCGTCGTTTGAGCCGGCATCGATCAGCACCAGGTCGATGGCGCCGGCGAAATTCGCGCGCAGCGACCCCAGCGTCATCATCGTCAACTCAAATCGGTCGCGCGTCACCATGATGACACTGACCGCTGGCGCGCCGCCGCTGTCGAAATTCAAGGTGGCCCGAGCGTGCAGCACGGAAAGGGTGCGCGCGCGGCGGCGAAACAACGTGCGAGAATCGACCTCGGCGGCCGGCGCTTCGGTCCCCCGCACGACCGCGGCCGGAGGCTCGGGCAGGTCCGCGGATGGTGCGTGATTGGCCAGCCAGTGCACGAACGGATCCGCGGCCAGCCCCTGGTTCAGCGCCTGCTTTACGTCCTCACGCGCCGCGTACGCGGCAAGGTCGAGCCGCTCGCTCGCGGCGCGACGCTCAGCCACGCCATGTTGTAGAAAATGCGTGTACCCATCGCGGATCTGGCCCCGCCGCACCATTTCGGCCGCGTCCTCGTAATGCGCCAGATACCAGGCCTCGGAGAAACCTGGCAGCGGATCGAATTTCGTGGGCGTGGGGTTCGCCAGGTAATGTTCGAGCGCCCAACGCCAGGCACCGCTCGCGATCGCCTCGGCGACCGGCGGATAGCGCCGCCGATACCACTCCGGATCGAAATAAGGCGACGCGCGCACCTCGGGTTCACACCGGTGCAGCCGCCGCAGGCAATGCCAGAACGGACCGTCCGCCGCCGCCGCCTCGGCCGCCGCCGGATCCAGGTTGGCACGGTACACCTCCGGATCGAACAGCGGATGACCAATGCGTCCCTCGGCATTGCCGCGCCACAGATAATGATCGTAGCCGTTGACGAGACCGTTCCGGCTCAGGAACGCATCCGTCAGATCCGGGTAGCGGCGCCGGTATTCAGGTTCGTCGAACAGCCAGTGCGGCGACCGCTCGCGGCTCCCGCCGCGGCACCACGCATCAAAGGCCGAAGGAAACTGCCCGGCATCCACAAGGGCCGCGATCCCTGGATAACTCAGCCGGTGCCAGGCCTCATCGAACAACATGTTCGGCGAGTGGCCCAGCCGCTGACCGGCTTCGAAATAAAACGCCAGAACGGCTTCGGCGGACGCGCCGATAAGGTGCGCCGTGGCATGGGGGTAGGTGCGCCGATACCAGTCGGCATCGAAAACCGCCCATGGCGTTGACGTCGCGCCGGGCAGGCGGAGGACATCGCGGGCGGGTTGGTTCAGTGGCGACATGGGCGTTTATCTGATCCGGCGACGACGGTCCGGAATCCCCGGTGCCGATTCGGTCAGACCGTCCATCAGGCCATGTGCTCCCAGCATGCGACGCGCTGTTTAATGCAAGCACGCTCATCCCGCCAGGGACATGTAGCAACGGCCGTGTGGCGCGGGACATGTGGCCAGGGACGTATCGGGGGGCGGGAATCGCGGGTGGGGCTGCGCGGAGTGGACAACGCCGGCACTCGCCCCGCGTGGATCGCGATCAATTCGCGGCGGACGCGTGCACGGCGTGCTGTGGCCCGGTATGCAACTCGTATCGCAAATCGCTCCAGATTGGGGCCCATGATGGCTTCCATCAGTTCGATCTCCCGATGCGAAAACACCGAGGCATACTTGCCGACCTGGCCGTCCTGGCGTGGTTTATCGGGGCCCCTCTGGTCGGCGGGAAGCTGTTCCAGGGTGGTTCTCGCCACGAGATCGGCCATCGCGTCATCCGCCATGGCAATACCGGCGCTGTCGAAGATCGTCCGCAATTCCTTCAGAGTATCGCGGCGAAGGTCTTCGGTACCGAACGAACAGACTGCGGTTCGGAGCATGCGCGGTAAACGCGGCACGAATGATATCAACCTGAAAGTTCCAGAAATGCGAATAAAACGCAATCGCGTGAAGCCGTAACGCCGGATCGGTTGTTTCGGCCAGGGTCTGCGACGCGAACGGCGAGAACCGCGATTTCATCACGTCCCGCCCGTCCCGCATCAGGAATATCATGAAGGCCTCCGGAAACGCCTGCATGATGACATCCGCCGCGTGCAACTCGTTCGGCATCTTGAAAACGACGTTACCATAGTCGATCAGTCCCCACTCGTTCAAAACGTGGAGAAAGACGGTCTCCCGCAAAATATCGAGGTACAGACTCCGGTTTTGCGCGCTGGCGATTTGATTTTCCTGTCGCGCGTAGACGAACGCCCGTTCAAACGGCGGCGGTGGTGCCAGATTGTCGCGCGTTCGAAGGCCTGTTTCGAAATCTGGTCCGCATTCGACGTAGGCGGACATGTCCGCCATATTGTACATACGTTCCGCTGCCCAATCGAACGGCGCGAACATCCGGCCGATACCGGGTTCGTCCATCGGGCGCGTACGATGCGCGCTCACAGAGCAGGTCCTGGCTGAGCCAGGTGCTGCCCGAGCGGGCGGTGGAAAACAGCCAGATGCTGGCGCTCTCCAGATTGCGTCGCAGCCGCTCGCGTTGGGCGTAGAACAGGCGAAGGACGAAGCGGGGCACGACCGTCCCGCCGGCGACCCGCCGCGCGACCACCGTCAATTCGTTGACGTCTTCGAACAGCACTTGCGTCGAGACGATGAACTGATGGCGCTGGGTAAAATTCCGAAAGGTTTTCGTGCCAAGCGTCTCGCCTCGTAGAACCAGATCGACCTCGTATTGATTATCCGGGTTTTCCGGAAAACTCGGACCATGAAGATCCACGAGCAGGTCAGTGAAGTTCCCATGCGATCGGAGCGGCAGGTCCAAAAGGAAAGGCATCAGGATCTCGGCCTCGTGCGTGAAACTCACGCGGTCGCCCTCGTCACCGGCAACTCCGTCGGCCGACCTCACCTCAATCGGCAGCACTCTCCTGGGCTTCGCGATCGCCGCATCGTTATCGAGGCGTTCCATCCGGATCATCGAGGACACAGGTCCGGCTTCGCTCACGATACGAACATCCTGGGTTGCCGGCGCGCGATTCCGGTATACCGTTTTGATATTGGATTAAACCGCGTGACGTGTGGATCGTCCACATCGCAGGCACGGAACACGGCATCGACACATTCAGCGTGAGGTTTCTTGAAATTGGTACGCGCGGGGTGAATCGATCGGGCGCTTTCCACGATATGCGGTAGACGTGGCGCCCGCATCGCGCGGAGCCCGCCCCATTGAACAGAATGCAGGCTTAAGTCAGATCGCACGTGCAGGTCTGCGACGATTGAAGTTTGCCCACAAGCGAACGCTCGGACCTCGGTCCGCGGCATCTGGATCGGCGGAGTCGCCTGGTTATGCATAGCCGGTTTCGCGTTTCCCATCTTGTCGCCGACGGCGGGGCTTTCGCCAGGCCACTCGCCATTACGCATGTTCGCGCGGGCACCGTTCACCACGGCGCGACGTGCCGAAGACCGCTATAGCAGAAAATTCATCGCACGGAAGTGATGCGATAAATGAATGCGTCGAATTATCAAGTGTCAATTCACGCGAACGAAACATCTCACCCATCCGCATCGACGAGCTCTGCCGCATGCGGCCCGGCTGGCAACCCGCTGTCGTTCGGGGCATCATGCGCCATGTAACCGGGAAATTCGCCGTCAATGACCCCTCCCCCGATCCGCTTCGGCATATGGGCCCTGGTCCATGGCAGCCGCGCCGCGCTGCAGGACCCGGACGAGCCCTATGATGCCTCATGGGACCGCAACCGCCGGCTGATCCAGGAGGCCGAAGCGCTCGGCTTCGATAGCACGCTGGTGGCGCAACACACGATCAATCCGCATCATGCGCCCGCGGGACCAGCTCGAGGCGTGGACCGCGGCGGCGGCGCTCGCGGCGCTGACCGAGCGGATCGAGATCATCGCCGCGATCAAGCCGTACCTGTATCATCCGGTCGTGCTGGCCAAGATGGCACTGGGCATCGAACACATCAGCCGTGGCCGATTCGCGATCAATCTGGTCAACGCCTGGAACCGGCCGGAGCTGGAAAAGGCCGGCATCGGCTTTGCCGAGCATGATGAACGCTATGCCTATGGCAGAGAATGGTTGTCGGTCGTGGAACCGTTGATGCGCGGCCAGACGCTGAATCATCGCGGGTGCCAATTTCCGCGTCGACGGACTACACTTTGCGGCCCGGCCGACCCGTATCGGGCGCGGCCGCGGATTTATATCGGCGGCGAATCAGAACCGGCCCGCGCACTGGCGGCCGAGATGGGCGATGTCTGGTTCATCAACGGCCAGCCGATCACGGACGTGACTGCACTGATCAGACGACGTCGCCGCACGGCCGCGCGCCGGCGCGCCGCTGCGCTTCGGGCTGTCGGCGTTCGTGATCGCGCGCCCGACCGCAGGCGGAGGCGCAGGCTCATCACATGCACCTGTTCGCGCTGGCGTCGAAGGACATGCAAATCCGGATGGCGCAGCACGCCAACACCGACCCGAAATCGGTGATGGCGGCGACCATGCGGCGCACGCCGCGGGTCGGCAGCAATGGCGGCACGGCGGCGGGACTGGTCGGCAGTTACGATCAGGTGGCCGAGCGGATCGTTGCGTTCAACCGAGGCGGGGATCGAAACGTTCATGCTGCAATACCAGCCGTTCGAGGCCGAGATGCGACGGTTCGCGCACGAGGTGATGCCGCGGGTCAGGCGGCTGGCCGGAGTGGCGGACCGCGCGGCCGAATGACCGTCGGCACACGGATCGTCCGCCCAAAGCGTGCGTTGTGCCAACGAAATGAGACGGATCAAACTTTACGCAAATTCCAGAACAGCGGCATATCCGGTCAGCACATCCGTCACGGTCCTCTGATACGTCCATGCGTCGGCAGGATTTGGCCCAGCGGGAATATACGGCACGTCGATGAACGCCTGACGCTGGATGTCCGCGGCGATGCGTTTCTGGTCGGCATCATCCGGCGGACCAGCCACTCGTCGCGCAACGCCTCCAGCTTCGGGCTGTCCGGCCAGCCGCGCGACGCCGCCTTGCCGTTGCCGCGGATCCAGACATGCACCGCGGGGTCGAACTGATCCAGCCCGGACCAGTAGGTGTAAAACGCGCTCCAGCCGCCTGTCCTCCACCGGCCCAGTCTTCGCCAGCAGTTGCAGCATGCTGCCCCAGTCGGTGTAGCGCGGCTCCACGTTGATCCCGGCGCGCTGCAGCATGTCCACGCCGACATCGCCGAGTGCCCTGAGGAGGGAAAGTCGGAGGGCACTGGGACGACGGCACGCTCGCCCTGGTAGCCGGAGGACGCGACGGCCCGTTGGACCGCTGCGTCGTCTCGCGGAGTCGGTCAGCACGTCCATGCCCGCGTCGCTCGCCATCGGCGATTGACGGGCAGAAGAAGCCGACGCCGGTGCGCCAGTTCGCGTGGTCGGTCCCGGCGACGGCGATCATGTAATCGTCCTGGTTGACCGCGCCGAGCAATGCCCGCCGCAGCGCCGGGTTGTCGAACGGCTTTTGCGTCTGATTGAACCGGATGCCGCTGATGTAACCCGAGCGGATCGGGCGGCGGGATGGTCAGCGTGGTCGGCCTTGCGCAGCAGCGGCAGCAGATCGAAGGTCGGCGCCTCCCACCAGTCGCACTCGCCGGCGCTGCATCGCGGCGGCGGCGGTGGTCGCGTCGGGCAGACGTGCCACTCGACGCGGTCGAAATGCACGATCTTCGGTCCGGCGGTGAAGCTGGCGTGCCGGAGGGGCGCGGGACGTAGGCCTCGTTCCGCTCATAGGCGATCAGCGAGCCGGGGACGCGATCCTTGGCGATGAAGCGGAACGGCCCGCTGCCGACCATCTCGCTGACCTGCTTGAACGGATCGGTGTTCGCCAGCCGCTCCGGCATCATCGCGCAGATGCTGGAGCCGGGTTTGCCCAAGGCGGCGGTCAGCAGCGGGAAGGGTCGTTTCAGGCGAAACCGGATGGTGCGGTCGTCGGGCGCGTCCAGCGCGTCGGTCACCGCCATCAGGGTCTGGCCGAAACTGTCGCGCGCGCCCCAGCGGCGGATGCTGGCGACGCAGTCCCGGGCCAGCACCTTTTCCCCGTCATGCCAGGCGAGGCCGTCGCGCAGGGTGATCAGCCAGGTTTTGCCGTCGTCCTCGACACGGTGGCCGTCGGCCATCTGTGGCTGGATCTGATACGCGGCGTCCATGCCGTACAGCGTATCGAACACCATCATGCCGTGGTGGCGGGTGACGTAGGCCGCGGTGAAGATCGGATCGAGGATGGACAGATCGGATTGCGGAATGAACGTCAGGAGGTTGCGGTGTCGTTCGGCAGCGATCGCGGGGATGGCGAGGGCACCGGACACGGCGGCCAGGAAGCGCCGGCGGCGCAGGGTTGGTTGGATCATGGCGTTGCGTTCCGAGCGTTGGATGCGTAGCGGACATATCGCGGTGCTGGGCCGGCCGGCAATATCCCGCTGGGATGAAGGTTGCCTGCTGCCCTCATTGTCGCGATGGTTACGTGGGCGGTTGCTGCTGTCTGGCCTTCCAGAATGGCGATGCGGATGACGAGCCAATCAACCACGAGGGAATGGTCGTACGGATGTTACGCGTGACTGCGGCGACCAAAGCGTTTGATCATCCGGCCGATATCGTAAAGGTGCAGGAAGGGCTCGCCCAGGCTTACAGCGCCACAACGCGCATCTTCGAGCACCGCAGGACGCGGCCGGGCGGTAGCAGGACCATGAAGGAAGTGTATTGATACGTCTCGCGGCGTGAGAGAAAACGTCGCGCGAAGCCACAACGTCCACAACAGCGCGATTTCGAGGCTGGCCAAATGAATACCTCCGGTATCGCAGGCGAAGTCCCGACATGGGTAGGCCCAATTGTCGGCGTAATTGTCGGGTTCTTTCTCAATCTGATATGGCAGAATATTCGTGACGTACGGTCCCGACCCGTTCTCAAGATCGACTGCGACGCAGCCGGCCGCAAAATTGGGGACGGCCCTGACAATGTCTGGATGAAACTTCGTGTCCGGAACCAGCGCAAGCGCTCGGTTGCAAAAAATTGTCGCGTTTACATTGTTGGTATCTACGACGTCAGAGGTAACAGGACAATGCAAGACAACCAATTACCTGACAGCGCACAGCTTTGCTGGAAGGGAGGCGACTTTGAACCAAGAGATATTCCTCACGGACATTCGCAATATGCAGATATAGTGCGTTTCTCAAAGCATGAACCGGGTTGGATTTTCACCCTGAAACCAAATCTTATCGAACAGAACGATACGGTCAGAAGCCACCGAGGTACTTTTCAGGTCGCGGTGGTTGCCACCGGAGACGGCGCGGAGGCTGATTGGAGCAAGATAAATGTCGATTATAATGGAGAATGGCACAACGCCAGACCATACGAAGCGTGACGCGACAACCCGCGGTGCGCGCAGCCGCCAATGTCCCTCACAGCCATCGCCATGCCGCTTCAGCGCCGCCGTTGACGCCTGCGTCCTCACGTCCTCTTGATGCCCCATCTACGCACCACCCGGAGTCACCGATGTACGCCTCGATACGCGGCACCCGCCTCTATTTCGACATCGAAGGCGCCGGCCTCGTGCCCGACGGCCCCGTCATGCGCGAAAAGCCCGCCGCGTTCATCATCCATGGCGGACCGGGAGGCGATCACAGCGGGTTCAAACCGGTGATGAGCCCGCTCTCCGAGATCGCGCAACTGGTCTACTTCGACCACCGTGGCCAGGGACGCTCCGGCCTCGCCGATCCCGACGGCGATCCGGCCCGCTTCACCCTCAATGAAAATGTCGAGGATATGGAGGCGTTGCGGCACCATCTCGGCCTGGGCCCGATCGTGTCTATCGGCACCTCGTATGGCGGCATGGTCGCGATGGCGCATGCCGCGCAATACCCCGACGCGGTCTCCCGCCTGATCCTGATCGTCACGGCGGCGCATGGCGGATTCATCCCGCGCGCCATGGAAATCGTCCGAGAGCGCGGCACCGAACTGCAGCAAGGCGTCTGCGAGACCCTTTGGTCGGGAGGCTTCCGGACCCGAGAGCAACTGCGCCACTACTATGACATCATGGGTCCGATGTACGCGTTGCGCCACGACCCCGCCGCGGCGGCGGCGACCCAGGCCCGGGCGATCCACACGCCCGAGCCGCTGAACCGCGCGTTCGGTCCCGGTGGCTTCCTGCGCTCCTTCGATCTCCGTCCGGAGCTCGGCCGGATCACCGCGCCGACCCTGATCATGTGCGGCCGTCACGACTGGATCTGCCCACCGGAATTCTCCCGCGAGATCGGCGGCCTCCTCCCCGGCTCACGGTTGATCGAGCTGGAGAACAGCAGTCATTCGGTGCGCGTCGACGCGCCCGACGTGCTGCTGCGCGAGGTGACCGCCTTCATCAAGGGCGGTTGATCGTTCCGCCCCGAAGGCCGGCCAGCCGCGCCACCCCTCGAAATGGCGGATCCACGACAGACCGCCCCGGCCCGAATCGCCGGAACAGACCAAAAACCGTCCTTGCACCCTCCCCCACCCGCCGCTATACCCCGCGCCTCGTCTGCGAGACTGGGCCTGAATGGGCATGCCCAGCCGCGACAGCCGCCCGTGAGCTTTCCCCGGGATGGTTCACAGAAAGGAGACCAAATGCCCAAGATGAAGACCAAGTCGTCGGTCAAGAAGCGGTTCAAGATCACCGCGACCGGCAAGGTGCTGGCCGGCCCAGGCATGAAACGCCACGGGCTGATCAACCGCAGCCAGAAGATGAAGCGCACCAATCGCGGCAGTCAGACGCTGACAGAAATGGACGCGAAGACCGTGAAACAGTGGGCGCCCTACGGGCTGGTTTGAGGGAGAAGCAGCATGGCACGCGTTAAGCGGGGCACCACCACCCACGCCCGCCACAAGAAGGTCCTGAAGCAATCCAAAGGCTTCTACGGCCGCACGTCCACCACCTACCGCGCGGCGCGGGAGCGGTTGGAGAAGTCGCTGCAATACGCCTACCGCGACCGGCGGGTGAAAAAGCGAGAGTTCCGGGCGCTGTGGATCCAGCGCATCAACGCGGCGGTGCGTGAGCACGGCCTGACCTACTCGCGATTTATCAACGGCCTGAAGAAGGCCGGGATCGAGATGGATCGTAAAGTGCTCGCCGCCATCGCGTATGATGACCCGGCGACCTTCAAGGCCATCCTCGATAAGGTCCAGTCCGCGCTCGTCTGACGCGGTTGTTCTCCCGCGAGGGAGCCGGACCTGTTTCCGCGGCCACCCGGTCTCAGTCTGGGTGGCCGTTCGCGTAAATGGGCGCCCTTTATGCGCGCCTCGCACGGGACAAATCGATGACCGATGACCTGCTCGCCCTGAAAAACGAGACGGACGCCGCGCTTGCCGCCGCGACAGACCTGCGTGCCTGGGATACGGTGCGCATCGCCGTTCTCGGGCGGAACGGCAGCCTGACGGGACTGCTGCGCGATCTGGGCAAGACCCCGCCGGAGCAACGGCGTGAACGAGGCGCCGCGCTGAACGAACTCAAAGACGCGCTGACGGCGGCGATCGAGGCGCGAAAACTCGAACTCGAGGCCGCCGCGCTGGACCAGCGTCTTGCGCACGAAACGATCGACGCGACCCTGCCGCCACGTCCGCGCGAGACCGGGCTGATCCATCCAATCGCCCGAACCATGGAGGAGATCGCCGCGATCTTCGGCGCCATGGGCTGCACTCTGGCGGAGGGGCCGGACGTCGAGAGCGATTGGTTCAACTTCGGCGCGCTGAACATTCCGTCGCATCACCCGGCGCGCGCGGACCACGACACGTTCTATCTGCCCGCGCAGGGGAACATGCCGCCGCCGGTATTGCGGACGCACACCTCACCGGTGCAGATCCGTACCATGCTGACGCAGCCGCCGCCGATCCGCACCATCGTGATCGGTCGGACCTACCGCGCCGACCACGATGCCACGCATTCGCCGATGTTCCACCAGTGCGAGGGCCTGATCATCGATCGCGACCTGACGCTGGGTCATCTGAAGGGGTGCCTGACCGACTTCCTGCGCACGTTCTTCGCCATCGCCGATCTGCCGGTGCGGTTCCGCTCGTCGTATTTCCCGTTCACCGAGCCCTCGATGGAGGTCGATATCGGTTGGAACCGCCGCACCGGGGAACTGGGGCGCGGCGACGACTGGCTGGAAATCCTCGGGCTCCGGGATGGTGCATCCTCGGGTGCTGGCGAATTGCGGCATCGACCCGCGCGAATGGCAGGGCTTCGCCTGGGGCATGGGCGTAGAGCGGGTGACGATGCTGAAGCACGGCATGAGCGACCTGCGGCCGTTCTTCGACTCCGACGTGCGCTGGCTACGGCACTACGGGTTCAACCCGCTGTCGCCCACCATGCTGCACGAGGGAGTTTGAGCCATGAAATTCTCCCTGTCGTGGCTGAAGACGCATCTGGAAACCGACGCCTCGGTCGATGAGATCACCGACACGCTGACCCGCATCGGGCTGGAACTGGAGGGGGTGGAAAATCGCGGCGCCACCATCGCCGGGTTTCGCATCGCGCATGTGATCGAGGCGCTCCCGCATCCGAACGCCGACCGGCTGCGCGCCTGCAAAGTGGATACCGGCGAGGGGATCGTTTCGGTCGTGTGCGGCGCGCCGAACGCGCGTACCGGGATGAAAGCGGTGTTCGCGGCACCCGGCAGTTTCATTCCGGGCACCAACGTCACGCTGAAAGTCGGTGAAATCCGCGGTGTGCAAAGCGCCGGGATGCTGCTGTCAGCGCGCGAGATGGGTCTGGGCGACGATCACTCCGGCATCATCGAACTGGCCGACGACGCGCCGGTTGGCGTGCCGTATGTGACCTACGCCGGGCTCGACGATCCGGTCATCGATATCAGCGTCACGCCCAACCGCGGCGATTGCTTCAGCGTGCGCGGTGTCGCGAGGGATCTCGCCGCCGCCGGGATCGGGACGCTGAAACCATTCCGGCCGGCGAAAATCCCGGCGGCGCGGGACGGTGGTCCGCGTTGGCAAATCGACTTTCCGGCGGCCTGTCCGTGGATTCTGGGTCGGGCCATTCAAGGGGTCCGCAACTCGCCGTCTCCAAAATGGTTGCAGGATCGGCTGACCTCGATCGGTTTGCGGCCGATCAACGCACTGGTCGACGTGACGAACTTCTTCACGATCGATCTCGGCCGGCCGCTGCACGTGTTCGATGTCGCCAAACTGACCGGCAGCGTGCTGACCCTGCGGCGCGGCGCCGGCGAAACGATCCGGGCGCTCAACGGCAAGGACTATGTGGTCGATCCCGAGGATTGCGCGATTTGCGACGAGGCCGGGGTGCAATCGATCGCCGGCGTGATCGGCGGCGAGGCTACCGGCTGCGACGAAACCACGCGCACCGTGTTCGTCGAGTGCGCGCTGTTCGATCCGGTGCGAATCGCGCTGACCGGGCGACGGCACCAGATCGTGTCCGACGCGCGGCAACGTTTCGAACGTGGCCTTGACCCCGCGCTGATGCCCGATGCGATCGAAGCCGCCACCGCCATGATCCTCGAGCTTTGCGGCGGCGAGCCTGGTCCGGTTACCTCGGCCGGTGCCGAGCCAGCGTGGCAACGTGACGCGACCATGCGCTTTTCCCGCGTCAGCGGCCTGGGCGGGTCGGACATCCCGGCCGACGAGGCGGTCGCATCGCTGGAACGGCTGGGTTTCGCCGTGCGAGCGCGCGATACCGAGAAAGTAACGGTCGCCGTGCCGTCCTGGCGCAACGATATCGCCGCGCCCGTGACGCTCGATCTGTCGCCGACGCTGGCGCCCGAGGTCGTATCGCGTGTCACCGAAGGTTGCGCGGTGATCGAGCCGGAAGCCGACCTGGTCGAGGAAGTACTGCGCCTCAAAGGTCTCGACGCGGTGCCGCCGGTCTCGCTGCCGCGGATGGCCCCGGTGCCAGCTCGCGACGTTGACGCCGCGCCAACAACGCACGGCGTTGATGCGCCGCACCCTGGCGTCTCAGGGGTTGGTCGAATGTGTGACGTTCAGCTTCATGGCGGCGGCGGACGCGGCACTGTTCGGGCCCACGCCGGAGCCGCTGCGACTGTCCAATCCGATCGCGGCCGACCTCGACCAGTTGCGGCCGACAGCGGTCGCGACGTTGGCTCTGGCTGCGCAGCGTAACGCGGCGCGGGGTTTTCCCGATCTGGCGCTGTTCGAGGTCGGCCCCGCTTTCCGCGCCGATGCCGAGCACGGGCAATGCCTGACCGCGGCGGGCGTGCGGACCGGATCGACCCCTCGGTCCTGGGTGGCGCCCGCGCGCGGTGTGGACGCGATGGATGCCAAAGGCGATCTGTGGGCCGCGATGGCGGCGGCCGGCGTACCGCTGGAGGCGCTGATGGTCACGCCGGATGCGCCTGGCTTCTATCATCCGGGCCGCTCCGGCACTGTGCGGCAAGGGCCGAAGACGGTTCTTGGATCGTTCGGAGAGCTGCATCCGCGGGTGCTGGCGGCGATTGGCCTGAGCGGCCCGGCGGTGGCGTTCGAGCTCAATCTGGACACGGTCGCCGAGCCCAAACGCCGGCGCAAGGGAGCACCCGATCTGCCGGCGTTCCAGCCGCTGCGGCGTGATTTCGCGTTCCTGGTCGACTCGGCGGTGACCGCCGACACCGTGTTGCGCGCGGCGCGCGGGGCGGACCGCAATCTGATCACCGGCGTCTCTCTGTTCGACGTTTATGAGGGCGACAAGCTGCCGGAGGGCAAGAAGTCGCTGGCGATCGAAGTGGTGTTCCAGCCGCGCGAGCGCACGTTGACCGATGCGGAAATCGAAACGTCCGGGCAGAAGGTCATCGCCGCCGTGGCGAAGGCGACCGGGGTTTCGAGGTTTTCCGGGAGTTTTATTTCGAGGCGGCGCATGCGCTCTACGACCCGGAGCATCCAACCGGCGGCAAATACCGCAATCTGCACGGGCATTCCTTCCGCGTGCGGGTGACGCTGCGCGGCGAGCGGAGCCAGGAAGAGCAATGGGTGATGGACCTCGGCAAGCTCGGCCGCCGCCTCGCGGAACTGCGCGAAAAGCTCGATCACAGTTTCCTTAACGACCTCGAGGGGCTTGGCAAGCCGACGCTGGAGAATCTCTGTCTTTATATATGGAGCGATCTTTCGCCCTTCGCGCCGGGCCTTCGCGAGGTCGGTGTGTTCCGCGACAGCTGCTTCGAGGGCTGCGTTTATCGGGGGGATTAGGAATTACAGGCCGACCGGAGGATGACATGAACATCGAGGGATCCGTCGCCCTGGTGACCGGCGCCAACCGAGGTCTCGGCAGGGCCTTCACCGAGGCTCTGCTCGCCGGAGGAGCGGCGAAGGTTTACGCGGCCGCGCGCGATCGATCCGCCATTTCCGATAAGCGGGTCGCGCCCATCCGTCTCGACGTCACGTCGCCGACCGACATCGCGGCGGCGGTCAACTCATGCCTGGACGTGAACCTGCTGATCAACAACGCCGGGCTCATGCTCAAAACCCCGATGCTGACCGAAGACTCCGAAGACGCGATGCGGCGGGAGATGGAGGTGAACGTCTATGGGGTGCTCGCCATGACGCGCGCCTTCGCGCCGATCCTGGCCGGCAATGGCGGCGGCGCGATCGTCAACATGCTCTCCGTGGTCAGTTGGTTCGTCAATCCGTTCAACGCCACTTATTGCGCCTCCAAACACGCGGCGCTCGCCGTGACCGACGCGGCGCGGGCCCAGTTGCGGGCGCGAGGCGTCCGGGTGATCAGCGTTTACGCCGGCTTTATCGACACCGACATGGCGGCGGGCGTGAACGCGCCCAAGACCTCGCCCCGGCAAGTCGCCGAGCGGGCGCTGGAGGGCGTGCGGGCCGGCGAGGACCACGTTGTGGCCGGCGACGAAGCCCGCGAGATTCGCGCGGCGCTCCTCGCCGATCCGGCGGCGTTCGAAGCCAGGATGCGGGAGGCTTGGGAGCAGGGGGCCTCCCCCTGGTCCGCCTGAAGCCGTCATAAATTCGAGGAGGCCAGACACAAATGTATGCGATTACTGGAATTACCGGACAGGTCGGCGGCGTCGTCGCGCGCGCCTTGATGGACGCCGGTCAAGCCGTTCGCGCCGTCGTGCGCGACGCCGCCAAGGGCGCCGCGTGGAAGGAGCGCGGCTGCGACGTGGCTCTTGCCGACATCAACGACGCTGGAGCGCTGGCCGCCGCCTTCACCGGGGTGGAAGGCGTATTCCTGCTGATCCCGCCGAACTTCGATCCGACGCCGGGCTTTCCCGAGATCAGGGCCGCCATCGCCGCCTTGACGACGGCGATCCTGGCCGCGAAGCCGCCCAAGCTCGTCTGCCTCTCCACCATCGGGGCGCAGGCGACGCAGCCAAACTTGCTCAATCAGCTTGGGCTGGTGGAGCAGGCGCTGGCCGTCCTGCCGCTTCCCGTCTGCTTCTTGCGGGCGGCATGGTTCATGGAAAACGCGGCGTGGGATGTCGCGCCGGCCCGTGACGCGGGCGTCGTGCCGAGCTTCCTGCAACCGCTCGACAAGCCGGTCCCGATGGTCGCGACGGCCGATATCGGTAAACTGGCCGCCGCGTTATTGCAGGAAACATGGATCGGTCGCCGCGTCGTCGAACTCGAGGGACCGCGACGCGTCACGCCGAACGAGATCGCGGCGACATTCACCAAAATTCTCGGCCGGCCGGTGCGCATGGAAGCGGTTCCCCGCGAAAGCTGGGAGGGACTGTTTGCCGCGCAGGGGGCGAAGAACCCGGCGCCGCGCGCACGGATGCTCGATGGTTTCAATGAAGGATGGATCGAGTTCGAGAATGGCGAAGGGGGCTCGCTCAAAGGCCAAACCGAGATAGAGTCCGTGCTGAACCGGCTCGTGGCGCGCGGCTGACGGCGCGTTTTGGCCGCGCCGCGC
>CAVRDN010000034.1:0-39526 GCA_963719675.1 uncultured Alphaproteobacteria bacterium | reverse complement strand
CGTCTTTCCGGAGCTCGTCACCGAGTTCAAGATCGAGGTGGACGTTGTCGCCGACATGACGGTGTATAATCCCTTCGATTTTTTCGTCGAGGAGGGCGCCGAGCGCTGGCCGTTCGACTATGGCGAGGATCTGAGGCCGGACCTCGTCAATCCACCGGACGCCGGAGCCGGCCGGTCCCCTTCTTCAGGCTTTTCTCGATAAGCTCGACCGCTCTCAGACGCGGACGGTCGATTTCGGTCGAGTCGGTACCGCCATCTCTCGCAGGAGATCAAATACCTGATCCGCATGGCGCCGGGCGTCCAGACGCCGGAGGAGACGCTTGAGCTGGCCTCGGGTTCATGCCGCGGACTTGAGCTGGGCCTGCTCGTCCAGAATCTGCGACATCTCGGCTGTGAGTGGTAAGGGGCTTGCCGGTTTCAGGAGTTGTGTCGTAGACGAATTCGTTGCTCGCGCCGGCGGGCATGCTGCTGGGCGTGGGCATCGTCTTCGCCGCCGGGCGTTTCCCATGTCTTGCCACCGTTGTTCGAGCGCTGGATCATCTGATCAAACCAGCCGCTGGTTTGCGAGGCATAAATACGATTCGGGTCAACAGGCGATCCCTTCAGGTGGTATATTTCCCACCCCGTAAAATGCGGACCGCTGACCTTCCACCTTTTGCGCTTACCGTCGGACGTCAGGATGAACGCGCCCTTGTGGGTGCCAACTAGCACTCGTACGCTGCTCATTTGTTTCTCCTTTTCACCGCTGCTGTGGCGCAGCGTGGCCGAGACGCAATCCCTGAAACTCGTAGGGGCTGGGCTCGCCCTGCCCTGCCGGCAATTCCGTGATATGGTGCAAGGGCAGGGCGAGCCCAGCCCCTACGAGTCGCCATAGGTCATCGCCGGTTGCGGTCGTGACACGCGCGGCCATACCGCGCCATCCGGCACGGTACATTTCAATCTCATTCTTGTATCTCAAGCCCCGTATATATCGTACATTAAGATCGGAGCGTTCGAAACCCCTCGCGAGGCTAAAGTGAGCGCTCCCTCATTCGGACTTTAGCATATTGCGGTTAGGTCGGGTCAATCGTATTCTGGTTGGCGGTGGGTCCTAATTCTACGACTGGGGACCAAAGGCGGGGTGGCTGGCGAACTGCCCTGGCAACCAACCCACCACTAATGAACGGGCAGGAAGTTAACCTTGACTGCCCCATCCTCCAGTGGAGTTAAAACGATGACGGCCACACACCCATACGCGCAATTCCTCGGCGGGCGCAACCCCTTAGAGGTCCTCACCGAAACTCAAGTGAGAATTCCCGCCATCGCGCGGGGGCTTGGAACGGAGGGTCTGAAGCGCAGCTACGCGCCTGGAAAGTGGACCGCCGCGCAGGTGCTGGCACATCTGGCCGATTGTGAGATCGCATTCGGTTTCAGGGTACGGCAGATCATATCGGAGCCGGACTTGGGGATTCAAACCTTCGATCAGGATCAGTGGGCGCGGCATTACGCCGGCCTGGACGGCCTGGAGGCGGCCCAGGCGTTTCAGGCGCTGCGCGCGTGGAACCTGGCGCTGTTCCGGCGGCTAAGTGCGGATGAGTTGGAGAAGGCAGCGGCCCACCCGGAGCGCGGTCCTGAGAACGCGGAGACGACCATCCGTATTATGGCCGGACACACTCTCAATCATTTAGAGCAACTTGAGAAAATTCTTGGCGCCGGCAAGTGAGGCACCCAACTGCACAGGTAGGCCTGCGCAGCAGATAGGCGTTCAAATTGATTGGAGGACGGCGATGGACCTGCGATATCCCATCGGGAATTTCACCTGGAATCACAGTGGCGAAGGCTTGCTCTCGAGCCAAGAAGAGCGGCAACAGTGGCTTGCCGATATCGAAGCAACGCCGGCGAACCTGCCAGCGGCAGTCCGAGGGCTGACGGAAGCGCAGCTTGAAGCAATACGTAGTCGAGCAGCTGCTGTTTCCGATCTTCGCGGCCGCCAACAATGCCGTCGAAGCAACGCTGAAACAGACCACGCTCGCCAGCCTGGTGAAAGCGATCTGATTTTTTTTGCGTAAAAACAGAACAAAACTTGTTTTGTTTTCTGGAATAAGGATGAGGACTCCATGAACCCTGTCTCGAACATCGCCGCGCCGGCCCCAACCGTGACGGGCCTCTCCCTGCGCGCCGCGGCCGCGCCGCCGCGAGCCCGTGCCGCCGCTTCGCCGGGCAAGGTCCTGGCGATCGTCAGTATCGGCGTGATCCTCGCGCAACTCGATCTGTTCATCGTCAATGTCGGCCTGCCCAATATCGCCGCCGACTTTCACGGCGCGCCGCTCGAGGATTTGTCGTGGGTCCTGAATGGCTACGCGATCGCCTACGCCGCGCTGCTGGTGTTTTTCGGGCGACTCGCGGAACGCCATCGCCGGGATCGCAGCTTCCTGTTGGGCATCGCGCTGTTCACGATTGCCTCCGCCGCCTGCGCGGCGGCCGACAGCGTCCCGACGTTGGTGGTGTTCCGCGTGATGCAGGCGGCGGGCGCGGCGTTGATGACGCCGACGTCGATCGGGCTGCTGCTCGCGGTGTTTCCGCCGGAACGCCGGGCCGGCGCGGTTCGAACCTGGGCGGCCATCGGCGGCCTGGCGGCGGCGCTCGGCCCAGTGGTGGGGGGCGTGCTGATTACCGCGAGTTGGCGTTGGATTTTCCTCGTGAACGTGCCGGTCGGCGTGATCGCGATGGCGATCGGTTGGTGGAAGCTGCCCAAAGTGCCCGGTCATGAGGTGGCGCGTCCCAGCCCATGGGGCGCGCTGCTGGTCACTGGAGGGATCGCCGCGCTGACCTTCGCGATCATGAAGGTCAACGACTGGGGATGGCAGTCGTCCGGGATCGAATTGAGCTTCGCCGCGTCGATCGCGTGTCTCGCGCTGTTCATCCGGCATTGCGTCACATCGAGGAACCCCTTCATCGATCCCACGCTGTTCCGGGTTCGTCAGTTCAGCGGCGCGGCGCTGGTCATGGCGCCCTACTCGGTCGCGTTCGGCGCCATGTTGTTCTCCATCGCGGTGTTGGAGCAGACGGTGTGGGGCCTGTCGGCGTTGAAGACCGGCCTGTCGATCGCACCCGGACCGCTGCTGGTGCCGGCGACCTCGCTGTTGCTGGCGGGACGCCTGATCGCGCGCTTCGGGGCGGCGTCGGTCATCACCGCCGGGATCGCGTTCTTCACCGGCAGCCTCGTCTGGTGGGCGATCGCGATCGGCCCGAGACCGGACATCGCGGCGGTCATCGTGGGCATGATCCCCGGCGGGATCGGTGTCGGGCTGACCTTTCCGACCTTGATGGGCGTCAGCACGTCGTCGCTCCCGCCGTCGTCGTTCGCGACCGGCTCCGGTGTCATCAACATGATCCGGCAGGCGGCGCTGGCGATCGGCGTGGCCATCTTCGTCGCGGTCATCGCCGCGCCGGACTCGGAGATGGCGCGTGTGGACGCCTTCCACCGCGGATGGTGGATCATGGCGGCGATCACCGCGGTGGGATTGCTGCCGACGTATTTCCTCATCCGCCCCGCTTCGCGCGCTCGGGCGGGCCAGGGGCGCGTCGGTCCCTGACCGGCGCCGAACGATCGATGACAGTGACTGGAAAGCAGGGAGTGACCGCGATGCGAAATCCTGATTGCCGGAGCCGGTGCGACGGGCGGCTATTTCGGTGGGTGTCTCGCCCGTTCGGGACGGGATGTGACATTTCTCGTGAGGTCTGGGCGGGCCGCGCAACTCCGGCGCGACGGACTGCGGATCGTCAGTCCCAAGGGCGACTTCACCCTGACGCCGAACCTGGTGACGACCGGCGGGCTTACGGGATCGTTCGACGTGGTGATCCTGGCGGTGAAAGCCTTCGCGCTGGATCAGGCTCTGACCGACCTCGCGCCCGCGGTTGGACCGCACACCATGATCGTTCCGTTCCTGAATGGAATGCGCCACGTCGACCGGTTGGTCGAACGCTTCGGTGAAGCACCCGTGCTGGGTGGCGTTTGCGTTGTCGCCACGACCCTCGACGCGGAGGGCCGGATCGTCCAACTCGCCGACATGGGCGAATTGGCTTATGGCGAGCGAAATGGGGAGAACCGGCAAAGGACCAGGGCCCTGCACGCGGCACTGGCGGGAGCGGGCTTCGCCACGCGGCTGTCGGACACGATCGTGCTCGATATGTGGGAGAAATGGATGACGCTCGCGACGGCGGGCGGCATCACCTGCCTGCTCGGCGGCAACGTCGGGGAGATCGAGGCGGTGCCGGGGGGAGCCGCGCTCGCCTCGCGGTTCCTGGACGAAAGCATCTCCGTGGCCGCGGCGTCCGGCTACGCGCCGCGGGAGGCGTCGGTGGCCCGGGTGCGTGCGATGCTGACGATGAAAGGGTCCACTTTCGCAACGTCCATGTATCGCGACATGCGGGCGGGTCAACCGGTGGAAGTGGAGCAGATCCTGGGGGACATGCTGGATCGGGCGCGTACGCACGACCCGCGGACGCCTCTGCTGGAGGCGGCGGTCGCGCAATTGCGGATCTATCAGCACAGGGTCACGCGGGTTGTCGCTTAACGCGGTTCGCGCGACCGATGGCGTCGGCGCACGCGGCCCGCGTGAACGGCAGAACGAGCGGCCCGGCGATTTACGCGAATTGCCAGAGCGTATCGCAATTCAGGATTGGCCGATCGAACCGCACGCCCATCCGGGTGAACTCCACGCCGAGCCTGAGCATCGGCTCGAAGCGCGCCATTTGTTCGGCATCGGCGACGGTGGACCAGATGCTCACATTATGCATGGCGAAGTTGGTATGATCGATGCCGACGAAATAGCCGAGATTGCCGCTCATGGCACGCACGCCGGGTTCCAGCCACTCCCGGCTCGCGAGCAGCTTCGCCTCGACCTCACCCGCCAGGTCCGGGTCGAACCTGCCGATTGAAATTCGGATGACCGGTGCTTGCATGAGAGGCTCTCCTCGATTGGCGGCCGCGACCGGATTCTATCGCGACGGGCGGTTCCGTTTCAATGTTTGTCAGTCCGGGAGAGGACAACCACGCCGGTTTCCAGGAGCGATTTGAGGTTGGACAGTATTCACGGCCAGCCGCCGGATACCGCGTCGATCAGTTTCGATCCGGAACGACCCATCGCATGTGTGACCGTCAGTTTCACCGCTGCGCGCCGGCGCCGATTTTCGCAGCCCGGTGCGTCCGGGGACGCGCCGGCCCGGCCGTCGCCGAATGAGCCCTTGCGGGACCCCCGCCGCCGTTGGCAAGTATCCCGCCATGGCACAGACACCTTCTCATCCCCTGGCTCATCCCCCGGCTCATCCCCCGGCTCATCCCCCGGCTCAGACCAACCAAGGCATCGACGCCAGGCGCCTGTGGGACACGCTGATGCGCTTCGCCCAGATCGGCGCCACGCCCAAGGGCGGCGTCCGGCGCCTCGCGCTGTCCGGCGTGGACAAGGCCGGCCGCGACCGCTTCCGCGCCGAGTGCGAGGCGCTCGGCCTGACCGTCCGGGTCGATGCCATCGGCAACATGTTCGCCCGCCGGGCCGGCCGCGATCCGGCCAGGCTGCCGGTGCTGTTCGGCTCCCACCTCGACAGCCAGCCCTCCGGCGGCAAATTCGACGGGGCGCTGGGCGTGCTCGCCGGACTGGAGGTCATGCGGAGCCTCAACGACCTCGGCATCGTCACCGAGGCGCCGGTCGAACTGGTCAACTGGACCGACGAGGAAGGCAGCCGGTTTGGCCACAGCCTCGCCGGATCCGGCGTCTGGGCCGGCGTGTATCCCGAAGACCACGTGCTTGGCCTGAAGGATGTGGAAGGGGTCAGCGTCGGCGAGTCGCTCGACGCCATCGGCTACCGCGGACCGGAACCGGCGCGTCACTTCCCCGCCGACGCGTATTTCGAATTGCATATCGAGCAGGGACCGATCCTGGAACGCGAGAGCAAACAAATCGGTATCGTGACGGGCGCGCAGGCGCAGGTTTGGTACGACGCGGTGACGGTGGGGCAGGACAGTCACGCGGGAACGACTCCGCCCTCGGCGCGCAAGGACGCTCTGGTCTGCGCGGCGCGGATCATCGACCTCGTGGACAAGATGATGCGCGCCCGCGGCGAGGATGGCCGCGGCACGGTCGGACAGTTGCTCGTCTCACCCAACAGCCGCAACGTCGTTCCGGGCGAGGTCCGATTCTCCGTCGAATTCCGGCATCCCGATCCGGCGGAAATCGACCGCCTCGACGCGCAGTTTCCGCGCGAGGCGGGGTTCATCGCGCGCGACTGCGGTGTCGAACTCGATTTGACGACGTTGTTCCGCATTCCGGCGCAACCGTTCGATCCCGCCTGCATCGATCTGGTGCGGCGGGGCGCGGCGCGCGCGGGGTACTCGACGCGCGACATCGTCTCCGGCGCCGGGCACGACGCGGTTTACGTCGCGCGCCACATACCGACCGCGATGATCTTTACCCCGTGCAAGGACGGCCTGTCGCATAACGAAGCCGAAAGCATCGAACCGGAAGAAGCCGCCGCCGGCGCGCAGGTGCTGTTCGAGGCCGTCGTCGCGCGGGCCAATCGTTCGTTGCGAGAGGGCAACTGATGGCCGCGTTCAATCCGCGCGATCCGGCGTTCATCGCCAACCCCTACCCGGCGTATCACGAACTGCGCGAGACGACACCGGTGTGGCGCTCGCCGTTCGGCCGCACGTTCCTGACCCGTTACGAGGATGCGTCGTTGTTGATGCGCGACCGCCGGCTCGGCAAGGACTACACTGAGCCCGAGGCGCTGATCCGCCGCTTCGGTCCGACCGCCATGCGAGAGCCCGCGGTGGTCGAGTTGTCGCACATGATGCTGATGCGCGATCCGCCCGATCACACGCGGTTGCGCGGCCTCGTCACCAAGGTGTTCACCGCGCGCAAGATCGAGGAAATGCGGCCGGGCATTCAGGCGATCACCGACCGGTTGCTGGATAAGGTCGCCGCCGCGGGCGAGATGGACGCGATCCGCGACCTCGCGTTTCCGTTGCCGGTATTGGTGATTTGCGAATTGCTCGGCATTCCGGAGGAAGATCGCGCGCGGTTCGTGACCGCGACCGCGTCGGGTGCCGCGCTGTTGAACCCGGTGCCGCCGACCCGCGCCGAACTGGATCGCGCCAATGAAGGCACGCTCGCGACCGGGGCGTATTTCGAAGTCGCTGTTCGAGCAACGCCGCGAGGAACCGCGCGACGATCTGCTGAGCCTGCTGGTTCAGGCCGAGGAAGCCGGCGATCACCTGACCACGGAAGAACTGCGCGCCAATACCACGCTGCTGTTCGCCGCCGGCCACGAAACGACGGTGAACCTGATCGGCAACGGCATCTGGTCGCTGCTCGGCAATCCTTCGCAGTGGGAGGCGATCCGCGACGACCCGGCATTGATCCCGAACGCGATCGAGGAAATCCTGCGTTATGAGTGCCCAGTACAGGCGGTCGCGCGTACCGTCGCCGAGCCGATCGCGTTTGGGGGCGAGACGTTCGACAAGGGCGACCTGATCGTCGCGCTGATCGGCGCCGCCAACCGCGACCCCGAAGTGTTTCCCGAGCCCGACCGGTTGGACGTGACCCGCGAACGCCTGAAGCCGCTGTCGTTCGGCGGCGGCATCCATTTCTGCATCGGCGCGCAACTGGCGCGGATCGAGGCCGAGGTCGTGTTCTCGACCTTGCTCCGCCGGATGCCGGACCTGAAACCGGTGGACAACGGACCGCCGCGCTGGCGCGAGAGTTTCACCCTGCGCGGTCTGACGACCCTACCCGTGACGTGGACGACGGCGACGGCGACGCGGCATTGACCGCCCAGTACCCGGATTTCCGGGATATGTTGAGAAGCGTCCTGACGGTCGGCGGCTGGACGATGGCCAGTCGGGTCCTCGGCTTCATCCGCGACATGCTGATGGCGGCGCTGATCGGCGCGGGCCCGGTCGCCGACGCGTTCTTCGTGGCGAACAAACTACCGAACCTGTTCCGCCGCCTGTTCGGCGAGGGCGCGTTCAATGCCGCCTTCGTCCCCGAATTCACCGGCCTGCTCGCGACCGACGGGCCGGAGGCGGCGCGTCGTTTCGCGCAGGAAGCGATCGCGGTGATGACGTTCTGGTTGGGCGCGATCACCGTGCTCGGCGAGATCTTCATGCCGCAAATCATGCATGTGCTGGCTCCGGGGTTCGCCGACATTCCGGATAAATTCGCGTTGACCGTGGATCTGGCGCGGATCACGTTTCCGGTACTTGATGTTGATCTGCCTCGCCGCGCTGTTGTCGGGCGCGTTGAACGGCATGGAGCATTTCGCCGCCGCCGCCGCCGCGCCGGTCCTCTACAACCTGTTCGCCATCGCCGCGTTGCTCGGCCTGACGCCGTTCGTGCCAACCGTCGGTCACGCCGCCGCCTGGGGGGTGTCGGTGTCCGGCATCGTGCAACTCGCGTTGCTGGTCTGGGCTGTGCATCGCGCCGGCATGCCGTTGCGCATTCCGCGGCCGCGGTTGACTCCCAAGGTCCGGTTGCTGATGCGCCGGATGGCCCCCGGTCTGGTCGGAGCGGGCGCCGCGCAACTCAATCAGGCGGTGGACCTGATCATCGCCAGCCTGTTGCCCGCCGGGACCGTGTCGTTGCTGTACTACGCCGATCGGATTCAACAACTGCCGTTGGGCGTGATCGGCATCGCGGTCGGCACCGCGTTGCTGCCGATGCTGTCGCGGCAGGTGCGCGGCGGCGATGAAGCGGCCGCTTTGTCCTCGCTCAACCGCGCGATCGAATACGCGTTGTTTCTGACCCTGCCGGCGGCGTTGGCGCTGACCGTCGCGGCGTTTCCGATCATGTGGGTGTTGTTCGGCCGCGGCGCGTTCACCATCGACACCGCGCGCCTGGCGTCGCAATCGCTCGCGGCGTACGCGATCGGACTGCCCGCGTTCGTGCTGGTGAAGGTGTTGGCGCCGGCCGCCTTCGCCCGCGGCGACACCACATTGCCGGTGAAGGTCGGCATGGTGACCCTGGCGGTGAACTTTCTGTTGAACATCGTGTTCAACGCGGGCGCGCTGGCGCCTGAGTTTATCGCCGGATCGCTGCCGTTGCTGCGGCATATCGGGCCGCCGCTGGCGACCAGTCTGGCGTCCACGTTCAATGTCGTGGTGCTCGGTATCGCGCTGCATCGCCGCGGTCATTTGGTGGCGGACGGCGCATTGCGGCACCGGCTGCCACGCATGGCGCTGGCCGCGCTTGGCATGGCCCTGGCGTTGTGGTTCGCGCGCGCGCCGCTGTCGCATTTCGAGCGGTGGTTGGGCCTGATCTCGCTCGTCTCCCTCGGCGTCGGCGTTTACGGCGTGGCGGCTTTGATGCTGGGCGCGTTCGACGTGCGCATCCTGCGCAGGATGGCGCGGCGGGCCTGAGCGATCCGTTCGCGGACGGTCTGTCGCGGATCGGCATCGGGCAAGGCGGGGAGGCGCATTGGTCCGCTCTTCGCGGCCGTTTGACCGGGGTCGCGCGGAGCGGACCATTGCCTCCTGGTTTGGGTCGGCGTGAAACTTCAGCATGTGAAACTCCGGCACTAACTCCGGCACGTGAAAACTCCGGCACTTCCCCGCGTTCCGTGCCTGACCTACGCTGAGGCCAAGGGAAGGAAGCAACCATGGCCACCATCGATCTGGCGGGAATTTCACTCGATCTCTGGGAAGGCGGCAAAGGACGCCGCTTGCTGTTTCTGCACGGCGCCGGAGGGTTCCGCGGCGATCATCCGTTCCTCGGCCTGTTGGGCGCCCATCGCCGCGTCATCGCCCCGTCGCATCCCGGCTTCGGGGTTTCATCGTTGCCCGACTGGATCGATCGCCCCGAGGACATCGCGCAGATCTACCTCAATCTGCTCGACCGCGTCGGGCCGGAACCGGTCGATCTGATCGCGTGTTCGCTCGGCGGCTGGATCGGCGCCGAACTGGCCAGCATGTACCGGAGAAATTCGCCCGGCTGATCTTCGTCGCCCCCGTCGGCGTGAAACTCGGTTCGCGCGACACGCTCGACATTCCCGATATCTTCGCCCTCCCCGCCGCGACGATCGAGAAATTGCTTTATCACGAACCGGAACGTTTCCGTGCCGATCCATCGAAGATGACCGACCGGGAACTCACGATCATGCTGCGCGATCGGGAAACGACCGCGCTGCTGACCTGGGAACCTTACATGCACAATCCGAAGCTGCGGCATCGGTTGCCCCGTCTCTCCAATCCGGCGCTGTTCCTGCGCGGCGAACACGACGGGCTGGTTTCCGCGGACTACCTGGACGGTTATGCGAAACTGCTGCCGAACGCGCGCACGATGACGCTGCCGAACGCCGGCCATGTGCCGCATGTCGAGCAGCCCGAGGCATTCGTCCGCGCCGCCGTCGCGTTCCTCAACGGGGAGGCATGATCCCATGAAAGCCTGGCATTTCAGCGAGACCGCCTACCATTTGCTGCCTCCCGCCGAGACCTATGACTTCCATTCGGGTCTCGTTGCCGAACCGGCACTACGATCCGCGCGTCGGGGCCGATTTGTATCATCGTTATCTCGACGAATGGCTGCTCGCCGAGGATGAAGGCCTCGATATCATGCTGAACGAGCATCACCAGACCGCGACCTGCGTCGATCCGGCGGCGCCGTTGATGCTCGCCGTGCTTGCGCGTCAGTCGCACAAAGCGCGACTTCTGATATTGGGCAATCCGATCGCCAACCGCCGCCAGCCGATCCGTGTCGCCGAGGAGATGGCGATGATCGACGTGCTCTCCCGCGGCCGGTTGGAGGCCGGATTCGTGCGCGGCGTGCCGTATGAAATATCGCCCGCGAACAGCAATCCGATGCGCATGAACGAACGCGAGTTCGAAGCGCTGGACATGATCGTCAAGGCATGGACGCATCACGACGGTCCCGTCAGCTTCGAGGGCCGCTTCTTTCATGCGCGGCAAATCAATATCT
Organism: uncultured Alphaproteobacteria bacterium; assembly: GCA_963719675.1. Taxonomy (GTDB): domain Bacteria; phylum Pseudomonadota; class Alphaproteobacteria; order Acetobacterales; family Acetobacteraceae; genus Rhodopila. Next base: position 28,577 of record CAVRDN010000034.1, on the reverse strand, counting down.
GGCCGCGGCCGTATCAGACGCCGCATCCACCGATCTGGATCAGCACGACCAGCCCAGGCGGCGCGGCTCGGGTGGGCGAACGTGGTTACGTACAGGCAACGTTTTTGACAGGGTTCGACGGCACCAAGGCGATCTTCGACAGCTACCGCCGCGCGTGGCGTCAGGCCGGCCGCGGCGACAGCGTGCCCGAGGATCGGCTGGCGTATGCCGCCCTGGTCTATACCGGCGAAACCGAGGCCGAGGCGCATGCCGGCGCGGAAAAACTGCTGTGGTACATTACGTCGAACAAGGTGCCGCCGCATTTCGCCAGCCCGCCCGGCTATGTCCCGGTGGAGGCCGGCGTGAAGATGCTGCGCGGCGCCGAACATCCGTTGAGCGCGTTCGCCAAATCCGCCTCGGTCGAGGCGGCGATCAAGGCCGGCATCATGATGGCCGGCACGCCCGATCAGGTGGTGAAACAAATTCGCGCGGTTTACGATCATGTCGGCGGCTTCGGCCACTTGCTCAACATGGGTCAGGCGGGTTTCCTGGAACACGACGAAACCGTACGGGGCATTCGCCTGTTCGCGCGCGAGGTGTTCCCTCGGCTACAGGAATTCCGCGTCTGATCCGGACGTTTCGCGCATGAACATCGTGACGGTGCACGATGTGTTCCGCGCCGCGGTTTTCCGGCTGCCGGACCTGGAAGAGTCGATCGGGCCCTGGCTCCACGCGTTGCTTGGTCCGCCGCTCACGCGTCTGGGCCACACGGTGCGGCGGTTCTCCTCGCGGGATGATCTGCCGGCGGCGGTTGAGCGGCACGGCTGGAATCGCGATCCCTCAACCTGGACCTGGCTGTTTTCCAGCCCGGAGGCGCTGCCCGCGGTGGCGGAACTGCTGGCGCCATTGCGCGCGGCGGATCTGATCGTCGGTTTCGAGTTGACCCCGAATATCATTCGCTTTCTGACCACCGCCGGTCTGCGTTTCGTGGAGATCACTCAGGATTCGATACGCTTCTGCCCGGACCTGTTCTTTCGGGTACGCACCAACGATCCCGCGATCACGACGAGGCTCGCGCGCTGGGAGGTCCCGGACGCGGCGGTGCGGACGGAGGCGGACCGGCTCCGGAGCAAACTTCCGGCGGCCTATGATGGACCGGCCGCCACGCTGTTCGTGGGTCAGGTCGACATCAACTCCAGCCTGATCGCCGATGCGGCATTGACGCGCGTCGATCGGTTTATCCCCGAACTGGAACAAACCCTCGAAGGTCGCCGACTGCTGCTCAAGCCGCATCCGATGGCACCGAAAAGCGGCGATCTGCTGAGCCTGTATGAGCATTTCCCCAATGCCCGGTTTATCGCCGGCAACATCTATGCGTTGCTCGCGTCGCCGGCGATCGAACGGGTCGTGACGCTATCCTCCAGCGTGGCGGCCGAGGCGCCGATGTTCGACAAGCCGGTCCGGCAACTCATAACGCCGGATATTCACACCATCCCCGGCGCGATGGCGTCGCGGTTTCACCGCGTCGATGCGCGCGCGACGTCCATCGCGTTCTGGGGCGACCTGCTCGATGGCATGCCGTCGTTCATGTTCCTCGACGCGCCGCCACCACCGCTGCGCCAGCGGTTCAGCGTCAGTTGGGGGTACGGGCGGGAGATGATCGCGCCGGTGTCGCGCCGAATCGCGGAAAACGAGGTCGTCAGCTTCGCGCGCGGTGGCCGCGGTCGCGATCTTTGTCTGTTCGGCTGGAGCGATCCGGAACCCTGGGGCGTCTGGAGCGACGGTGGCGTCGCGTTGCTGCAATTCGACCCACCGGCCGATCTGGGATCAGGCGTGGCCGAGATCGTGCTCGCGCCGTTCGTTCCGGATTTCAGATCATCCGCTGTCGCTGACCGTCGCCGCGCGCGGATCGCACGACATCACGGCGACCTTTCATTCCGCTGCCGCGACGACGATCAACGTGCCGATCGCCGGGACCACCGGGGCGGTCGAACTGTTGTTTCGCTTCTCGGACAGAGTGAGCCCGCGGCAATTCGGCACCGCCGATGACGACCGCCTGCTCGGCGTCGGTCTGCATCGTATGACGATCCGGCGAACCGCCGCCGGCTGAAACGGCGGGTGCGCATTGAACCGCCGGAATATTCGTAGCAACAGGAAGCTTTGCATCCGGGTATTTCTGTCACCACGATCATGCATGAAGTTCGGCTATGACCCGGCGAGGAATGCCTGGAACATGCGCGAGCGCGGCCACCCGGGCATTGTAACCGCGGCCGGTGGCGCGGATGCGGTCCACGACATCCGCCGCGAGGCGTAAGCCAATATGGACCTTGGGTGATACGAGCGGCGGTCTGCCGTTTGTTCCCGCCGGGAAGATCTCGCCAAGGGCCGGCCGTGAAGCCTGGGAGCCAACAGCAACCTCGGCGGCTCACGCCCGCGTGATGAACCCGCCGCCCAGCACGCGGTCGCCATCGTAGAACACGCAGGCCTGACCCGGCGCGGGAAGTGCCGGCTCATCCAGCCGCACGACGGCGCCGTCGCCGCGGATCTCGACCACCGCCGGCCGCATCGTGTCCCGTGCCCGCAATTTGACCGCGCAGCGCAGCGGCGTGGCGGATGGCGAGGCCAGCCAGTTCACCTCGCGCAGCCGGACCTCGCTTGTGCTGACACCGCGCGGACCGATCACCACGCGCCGCGTGCCCGGCTCGGTCGCGATCACCATCTGGCGCGCGCCATCCGCCATCGCCGCGGGACCCAGCCGCTTGCTCTGCCCCACGGTGAAGCGCGCCACCCCGTCGTGCCGGCCGACAACCGCGCCCGCGCGGGTCACGATCTCTCCCGGTTCCAGGGCATCCGGCCGCAAGCGGCCAACGATCTCGGCGTACGACCCGGAGGGGACGAAGCAAATATCCTGACTATCGGGTTTTTCCGCGACCGCCAGGCCAAGGCGCGCCGCCTCATCGCGGACCGCGCGCTTGTCCGGCATGTCGCCCAGAGGGAACCAGCAGCGATCCAACTGCGGTCGCGTGGTGGCGAACAGGAACCAACTTTGATCGCGCTCGGCGTCGGCGGCGCGATGCAATTCCGCGCCGTCCCGCCCATCCACGCGCCGCACGTAGTGGCCGGTCGCCAGCCGTTCCGCTCCAAGGCCTGAGGCCAGCGCGGTCAGATCGGCGAATTTCACCGACTGGTTGCAGCGGATGCAGGGCACCGGCGTCTCGCCCGCCGCGTAGCTGTCGGCGAAATCCGCGATCACCGCTTTGGCGAAGCGCTCCTCGGCGTCGATCACGTAATGCGCGATGCCCAACCGGTCGGCGACCCGCCGCGCGTCGTGAATGTCCTGGCCGGCGCAACACGCCCCTTTGCGTCCGCTCGCCGCGCCGTGGTCGTACAGTTGCAAGGTCACACCGATCACCTCGTGGCCCCGCTCATGCAGCAGGCCCGCGGCGACGCTGCTGTCGACTCCGCCCGACATGGCCACGACAACGCGCAAGATCAGCCCTTGAACATGTTGTTGACGCCGGCCGGCAATGTCACCACCAGCCCGTCCAGCGCGTCGCTCATGATGATCTGGCAACCAAGCCGCGACGTCTCGGTCAGGCCGAACGCCAGGTCCAGCATGTCTTCCTCGTCCTCGGTCGCCGACGTCAGCTTCTTGTACCAGCCGGGATCGACGATCACGTGACAGGTCGAGCAGGCGAGCGACCCCTCGCAGGCGCCCTCGATATCGACCTTATGCTTGTGCGCGATCTCCAGCACCGACAGGCCGGCGGGCGCGTCGACCTCGCGGCGCGTTCCGTCGCGCTCGATGAACGTCATCTTCGGCATATGCGTCAGGCCCCGGCCAAATGGTCCGCGGCATGGTGCCCGGAATGGGCCGCCGCCAGAGCGGACGCCGCGTAGTCGATATCCGCCGGCGAGGTAAAGCGTCCGACCCCGATGCGCAAGGTGCGCGCCGCCTGGTCGTCCGACAGGCCGAGCGCGCGCAGCACGTAGGACGGCTCGACCTCCGCCGAGGAACACGCGGAACCGGTCGAGACGCACAGGTCCGGCATCCGCTCCAGCATCGCCAGCGCGGTCTCGGCGGGAAACGTCACGTTGAGGTTGCCGGCGATCCGCCGGGCGGTGCTGCCGTTGATCGCGATGCCCGGCACCAGCGCGCGCAGGCGGTCCAGCAGACTGTCGCGCAATTCGGCGATCCGCGCGGTATCGGACGCCATTTCCTCGCCCGCCAGCCGGCACGCCTCGCCCAGGCCGACGATCAGGGGGGCGGGGAGGGTGCCGGAGCGAAGTCCTCGTTCCTGCCCGCCGCCGGAAAACAGCGGCAACACCCGCGCGCGCGGCCGGCGGCGGACGAACAGCGCGCCGACGCCCTTCGGCCCATAAATCTTGTGCCCGCTGACCGAGGCGAGATCGACCTTCCAGCCGGTGAGGTCGACCGGGATCTTGCCCACCGCCTGCGCGATGTCGGTGTGGAACAGGGCCCCCGCCGCCTTGGCGATCGCGGCATGGCCGGCGATGTCCTGGATCACGCCGATCTCATTGTTCACCGCCATGACCGAGACCAGCAGGGTCGGCACGCGCAGCGCCTCGCGCAGCACGTCCGGATCCAGCAGACCGTCGGGGCCAACCGGCAGGAACACCGGCTCGAACCCCTCGTCCTTCAGGTCGCCGACCGATTCCAGCACGCATTTGTGTTCGGTCGCGACGGTGACGATCCGGCGGCGCCCATCGGGGGATGCATTATCGCCATAGCGCGCGGCGAATCGCGCGGCGCCTTTGATGGCGATGTTGTTGCTCTCGGTGGCGCCGGAGGTGAACACGATTTCCCGCTCGTCGGCCCCGAGCAACGCGGCGACATGGCCGCGGGCGGTTTCCACGGCGGCCTCGGCGGTGCGGCCCATCACGTGCTCGACGCTGTGCGGATTGCCGTATTGTTCGGTGAACCAGGGCAACATCGCCGCGACGACCCGCGGGTCGCAGCGAGTCGTCGCCTGATTGTCCAGGTAGACGGGCCGGTTCGGACGCGAGGGGATGTCGGTCATACCTTAATTCTATGGGGTCAGGCGGCGGTGGAAACCAGAGGGGGCGAACCCGCTGACGCGCCCGGCCGCTCGGCCATACGCGCGTAGGCAGCGGCGAACGCGTCGATCGCCGCGTCCGTTACATTCCACGGCAGCGACACCCGGATCGCCTCGCCGGCCAGCGCTCCCGCTCCCATCGCGGTCAGCACATGGCTGCTCCGCACCTTGCCCGAGCTGCACGCGGCCCCGGCGCTGACCGCGATCCCTTCCAGATCCAACGCGATCACCTGCGCGTCCGCGCGCCGGCCCGGCAGCGCGAGGCAGGTGGTGTTGGCCAGCCGCGCCGCCGCGCCGCCGCAGACCACCGCGCCATGCCGCAGCGCGGCGGCCTCGGCGCGATCCCGCAGCGCGGCGAGCCGGCGCTGATCGCCAGGCGGATGGCACACCGCGGCGAACCCGGCGATGGCGGACAACGCGTGCGTCCCGCCGCGGCGGCCGCGCTCCTGCCCGCCGCCGGCGATCAGCGGCACGATCGGGCTGACGTCCGGCGCCAGCAACAACGCGCCCACACCGGCCGGCCCGCCCATCTTGTGCGCCGACACCGCGATCGCGTGGCAGCCCAACGCGGCCAGATCGACGGGCAGACGACCCGCCGCCTGCACGGCATCCACATGCAGCAGCGCCCCAAACGTCCGGCACAGCGCCGCCGCCGCGGCGATCGGCTGGATCGTCCCGGTCTCATTGTTGGCGAGCATCAGGCAAACCAGGGCCGGCGGTCCGGACCCGAGCCAATGCCGCAAGACGTCCAGATCGGCGACTCCTGGCGATCGACCGGCAGTACGGCGGCACCGAAGCGGCGCGATCGTCGCGGTCCTCCGGTGCTTCCGACACGGACTGCCGCGCCGCCGCGGCACGCATCGCGTCGTGTTCGGTGGCGCCCACGATGATGCGCCGGCCCGACCCAGGGCATGCACCGCGAGCGCGTCGGCCTCGGTGCCGCCGGAGGTGAATACCACGTCCTGGTCGCGCGCACCGAAACGCGCGGCGATTCGTTCCCGCGCATCTTCCAGCACGCGCCGCGCCGCGCGGCCGGCGGCGTGGACCGAGGATGGGTTGCCGGTGACCTCGAACGCGGCGAGTCATCGCGGCCTTCGCTTCGGGGCGAAGCGGCTCGCTGGCGTTGGCGTCGAGGTAATGCATGCGGAATTTCAGGTGGCGGCTCGGCGGATTATTCCGCCGCGACCCGGGCGAACCCGCGCGCCGGCGCCACCGCCCGCCCGCGCACCTGGCCGAGCACGACATCGGCCAGCGTCACCGCGCCGAGAAACATACTGATCTGGCGCCCCAGTTCGGCCCACAGGTCGTGGGTTTGACATCGCTCGCTGATTTGGCCCGGCAGCGCGAGACACGGTCCGGACTTCTCATCGCACCTGGTGGCGCGGATCGGCTCGTCCACCGCCGCGATGATGGCGGCGATCGAGATGCGGTCCGAGTCGCGTGCCAGCCGATAGCCGCCGCCCGGTCCCCGCGCCGAAGCCACCAGTCCGGAGCGGCGCAATTTGGCGAACAGTTGCTCCAGATACGACAGGCTCAGTTGCTGGCTCGCGGCGATTTCCGCCAAACACACCGGCCCGCACTCGCAACCGACCGATTGGCGCGACGCCAGATCGACCATCGCCATGACCGCGTAACGGCCGCGTGTGGAGAGTTGCATCGCTTATTCCGCCGCCGGTTCGCGCGAAGACTGGCTTTGCGACTGGCTCAGGCTTCGAGAGAGGTCCGGAGCGGCGTCGCTTTGGCCGAACTCCCGTTGGGCTTCCTCCCTGTCGGCGACCGCCGCTGGACCAAACTCCCCTTGCGAGGCCTGCATGCGGGCGAAACGGGCCTCCAGTTCGGTGAGTTCGGTGCGCAGGCCTTCGAGGTCGCGCAGCAGCGGATCGAGGCTGTCGTCACACGGCATGCCGTACGGGTCGAAATCGGCGGCGGGTCGCGACAACTTGCGATCGACCGGCCGCGCCGGCACGCCGACCACGGTGGTATTCGCGGGCACCGGGTCGACCACCACGGCGTTCGATCCGATCCGCGCGTTGTCGCCCACGGTGATCGGTCCGAGCACCTTGGCGCCGGCGCCGATGATGACATTGTTCCCGACCGTCGGGTGGCGTTTGCCGCTGCTGGTGCGCGCGACGCCGAGGGTAACCTGATGATAGATGTAGCAATCGTCGCCGACCTCGGCGGTTTCGCCGATGACGACTCCCATACCGTGATCGATCACGAGTCGGCGGCCGAGTTTCGCGGCGGGATGAATTTCGATGCCGGTCAACCAGCGGGCGATATGCGACGAAAATCTCCCAAGAAAATACAGGTCATGGGTCCAGAACCAATGAGACAGGCGATGCCACATGACGGCATGCACGCCAGGGTAGCAAAACAATACTTCGATATAGGAACGAGCCGCGGGATCACGCTCTCGATAGCTGCGAAGGGTCTCACGCAAGAACATGTAAGCCATGCGACATTTCCATTATGAATGTTGCCACAGTTTGTCATATAGTGCGCCCCACGCCAGGGTCGCCTGGCTGATGCGTCCGGGGATCGTTCCGCGGGGATCGGCTGGCGAGCATGTTCCTGGGGCTCGGTTCAACGGGGAACCAGTCACAAGACGAGGGGGAAGGAAAAGCAATACCCTGCACCGAGCGATCCACGACGTGAGGCGAGCATACCTGAGTCAGGGAGTCAACTATATCCTTGATCGGGCCGCTCATCGGACAAATATAGGCAGGGCTGCTCTTTGTGTTTGTGAGTGTGCCAGTTGGCCCGGTGATCTATGATTTTGGGGTCAATAGGGGCCGGTGAGCGGCAGACAGGTCAAGCGGACCTGTATGTTCGGCTGGCCGGATCAAGACAGGAAACAGGTTTAAGTATTGCCATGCCAGAGGTGATGTTCGCCGGTCCAGACGGCCGGCTGGAAGGCCGTTACCACCATTCGAAGGAGCCGGGCGCTCCAGTGGCGCTGATCCTTCATCCCCACCCGCTGCACGGCGGGACGATGAACAATCGTATCACGTTCACGATGTACCAGTCGTTCATGCGGCTTGGCTGCTCGGTGATGCGGTTCAATTTCCGGGGCGTCGGACGCAGCCAGGGCCGCTACGACGGGGGAATCGGCGAAATCAGCGATGCCGCCGCGGCGCTCGACTGGATGCAGGCGGTCAATCCGGGCCATGGCGGGATCTGGATCGCCGGATATTCGTTCGGTGCCTTCGTCGGGATGCAACTGCTGATGCGCCGGCCGGAAATTTCCGGCTGGGTGCAGCGTCGCGCCGCCCGCCAATCATTACGATTTCGGCTTCCTGGCGCCCTGCCCCTGCGGCGGCCTGATGTTGCATGGCGACACCGACGAACTGGTGCCGGAACCGGCGGTGCGCAAATTGGTCGACAAACTGAACACGCAGAAGAATGTCCATGTGGACTATCGCGTATTCGAGGGCGCCGATCATGTGTTCGCCAGCCACGCCGATCTGGTGTCGGAAGCGGTCGAGGACTTCTGCGGCAAGGCGATCGCCCGCCGCCAGATGGCGCTCGCGGCCGACTGAGACGGCGGTCCGGCGCGACCCGCGCGGACGTCACCCTCCCCGGTCTGGCCGGGGAGGCATGGTGCACCCCTGAGCAAATCGCCAACGCCCGCGCGTGACCTGATCCGCGATCGGGCGCTGGCGCTTGGCTTCGAGGCAATCGGCTTCTGTCGCGGCGGAACTGGGTCCCGAAGCGCGGGATCGGCTGGCGGCGTTCCTCGCCCAAGGCCAGCATGGCGATATGGGCTGGCTCGCCACGCGATCCGAACAACGCGCGCACCCAAAGGCGTTATGGCCCGACGCACGGACGGTCGTCGCGCTTGGCATGAGCTACGCGCCCGACGGAGATCCGTTGGCGTCGCTGGCGCTCCCGGATCGCGGCACGATTTCGGTCTACGCGCGCGGGCGCGATTATCACGATCTGCTGAAAGGCCGGCTGAAACATCTCGCCGGCTTCATCGCGTCCCGCTTCGACGCCGGGGTCAAGGTGTTCGTGGACACCGCGCCGGTCATGGAAAAGCCGCTCGCCGAGGCGGCCGGCGTCGGCTGGATGGGCAAGCACACCAACCTGGTGTCGCGGGCCCACGGCTCCTGGCTGTTTCTGGGTGAGATCTATACGACCCTGGACCTTCCCGCCGATCCGCCGCATGCGAACCGTTGCGGGACCTGCGCGCGTTGCCTCGCCGTTTGCCCGACCGACGCATTCCCCGCGCCGTACCGGCTGGATGCGACGCGCTGCATCTCCTATCTGACGATTGAACACAAAGGATCCATTCCGCACGCGCTGCGACCGTTGATGGGCAACCGGATTTACGGTTGCGACGATTGTCTCGCGGCGTGTCCATGGAATCGTTTCGCACACGCGACGACACACGAGGCGTTGCTGGGCCGCGACGATCTGACGGCGCCGCGCCTCGCGGAGCTGGCGGCGCTGGACGACGCGGCGTTCCGGCGGATGTTCGCAGGCTCGCCGATCAAGCGCATCGGGCGCGACCGGTTCGTGCGCAATGTGCTGAACGCGATTGGCAATTCCGGCGATCCCGCGTTACGGGAGCCCGCCGCGCGGCTGGCCGACGATCCCAACCCAGTGGTCGCCGAGGCCGCGCGCTGGGCTGCCGCGCGGCTTACCGGACTGTCCCGGGACCCGCCAGCGGCGTGACCGCGCCGGCCAGCACATTCCCGCTGAGTTGCGCCGAAGTCGCCGCGAAATCGCGCACGAACACCGTCGAACGATCCTGTTGATTAACGAAATTGTTATCCCGTACCACGATCGGGCCGGACGCGTTGATGTCGCCCTCGGCGCCGATCGAGATCGCGGTGCCGCCATTGCTGGTCATCCGGCCTTTGCTCAGCTTGTTCTTTTCGATCAGCACCGATCCGCCGTTGGGAATGTCGATCAGATAGCTGGAGTTGCCGGCCGGTCCATCCTGGATATCGCAGCCCACCACCTCGGTTCGTTCCGCGCGCGATTTGATATGATGACCCTCGTGCTGATCGAAGAAGCGGGAGCCCTCGACGCGCAGGAATTTGATATGGCCGGCGTAGATGCCATGCGCGCAATTCGGCTGACAGGCGCCGTTGCCGATAAACGTGCTGTTGACGACCCGGATGCTGATCCCGGCTTCGTTCGCGCTCATCAGTCCGTTTTCGTTGTTGAGAAACGTCGTGTTGTCCACGAGCAACTCGCCACCCTCGGCGCGGATGCCGGCGCCGTTCTTGTCGGGCACTTTGGCGTTCTCCAGCGTCAGGCCGCGCACCGTGACCTTGTTGCCGTCGATCACCAGGATCGCCTTGCCGGCGCAGGTTTTGTCCTTCATGACGACCTCGCCGCCGGCACTTTCGATCGTAAAACAATTCTGCCTGATCGACGCGCAGTCGATGTAGGTCCCCGCCGCCACCCGTACCGTCTCGCCGTCATGCGCCCGCGCGATCGCCGCGCTCGGCTTGTCGAACGTCCTGCCGGGTCCGACCTCGAGCACGGCGGCCCGCGCCATACCCGAGAATGGCCCGGCCAGCAACACGACCAGAAGCCCCACCAGAAACCACGCAGCCTGTCTGATCATGCGCTCGCTTTCTTGTTCCGGCCGGAGAAGCGCCCTGTCACCCACCCGGCGCGTGACCGTATCATGGCCGCGAGAACGGCGGGAGACGAAGCGTGAGTGGCCTGATCAAACGCAGCTTTTCCCTGGCCGGGCACCGGACCAGCGTCGCGTTGGAGGCCGCGTTCTGGGACGTGCTGCGGGCGACGGCGCGGGCACGCGGCATCGGCCTGTCGGCGCTGGTCGCGGCGGTCGATGCCGCGCGCGATACGACGACGCCTCTGGCGTCGGCGTTGCGGGTGACCGCCCTGCGTGCGGCACTGGAAAGACCGGCCGCGCCGCCGTCGCCGGAAACTTTGATGGACCTTACCGACAGTTAACTTTTCCGTAAGGTTTGTCGGACAACTGTAGCGCGTCGAGGCATACGCACGCATCCATCGCTGGGCGGGCGGGCGCGAAGGAAATCAGCCATGTTCTCCACGATCGAGTCCGGAATTCGGCCGCGCAACGGACGCCATACGGGCGCCGCGCCACGGGCGCGTGCCCCGGGCATCGGTGCCCCGGGCATCGGTGCCCCGGGCGTGAGTGCCCCTGGCGTGAGTGCCCCTGGCGCGAGTGCCCCTGGCGCGAGTGCCATGACCTTGTCCGACCGGCTGATCACGCTGGCGAAGGACGCCGAGACCGCGGGCTTCGCCCTTACCGCGGATCAACTCGTGCAACTGGCGATCACCATCTTCGACGAAGCGCCCAGGCGGCCGGACTGAAAGGCCCGGAGCGCCGTCGATCCGTCACGCGGCGCGGCGCGAACGCGGCGTGAGGTCCGCCGGGCTTGCGTCCGCCGTCGCGCCCGCCCCCATGCTCTCCGCCGCCGGGCTCTCCGCCGCCGAACTCGCCGCCGCCGGGCTCGCCGCCGACAGCCTCGCCGCCGCGGCGTTGACCGAGATCCTGTCCGCCTCCTCGCGCCGCTCGTCGGTAATGCCCGGCGTACCGGGACCCTCGCTCGCGCCATCCCGCGCCGGGGGCAGACAGCGAAGGATCGCGGCGAACAGGACATCCTTGCTGACCGGCTTGGACAGGAAGTCGTCCATCCCCGCCGCGCGGCACGCCGCCACGTCCTCCGCGAACGCATTCGCCGTCAAAGCGATGATCGGCACGCGCCGGTTCGGCCCATCGCCGGCGCGGATCGCCCGGGTCGCGTCCAACCCGTCCATTTCCGGCATGCTCATGTCCATGCAGATCAGGTCGTAGCCGGACTGTTCCGCCGCCGCGACCGCCTCGATGCCGTTCTCGGCGATCCCGATTTCAACGCCCGTCCCGCGCAACAAGCGGGAGAACACGAACCGGTTGGTCGGGTTGTCCTCCGCCAGCAGCAGCCGTAACGGCCGCGCCATCAATTCGATCTTTTGGGCCAACAGGTCGGCCGCCGCCGGAGGCAACGCCGACGCCGCGCGCGCATCCGCCAGCCGCAACGTCAGCCGCACCACGAACATGCTGCCAAGGCCCAGGGACGAGGTGACGGAGATCGTGCCGCCCATGCGTTCGACCAGTTGCCGGCTGATCGCCAGACCCAGTCCCGACCCGCCGAACCGCCGTGTGATGGAACTGTCCGCCTGCACGAACGCATCGAACAGCCCTCCCAACTGGTCCTGGGCGATGCCAATGCCGGTATCGGTGATCGTCCATTCTACGATCGCGTCGCCGCCCTCTCCCTCATCCAGGGATCTCTCATTCGGGGCCGTCTCAGGCGAAAGCGCGACGTCGAGGGCCGCGCGCGCGCCGGGGACACGCGCACCAGGGACACGCGCGCCAGGGATACGCGGGCCAGAGAGGGGGCTGACGACCCGCGCATGCACCGTCACCGAACCGGACCTGGTGAATTTGACCGCGTTGGAGACCAGGTTGTGCAGGACCTGCCTGATCCTGCCCGCATCGCCAATCAGCCGGTCGGGCAGGTCCGCCTCCTGCGTGAGGTTCAGCAGCAGACCCTTCTCGGCGGCGCCCAGCCGATGCACCTGAAGCGTCTCCAGGGTCAGATCGACCGGCGAGAAGGCGGCTTGCTCGAACGTCATCCGTCCGGCGTCGAGGCGGGAAAAGTCCAGGATGTCATTCAGGATCCGCAACAGATTATCGCCCGAGCTTTTGATCGCGAACACCGCCTGCTCCTGATCCGGCGTCAGGCCGTCGTCGAGCAGCGTCGCGGCCAGACCCAGCACCGCGTTCATCGGCGTGCGAATTTCATGACTCATCATCGCCAGGAACGCGGACTTCGCGCGGCTCGCTTCCTCGGCGATGCGCTGACGCTCCCGCGCCTCGTCGGTTTCCCGCCGCAGATCCTCGACCTGCTGCCGGTCACGGGCACTCTGTTCCGCCGCGCGGCGTTCGCGAATATCGCGCACCGCGGTCACCTGCACCTGACCGTCGCCGAGGTTGATTTCACGTGAAAGCATCTCCACCGGAAACGCGGCGCCGTCGGCGACCAGCAATTCGGTCTCGATCGGATGTTGGCCCGCCTGAACCGGGCCAGGAACCGACGCCAGCGCCTGAGCGAAATCGCCGATCGGCCGGCCCTTCACGGAATCGAGCGTCAGGCCCGTCATCGCGCAGAATGCCGCGTTGGCGTCCAGCACGAGGCCATTACGGTGCACCAACAGACCCTCGAACGTGCTGTCGGTCAGTTGCCGCAGACGTTCGTTTTCTTCTCGGGTGCGCGCCGCCGTCCGCCGATCGACCTGCGCTCCCGCGCGCGTCAGCGCCAGAATGGCGACGAACTCCGACAGGAACACCACGGTCAGCGGCTGCAACGCCAGCGCGCCGGGCGTCGCGGACGCGGTTTCCCATTCCGTGAACGGCAGGATCGCCGATAATGACGCCAGGTTGAGGACCGGGATCGCGATCGCGACCAGCACGCCAGGCAACAGCATTTGCCGTCGTGTCGATGCCAGCCGAATGCCGTGCAGGCCGGCCGAGCAAACCAGCGTGCAGCCGATCATCGACAGCAGCACTTCAAGCAGGTTGTAGCCCATCACCAAGGGCGCGGCGATCGCGCTCATGGTCACGAACAGCATGCAGGATACGGTCGCCGCGAGGATCGAACCGGCGAGCACCGTGTCGCGATTGCCCGCCTCCCCGTTGACCGCGATCGCCAGGGTCGCGGTCGCGCCGCAGATCGCCAACCCCATCGACGCGGCCACCGCCGACAGCGGCGTCTCCGCGTCCACAAAAGGGAAGAAACCCTTCCACGACAGCAACAAGACAATCCAGATCGTCGCGCCGAGCAGCACGCCCGCGATCCCGGTTCGCGCGATGGCTGGTCCGTCGCGCGCCGCCGGACGCATCGGCATGATGCAAAATGCCGCTGAACACAGCGCCAGGCTCACCAACAGGCCGCCCCCCAGAAGACGGAGATCGTGCGCGGACAGGAAGGTGGCGAGGGACATCGATCGGTCCTACAACCGGAACGTTAATAAATGATTATCGCGGCCGGCGCGCGGTCGCGATACGTGCGCTCGTGTCATCGCGCCCACGCGAAGCACGCGAACCGGCACCCGGCACGCGTGAATTTTTCCAATCGAATTTATCTTATTGGTAACGATTCGCTGATAGCCAGCCATCATCGACGACTTGAGGTGTTCCTCGAAAGTGGCGCGCGCGGACAGCGAATTCAGCGGAAGCGCCATCACATGGTTGGCCACGGGCCTGTTGGCAATCCTCTTCTGGACCGCGTCCGTCCCGGTATGGGGCGCCTCCTTCGCGCCAAAGGACCTGCGGGTCCTGTCTCGCGCGATCGCGTTCATGCAGCCGCCGCCAGCGCCGGATGCGATCATCGCGATCGTCTGGCAGGCGGGCAACGCCGACTCCAAACGCGACGCCGACGCGATCGCGGCGCTGATCGGTGAGGGTCTGCCGGTCGGCCACACCCTGATGCGCCCCAAGATTATCGACAGCAACAGCCTGGACGGCGCCGTATTTCAGGTCGTGATCGCCGCCGAGGGCGCCAACGGCCCGCGCCTCAGCGCGGCGGCACGGGCCGCGAAGGCGCTGTGCGTCACCTCCGACATCGAAGCGGTGCGCACCGGCCTTTGCACCATGGCGATCGTTACCGAACCGCGCGTGCAAATCATCGTGAACCACGCGGCTACCGTCGCCGCCGGAATCGAGTTCGCGACGGCCTTTCGTCTCATGATTCAGGAAATGTGATGCACGCGAACAAATCATCGATGCCGGCTTTTGCAGCGGCGCGCGCGACGCGGAAATCCCCACACAGGCCCTTCGACCAAGGAACCACCATGACGCATGCACGCCTCTTGCCCTGGGCTTTCGCCATTTCATTTCTGACATGCCCCGTTCATGCACGCGCGCAATCGGTGGACTACCAGGGACTGGAGCAGTTGTTCGGCGAACCGGTCACCACGTCGGTCACCGGCAAGCCGCAACGCGCATCCGACGCGCCGGCCAATATCGAAATCATCACCCAGGACGATATCAGACGATCCGGCGCGACCACCATTCCCGACGTGCTCGCCTTCGTCACCGGCGTCGATGTCCGCACCTACGGGCTCGGCGCGCAGGATGTCGGCATGCGCGGCTATAACCAGCCGTCCAATCCACACCTCATGGTGCTGATCAACGGGCGCCAGGTCTACATGGTCGATTACGGCCGCATCGTGTGGGAGAACCTGCCGGTTCAATTGAACGAAATCCGCCAGATCGAGGTCATCAAAGGCCCCAACTCCGCGCTGTACGGCTTCAACGCCGTGGGCGGCGTGATCAACATCATCACCTACGATCCGTTGAAGGAGAGCGTGAACGTCGCCAGCGTCGGCGGCGGAACGCAAGACTTTCTCACGGGCTCCGTCGTGGGTACCGCCAGGATCGGCGACACCGCCGGTCTTCGCCTGTCGGCCGGCGGTTTCAACGCGCACGACTTCGCTCCCGGACCGCTGAGCCAGACCGACAAGCTGACGCGCCAGTCGCCTTTCGCCGGCAGCTTCAATGCCGATGGACGCTGGCAGATCACACCACAGGTGGAGTTGATCCTCGAAGGCAGCTACGGCACGACGCGCGTGTCGCACCCTTCCCCGCAATCGTCATTCGATACCGAGCAGTTTCATCAGTGGTCGCTGGGCGCTGCGGTGAACGCCGACACGCCGATCGGCATTCTGGAACTGTCCGTCTATCGCAATGACGTGACGGACGACGGGTTCGCGGTCACCGTGTTCGATCTGCAACCGTATCCGGCGTATGAAAACCAGAGCGTCACCGTGGCGCAGGCGAGCGACCTGTTGAAACTCGGCGCCGATCATACGGTGCGCATTGGTCTGGAGTTCCGCCAAAACGCCGACCGCGCGACCATCTTCGGCGGGACCCTCGCGGATACGATTTTCGCCGCCAGCGCGATGTGGGACTGGCAGATCACGCCGACAGTCACCGCGACCAACGCGATCCGCTTCGACCATGCCGCGGTGAGCTACAGCGGCACGCCGTCGTTGCTCAGCGGGTTGACTTCGACCGCGTTCAATTCCGTTCGGATCGACGCGCCGAGCCTCAACTCCGGCGTGGTCTGGAAGGCGACCGATATGGACACGTTACGGTTCACCTTGGCGCGCGGCGTGCAACTGCCGACGCTGGTGGAGCAAGGGATCCAGCTCGATCCGTTCACCGCGGGACCGACCGGCATTTACGGCAAGCCCAATCTGCTGCCTTCGATCACCTGGAACGCCGAAGTGGACTACGATCGCGGCGTGCCGGCGATCGCGTCGATCCTCCGCACGGCTTTGTTCGCGCAGCGCACCGATAACGTGATCGCCACCCCGTTCGCCGGACCGTTCACGTTCGTGCCTACCGGCCTGGTTTATCAACAGGCGGCCAACGTGGGCTACACCACCGCGGCCGGGATAGAAGTCGGGATCAAGGGCCACGCGCCGACGGGGTGGCGATGGAATTTGAGCTATGCCCTGGCCGAGACGACCGATCACACCAGCGTTAACCAGGATGGGGTGATTTTCAGCGCGACCCTTTACGCGCGCAGCGTGCCGGAACACGTGATCGTCGCCGGCATCGGCTACACGCGCGACAGGTTCGAGGCCGATTTAATGGCGCGCTGGCAGTCCAGCTTCCTCGACGTCCGATCGCCTGAGGGCCTGACATCCCTCATGCCGGTCAGTGTCGATAATTACATCACCTTCAATGGGAGAGTGGCCTATCGGGTGCTGGAGAACGTGACGCTGGCTCTGGCGGCACAGCAGATCAATACGGCCTCGCTGATCACCACCGGCGGCGCCCCGCAGGAGCGGCGTGTCATCGCCAGTGTCACGGCTCGCTTCTGATCGGCGAGGCGGTCTTCAGGCGGCCTTGCCCATCCAGTTGCGCGGTGTGCCGCGGCGCGCGGATGGGCGGCGCGACACGCCCAACGCCGAACGGGGAGCGAGTGATTGCGACACCGATGGGAGATCGAACGCTTCCCAGGCCGCCAGCAACAGTTGATCGGCGCGGGCGAGGCGGCCCGCCCGGCGCGCATCCTCTGACCAGATGGCCAGCCGCTCGGCGACCGCTTCGGGATTTTGCAGCACCCGGAGGGCGCCGGAATGATCAGAATACCACATAACCCGCTAACGAAGCGCGCATGGGGTTGGTTTCATTACAAACCAGGCGCACGCATTAAAGTTCCGCAACTCTGTTCGTCCCGGCGGGGGAGCGGATATCCGCGAGGCCGAAAGCGCCGACACCGACCCGGCGGAGCGGCGGACGATGGACGCCGCCCGATGCTCTCTTCGCAGTCGCAGGCATCGCCGACCGGGCCCCGGGGTCGATCAGCGCGCGCCCTCGCGGAACAGAACCACACGCACCGTCGAGAGCAGGATCACCAAATCGAGCAGCACGCCGCGATTTTTAACATACCACAAATCGTACGCGAGCTTCTCACGCGCATCCTCAACCGACGCGCCGTATGGATAATTCACCTGAGCCCAACCGGTTAAACCGGGCTTGGCGTAGCCACGATGGTGATAGAACGGAATGACCTTGCCGAGCTCGTCCACGAACGCCGGCCGCTCCGGCCTGGGCCCGATCATGCTCATCTCGCCGCGCAGCACATTGAACAGTTGCGGCAACTCGTCGATCCGGCAGGCGCGGATGAAGCGACCGACCCGGGTGACGCGCGGATCCCGGGTCCGCGCCCATTGCGGCCGGCCCGCCGCTTCCGCGTCCGTCACCATGCTGCGGAACTTGAACAGCGTGAAGGTCGCTCCGTGCAGACCCACGCGCTCCTGGCGATAAAATACCGGTCCCGGGCTGTCCAGTTTGATCAGGATCGCCGTGAACAGCATCAGAGGCAGCGTGATGATCGCCAGCAACAGCCCGACCGCGATGTCCAGCAGGCGGCTGATCGCGCGGGACAGTCTGTTGTTGCGAAACCCATCGGAGAACAACAGCCAGCTCGCGTCGATCGTTCCGGGCTCGATCCGGCCCAGATGGCGTTCCTGGAATGACAGGTCGTTGTAAACGGGCAGGCCGCGCAGCTTCTTGTCGAACAGGGATTCGCGCGGGTCGGTTCCAGGTTCGTCTTCCGCGACGACCACACCCCAGATCGCCGGCGCGCGCGCGATCGTCGTGGCCAGGTCCTGGGCCCCCGATGAGATCGGCTCGAATCGCGTATGCGGTCTGGCCAGGAGCCGCTGCCGCAGGCGCGCCGCGCGTTCGCCGTCGCCGAGGATCAGCACCCGGCGCGTCACCCGCATGCGCGGGGCGGCAACGCTGAACGCGAACCGCGGCAACAACACAACCGGCAGCCAGATCGCCAGTAAACGCACGACGTAGGCGACGTGCGCCTCGGTCAGCGTAATGTCATAGACACCGCCGACGAGCAGGATCGCGGGAAACGCGAGCACGGTGGCGATGGCGCTGCTCAGCAGGATACGCCGGCGACTGCGACAGACCTCCGGCCGATAGAGACCGATGGTCGCGGAGATCCCGGCGATGGTCGCGGTCAGCGTCGCGGCGAGCAAACCGGCATCGCCCGCCAGTCCGGTGCCACCCAGAATCGGCGCGACGCCATCCGCCCCTGGCATGCCGGCGCACAACACGAAAACGAACACGCACTCAAATAGTCCCAGTATCGCCATTTCGGCCGGCACAAGTTGTTGCACGAGCACGCGCGCCATCCTCATTTCCCCTCCTGATTCGCCGCCGGTTGGATGGAGTTCGATAAGTACGGAGCGCCTGATCGCCATCCCGGCCGGGAGAAAACACGCCGGGCCGGGTGCTCGTGCTTATGCCTGCTTGCGCCGCCGGATCAGGCCAAGCGCGAGAAGGCCAGGCCCGATGATCATCAGCGTCGCCGGTTCAGGCAGGCTGGCCTCCGACGCCAGGGTCAGGTTCCCGCCGCCGCCGTCGATCGTAAGTGTGTCGCCCGACAGCGTAGTGACCGACGTCGTCGCGCTGAAGTTGCCGATCAACAGCGAGATATCCATTGGCGACGGGCTCGCGAAAAACGAACTCTCGTCGCCGGTGCAAAGCGAATTCCCCACGCCGTTGTTGCCCAGTCCAGCCGCCGTGCACGGGTTCATGGTGAGATTGAGGTTCGCCGTCGCGGAGTACAGCGGAGGGATCTGACCAGGGGCGGGCGGCACATTGGTCAACGTCGCTGTGCCGGTCAGCAACGAGCCGTATGCGAGGGGAACGAGCCCAGGATAGTTGGCGATATCGACATTGGTTGTCGGCGTGATGGTGGGAGTGGGGATGCCGTTGTAGCCGTACAGCGTATAGTTGAGAGAGGTGAACGGCGCGGTCGAGGACATTCCAACGTCCGGCACCGTTATGGCGCCGCCGGTTCCGCTGAAGCCAACCAACAGACTGTAGTCCTTCAGCAGTCCATCGCTAGGGGCCAGCCCGCTGCCGAGCAGGAATTCATCGATATTCAGCGACCCGAATTCCGTGAAGCCGGATGAGGCCAGATTGATCGTGGCCAGATCCACGGCGGTAAAGTTGTCGGCGGGGCCGATCACGGTTTCGCTGGGCGTTCCAAGGCCGGCCCCCTGTGGATCCCATGTGAAGGTGATTGGCGCGGCGGACGCCGAAGCGGCGGCGAGCAGACAACCGAGACCGGCGCCCTGCGCGACGCGGGTCAGGACCTTCACATTGAGGGGCATATGTGATCCTCGCATTAACGGTGAACGGGGGCGCCGTCATCGACTAAACGAGAGCATGCACGGAAAGTTTCGGTTGAAACCGCGTGTTCTGAAAAAATTTAAATGGAACCATCTGAAGTTAAAGTTAAATATCTGAATGATGAGCAAACTGTAAGGTCTTCCCGGCGATGATGGACGGCGGGTGCGCGCCGATCGACAGACAAGTGCTGTACAAAACCGAACTTAGCCGGGCCAATCAATACTTGTGTTTGAATATGATTCCGACCTTGCTCTTCACACCCGCACCATCACGGCGACCACCGACACTATCGTGCGACCGGCCGGCGCGGCAGATGGCCGGCCTGGGCTAGGCTGGACTGGGCCACGGCCGAACTCAACTGCGCGGGCTGGTTGCAAACCGAACGCGGGCGGCGATGCGAACCAGTAGCCGGCGTCAGGCGTAAGGCGTCAGGCGTCAGGCGTCAGGCGGCGATGGCTGGCATTCCCGGCCCGCCGCGCCATAGTTTCCCTTCCTGGGTCAGATACGCCCAGATGTCCCGACGGCCATGAGCCACGCCGGCCAGCAAATCGGCGATCTTATTATAACAGGGCTGCCGCACCCCGTGGTATTCGACCAGCGGGCCTGCCGATAAAAAGTTGATCGATGTCGCTCGCAACAACCGCAGCAAACTGGGCTCCATGACCGCGCACCAATGCGTCAGACCAAGCTCTCCACTCAAACGAACGAGGCCTTGAACGAGACCCAGGCGCGACAAGGCGGACGTGGCGAAGTTCCGCCGGGTTTTTGAAATCGCGAAGCGCGAAACCTCGACCGTGGATTTCACCGGAAGCGGTGACAGGATCGACGGATCGCACACATGCAACATCGGGAAATCGTGCCGCCGTCTGCCCGGGTACGGGCAAAACCATGCGTACCGTACCGATCAGGTCTCCTGAACCGCGGCTCCATAAAGCGACGTGCCGCGAGCATTCGTCGAACTCATCGTATTCAAGACCACCGCGTCCAGGAAGAAAGCCGCGCTCCATACAGTAAACTTCATACCTCAGACGCATGCACTCTGTAATCGCGTCAGAACAGAGGTCCGTCGAGATAATAAATTCGTCATTGATCGCATTAAGCGCGTCGATCACGGACATCGAAGCCATGCCATCTCCCCCATGCTTACTGCTACCATGCCGGTAACATCCTTCATAATATGACACCACTGCTTTTTGCTCAGAGGTTAACTTCTGTCAACCGCGCATGATTTACTAAAATTCATGTGAGCGTGCGTTCCCCGATTACACGGCGAGAATTTGCCCGGAAAATCCTGTGTATGAAACCGGACATACCCCTCAGGCCGGCAGAAATTCGACGTTGTCGCCGCCATTCCCCCGGCCCCGAGAACAACGCCGAGGAACTTTGTTGCGTGTTGTTCATTAACCGCCAGGCCACGTGGACAGCGCCCGGCTGCGAGCACGCGCGCTCATTGTGGGTCGTCGCGACGCAATCCAGGGGGGAGCGAGGTAACAATGTCCAAGACCCTATCGGGGACTTATACGATCAGCGGTTACACCCTGGCCGGCGCCTCGCAGGCGACACTCAATCCGGTGACCGTCACCGGCAGCATCGATATCGGCGCGGGGGCGATCCCGGCGGCACTTTACGCGCAGGGGCCGAGTGCGTGGACGATCACCAATCAGGGTTCGGTCACCGGCGGGGCGGTCGCCGGAATTGAACTCGCCGCCGGTGGGTCGATCGTCAACAGCCAGTTCGTGAGCGGCCACTTCGGGCTCGTCGTCAAAGGCAATGTGGGTGGCGTCACGAACAGCGGCACCATCCTCGCGAACAACGCCGGCACCAGCACGAGCGCGGAACAGGCAATCGGCGTCATGTTGTCCGCCGGAGGCAGCGTCACCAACGCGATCAACGCGCAGATCACCGGTCAGGGCGCGGCCGTCGAAATTCTCGGCGGTCCCGGCACGCTGAGCAACGCCGGCACGATCAGCGGGCCGGCGTACGAGGGCGCCTACCTCGCCAGCGGCAGCGTAACGAATACGAGCCTGGGGCTCATACAGGGCGGCGATCTCGGCAACGGGGGCTCGATCGGTTCGGGCGGTTCGGTGGTCAACTCCGGATGGGGTGTGGTGATCCGAAACGGCGGCTCGCTGTCGAACGCGGGAATCATTACGGGCATCGGCCAAGGCGGCGCGCTGCTCGGCGGCGGCTACGTCGACAACCTTGGCACTATCGGCGGAGGATGGGGTGTCGCCATCAACGGCGGCACGGGCACGCTGATCAACGCGGGCCTGCTGAGCGCGACGGCGCAGAGCGGCGCTTACCTCTCCGGCGGCAGTGTCACCAATACGACAACCGGCCGCATCGTCGGCGTCAGCGGCGTGGTGATCCGCGGCGCCTCCGGCACATTGATCAACAGCGGTTCGGTCGGGGCGATCTCCCCGGTGGGCTACGCGGTGTATCTCGGCAAAGGCTTCGCCAATCGGTTGATCGCCAATCCCGGCGCGGTCTTCTCCGGCGCCGTGAACGGCGGCAATACGGCCGGCGCGGCCGCCGTCAGCACGCTGGAACTCGGATCCGGCACGACGACCGGCACGTTGAGCGGCATCGGCACGCAGTTTTTCAACTTCGGCCAGATGATCGTCGATCCCGCAGCCTCCTGGTCGCTGGACGGCGACAACAGCGTAACGTCCGGCGCAACGCTGTCGAACGGGGGCACCCTGGGGCTGGACGGCGCGTTGCGGATCAGCGGAAGCCTGACCTCCGCCGGCGCGGTGACGATCGCGAGCTCGCCGAGCATCCTCGCTTCGGCGACCGTCACCGGCGGCGGCGCATGGAGCAGCGGCGGCGCCCTGGTTGTCGGCAACGCGGGTACCGGCTCTTTCCTGGTCGAGGGCACCGGCGACGCCGACGCGGCGACGGCGGTGTTCGGCGCGAGCACCGGCGGATCCGGCGACCTCGACATCAGCGGCGCGGCGGCCCGGTTCATCACCTCCGGACTGCTGACCATCGGCCTCGCGGGGTTGGGCAGCCTGTCGGTGGAATCCGGCGGCACGGTCGTGACCACGGGAGGCGCGGATTCCCCGACCGGTTTGCTTATCGCCAGCACGGCCGGTGCATCGGGCTCGTCGGTCGACGTTTCCGGTGCCGGGTCATCGCTTGGCGTCACGGATGCGCTGGTCGTCGGCGACGCCGGCTATGGGTCCTTGTCGGTCTCCCAGGATGGCGCGGTCTCGGCCTCCAGCATCGACGAGGCCGCGAGCGCGGGTGGCGACGGCGTGATCTCCGTCGCGGGGCCCGGCTCCGCGCTGACCCTGGCCGGCAGCCTGACCGTCGGCGATCAGGGCGCCGGCGAGGTCTCCATTCTGAACGGCGCCACCGTCAGCGCGCTGGACGTCACCATCGGCAACGCCAGCACGCTGTCGTCGGGCAACGTCGATGTCGAGGGCGCCGGCAGCGAGCTATTGATCGGCACCGGCGGCGTACTGAATGTCGGCGTCGCCGGCGGCGGCAGCGGCGTGCTGACGATCGGACCCGGCACGACTTTGCATTCGAATGCCGGCGTCATCGAAGCCGGGCATGCGTCCTTCAACAACAATGGCGGCGTGGTCGATCCGCCGTTCGTCGACATCACCACGCAAAGCAATTCCGGACTCGGATCGAATCTCTACGATCTTTATGTCGAGAACATCGGCGCGGTGCAAATTGTCTCCGGCACCGGCACATGGGACACCCCGATGATGCTGACCGGCACCTCGGTCGCGGACGCGCAGAACAATATCAACGTCAACGGCGATGTCGGCGAATGGCAGCTCAGTTCCGGCGGCACGCTGATCGTCAATGCGAATACCGTCGATAGCGGTCAGGCCATCGTGTTCGAGGATGCGACGGATACGCTCGTCATCGGCCAGATCGTGAACAACGGCTCGGCCGGCGTGAGCGGCACGCCGCCGGTGGTCGAGCCGGGAGCGGAGAACCTGTTGCAGGCGGGCGGGTTCGCCGCCGAGATCTGGGGCTACCAGACCGGGGACCAGATCGAATTCGACAACATGACGGTGTCGTCGGCGACCGTGGTGAATGGCAACACCGTCGATTTGTTCGGCCCGGGAAACGTGTCGCTGGGCTCGCTGGCGTTCTTCACGAAGTCCGGCTCGAAGGCTTCGAACGCCGGCGCGGTGGCGGCGGCGGCGCAAATACCGTGCTTCGCCGCCGGCACGCGGATCGAAACGATGGACGGGCCGGTGCGGGTCGAGGATCTGCGTGTCGGCGACTTCGCGCGGTTGGCCGCTGGCGGTTCCGGGCGGATCGTATGGATTGGCTCGCGCGCGGTGGATTGCGCCCGCCATCCAAAGCCGGAGGCGGTGTGGCCGGTGCGCGTTCAGGCCGGTGCGTTCGGCGAGAACGTTCCGGTGCGCGATCTATATCTGTCACCCGATCACGCCCTGTTCCTGAATGGCGCGCTGGTGCCGGTAAAGCTGCTGATCAACGGGACGAGTATCGCGCCGGCGCCCAGGCCTTTCGTCAGTTACTATCATGTGGAACTATCGGAGCACGCGGTGATCCTGGCTGAGAATCTTCCGGTCGAGAGCTATCTCGATATCGGCGACCGGGCGATCTTCCGTCATGGCGGCGACGTGATCCGGCTGTTCCCGGATTTCGCGGCGCGGCTCGCGCCGGAGACGGCGGTGTCATGGGAAACGCGCGGGGCGGCACCGCTGGTACTGGCCGGCCCGGCGCTGACCCGGGCGCGGCGACTGGTATTCGCCCCAACAGCGTCCGCTTCGCCGCCTGACGGTGTCGGATCCGGCATGGGAGCGGTCGGCTGATCGGCCGCGCCCTCACCGCGAGCCGCTTCGCCGCGTGCGACAAAAGCCGCGCCGCGAGGGGGCCGTCGCGACGATCCCTCGGTTTGGGCGCGTTACAAAGTCCGAGGGGAACCACCCGCCGGATGTTTCGTTCTGTTGACGCGCGCGAGGAGACAAGCGATGGCCCGGACCAGACGGCGTGACGTGCTCGCGGCTTTGGCATTGGCTCTCGCGGGCGACGCCGCGCGAAGCCAGGCGGCGGTTGTTCGTGGCGCCCTGCCCTGGATGCCCGACAAAACTGAGCCGCCGCGGCCCGTGGCGGCCGGCGCGTGGCAATACTTCACATCCGACGAGGCCATGACGGTGGAGGCGTTGGTGGATCGCCTCATTCCGCCCGATCCGGAGACCCCGGGCGGGAAGGATGCCGGTTGCGCGGTCTTCATCGATCGCCAGCTCGCGGGACCCTACGGCCATGCGGAAGGCCTGTATGACGCCGGACCGTTCCATGACGGCACCAAACAGCAAGGTCCGCAATCGCCGGTCGATCCCCGGGATCATTACCGCGCAGCGCTTGCCGCGCTCGACGCGTATTGCCGGACGAACCACGGCGGGACCCGCTTCGCCGATCTGGCTGACGCCGACAAGGACGCCATCATCGGCGGCCTCGAGGATGGCTCGGTCGATCTCGGGGACGAGAAAGGCAGTTTCTTCAAACAACTGCTGAAGGATACCCAGCAAGGCTTTTTCGCCGACCCGCTGTACGGCGGCAATCGCGGCATGGCCGGCTGGAAGATGATCGGCTTCCCCGGCGCGCGCTACGACTATCGCGACTGGGTCGAACGTCACAACGAGCCTTATCCGCGCGCGCCCATCGGCATCGCCGACCATCCGGAATGGAAGGAAGACTGACGATGGCTCGCACGTTGCCGTCCCGGGATGTCGCGATCATCGGGCTGGGTTGGACCGGATCGATCCTCGCCCATGAGCTGGCCGACGCGGGTCTCGATGTCGTGGCGATCGAACGTGGTCCATGGCGCGACACGGCGACCGACTTTCCGCCGTCGTACGCGCCCGACGAACTGCGCTTCCGGGTTCGGCACGATTTGTTCCTGCGCCCGGCGCAGGCGACGATAACATTCCGTAATAACAACGACCAGGCGGCGCTCCCGGTTCGCGAGTGGGGCGCCTTCATGCTCGGCAACGGCGCGGGCGGCGCCGGCGTCCATTGGAACGCCGAGACCTGGCGTTTTCTGCCGAGCGACTTCCGGTTGAAATCGCACCTCACGCAACGCTATGGCGCCGGCTTCATTCCCGACGGCGCGACGATCCAGGACTGGGGCATTACGTACGAGGAGCTCGAACCGCATTACGATCGCTTCGAGTATCTCTGTGGCACATCGGGCACCGCCGGCAATTTGCGCGGCGCAATTCAGGACGGCGGCAACCCGTTCGAAGGCCCGCGTTCGCGTCCCTATCCCACGCCGGCGCAAAAGCAACCGTTCAGTCACACCTTGTTCGCGAAGGCGGCAGCCCAGTTGGGGTATAAGCCGTTTCCTCAGCCTTCGGGGAATATGTCGCGGGCTTATGTCAATCCGCTTGGCGTGACTCTCGGACCTTGCACATATTGCGGGTTTTGCGAATGGTTTGGGTGTGGCAATTATTCGAAAGCGAGTCCGCAAACCACGATCCTGCCCGCGTTGTTACGCAAGCCGAACTTCACCGCGCGCACCGAATGCGAGGTGACGCGGATCAACCTCGACCGGTCGGCCAGGCATGCCACGGGCGTTACCTTCGTCGATACCTCGGGCCAGGAATGGGTGCAGCCCGCCGAACTGGTGATCCTGTGCGGATTTCAGCTCTGGAACGTGCAGTTGCTGATGCACTCGGGCATCGGCAAGATTTATGATCCTGGCAGCGGCGAAGGCCAGATCGGCCGCAATTTCACGCATCAGACGGTTTCCACCGCGCTCGGCTTCTTCGACAAGAAAAAATTCAACTTCAATCCGTTCGTCGCATCCGGCGCGATCGGCATGTGCATCGACGAGTTCAACGGCGACAATTTCGATCACGGTCCGCTCGGCTTCATCGGCGGCGGCTATCTGGGCCAGGTGCAGACCAGCGGACGCCCGATCAACTCGTTGAAGGCACTGCCCGCCGCGACGCCGGCCTGGGGCGCGAAATGGAAGCAGGCGATGCGGGACAATTATCTTTCCACCGTTTATTCCGGCACCGGTGTGCACGGCTCGTGCCAAAGTTATCGGCAGAACCACATCGATCTCGATCCCACCTACAAGGATCGGTTCGGCCGGCCGTTGCCGCGCATGACGATGGATTTCCCCGAAAACGAAATCAAAATGAGCGCCTTTCTCACCGACCGCTATGCCGAGATCATCAAGGCCATGGGCGCCCACACGGTGGAGCAGCGGCCGCGCAAAGCGCCTTATGACGTGACGCAATATCAGACGTCGCATCTGTGTGGCGGCGCCATCATGGGCGCGCATCCGGGCGAAAGCGCGCTCAATAAATATCTGCAAAGCTGGGACGTACCGAACCTGTTCGTTCAGGGTGCCACCGCGTTTCCGCAGAACGCCGGATATAATCCGACCGGCACCGTCGGCGCCCTCGCGTATTGGTCGGCGGCGGCGATCCGTGACCGCTATTTGAAAAACCCCGGACCGCTGGTCGATGCGTAGGGGCCGCGCGGCGGCGATCGTGGCGGCGTTCGCGCTGAGCGCGGCCATCGCGCGCGCGGTGGCGGGAAACAGCGGGCAGGATTTCAGCCTGATCGAACGCGGCCGCTATTTGACGATCGCCGGCGATTGCGCCGCGTGCCATACCAGACCGGGTGGTGCGCCGTTCGCGGGAGGTCTGCCGGTCGAAACACCGTTCGGCAACGTTATCGCACCGAATATCACGCCCGATAACGCGACCGGCATTGGCGCGTGGAGCGACGACGATTTCGTGCGCGCGCTGACCAAAGGTGTCCGCCGCGACGGCGCCCACCTGTATCCGGCGATGCCGTATCCGTACTACACGAAAGTCCGGC
Organism: uncultured Alphaproteobacteria bacterium; assembly: GCA_963719675.1. Classification (GTDB taxonomy): domain Bacteria; phylum Pseudomonadota; class Alphaproteobacteria; order Acetobacterales; family Acetobacteraceae; genus Rhodopila. The sequence goes on along the minus strand of CAVRDN010000034.1, from coordinate 968 downwards.
GTGAGGATGTGCTGGCGATCCGAGCCTATCTCGCGACGGTGCCCGCCGTGCACAACGCCGTGGAGGCCGATCAACTGCCGTTCCCGGTCAAGGTTCGCGCGGACATGGCCGCGTGGAACAAGCTTTTCTTCACGCCGGGAGAATTTCGCGCGGTCGCGGGCAAGGGCGACACGTGGAACCGCGGCGCCTATCTGGCCGAGGGGCTCATGCATTGCGGCGCCTGCCATACGCCGAAAAATCTCGCGGGCGCGGACAAGAGTGACGAGCGGTTTCAGGGATACGCGTTGCAAGGATGGTTCGCGCCGGACATCACCAGCGACAAGCGCCGCGGCCTCGGTTCCTGGTCGGTCGACGACATCGCCGCTTACCTGAAGACCGGGCATAATCGTTTCGCCGCGGCAACCGGACCGATGGCCGATGAGGTCGCGGACTCGAGCAGTAAGATGACGGACGCCGATCTTCACGCGGTGGCGACCTGGCTCAAGGACCAACCCGCCCCGCGGGAGGACAACCCGCCGCCGCTGGCCGGCTCCGACCCCGCGATGACGGCCGGCGCGGCGATCTACGCAGATGAATGCGCGGCATGCCACACGCCGCGTGGGACGGGCATTCCCGGCCTGTTTCCGGCATTGGCCGGTGCACCCGCCGTACAATCCGTCGATCCGGCGTCCGCGATCCGCGTGGTGTTGACGGGCACGCGTAGCGTCGCGACCGCCGCGGCACCGACCGCGGCCGCGATGCCCGCTTTCGGGTGGCTGCTCGACGATAAACAGACCGCCGCGGTGCTCACGTATATTCGCAACGCGTGGGGGAACGCCGCCGCGCCGGTCACCGCGGACGAGGTGTCGAAGCGGCGCGGCGCGTTGGCGAAGCGCGACTGACAAGACGAACCAGGCGTCCGGGACAATCCGCGGGACTCGTGGCGATGAGAAAACCGGTTGCCGCTTCCAATGTTCCGGAACCAGGCC
>CAVRDN010000033.1:0-19472 GCA_963719675.1 uncultured Alphaproteobacteria bacterium | reverse complement strand
GTGTCATCGCCAGCCGGCAAATTTCCACCGCCATCTACCTCGCGCATCATCTGCAAAAGCCCATCCTGGTCGAAGGACCCGCCGGCGTCGGCAAGACCGAGCTGGCCAAGTCGGTCGCCACCTGGATGCAACTGCCGCTGATCCGCATGCAGTGCTACGAGGGGCTGGACGAGTCCAAGGCGCTGTACGAGTGGAAATACGGCAAGCAACTGCTGTACACCCAGATCCTCAAGGACAAGATCAACTCGGTGATCGGCGAGGCCGACAATCTGGCCGTGGCGCTGAACAAGCTGCACGATTTCGGCGACGTGTTCTTTTCGCATCAGTTCCTGGAGCCGCGGCCGCTGCTGCGCGCGCTGGAACAGCCGGGCGGCGCGGTGCTGCTGATCGACGAAATCGACAAGTCGGATCAGGAGTTCGAAGCGTTCCTGCTGGAAATCCTGTCCGACTATCAGGTTACCATCCCGGAACTGGGCACCATCCATGCCGCGGTGCCGCCGATCGTGTTGCTGACCTCCAACAGCACCCGCGATCTCGGCGATGCGCTGAAACGGCGCTGCCTGCATCTGCATATCGGCTTTCCGGATGAGAAGCTGGAGGCGCGGATCATCGCCTCCCGCGTGCCGGGGATCGATGCGCGGCTGTTGCGGCAACTCGTGAGTTTCGTGCAGCAACTGCGCGCATTGGACCTGAAAAAGGTTCCCTCCGTCAGCGAAACCATCGACTGGGCTCGGGTGATGGTGCTGCTGCATGCCTCGGTGCTGGAGGTCGACGTGGTCCGCGACACGCTGAACGTGCTGCTGAAGTTCGAGGCGGATGTCGAGGTCGCCAACAAGCAGATCGCCGGCCTGACCCACAAGGCGCGGCAGGACGCCGGGTGCCGGCCTGATGTCGGCGTCCGGCTGATGTCGGGCTTTGTCGCCGGGGCGCCCTCCCCCAGCGAACCGTTGCGCCGGTTCTTTCAGGTCGCGCGCGGTGCCGGCCTGCGGGTCTCGGCCGCCGAGGGGATCGACGCGGCGCGCGCGGTCGATCTGGTTGGGTTCGAGGACCGGACGCTGCTGAAGGACACGCTTGGCCTGATCCTGGCGAAGACGCCGGAGGAAAAGGACCTCTACGACGAGGCGTTCGAACTTTATTTCAAGCGCGACGAATTCGCCGGGACGGCTCCGTGATGCGCGACGACGACCGTGCTCCGGGCGAGATGCCGCAGCGTGGTGCCATGGTCGGGCGGCGACGGGATGGGCGGCTCCGGCGGCCAATCGCTTGGGCTCGTTGCTGGAGGGCGACGACCGCGCCGCGCTGGCCGCCGAGATGGAAAAGGCGGCGCGCGAGGCCGGCGTCGAGAACATCCGCTTCTTCACGCAAAAGAACCTTTATGCACGGCGGATTTTGGACCGCATGGGGCTGCGCGGGCTGGAACGCGACATGGAGGCGATGCGCCAGACCGGCACGCCGGAAGGCCTGAGCCGAGCCCAGGTGCTGGAAGGCAAGGTCGAGCAGTTGCGCGATGCGGTGCGTGATTTCGTCGAACGCGCGCTGCTGCTGTACGCCAAGGGCGAGACCGAGAAATTCCGCGAGGAATTGCTGAAATCCACCCGGCTGTCGAACATCGAGCGGCGCGACCTGGACCGGATGCGGGTGCTGGTGCGGCAGATGGCGAAGAAGCTCGCCGCCCGCTATGCCAAGACCCGGCGGCGGCGGTTGCGCGGGCAACTGGATACGCGGCGGACGTTGCGGCGGAACATGGGCTGGGGCGGCATTCCGTTCATCACCGTGTGGAAACAGAAGCGCATCGAGAAGCCGCGGGTGATGGTGCTGTGCGACGTCTCCGGCTCGGTCGCGGCGATGTCCGGGTTCCTGCTGATGTTCCTGTACGCGCTGAATGAGGCGCTGTCGGACATTCGGTCGTTCGCCTTCGCCGGCTCGCTGATCGAGGTGTCCGACATCCTGGAAAAGGAACCGGTCGAGCAGGCGATCAGCAAGATCATGTCGACGATCGGCTATGGGTCCTCGAACTACGGCAACAGCTTCGCCGATTTCGAGGATGGCTGGATGCAGTTCGTCAACAACAAGACGACGGTGATCATTCTGGGCGATGGGCGCGGCAACCGGACCGATCCGCGGACGGATGTGATTGGCCGGCTGTCGCAACGATGCAAGCGGATCATCTGGCTGAACCCGGAATACCGGTCGGCATGGGGCACCGGCGATTCGGATATGTACCGCTATGCGCCGTTCTGCAATCTGGTCACCGTGTGCAATACGCTGCGGCATCTGGAACGGGTCATCACCGATATCCTGGAAGACGCGGCTTAGACCGGTATTCGATCAGATTGAAATCGGCCTCTCTCCATCATCGCCGGTTGGCCCCGGCCATCTGTCGCCGCGCACCCGCGGGTCGAAAGGGCGACCGGATCAGGCCCGTTTCAACCTGATCGAAGGCCGCGACAGGCACTCGCCTCGGTATCCGCAATTCCTCCGTTCGACCGACGGAATCCGGGGTAACGCCCATCGGATGGGCTCGAGTGGACAGTGCCCGCGGTCTCGACGCCGCGGTATGCGCGTCTCCCGCGGAGTTTGTTATTGATCCCCTTCGTGTGCTTCGTGCCTTCGTGGTCGATCAATCGTGCGTTCACGCAAGCACTGACCGACCCGCGTGACTCCCATGGCAATTAACGAGTCCTTCATGAGCGTCCGCTATTTTTGGACCACGAAGCCACGAAGCACACGAAGGTGGGCCTGATCGACGCCGATCCATATTCACGCCGCGTGATTGGTTGCGCGATCGAGGTTCACAAAATCCTTGGCCCAGGGTTGTTGGAATCCGTTTACGAGGCTTGCCTGTGCCGAGAATTGCTGAATGCGGGCCTGGCGTTTGTTCGTCAAAAGCGGCTTCCGGTCATCTACAAGGGCGAGCCCGTCGATTGCGATCTCATCGCTGACGTTATCGTGGAGGCCCGCCTGATCCTGGAGATCAAATCAGTCCACACTCTGCATCCGATCCATGAAGCGCAATTGATAACCTACATGAAAATCAGCGGCCTTGGGACCGGATTGATTTCAATTTCAACGAAGTGCGTTTGATCGACGGAATCCGCCGCCGGCTTCTCTGACGCACGCGATCGCTGCCCTTGCGCCCACCCGCTTCGCGCGTGGATTCTCCAATGTTTTGGCATTTGGCAATTCATGGGACCGCCAAAGGCCCAGGCTTTATCCCGGCGGTAATCCCCTCTACCATCGGGTATCAGAGAAGAACGTCCTCGTCGCTTCTTGTGTATCCGATCCAGGCGACGACGGAGGGCTCGTTCGTCCCCATGATCGGATACCAGCTATCGCCGTGCGGGCCTCGCCCGGTCTGACCACTACGAACGCGGCCGCATTCACGCGGTCGTGAAGGGAAGGATTTGTCATGCGTCGTCGACATATTTGGAGCGCAACCGCGCTCGCCGTCAGTCTCTCCTGGGCCGCGATCCCGGCCCGTGCCGCCGATCCGGTCCGCGGTGTCACGGATACCGAGATCGTCATCGGCACCATCACCGACCTCTCCGGCGTCACCGCCGTGCAGGGCGTGAACAACAGCGATGCGATTCGCATGGCATTCGACGAAGCGAACGAGAAAGGCGGCGTGCACGGCCGCAAGATCAAGTACATCGTCGAGGACAATCAGTACACCGTGCCTCGCTCGGTTCAGGCGATGAACAAACTGCTGAACAACGACAACATCTTCATGGCGCTGTCGGACGGCGGCACACCGATGAACGACGCCAACATGCCGGCGGAGTTCGAGAAAGGCGTGCCGAACGTGCTGCCTTTGACCGCCGCGCGGTCGATGTATGAACCGTACAACAAGTTGAAGTTCGCGCAGTTCGCCTCGGACTATGACGAGATGCGCGCGGCGGTGAAGTACTTCGCCGAAAAGCGCGGCCGTAAGAAGTTCTGCGTGATGTATCAGGATTCCGACTTCGGTAAGGACGTCCTCGCCGGCGTGGTGGCGCAAACCAAGGCGATGGGCATGGACGTGGTCGCCACGACCGCGCACCGCCCGACCGACACCGACTTCAACGCGCCGGTCAGCAAACTGAAAGATGCCGGCTGCGACGCCGTCATGCTGGGCACCATCGTGCGCGACACCAACATCATCATTCAGACCGCGCGCAAGATGGGCTGGAATGTCGATTTCGTCGGCCAGTTCGCCTCCTATGACACCGCCGTCGCCTCGCTGCCGGGCGGCGCGACCGAGGGCACGTTCTGCATGGCGCCCGCGCTGTACGCCTATCCCGACGATCCGCGGCCGGCGGTGCAGGATTTCGCCAAACGGTTTACCGCGAAGTACGGCCGCCCGCCGAACTTCCATGGCGAGGTCGGCTATACCGCCGCGACCATCGTGCTGATGGCGCTCGACAAGGCCGGGCGTGATCTGACCACGGACAGCTTCATCAAGGGCATGGAAAGCATCCACGACTACAAGGACATCTTCGGCAACGTGCTGTCGTTCGGTCCTGACCAGCACCATGCCTCGACCAGCTCGTTCCTCACGGTGGTGAAGAATGGCCGCTGGGTGCCGGTCGAGGAAACCGCGCTCAACTACTGACGAAACGAAACGCCAGGGGGCCACGCGCGGGCCCCCTGGCGCGTCACGCAGCCGAGAACGCCGTCCCCCATTTGTCCTGATAGACGACCTCGGCCAGCGGCGCCCGCCGCACCGGACCGAATTTCCCCAGCGGAAATCCCATCGGTAAAATCGCATAGGAATGGACGTCGTCGGGCAGCCCCATCGCGGCCTCGGCCTCCTTCTCGTGGATCAGGTACAGCGTCGTCAGCGTCGCGCCCAGTCCAAGCGCCCGAGCCGCCAGCAGCATGTTCTGCACCGCCGGGAAGATCGACGCGCCGGACCCACGCGGGCCCGACAGACATGGCACGATCCAGACCGGTGCCTCATGCAAATGATCCGCCAGATGCTCCGCCGCCGCCAGCATGCGGGCGAACCGTTCCGGAGTCGTCCCGGGGCCGGGCCGCCCGACCGGTAGCGTGGACCAACGACCTCATGCCATGCTTTGCGATAGAACGCGCCGACCGCCGCCTTGATCGCCGGATCCTCGATCACCAGAAACCGCCAGGACTGCATGTTGCCGCCGTTGGCGGCGAAGGTTCCGGCCTCCAGCACCTGTCGCAACAAGTCCGGCGGCACCGGGTCCGGTTTCAGGCGGCGCATCGACCGGGTCGTGCGCATGATCTCGAACAGGTCGTGGGTCATCAGATGATCCCCTTCTCGTCTGAAACGACACAAGATGTCATAAAATCCCGCCCCATAAGGGCCTTTTGACATTGCATTGAAGCCTCCCACACCCAGAATCACAACCAAATCACAACCGGCAGCCTGGTCCGATGGCCACCCGATCGCTGAAACTTCAGCCGGCGACCGAGGCCCATTTCATGGAACGTAGGGGTGCCAGGCGCCCCTTCCTATATCGCCGAAACGCACCCGCTGATATTGCCGATCATTGGCAAGACCGTCTGGTGGATCAGACCGGACGCCGACAAACCGACTGCCCGGCGACAGGCCGATGCCCTGCGACGTCAGCATGACGCCCTGATCACCCGCCTGAGGTCGGCGCAGTTTCAGGCCCTGTACGTTGTCGGCATCAGTTACGAAACCACATTCCATGTTTCCAGCGTTGGGCCAATAATCAAACGCGCCGTTTTCGGCAATTTAAATATCCACTGGAAATCTTGAAATAGCTCCCTTTGGCCTATAGCAATATCGATTGGAATTTTCACTGCCATCGACTGTAGGCTGACAAGATCTGTCACGCCAATCCCATTCATATCCCGCATTTTCCATGCATAAACCTATAAATCTGTTGGCAGGACTTGCAATATCCTCCTCCCACTTTTTCCCGACAGCAGTGAAAGCGAGCTTTCCTGCCATCCGGCATTCCTCAATCTGATCTTTTTGTTCGTCCAGGCAACCGCAAAGTGTAGCGCACACCACCACCATCGCGAACATCAATCGCAGACTTCTCCCGCGGGCCAATCGATATTGAAGATGGCCTGGCGAGATGATCATGACAGCTGCGGTCTCGGCATCCCGGACGTGCGCGGCGCCACCCCGCCGCCCTTCCTCGTGACCACAAACCCCGCTGCCGTCAGATCATCCAACAGTCTCGCCGCCGTCACCCTGGCCCGAAAGGCGTCGGTATGACTTCGACTATCTGCTCTCGGCGACGACGACATCACCCGCCATCACCTCCGGCATCCCCTTCACGAATTCCAGGACGTTGTCCCGCATCCACTCCGCCGCGACGTCATTGGAAGCAAGTGCTTCATCGGCGCTGTCGAATACCCGGATGCTGATCAAGGTGTCCTGCCCGCCGTCCAGCAGGTAGTAGTTCCGGAAGCCCGGTTGCTCACGTAGGAGGGGCACGAACCCCACTTTGACCCGACGCTTCACCTCACCGACCGAGCCGCGCGTGAGCCTGAACTTCCTCACGATAGTGAACATTTTGTCCTCCCGTGCCACACGATGGACAGAGGCGACTCTACGACCGGACACGGAACGGAGCAAGAACGTCACGGAGGACGACCTCAGGCTGGTCTGCCGCCAGGGAGCGCAGACCACCCGATCTGGCATTCTGAAACATCACAACCGATAAATCTGGGAAATATCGGGGCAATCCGCCTGTTTTTCAGATGATCCCCTTCTCCCGCAACGCCGCCAACGCCGCCGCGTCCAGTCCCAGCTTCGACGTCAGCACGGCATCCGTGTGCTGCCCCAGTACCGGCGGCGGCAGCCGATAATCCGGCGGCGTCTCCGACAGCTTCACCGGGTTGGCGATCATTTTCATCTGACCGCCCGTCGCGTGCTTCATCTCCAGCACCATCTCACGCGCCACGACATGCGGGTCGGCGAACACCTGAGACAACGTATTGATCGGACCACAACCGACCTTGAGCGTCTCCAGTTGGTCGATCCACCAGTTGGTCGGATGCTGTTGCATCACCGGCGTCAGCGTATCCGTCACCAGTTGCCGGTTTCGCACGCGCGCGGCGTTGGTGGCGAACCGCTCGTCCTCCAGCAAATGCGTCAGAGCGAACGCCTCGCAGAATTGTTTGAAGGTCGGATCGTTGCCGATCGACAACACCATGTAGCCGTCCCGCGTCGGAAACACCTGGTACGGCACGATGTTCGGATGCTGATTGCCGAGCCGCGCCGGGTTCTCACCGGTCGCCAGATAGTTCATCCCCTGATTGGCCAACCATGCCACATGCGTATCGAGCATGCCGATGTCGATCTGCTGCCCCTGCCCGGTCAGATCGCGATGCCGGATCGCCGCCAGGATGCCGATGCAGCCGTACAGGCCGGCGAACAAATCCGCGACCGGCACGCCAACTTTCTGCGGCAGGCCGTCGGGCTCGCCGGTCAGGCTCATCACGCCGCCCATGCCCTGGATCAGGCTGTCGTAGCCCGGCCGCGGCGCGTACGGACCGGTCTGGCCGAAGCCGGTGATCGAGCAATAGACCAGCCGGGGAAACTTCGCATGCAGTTGCTCGTAGCCGAGGCCGTACTTCTCCAGCGCGCCGACCTTGAAGTTCTCCACCAGAATGTCGCAATCGGCGATCAGCTTCAGCGCGATCTCCTGGCCCTCCGGCTTGCCGATATCCAGCGTGACCGACATTTTGTTACGGTTCACGCCAACGAAATACGCACTCTCCTTGGTGCCCGGCATGAACGGCGGCGCGAAGCCGCGGGTGTCGTCGCCGGCGCCCGGTCGCTCGATCTTGATCACCTCGGCACCCAGATCCCCCAGCATTTGCGCGCAGGTTGGACCCGCGAGGACGCGAGTGAGATCGAATACGCGCAGGCCCTTGAGGGGACCGGATGGGTTCGTCATGAGGCTCTCCAGCTTGCCGATCGGTGGTGCGAGCCGGTATCCTACGCCGCGACGTCAGGTAAGGAAAATCCGGCCGCTCCGATCATGCGGCCGCCGTCCTGACCGCCCGCGCAAGGAAGGAAGAGTCCATGTCAGACCGGCCACCCAGCATCGAGGGGCGCGGATCCTGGTTCGCCGCCGCCGCGACGCTGGCGATCCTGTCGATCTCCTACGGCTCGCCGCTGTTGATCGTGGTCGGCCTGAAAACGATCCAGCAGGATCTGGGCACCGACCGGTCGGTCATCGCTCTGGCCGGATCCCTGGTCTGGGTCGGTACCGGACTGGGCGGCATCCCGATGGGGTGGCTGGCGGACCGGCTCGGCATCCGCGTCACCGTCGGTATCGGTGCCGTCTCCATCGCCCTGGGTCTCGCGGTCTCCACCCTCGGCGGCACGATCCCGCTGTATCTTGGCCACGGATTGCTGATCGGGCTGATCGGCAATGGCGCCATCTACGCACCGCTGCTGATCTACGTCAGCCGTTGGTTCGATCGCCGCCGCGGCGCCGCGATCGCGCTGATTTCGTCCGGTCAGGACATCGCCGGCGTGTTCTGGCCGGCGATCTTCGAACGCGGCATCGCGGTGTACGGCTGGCAAACCGCCATGCTGGGCTACGCGGTGGTCGTGCTGGTTTGCATCCTGCCCATGCTGCCGTTCCTGCACGCGGTGCCGCGGCCCATGGCCTCCGGCGCCGCGAGCCATGCCGAACGCAACCGGTCGGTGCTTGGACTGCGGCCCAACCTCGTGCAGGCGATGCTCTGCGTGGCGGGGTTCTGCTGCTGCATTCCGATGGCGATCCCGAACTCGCATCTGGTGGCGTTTTGTTCCGATATCGGCATCAGCCCGGTACAAGGCGCCGCCATGCTCTCGGTGCTGCTGGGGTGCGCGTTCATCTCGCGGCAGTTCTGGGGCGCCATGGCGGACCGCATCGGCGGTTTGCGCACGGTGATGGCCGGTTCGGCCTGCCAGGCGGCGGCGATCGCCGCGTTCCTGCTGACCCAGAACGAGACCGGGCTGTTCGTGATCGCCGGGGTCTACGGCCTTGGCTTCAGCGGCATCATCCCGTCGTACTCGGTGGCGATCCGCGACCTGTTTCCCTCGTCCGAGGCATCGTGGCGGATCCCGACCGTCCTGTTCACCGCGATGTCCGGGATGGCGGTGGGCAGTTGGCTCGCCGGCCGCATCTACGATCACTTCGCCTCCTACGCGCCGGCCTTCGCCACCGGCGTGGTGTTCAATTTGCTGAATTTGATCTTGATCGGGTTCCTCGTCAGCCGGCAGCCGCGGCGCAGCGGTCCCATTCTCGCGCCCGCCTGACCGATCGTTCCAGCCTGACCAATCGTCCCAGCCTGACCGATCGTCGAGCCGATCTCCGCCGGACGTCATGGCGTCCGAGGTCCGCGCGACGCATGCGCCACGCCGGGAGGGCCATCCGGATCGCGCGCCCGGACCTGCCCAGAAACAGGCTTCCGCGACCTCTCAAAATCCGCGCGCGGCGGTGATAGTGTCCCGGTAACCATAACCGGGAGGACACCATGAAGTTGAGTACCGACCGTATTCTGACGACCCATGTCGGCAGCCTGCCCAGACCGCGCGCGGTGGCGGAGCTGCTGGTTCGCAGAGACCAGGGCCAGCCCTACGATCGCGCCGAACTGGACCGCGCTGTCCGTCAGGCGGTCGCCGACGTCGTCGCGCGCCAGGTCGCCACCGGCATCGACGTCGTCAGCGACGGCGAGACCAGCAAGATCGGCTACGCGACGTACATCAAGGACCGCCTGACTGGCTTCGGCGGTGAGAATTTCACGCCCAAACCGAACCGCGACGTCGCGGAGTATCCGGAATTCCGCCAGCGTATGCTGCAGTTCACCGGCCCGCAGGTGTTCCGCCGCCTGTGCTGCACCGGCGATGTCGCGATGCGCGATCATGACGCGGTCAGACTGGATATCGCGAATTTCCAGGCCGCGATCGCGGCGTCGAAGCCGGTCGACGCGTTCATGCCCGCGGCCTCGCCGGGCGTCGTGTCGGCGTTCCAGCCCAACCGGCATTATCCCACCCACGCCGCGTATATCGGCGCCGTGGCGGATGCCATGAGGGAGGAATACGAGGCCATCGCCGGCGCCGGGATCGTCGTGCAACTCGATAGTCCGGATCTCGCGATGGCGCGCCACACCGGGTTTCAGGATCTGACGGAGCCGGAGTTCCTCAAACAGGCGGAACAGCAGGTCGAAGCGCTGAACCACGCGCTGGAAAACGTGCCCGCGCATTCAGCGCGGCTGCATCTGTGCTGGGGCAATTACGAGGGCCCGCATGACTTCGATATTCCGCTGCGGAAGATCCTGCCGATCGTATTGAAGGCGAAACCTCAGGCCATTTCGTTCGAGGCGGCCAATCCGCGGCATGCGCACGAATGGACGGTGTGGCGTGATGCGAAACTGCCGGACGACAAGGTGCTGATCCCCGGCGTGGTGGACACCTGCACCAACTACGTTGAGCATCCGGAACTGATCGCGCAACGGATCTGCCAGTTCGCGGCCATAGTCGGGCGTGAGCGAGTCCTCGCCGGCACCGATTGCGGTTTCGCGACGTTCGTCGGCAATGCCGGACGCGTGGATGCCCAGATCGCCTACCGCAAGCTGGGATCCCTGGTGGAGGGCGCGCAACTGGCATCGCGACGATTGTGGGGGTAACGCGCGCGGCCGGAACCGGGTGCGTCCGTGCCGTGGCCAAGGATCGCATCACGGGTTCCGCGTCCCGCGGGATCGGCGGAGGATGTCACGCCACCCGCGACACCGCCTCCAGATTGCCGCGCGTCTCGTACGCCAGGATCAGCGTCAATCCGGATGCCAGGAACTGCATCGCTCCGATCATGCCCCACACCAGCATCAGGTTGCCGGCACCGATCAGCACGCCCGCGAGCAGCGGCGACGTCATGCCGCCGAACCGCCCCCATCCCATCGCGATCGCCGCGCCCTTGCCGCGAATGCGCACCGGATAGACCTCGGGCGTGTAGACCGTCATCGCGAGGTTGCCGATGTCCTGGAAGAACACATAGACCATCGCGTTGACCAGCAGGCTCGTTTCGGTCACCGACTGAGTGAACGCCAGCGCGGCGCAGCCCGCGACCCCGTAGGCGATCACGATCATCGTCTTGCGGCCAAGGATGTCGATCAGCCAAAAAGCGCAGATCCGTCCAACGACCTGCGTGCCGGCGACGATGAAGGTATACAGCAGCGTCCGGGTCAGTTCGATGTGGTAATAAGTCGAATAAATCGTCGGCAGCCACACCGCGAACCCCGTCGCCGCGAAGTTCGAGCAGAACCACAACAGCCAGGTGTGCACGACCCGCCGCGCGTAAGGCGGCGTGAACAGATCGCGGAATGTCGCCTCGGGCACCGCCACCCGAGACGGCAGGCCGGCCACGTCGCGCCGCGCCTGCTCCAGCAACCGGTCATCGACGCCGACGAACGCCAGCGACTCGCGCGCTTCCTCGTGGCGGCCCTGCGAGGCGAGCCAGCGCGGCAACTCCGGCACCCGGCGGCGGATGAACACGGACAGGATCGCCGGCAACACGCCGATCGCGAACAGCCAGCGCCAGCCGACATGCGGCACCAGCAGCAACGCCATGCCGGCGGCGCAAAAATAGCCCATCGGCCAGCACAGCGGCAGCATCGCCGCGACCCGGCCGCGGATGCGCGCCGGCGCGTATTCGGTCACCAGCGCCTGATCGATCGGCACCATGCCGCCGAGACCGAGGCCCGTCAGAAACCGCGCGCCGACGAGAAACCCCAGCGACATCGCCAGGCCCGCCACGCCGGTGAAGATCGAGAACATCAATACGGTTGACGCGAACACCACCCGCCTGCCCCATTTGTCGGCGATCCAGCCCCAGCACCACGAACCGACACCCATCCCCGCCAGCGCCGAGGATCCGACGAGGCCGACCTCGGTCGGCGACAGCGCGAACTCCGTCCGGATTTTCGGCAACGCGTAGCCAACGATCGTGATGTCGAACGAATCGAACAGAAAGCCGGCGGCGGCGACCGCGATGATGAATTTAAGCGCGCCGTTCAACGGCGTATTGTCGATCGCTCGCCCGATGATCTCGGGCGTCAAAGGCGCGGACTGGGACACGAGACTTCCTCCGGATCAGCCGATACGGTGACGAAACATGAAATAGGTGCGGTCGCGTTGAAAGCGCCGCATGCGCAGGATCCACGGCGTCTCGTTCGCGGCCATCCAGCCCGGAGTCGCGTAAATATCGGTGGTCTCGACGTGATACAGCGCCACGTAGCGCGGGTTGCCCGCGATCGCGCGGAACCGTCGCGCGGCGATGACGCCGGGCAGCCGATTGAAGTGAGGAATGTGTTCCATGTCGTACCAGTCGTTGAACTCCGCCTCACGCGAGGGATCGACGTTCATCGATACCAGGATGACGCCGCCGGCGTGCCCGGGGGACGGCATCGTGCCGGGATTGATCTGCTCCAGATCCCAGCGCAGCAGCGGCGCGCGTTCGCGCGGCGGCGCGGCGGCGTCCGCACGGTCGGCGAGCAGCAGCCAGCGCGGTGGGTCGGCGATCATCGTGCGGGTCGTCAGGTCGGTCGCGCCGCCTTTCCACAGTTGTGCCTCCGAAGGGCACGCCGGTTCATGATCGAAAATGCGCAGGGACGCGTGTTGCACGGACAGAATTCCCCCTGGGCGCTCTGACGGCGCGATTGACCCGCGGTGACGTTGGCTCAGTCCACCGGTCAGCGCAACCCGCGACACGCGGCGTTGGCCCCGAGTACTCGACTCAATGCGCCCGGGTTTCGAATGCCATTACGTATCCTTCACGTTTTCGTTTCGCGGTGCCGAGCCGCGGCCGCACCGACGGAGCGACCGGGAGTCCACCGATGGCGACGGGAGGAAACCGCGGAGGAACCGCGTCTTGTCGCGCGCGCCCTATGCCGCCGCGCGCCGCGCCTCGGGGCGCACCTGGATCACCTGACGAACGCCGATGATCTGCCGGAGATTGCCCTCGACCAGATGGATCTCTTCGTCCGGCATCGCCTCGACCGCGATCTCGACGTGCATCAGATCGCCGGAGCGGTGCGACCACATGCGGTCTGGGATCAGGTCACGTTTGGCGAACGGCTGCAGCACGCGCGGCAGCAGTCCGGGCGAACACTCGGCATCGAGCAGAAAGCGCACATGGGAGGGCATGGTGTCGAAAACTCCAGATCACGAATGGGAAATAGCGGGTAACCCCGGCTGCTCAGACAGCCGGGCGGCTAATTCGCGTGACGTGGGTCATGATCGACATGAATGACAAGGTAACGCATCGGCGCCGGCCAGTCCAGCACTGATCCGCCAGCACTGATCCGCCAGCACTGATCCGCCACCACTGATCCGCCAGCGCTGATCCGCCACATCCCCGTCTCGCCGGGCGATCGCCCGCGTGATGTCCGGGAACGGCGGGCCTTGTTTCGCGGCGGACCAGTGATCCACGCCGATATTGATCGGTGCGATCCGCGCGCCCGTCATGCCGTCACAGCAACGTATCGGACGCGCGCGCCGAGCCCGCCTGGAAATTCTCGTCGATATGCGCCGCCAGCGCGTCCGTCACCGGCTGGCTCGCGGTCTGCGCCTTCAGCATCATAATTCCGAAGTTCGGCAACGGCGGCAGGCCCTCGTCCGCGCCCAACGGCCGCAGGCCATGCGGCAACCATGACAGGGTCGAAACGGTGATCGCGAGACCCGCGACGACCGGCGCGTGCGTCCCCAGTTGCGAGGCGGAGGTATACGCGACCCGATACCGCCGTCCGGCCTTGTCCAACGCCGCCGTCGCCGCGCTGGCCCACTCGCAGTCCTGGCCCTTCGCCAGAAACCGCTCCCGATCCGCCAGAGCCAGCGGCAACGGATCCTGCCGGTGCGGCGAGTTCCGGGTCGAGGTCACCCAGACCAACGGCCCGCGCCACAACTCCGTCACCGGCCAACCCGCCGGCTGATGCCCGTCGGAAATCAGCGCCAGATCCAGTTCGCCCGCCTTGATGCCGCGCATCAGATCCCCCGAGGGCGAGCAACGCACATCGACCTGCACCGCCGGATGGGTCGCCGCGAAGCGCTTCAGAATGGGCGGGATATACGCCAGCGCGTAGTCGTCCGGACAGCCGAGCCGTACCGTCCCGGTAATGTGCGGCGCGCGAAACGTCGCCATCACCTCGTCGCTCAGCGCCAGGATCTGCCGGGCCCGCGTCAGCAAATACCGGCCATGCGACGTCAACTCGATGGTGCCGCCCTTGCCGCGGCTGAGCACACGCTGCCCCAGACTGTCCTCCAGACGGCGGACCTGCATGGAAATGGCGGACTGCGTGCGGCCGACGAGGCTCGCCGCCTGGGTGAAGCTGTGCCCGTCGGCGATCAGCACGAACGCGCGCAGCAGGTCGGGGTCGAGGCCGTTCAGCGGAAGCATGGACATCAAAATATCTGATCGCGACGATCAATGCAATTCGTTTTACTGATCCGCCACGTCACGCCATATCAGCCTCCGGAACTCATGGAGGTTGCGATGTCAGACCACGCAACGGTGCTTTATCGTTATTCTCGCCCTCGGACGGCGATCCGCTTCCCACGCGGCCTGGCGCGGCGCGTCGCGCTGATGTGGGAGGCCGCGCGCACCCGCCGCATCCTGGCGGAGCTGGACGCGCGGCAATTGAAGGACATTGGGATCAGCCGGAGCGAGGCTGAGGCCGAGGCCGCGCGCGCGCCGTGGGATATCGGGCCGCGGTGACGCGCGAGGGCGCTGCCCTCGGACCCGCCAGGGGCTTTGCCCCCTGGACCCCCATCAAAGGGCGAGGCCCTTTGAGATCTGTCCATTGGTGGTGGGATGAGAGGGGGCCGACGCGGACCTCGGAACGCCACCATCGGCCCCCTCTCATCCCACCACCAAAATGAATGGTTCCAAGGGCCACCGCCCTTGGCGGGGATCCAATGGGACAGCGCCCCTTGGTGGGGTCCGGGGCAACGCCCCGGCGCGTCACAGCGGCTCGGTATCCAGCGCGTAGCCCGCCGCGCGCACGGTCCGCACCACGTCCAGTTCGTCGCCGAGGTTCATCGATTTGCGCAGCCGGCGGATATGCACGTCGACCGTTCTGGGCTCGACATGGATATCGTGGCCCCACACCGCGTCGAGCAGTTCCTCGCGTGAGAACACGCGCCGCGGATGCTGCATGAAGAATTCCAGCAGCCGGAATTCCGTCGGCCCCAGATGCACCTTGCGGCCGTTGCGGCTGACCCGATGCGAGGACAGGTCCATTTCGATGTCGTGGAACGCCAGATGCCCCTTGTCCGGCACCGCGTTCGAGCGCCGCAGCAGCGCGCGCATGCGGGCCAGCAACGAGTCGATGTTGAACGGTTTGGTGATGTAATCATCGGCGCCGGTATTCAGCCCGCGCACCGCGTCCTGATCCTCGGTCCGCGCGGTGACCATGATCACCGGCAGATCGCGCGTCGCCGGCTTGCGGCGGATCTGCCGGCACACCTCGATCCCGGACATGACGGGCAACATCCAGTCCAGCAGCACGAGATCCGGCTGTTGCTCCTGAATACGGGTCAGCGCTTCCTGGCCGTCGGAGGCCTCGGCGACGCGATAGCCCTGTTTTTCCAGATTATAGCGCAGCATCGTCGCGATCGCCGCCTCATCCTCGACCACGAGGACAAGCGGTCTGGGCAGGCTGGAGAGCCCGTCAGGCATGATTGTCTGTCCCTTTATCGTTCGTTCGGCGTCATTCTTTTGGCCGCACCACCGCATAGGCCGAGGTATCGCCCTTCGGCCGCACGTCGGGAATGACCTCGCCCTTCACCGTGTAGTAAATCGTTTCGGCGATGTTGGTGGTATGATCGCCGATCCGTTCCAGGTTCTTGGCGATGAACAGCAGATGCGTGCACGGCGTGATGTTGCGCGGATCTTCCATCATGTAAGTGATCAACTCACGGAAGATCGTGTTGTAGATGTCGTCGACCGCGCGATCGGAACGCCACACCTCGATGGCTTTGTCGGCGTCGGATGTGCCAAGCGCGTCGATGATGGATTTGAGCTGGCCTTGCACCAGCGTCGCCATGTGCGCCAGGCCGCCGAGCGAATACGGCGCCGGGAACTGCGCCAGCACGATGCTGCGTTTGGCGACGTTGGACGCGTAATCGCCGATGCGTTCCAGATCGCCGGTGATCTTCAGCGCCGCCACGACGAGGCGCAGATCGGCCGCCATCGGCTGGCGCAGCGCCAGCATGCGAATGACGTATTGCTCGACCTCGCGCTCCAGCGCGTCCACTTTCACGTCTTCCTCGACGGTGCGGGTCGCCGCCTCGGCGTTGCGGTCCATGATCGCTTCCGACGCCAGCGCGACCTGATTCTCCACGATGCCGCCCATGCGGATCAGCATGTCGCGTCAGCCGCTTCAGGTCCTGATCGAAGCTTTTGACGAGGTGCTCGGACTGTTCGGTCATCGTTTCGTGTCCCTTGGTTCAGCCGAACCGGCCGGTGACATAATCCTGCGTCCGCTTCTCCTTCGGCGCGGTGAACAACTGCGCCGCCGGCGCGACCTCCACCATTTCGCCGAGGTAGAAGAACGCCACCTGATCGGCGCAACGCGCGGCCTGCTGCATGTTGTGGGTCACGATCGCGATGGTGAAGTCGTGTTTCAGTTCGTCGATCAGTTCCTCGATCTTCAACGTGCTGATCGGGTCGAGCGCGCTGGTCGGCTCGTCCAGCAGGATCACTTCCGGCCGCACCGCGATGGTCCGCGCGATGCAGAGGCGTTGCTGCTGTCCGCCGGACAATCCCATCGCCGAGGTGTGGATGCGGTCCTTCACCTCGGTCCACAGCGCGCCGCGGGTCAGCGACCATTCGACGCGTTCGTCCATCTGCGACTTCGACAGTTTCTCGTGCAGTTTCACCCCGAAGGCGATGTTCTCGTAAATCGTCATCGGAAACGGCGTCGGTTTCTGGAACACCATGCCGACGCGGGCGCGCAACGCGTTCAGATCGGTGTCCGGCGCGATGATGTTCTGACCATCCATCATCGCCCGTCCGGTGGCGCGCTGGCCCGGGTAGAGGTCGTACATCCGGTTCAGCACCCGCAGCAGCGTGGACTTGCCGCAGCCGGAGGGACCGATCATCCCGGTCACCTGACGATCCGGCAGGTCCAGGTTGATGGTCTTCAGCGCGCGATGGTCGCCGTAGAAAAAATCCAGGTCCTCGATGGAGATTTTCGCCGCGTTGATCTCCGCGTTGGCGCGAACCTGGACCCCGCCGCCCATGCCGCCTCGCTGTTCCCGCTGCTCGCTCATGGCTGTGCTCATCCCATTCAGCTCCTACGCCGCAACGCGAAGCGCGCCGCGATATTGAGGGCCAGGACCCCCACTGTAATCAGCAATGCGCCGACCCACGCAAGCTGCACCCAGTCCTCGAACGCCGAGCCGGCGTATTGGTAGATGGTCACCGGCAGGCTGGCCATCGGCGAACCCAGCCCGATCGACCAGTTCAGGTTGCCCAGGCTGGTGAAGAGGAGTGGGGCGGTTTCGCCGGCGATGCGGGCGATCGCCAGCAGGATGCCGGTGAGGATGCCGTCCTTCGCCGCCCGGTAGCAGATCAGCACGATGACTTTCCATTTCGGCGCGCCGAGGCCCATCGCCGCCTCGCGCAAAGCGGGCGAGATCAGCCGCAGCATGTCCTCGGTGGTGCGCACCACGATCGGAATGACCAGCACGGCCAGCGCGAGGCAGCCGGCGATGCCGGAGAACCCGCCGAATGGCTGGACCGCGAGTTGGTAGATGAACAGGCCGATCAGGATCGACGGCGCCGACAGCAGCACGTCGGAGACGAAGCGGACCGCGTTGGCCAATGGCGAGTGCGCGCCATACTCGGCCAGATAGGTGCCGACCATCAGCCCGATCGGCGTGCCGATCACCGTGCCGATGCCGGTCTGGATCAGGGTCCCGACGATGGCGTTGAGCAGTCCGCCGTTGGATCCGGGCGGTTTGGTGGTGTTGGTGAACACCGTGAGGCGCAGCCCCGCCGCGCCGTTCCAGATCAGGGTGAACAGGATGGACGCCAGCAGCACGAGGCCGAGCACGGTGGCCAGGATGCACAGCGCCTTGACGATCGTATTGACGCGATGCCGCCGCCGCCCGAGGGCCCGCGCGGTCGTCAGGTCCTTGGCCGGACCGGGGTGGACGCCGGGTTCCGCCGTGGTCGCGCTCATGCTCACACCTTCAGTTTCGGCCGCAGCAAGGCGCGGGAGATCGCCAGCACGATGAACGAGATGACGAACAGGATGAAGCCCAACGCCAGCAGCGACGCCAGTTTCAGGCTGCCCGCCGGACTTTCCGGAAACTCCAGCGCGACGATCGAGGCGATGGTATTGCCCGATCCGAACAGACTGCCGGAAATGCGGTCGGAGTTGCCGATGACGAAGGTGACCGCCATCGTCTCGCCCAGAGCGCGGCCGAGGCCGAGCATGATGCCGCCGACGACCGAGACCCGCGTGTAGGGCAGCACGATCGAGCGCATCACCTCCCACGTCGTGCAGCCGACGCCGTAGGCCGACTCCTTGAACACCGGGGCACGGTCTCGAACACGTCGCGCATGGTGGCGGCGATGAACGGGATGACCATCACCGCCAGCACCATCGCGGCGGTGAACAGGCCGGTGCCGAACGGCGGACCGGCGAACAGGTCCTCCAGGACGGGGACGCCGTCGAACGTGTCGATCAAGGTCGGCTCGACGTATTGCGACATGATCGGCACGATGACGAAAAAGCCCCACATGCCGTAGATGATCGACGGCACGGCGGCGAGCAGCTCGATCGCGGTGCCGACCGGCCGGCGCAGCCAGTTGGGCGCCAGCTCGGTGAGGTAGAAGGCGATGCCGAACGAGATCGGCACGGCGAAGACCAGCGCCAGCACGGAGGTCAGCAGCGTGCCGTAGACCGAGACGGCGGAGCCGAACACCTCGTGCACTGGATCCCAGTCGGCCGAGGTCAGAAAACCGATGCCGAAGTGGCGGAACGCCGGCAGGCCGCCGATGAACAGCGACAGGATCAGACTGCCCAGCAGCACCAGGACGAAGATGCCGGAGAGGGTGGCCGCGGCGGCGAAGATCGGGTCGCCGATGCGCCGCTGTTTCACGTCGCGCGGACGGCTGTCCGGCTGGGTCGAAAACGTAACCGCTTGCTGCACGGGCTGGTGGTTCCTTGTCGAAGACCGGGCGTGCCGGCGAACTCCGGCACGCCCCGTCAGGTCATCGCGGACCGGCCGATCAATCGGAGTCGATCGGCCGTTCTCACGTCCCGAAGCTCATCGCGCGCCGCGCGTCCAGTGGATCGTGCCCATCGGGTCGCGCCGTCGCCTCACATGCCGCCCGGCACGTCCTTCGTCCAGGCGGCCTTGATCGCGGTCTGCACGGTGGCCGGCAGGGGAATGTAGAGCAGCTCCTTCGCGATATCGCCGCCCTTGCTGAAGCCCCAGTCGAAGAACTTCTTCACGGCGGCGCTCTGGGCGACGTCTT
>CAVRDN010000032.1:0-78891 GCA_963719675.1 uncultured Alphaproteobacteria bacterium | reverse complement strand
GAACGGGTGAAACGTAAAGCCCGAATTGCACAATAAATGGAACGATGTAGCGGAAATCGCGGTATTCGACGTTGAGAGCGCAAAGCCAGAGGCCGATGCCGAAGGAGGCGGCAAAGGCCAGAGCCGTGAAAAGCGGGAGGGCCAGCAACCGAAAGTCGGGCAGAAAGCGGTACCACATCATCATCGCGCCCATCAGTCCCAGAGTGATAAGGAAATCCACAAAGCTCGTGATGACCGAGCCCGCCGGGACGATGAGGCGCGGGAAATAGATTTTGGAAATGAGATTGGCGTTACCAATCAGGCTGCTGCTGGATTCGCTCATGGCGGTGCTGAAAAACTGCCAGGGCAGCATGGCGGCCATGACGAGCAGCGCGTAAGGCGCGGCGCCGGGAGCCGGCAGTTTGGCAATCCTGCTGAACACGATGGTGAAAACCACCGTGGTGAGAAAAGGACGGATGACGGCCCAAGCAATGCCGATGACCGTCTGCTTGTAGCGCACCAGGATGTCGCGCCAGGCCAGGAAATAAAACAGTTCCCGATAGCGCCAAAGGTCGCGCCAATAATTCTTTTCCGCGCGTCCTGATTCGATCACCAATTCCATATTTTAAAATACTGAAAAACTAAAACGCTGAAATTCACTTTCGCTGGCCGCGCAACCAGAGCGAAACTTCGTCGTGCTTCATGACGTTGTAGGCAATCAGGGCTTTCCCATCGTGAATAAACACCACGCGCCATTGCAGGTGCAGACGGATTTCGTAGGAACGCCTGGCTAGTTTGCGAAGCCCTAATCCGCGATGCTGATGCGGGTCGCCAAATGCGGCGCCAACATCGGCAATGACCTTGGAGGCCTTTTCTCGCACCTCCGGCGGCAACTTATCCGCCGTCTTCTTGATTCGTTCCGAGAGTACGCCCGGATCACAGTTTGCCAGTGAAGGTTTCCAGCTTGCCCGCTTTGCGCGACGAGGCGATTTCAGCCAGGGCGGAGTCTTCCGCCGCCGTCGCTTGGGCCAACGTCACGCCGTATTCATCCAATGCCGGAAAATCGCTGGGGCGGAATGGCAAACCGCGCAGTTTTACCATTTGGGCGAAAAACATGGACACCGCCGCCGTCGGGGTGATGCCGAGTTCGCGACAGACCGCATCCGCCTCTTCCGCCAGTTGGCTGTCAATCCGAAGTCTGATTTGCTCAGTCATGTATCAAACGTGCCGCCATCTTGGATGATGTCAAGGGCAATTCCTAAAAGCGGAAAAGGGGAACTTTGCCCGCAGAACACGCGGATAAGCGCAGATGAAAATCATTAAGAACGTGGCGTTTCTCTTGTCCATTTCCGCGTCCATCTGCGTAGTCCGCGGGCCATAAGGCCTTTTGAGATTGAGGCCGGACGACAGATTTCAGTTTTTCAGATTTTCAGAACTCGAAAGATGTGGCCGGCGAGACGCCGACCAGAGCGACCGAGACGGTCGCGCTCCCCGGACCATGAAAGGGATCAGGGACCACGGACTACGGACATTTTAAAAAGCTGAAACGCTGAAATACACTTCTGATTTCTGTTTTCTGCTGGTACCTGACTACAACATAGGATCGGACGCCCGACGGCCATCCCAACAACGAAGCACTTCCACGGTTCGTGATTCAAGTTCTACCCGGTAAAACACCTTGAAGTATTTCTTTATGATAAATCGCCTTACTCCAGGGCGTTGACGGACTTTTGGGTGACGCTCTGGAAAAAACAGAGACTTTCACCGGTTTGGATGATCAGGTCGCCGAGTTTGCGCGCGCCTGCCGGATTCTGAACGGCAATCAACCTAATAATTCGTTCAAGGTCCGTTAAAAAAGTGTCCTTGAAAATTACCCTGTAGTCCATTCGTTCAACCGAGCCCAAACGTCGCGCCCCGAATGTCCCTGGCCTGCAGTCGCATCGGCCTTGGCAATGGCTTCGTCCAGTGCCGCCAGCAGACGCGGGTCACCCTCGTCGCACTCGTTGACCCCGTCCATGCGGCGTTCCTTCTCCATAAAAGTCGTCCAGGATTTTAAGGCGAGGCGGCGAAGTTCATCCAGATCCAACTGGTCCAATTCAGCTTCAATTTCTGCCAGGCTCATTGTGTTGTGAATATATGCCCGATGGCCAGGAAAGACAAGCCGGATTCAATTTCCTGATAGTAAGCAACGGAACATTTTAAAATGCTGAAATGCTGAAATGCTGAAATACCGACTACAGGACTACGGGACGATTCTGATTAGCGCAAATCAGCGGTTAAAAAACATGTCCTTAAGCCTCCGAGTTGTTCCTTAGGGCACTTGTGTTTTTCGGCGGACCCAATAATCCGGCTTTCGATGACCGTGCGCCACGGCTAGCACCCAAATCGTGTCGCCTCTAATGAGATATGCGATGTAATATGGAAAAATGCGCAGATTCATCCTTCGATACCCTCCAGGCCTTACTCTCAACACGTCCGGGTGCGAGGCGATCCACAAAACATTCCTATCGACCTCGTCTTTGAAACGCTGGCCCAGGCCAGCCTGCTGGCTTTCCAGGAACGATAGGGCTTGCAGAAACTCCTGGCGCGCTTCGTCAAGAAATTCGGTTTTCACTTCGCGAGGCGGTCTTGAGCCTCGCGCATGACCTGTTCATAGGGAATTCCTTTGGCGCTCCCGTCATCGATGGCCCGAATGCGGTTCTGGATTTCCTCTTCCCAAACGGCCTCGACTTCCGGGTCGGCGGGAGATTCCTCCAACTCCAGCAGGAATTCGGCCAGCGCCAGCCGTTGCTCTCTAGGCAACTCGCTCGCCTCTCGGGTAATTTCGACTAGCGGTCTAGGCATACCATTCCAAGGCCTCTTTGGCCAATTCAGAAAGCACTTTCATACGGATCAAGCTACTCCCTCGCGGCGCAAGGGGCAAACGCATTTTAAAATCTGAAAAACTGAAACGCTGAAATGCTGAAATGCTGAGAACTAAAACCTCAGATCTCCGTGTCCGCGTCCATCTGCGTAGTCCGCGGGCCATAAAGCCTTTTGAGATTGAGGCCGGACGACAGATTTCAGTTTTTCAGGTTTTCAGAACTCGAAAGATGTGGCCGGCGAGACGCCGACCACGGCGACCGAGACGGTCGCGCTCCCCGGACCATGAAAGGGATCAGGGACCACGGACTACGGACCAGTGAATCTTGCGGCTTTTGCCTCTGGTTCATTTCAGAATTTCAGAATTTCAGCGTTTCAGCTTTTCCCCTGTCAATATTTGAGCCGGTAATAGGCAAATTTGAAAAGCTCGTTCTGAAAGGCGATTAGGCCTTCTTCGTGCTTCCACCAGTTTTCAGTGAAAAAACTGAAATTCTGAAAGCTGAAAACTGAAATCGGTCAGTATTTGAGCCAATAATAGCAGAATTTGAGCCATTCGTTCTGGAAAGCAATTAGTCCCTGTTCGTCTCGCCACCAATTAGAGACATTATATTCCTTTGGAATGATGGCGTGGACATGAACTTGCACTCCTGTGCCCTCCAATTCCTTGCGAAACACCCAGCGGGCGCGGCGGGTATGCGAGAGGTCGGTGGCAATGAGAATGGACTTCGCATTGTTGGTTGCCAGCCAAGCCCGGACGGCGCGCGATTCATCGAAGGTGCTGGCCACTCCGTGGCCCACGGCCACCATCGCATTCGGTGGAACGTTATTACTGAGCAGCAACCGTCGGGTGACTTCCGCTTCCGAAGGCATAACACCTAGTTCCACCGCCGGATTCACCTTGTTGTCCATGTAAAGAATTCGAGGGGCGACGCCCTCATGGTAAAGCAGAGCGGCTGCAACCGCCCGCAGGTGGGGCACGCCACCCAAAACCACGATCGCGTCAGCGTTCGTCGTCGGGTCCGCGACCACCCAGGCTTCCGCCAGGCCTGTGAGGACAGGAGCGCGGAGGATATAGCAGCCCAACAGCAGAGCGCAGGGGAGAGCGACCAGCCATGCCATCCGGCGCAGCCAGCGGCGGGGTCCGGGAGGGGAAGAAGGCATAGTCAGCGGTCAGCGGTCAGCGGTCAGAGATCAGAAACGAGCTTGGGTCTCTGATAATTGCGCCGAGGATGGCTCCCACTTCTTTGCACTGGGCGCTCAATCGGGCATGATCGTTGCTCGCCAAGTAACCGCAATCTCTGGCGAAATCAAGCCAGGTGTCAGTTTCGCTGTTCTCGCCGTCCGCATCAGCGAGTTTGCTGAGGAAATGAGCCTCATAGCGGCGTTTCGACCAAGCTTCGCGCAGGTTGACACAGACAGAGCGAGCCGAGCGGCGGATTTGGTCTGTCAGTGAGTATTTTTCCTCAGGCGGCCAAGTCTTGCTTAGATTATAGACATCCATGGCAAGATCATATCCCTTGTGATAAACGATCAAATCCTTTGCTGACTTAATTTGCACGATTCTCTAACGACTTCTGTCCTCTGTTCATCGCTCTCTGATCTCTGACCTCTAACCTCCCGACCGCTGACTGCTGATCTCTGCTCTCCCTTCTCTGACCTCAGACCTCTGATGTCTGTCCTCTGAAAACCTAGCGACACTCCGTGCCCGTCGATTCGCAGGCATCCAACTGTTTGGCGCCGCGATCTACTTTTGGACCACCGTTGTTTTCCAGCTTTCCAAATTTCAGCTTTTTCCCCAAAACCCACCGGTCTCTACACAGGCCTCTATCTCCTCAGCCCTAATCTTATTCTTAATCTAAAACCCAATCTTAATCTTAAATTATCTTGGCTCTAATCTTAATCTTAATCCCCCTCATGCAGCCGGTAACCTGAATTAGCTTTGATTAAACCCACTAGCATCGAAACAATGCCGCGCAGACGCTCTTTCCCGGAGACAATCAAAGCGGCCTCGCACCGATTTTGGGAGACCAGAACGTCCAATGCCGCCGCACACTCCAAAGCAGACCCGCGCGAAATGTCAAAAAATCGGCAACGGTCGGGCGAGGTGTACTTTCCATTGCCTTCGGCGAGATTCAGGACGATCGAGGTGCTGGCGCGATCCAGTTGATCACGGACGGCGATCGACTTGGGTAGCTTTTGCAGCAGAGGCTCAAGCCAAGCGACGAACGCCAGAGATTCCTGATAAACCTCCAGTTTTTCATGGTCGAAGCAGGCGGTCATGGTGTTAGGATTACGATTATGATTAAGATTAGGACTAAAAGCACTTTTCATGAGGCGGACTTCGCCGAAGCGCCGTATTCCGCGTACTTGTAATAGTAGTAGTTGCGGGAAGAGGCATCGGCGCCATTGAAAATCACGCCGAGGACTTTGGCCTGACGCTGGACCAGCATGTCGAGCGCTTCGTTCACCGCCCGCGCGCTGGATTGGCCGCGGCGCACGACGAAGAGCGTGCCATCCACCTTTGGCGCCAGGCAACTGGCGTCGTCCGCCGCGAACAGCGGGCTGCTGTCAATCACCACGTAATCAAATTCCCGGCGCCACTTTGCCAGGATCTCATCAAGTTTGGATTCCAAAAACAGGTCGCCGGGGTTGCGGGAGGGGCCTCCGCAGGAGACAAAGGCGAGGTTCGGCAACGAGTCCCGTTGAATGACGGCGGCTGGATCGCAAGTACGACCCAATAGCTCCGCCAGTCCTGGTTCTTTCTGCATGCCAAGTTCGCGCCCCAGAGCACGGACCTCGTCCTTGAACAGTTCGCGCAACGGCTCGACCAGCCGCATGCGCATCCGTTCCGGTAACCCACCAACGTTGTGATGCGACTTGATGGTGACCGATGGTCCCCCGGTAAAACTCACACTCTCGATCACGTCCGGATAAAGCGTGCCCTGGGCCAGAAAATCCGCGCCGCCAACTTTCGCTGCCTCCTCCTCGAACACTTCGATAAACAATCGCCCGATGGTTTTGCGCTTGATCTCAGGGTCGGTCACACCCTCCAGCGCGCCGAGAAACAAATCGGATGCGTCACGATGCACCAGTTTTATATTGAAACGGTCGCGGAAGGTGGCGACGACATCGTCCGCCTCACCCTGTCGCAACAGGCCGTGGTCGACAAAGATGCAGGTCAGTTGTTCGCCGATCGCCTCGTGGATCAACACCGCGGCGACCGACGAGTCCACCCCGCCCGACAAGCCCGCAGATCACCCGCCCGGAACCAACCTGCTCCCGAATGCGCGCGATCTGCGCCGCGCGAAACCCGGCCATGGTCCATGATCCGGACAGCCCCGCGACGTTATGCGTGAAGTTGCGCAGCAGTTGCGCGCCGTGTGGTGTGTGCACGACCTCCGGATGGAACATCAGCCCGTAAAACCTACGGTCGTCGTCAGCGAACACCGCGAACGGGGCCCCCTCGGACGAGGCGACGACTCGGAACCCCGGCGGCAGGCGGGTCACGCGGTCGCCATGACTCATCCACACCTGCTCACGCGCGCCTTTGCTCCAAACGCCATCGAACAACCGGCAGTCACCGGTGACATCGACGAACGCGCGGCCGAATTCGCGATGGTCGGCGGCCTGGGTCTCGCCGCCCAGTTGCGCGCACATGACCATTTGGCCGTAGCAGATGCCGAGGACCGGAACGCCTTGCTCGAACACCATGGCGGGCGCTCGAGGCGATTCGCCTTCATGCACGCTGGCGGGTCCGCCGGACAATATAAAGGCGCTGGCGTGGAAGTCCGCTGATCCGGGCGGGGTCGGCGTTGAACGGCCAGATCTCGCAGTAAACACCGGACTCGCGCAGGCGGCGGGCGATCAACTGGGTGACCTGACTGCCGAAATCCAACACCAGCACACGCTCGGTGCTTTCGGCGGGATCGGGGGTTGTGCCAGGGGTAGCCGGCAAGGGATCAGGCAATGAATTGGGCATGGTCTCGGTCCAGGCGTGATCGAGGCCTTGGACCACGGAACGGTCCCAACTGGCAAGGCCTGGGCGCCACGTCACGATCAAGAGGCCTGGGCGCCACGCCGGTGGGCCGCCGTGCGACCCGGCCCACATGGTTGCCTCCGCGAGGGACGTGCCCTATGCGGTTTGGCAGCCATGAGCGGCGCGTGCCGATTGGCGTGTCCGATCACGGCGCCGTCAATGCAAGGGAGAAAACGGGCAATGATCATCGACTGTCACGGCCACTACACCACGGCTCCCAAACAGCATGAAGCCTGGCGGGCGCAACAGATCGAGGCCCACACCGCTGGCCGGCAGGCTCCGGCGCGGCCGGCGATCAGCGATGACGAAATCCGCGAGACGATCGTCAACGGCCAGCTCAAAGTGCAACGCGAGCGCGGCACTGACGTCACGATCTTCTCACCGCGGGCCGCTGGGATGGGCCACCATCTCGGCGACGCCAGCACCAGCGAGGCCTGGGCGGCCGCCTGCAACGAATTGATCCATCGGGTTTGCTCGCTGTTCCCGCGCAATTTCATCGGCGCCTGCATGTTGCCGCAGTCGCCGGGCGTGTCACCGGCCAACTGTATCGCCGAACTGGAGCGCTGCGTGCGCGATTACGGGTTCGTGGCCTGCAATCTGAACCCCGATCCGTCAGGCGGCTACTGGACCGATCCGCCGATTGACCGATCGCCATTGGTATCCGATCTACGAGAAGATGGTCGAACTGGACGTGCCGGCGATGATCCATGTCAGCATGGCCTGCAATCCGGCGTTCCATACCACCGGCTCACATTATCTGAACGGCGATACCGCGGCCTTCATGCAGTTGCTGCAAGGCGATCTGTTCCGCGACTTCCCGACATTGAAGTTCATCATCCCGCATGGCGGCGGCGCGGTGCCGTATCATTGGGGGCGCTTCCGCGGCCTGGCGCAGGTGCTGAAGCGTCCGCGATCTGACCGAGCATTTGTTGAAGAACGTGTTCTTCGACACCTGCGTTTATCACCTGCCCGGCCAGGAATTGCTGACCAAGGTCATTCCGGTCGACAACATTCTGTTTGCATCAGAAATGATCGGCGCGGTGCCGGGCATCGACCCGGACACCGGCTACAATTTCGACGACACCAAACGCTACATCGACCAGTTACCGCTGTCGGCAGACGCCAAGTCCGACGATTTACGAAAGCAACGTCAAACGGGTCTATGGCCGCCTGGCGAAGCAACTGGAGACGCAGTTCGCCTAATCCACTGCGCTCAGGCCGCCGCGCGCAATTCGCTTCGGCCAGGATCATGTCGGCGCCCTTCTCGGCGATCATGATGACCGTGGCGTTGGTGTTGCCAGACACCACGGTCGGCATCACGGCGGCGTCGATCACGCGCAGCCCCTGAGTGCCCTTCACGCGCAATTCGGTATCCACCACCGCCATCGGCCCAGGACCCATCATGCAGGTGCTGGTCTGGTGGAAGGTGGTGCCGGAGGTGGCGCGGACGTGGTTCAACAGGTCCTCGTCGGTGGTGGCGTGCGGACCGGGCATATACTCCTCGGTGGTCCAGCGACGCATCGCCTCGGTGGCGAAGATTTTGCGGATCACCCGCAGGCCGGCGACGATGGTATCCTTGTCGCGCTGGGTCGAGAGGTAGTTCGGCTGCATCGCCGGCGGCCGCCTCGGGTCGCCGCTGGTGATGCGCAGCCAGCCGCGGCTTTCCGGACGGCATGGGATCGCGACCATGGTGCAAGCCGGGAACCGGTGCATCGGATCGCCGGTCTTCTCCGCGCTGCCGGCGAGGAACTGATATTGCACGTCCGGACTGTCCAGTTCGGGGCGGGTCTTGACGAACAGGCCCATCGGACCGGCGCCGGTCATCAGCGGCCCCTTGCGCGCCAGGATCCATTCGGCGCCGGCGTACAGCCGGCGCAACCAGTTGTGGTAAATTTCGTTCATCGTGACCGTGCCGTCGATGCAACGATAGATCATACGGCCACCGATATGATCCTGCAGATTTTCGCCGACGCCGGGCAAATCATGCACCACGGGAATGCCGACCGATTGCAACAAACCGCCCGGCCCAATTCCGGACAATTGCAACAGTTGCGGTGAGTTGATCGCGCCACCACACAGCAACACCTCACGCCGTGCCTTGGCCTCGTGCACGACGCCATTCTGCTCGTAGCGGACGCCGACGGCCCGTTTTCCCTCCATCAGGACCTTGTGGGTCAGCGCGTGGGTTTCGATCCGCAGATTGTGCCGCTCCTTCAGCCGGGTTCAGGTAGCCGACGGCGGCAGAGCAACGGCGCCTTCCTTTCACCGTCAACTGCAACGGCCCAACCCCTTCCTGCTGAGCGCCATTGAAGTCAGGATTGAGCGGATATCCCGCCTCCTGCGCGGCCTCGATGAAGGCGTCGTGCAGCGGATGATCGGTCTTCAGGTCGGACACGCCGAGCGGACCGCCCTTGACCATGAAATTCGTTGGCGCCGCGTTCCTGATCCTCGGCCTTGCGGAAATACGGCAGCACGTCGTCATACGACCAGCCGGCGTTGCCGAGCTGGCGCCAGAGATCGAAATCCTGGCTCTGGCCGCGGATGTAGATCAGGCCGTTGATCGACGACGAGCCGCCCAAGGTCTTGCCGCGTGGCCAGGAGATCCGGCGGTTGTTGAGTTCCGGGACAGGCTCGGTTTCGAAATACCAGGCGACCTTGGGGTTGTAGATGTTGCGATAGAAACCGGCGGGAATGTGGATCCAGGGATCGGTGTCGTGACCGCCGGCTTCCAGCAGCAGCACGCGGTTTTCGTGGATCGGCGCTGAGGCGGTTCGCCAGCACGCAGCCGGCCGAGCCGGCGCCGACGATGATGAAGTCGTATTCTCCGCTGGTGGTCACGGTTTGCTGCTCCCCCCGGCTTGGTCGGTCGGGCGCAGTCAAGCCGAAGGCGGCGGAATTGGCCAGCCCTCGGCGATTGCGATCAGAACAACCTGCCCGACGCGATCTTCGCCCCCTCGCTGAGAGCGGCCAGCTTCGCCCACACCACATCCTCCGCCACCCGCCGCATGCCCGCCGAGGTATCGAACCCACAATCCGTTCCGGCCTGCACCTTGCGTCGGATCGCCCACCACCTCGGCCACGCGTTCGATACGATCGGCGATCGTTTCCGGGTGCTCGACGAAATTGGTCACCGAATTGATCACCCCGGCAACAATGATCTGGTCGTCGTCGAGCGGGAAATCCTTCAGCACCCGATACTCATGCGCATGGCGCGGATTGGCGAACGGAAACACGAAGCCGCCGACATTCAACTGCCGCAGCACCGGCATCAACTCCTTCAGTTCCACGTCGCAATCGTGCGGCCCCTCGTAATTGCCCCAGCACACATGCAGGCGGACTTTTTCACGCGGAATGTTGACCAGCGCGCTGTTGATCGTGCGCACCACGCGGTCGACGAACGTCGAGGAATTCGCCCAGCGGCTTCTCGTGCCAGGTGTAGTGCCGCTCCATCGCCAGATCCGGACAATCCAGTTGCAGCAAGAACCCGTTCCGCGCGATGGTTTCGTATTCCACCTGTAACGCGTTGCCCAGCGCCGCGAGATAGGCCATCCTGGTTCGGATAATAATCGTTGCGCATCGCCGCCGCGACGATCCCCGGCGACGGCGCGGTCATGAACGGTTCGGCGAACGGTTGTCCCATCCGATCCAGCGTGCCTCGGAAATCGGCGCATTCCTGTTCTACGGCGGCCCGGTCGAGGTATTGAATATCCCCGATCGCGGTCGGCAGTCCCTCGCGCGCGCTCACCCACACCTGACGCTCAATGTCCCGCGCCATCGCGGCCTTGAACAATGGGTAACGGTCGACATCGCCGCGCGGCGGACGGTCCCAGGAGCCGCCAAAGCCGCTCATGCGGCCGCGCACGTAAAGAAAGAACGCCTCGCGCTGCTGCTCGCCGTTGTTGCCAATGTCGATGCCGGCATCTCGTTGCTTGCGTACAACCTCTTCCATGGCGGCGTGGCCCGCTTCGGCCAGCTCGGCGTCCACTGCCTCCCCCGCCGCCTTCCGCACATAAAGCTCCACCAGCGCCGGTGGACGCGGCAAACTGCCGGTGTGGGTCGTGAGGATTCTGGTGTCGCTGACACGCATTTCTTTGTTCCTCCTGTTACGGCATGATGGCTGCAACCTGAACCAATCGTGCTGCGACGTCTTTGTTTGGGAGCATGATTCACGCCTTCCGACCACTCAGCCTCTGGCGATCACGCTCTATGCACCGCGCAACCGCTCCAGCACCCTGGTCTGGCCGATCAGCGGCAGCAGCGCGGCGAGTTCAGGCCCCTGCTCCTCGCCCGTCAATATCAGGCGCAGCAAGGCGGCGTTGTCCGGGCTGGCGTCACGCGGGATCGCGGCGACCCATGCCGGCCAGGTGGAGGCGTCCCATGGCTCCGAGGGGAGCGCCGAGCGGGCGGCGGCGATCAGGCGGCCGGCGCCGTTCGGGATGGGTGGAAAGATCGCGCCGTTGACGACATCCCACCAATACCGCGCCTCGGTCAGCAAATCGATATGGCCACGGATCGCCAGCCAGAACGGTTCGGTGGCGCCACGAGGCAATCGGTCAGCGACCGCTTCGAACGGCCGGCGGCCAGAGTACTTCGCGGTTGATCGCCGTCAACGCGACCGGATCGGGTTTCCGTTCCATGCGGCGCAAGGTGAAGCGAGGACCGCCACCGAGCCACGTTACCAGCGCTTCCGCTTCGACCCCGTCGTGGCGCAAATTGCGGATGGCAAGGCGCCCGGTGTCGCCGAGCGGCGGCAGACTGGCGAAGCTGATGGCGTCGGGATTTTGTCCGAGAGATGACAATAAATCGATAGCGATCCCGGTCATGCCGTCGCCCTCGTCGGCGCGAATGACGTGCGTGATCCGATCGGCGATATCATCGACCACCGCGGCCAACGCCGGCGCCGGCGCATCGTCCGCGGTGACCAGAATCGGATCGGACACGGCGGACAGTTTCGCCTCACGCTTACCGCCAATCGCGTCGGTCCAGGTGACCACGCGGTTGGACAGGCGGAAACGCCAGTGCGGACGCTTGCCGCCGGCTTCGGCCGCCGCGCGCTGTTCGGATGTCAGTTTCAACATCGCTCGATCGTAAACGGCGGATTGGCCGCGCCGGAACTCGATACTCACGCCGCGCCCGCAGTTCCGTTTCTGACTCGAAACATGGGTACAGGCGGCCGATACTTTTCAGATGTTCGATCGCGCCAGCGTAATCAGCGGGTTCACCGATCGCGTCCCACGCGATGCCGAGAAATCGCAGATCGCCTGTGACCCTTTCCTCGCCCGGGGGCAGGCGAAGTGTGAAGTGACCATGCTGGCCGCGCGCGAACATCGCATTCGCCAACGCGACACGCGCGCCGGTGACCAATAATCCGCCGGATGACGGGGCGATGAACCGAACGCGCGTCATTCGTCGGTGTCGTCGTCGTCGTCCAGCTCCATGCGCCGCGGATCGAGTGAGCGCCAGTCGCGCTCCTCCGCTCCAGCACGATGATCGACGAAAGTACCGAGTTCCGCCGCGCTGCGCCAACCGCCCTCACCGGCGTCAACCACCACCGCGTCCTCGCCAAAGGCGAACCATGCGTCAAGCACGTCCTTCGATGTCATGCCTGGCACGCGGCACCGCTCCACCGAATCGCGGACGTAGCGCCGAGCGAAGGCATTGGCGTGCATCAGGGTCGGAAAACCGCCGATCTCTTCTACGATGTTGTCTGCCGCGCCACCCGATAGATCGAGAATCCGTAACCCGCCAGCCGCCTTCCGGTGCGAACAGATCTCCGCTCATTGCCGCACCGCGCCGGCGGTCACGAGCTCTCGCGCATCGATGTCATGCTCTGCGCGGCGGCATGGCCGCACCAGAGGCCGAGCCATGCGCCGATCTCCGAAGCGCTGAATTGTTCAGGACGTCGCGCCCCGATCCGGCACGGATAATGTTCACCATTCGCTTACCATTCCCTGATACCGCCCGCGCGGCGGATTGTCGTTCGCACGTCTTGTATTCCGCGCGCGATGAAGGTTAAAGTCGGCAAATCATCGAAGTCAACCTTAAGCCCATGACGGTCGAAGCACGCTGCGGTGCCACTTCCGGTCACCCTGCAACGCGCCAGATGCGATGGCTACCATCAAACGTCAGGAAAATACCAACCCTGTCCGCCTGCGAAATTTCGCCGGTACGTTTCCACAAATTCATTACGGATCGTGGCGTAGCAGGAACTCCCGGCCAAGCTTGACCATCGGCTTACCATCGTATTCCACGATATCCGCCGTCGCATAGGTTTCATGCCACGAATCCGGGATAAAGCTGCCGGTGCCGACCACATCGATCGGCGCCCGCGCGTCGGCCATCACCCGACATTTCGCGGCGCCAAAGCCGGATGACGCGACGATACGCGCCTTTTTATGGCCCGCGTCGTTCAGTGCCTCCCGCATTCGCCAGATCGCCGCGGCGGAGACGCCGGTGCCAATCAGGTAGCGCAACTCCGCATCATCCCGATAATGCCGGATCGCGCCGGGAGCGTGACGTTCCAGCACCGCGTAACTGGTCGCCGGATCGAGACCCTCGAGAAACCGTCCGCCGTGGGTATCCAGCCGGAACGAAAGCCGCCCGGATTCGGCAAGCTCGGGAAATCGCGCGCAAACCGCCAGTCCATCGGTGATCTCGCGACCGAAATAATCGGCCAGCACCGTCATGGGTTCATCGGGAAACGTCTCGTGGAACATTTCGGCGGCGCGCAACGTGCTGCCGGCGTAGCCGATCAGCGAATGCGGCATGGTGCCGAAGCCGCGCGCGGCGCCGAACCAATGCGCCGTCCCATCATTGGCGTTGCCGACGAACCCGACCGCGCCTTCGCGCTTCGCCGCGGCGCTGCCGACGGAGCAGGCGTAGGCCATCATGTCCTGCATTTCCGCGCCGGCGCAGTGCCGCGCCTCCATCGCCAGGAACGCGACGTTCGGCAGCATCAGGCACATCTGCCACGCATTATGCGCCGCGACACAGGCGGGTCCGATCTTCTGCAGCAAGATCGTTTCCATTTCAGACAAATGCCGCATGCTGCCGGTCAGATAGGCAAGCGGCTCGCCGGCCCCAACCCAGGCGCCTTCCTCGTGGGTCAACGCCAGATCGAATGTGACATCGCGCTCCCGCGCCACGGTTTCGATCCATTCCGCCATCAGGCGCGGCGCGCAGATCGCGGGACGCCGCAGAAAGATGGCGTAAGTGACGGTTTTATCGCCGAACCGCTCGACGATCTTCCGCGTCCGGGTGAAGTAGCTATCGGTACGGGCGGCGATATCCGCTCCGGTTTCGCCGCGGATATCGCCCCCTCCCGTCATCGTCTTACTGCGCCGCGACGCGTAATGAAGCCGCTGCCGGCGCGCGCCGCCGTTTCAGTTCCTCGGCGACCAGGAAAGCGAGTTCCAGTGATTGCTCCGCGTTCAGGCGGGGATCACAGAACGTTTCGTAGCGCTCCGACAGGTCGGTTTCGGACAGACGCCGCGCGCCACCGATGCATTCGGTGACGTTCTGGCCGGTCATTTCGATGTGGATGCCGCCGGCCCAGGAATTTTCGGACTGATGGATGTCGAAGAAGCCGCGGACTTCGCGGAGGATTTCGTCGAAGTTGCGGGTCTTCAATTTCGCGGCGGTGCTGATCGTATTGCCGTGCATCGGGTCGCACACCCACACGACCTTACGGCCGGCTCGCTCCACGGCGCGGACCAGAGCCGGGCAACCGATGCGGCAACCTTGTCAGCCCCCATGCGGCTGATCAGCGTGATACGTCCGGCTTCGTTCGCCGGGTTGAGGATGTCCAGGATGCGCAGCAGATCGTCCGGCTCCTGGGTCGGGCCGACCTTCATCCCGAGCGGATTTTCGATGCCACGCAAAAACTCGACATGGGCGCCGTCAACCTGCCGCGTGCGATCGCCGATCCACAGGAAATGCGCCGAACAGCCGTACCAGTCGCCGGTGGTCGAATCGATCCGGGTCAGCGCCTGTTCGTAAGGCAACAGCAATGCCTCATGACAGGTATAAAAATCCGTCTCGCGCAGATCGCGCGTGGTATCGCCGGTCATACCGCAGGCGGTCATGAACGACAGCGTCTCATCGATCCGGGCCGCGAGATCGCGATAGCGTTCCGCCAGTGGCGACGCCTCGACGAAGCCCAAATTCCAGCGATTCACTTCGTGCAGGTCGGCGTAGCCGCCGGAGGCGAAGGCACGCAGCAGGTTCAGCGTGCTGGCGGACTGGAAATACGCGAATTCCATGCGCGCCGGATCGGGGACGCGCGCATCCTCCGAGAAATCCGGCCCATTTATGATATCGCCCCGATAACTGGGCAGCGTGACCTTGCCCTGCACCTCATTGTCCGAGGAGCGCGGCTTGGCGAATTGTCCGGCCATGCGGCCCATCTTCACCACCGGTAGCGAGGCGCCGAAGGTCAGAACGACGGCCATCTGCAGCAGCACGCGGAACTGATCGCGGATGATGTTGGCGGTGAAATCGGAGAAGCTTTCGGCGCAATCGCCGCCTTGCAGGGCGAAGGCTTTGCCGTCGGCGACCCGGCCGAGTTGCTCCTTCAGGCGCCGCGCCTCCCCGGCGAACACCAGCGGCGGATATTTGCCGATCCTGCGCTCCATATCGTTGAGCTTCACCGCGTCGGGGTAGATCGGCTGCTGACGGATTGGGCTGTCGCGCCAGGTGTTCGGCGTCCAGGCCGCGGGACGGCCCGCGGGTAGCGGATTGGTGGTCATCGCTGGTCTCCTCGCCCCAGGTCAAGGCGTGGGGGGTTATGTCGCGGATCGGCGGATTTGGCCAACCCTGGAGTTTCCGCCGTGGGCTGAGGCAATGGAGGCGGAGGCATGGCGGGCTGCGAAATCACGTCGAAATCCTGGGTCTTGGTTGGCATCGTCAAAGGCTCCTTCGGGGTTTGAAAACCACCAGTGCGGAGCGGGGATTTGAGACGCCGGAAACCCGGACATAAAAAAAGCCGCCCTGAACTGGCGGCTTTGGGTTTTGCTACGAACGTAGGTCCCTCACCGCCGGTGCATACCAGCGGTACCAAAATCGGGAGGTGGCAAGGGTCACGGTCGCGAGCATGGGAGATGGTTAACCGAAACTCCGGGATGAGGCAAGTGGAAGCGACGATCTCGTCCGGCGATCGCTTTCGAACCGTATCGCGGCCGCGATCTGGCCTCGAAGGCCCAGCTCCGCGTCCAGGCGCTACCGCTCCCTGGTTCACACCGCGGAACGAAGCTCTCCCGCCGTTCGAGGCTCAGGTGCCGCGGTGGCGGAGGCGATCAGGCCGGCACCAGCGGCGCGTGCAATCTGGTGCCCTCGCAGATGATGCCGCCTCGATCGCCCGGCGTGATCCCGCCGTAGCATTCGGCGAACACCGGCGGCAGTGGACGCGCGCCCGGCGGCGCCAGCCACAATCGCAACAAATGCCGCTTCCGCTCAACCTCGGGCCAGTCCTCATAGCCGGTTCGTGCGTGCAAAATCGTATGATTATGCAAGAACTGAACGTCACCCGGCATGAACGTCATGTCGAGCCGCAGGTCGGGATCGCCGGCGAGGTCCGCGAGCATGTCGAGCGCCTCGACATCCTCGGAGGTCAGTCGCCGCGCCTCGGGAAATCGCTGCGCCGAGCCGATGTGCAGCCGGGAATACAACACCGAGAGACGGCCGGCATATTCATTGAATACCGGCGCTTCGTAGAACGGCGCCTTGCCCGCCGGTACCTCGCCGCGGCGGTCGACCGGGAACGACTGATACAGCCGCTCCAGCAGATCGGGGCGGCGTCGCGCCATGACATTGTGCAACGTCATCGAACTGACGATCGCCGAGAGGCCGCCGGACTTCGCACGCCGCAGGCATAACAGCGCGACAACATCGCAACGATCGATGTGATAATTTTGCCGCTCGGCGGTCGCGTAGCTGCGAATGTGCGGATTGGTCTCGCTCCGCCCGCCAAGATCATAGACGTGGCCAAGCAAATGTCCCTTCGCGTTTTGCGAGCGGGCGCTGCCGAAATATGTGCCGACGCCCCAGTAGGCGGCAGCGCTCTCCTCGATCGGCCGATTTTCGACCGGCATGCCGCGCAGCAGCACGAAGCCGCGGCCGTCGAGCACCTCGGCACACAGCCGCTCCAGTGCGGGCCCCAGTGTCGGAAGCGGAAAGTCCTCGCGGCGGATGTCGGCCAGATCGAGATCCCTGGCGCGCACCGCCTGTACCGCGGTTTCGATCTCGGCGACCTCGACGGGCGACAGGCGGTAACTCCACTCAGCCTCGCGGGTTCGCATATCCGCGCCGATCCAGGCCGACGGGCCTTCGACCAGTTTCCGAACGGGTACGGCGCCTGATGGGATCAACACATTCGCGTCGGTCGCTGACATTGGAATGGACCTCGCTGTACTGGATGGTCGCAGCATACACGGGCGCGGCACCTGGTCCAGCGGTCAGGCGGCTTCCCGGACACCATGGTGGTCCTCTCGGTTGAATGCCATGCTCCACGGCGACAAACGCCATAAACCGCGGGGAACATGCCCATGGAAATCATGCCCGGATTCACCCTGACCGACATCCAGACCAGTGGCGCGACCATTCGGCTGCGACATGGCGGCAATGGTCCGCCGCTGCTGCTGCTGCACGGCAATCCACTGACGCATGTCGCGTGGCACAAAGTGGCGCCCCGCCTCGCCGAGCGGTTTCACGTCGTGGCCGCCGATCTGCGCGGTTATGGCGACAGTTCCGCGCCGCCCGAGGAACCGGATCATTCCAACTACTCGTTTCGCGCGATGGCGCGGGATCAGGTGGAGGTGATGAAGGCGCTTGGCCACGACCGGTTTTATGTCGCGGGGCATGACCGCGGTGGGCGCACGGTGCATCGGATGTGCCTCGATCATCCGGAGAAAATCATCAAGGCGGCGATAATCGACATCGTTCCGACGCTCGATATGTGGGCGGCGATGGACAAAGAGGGGGCGATCGGGGGTTGGCACTGGCCGTTCATGGCGCAGCCCGCCGACTTTCCCGAGCGCATGATGGGCGGGGTGCCGGCCGATTGGTTCATGCGTAAGAAGTTGCTGAAACTGACCGCCGACCTGAGCCATATCCCACCGGAAATCTGGAGCGAATACGTTCGTTGCTTTAACGAAAAGACGATCCGGGGTTCGTGTGGCGATTATCGCGCCGCCGCGACGATCGACTGCGAGCTCGACACAGCGGATCTCGGGCGGAAACTGGCGATGCCGATCCTGGTGCTGTGGGGCAAGACCAGCAGCGTCGGCAAACGGTTCGCCGATCCTCTCGGCTTGTGGCGGCTGCGCGCGGAGGATGTGCGCGGCGAGGCGCTTCCGAGCGGCCATTACGTCAACGAGGAAGCGCCGGAAGAGGTGCTTGACTGGTTCCTACGGTTCTTTGGCGAATAAAGGACAAGATCTGCCCGTCATCAGGGCGCCGCGTAAACCCGCCTGCCCGCCTTCCAGGTTCCCAACACCGTGCCCTCCAGCGCGCGACCGTCGAACGGCGTGTTCTGCGCCTTGCCCGGCAATGCTCCGTCCTTGACCTTCCAGATCCGGTCCGGGTGGAACAGGCACAGATCCGCCGCCGCCACCTTTGACGATCCGGCCGGCGTCAACACCCAACAGTGCCGCCGGCCGTCTGGTCAGCAGATCGATCGCCGCGTTCAACGTCAGTTCCCCGTTGTGCACGTGCGCCAATGTCACCGCCAGTAACGTCGCCAGGCCGACGCCGCCGGCACTCGCCTGCGCGAACGGCAACCGCTTGTCGTCGGCATCGCGCGGTTGGTGGTCCGAGGCGATCGCGTCGATCGTCCCATCCGCCAGGCCCGCGAGCACCGCGCGCCGATCATCTTCGCGCCGTAACGGCGGCGAGAGCTTCGCGTAGGTGCGATAATCGCCGATTTCGTTCTCGTTCAGATCGAAGTACGGCGGCGCGGTGTCGCAGGTTACCGCCAGACCCTCGGCCTTTGCCCTTCGGATCAGATCCAGTGCGTCCTTGGTCGAAACGTGCGCGAAATGCACCGCTCCGCCGGTCAGCCGCGCGAGAGCGATGTCGCGTGCGATCAGGATTGCCTCGGCGGCCGCGGGGATGCCCGGCAACCCCAGACGCGCGGCGAGTTCGCCTTCGGTCGCGCTGCCACCGCGCGCCAACGACGGATCCTCCGGGTGTTGCACAGATCCTGGCCCCGAAGCCGCGGGCATAGGCCAAGACCAGCCGCATCAGGCCGGAGGACGCGATCGCGCGAGTCCCATCGCTGAAGGCGACAGCGCCCGCCTCACGCAGCAGACCGATTTCCGCGAGCTCTTCGCCGCGGCATCCCGTCGTGGCGGCACCATACGGCAGGATCGTAACGGCTCCGGTTTCCCGGCCGCGTGTAATCAGCATGTGCACCAGGGCGGGATCGTCGATTGCCGGATCGCTGTCCGGCAGCGCGGCCAGGGTCGTGATCCCACCCGCCGAGGCGGCGGCGCATGCGGTCGCGATCGTTTCGCGATATTCAAAGCCCGGCTCGCCCAGTGCGACGCGGATATCGACCAGTCCGGGACACAGAACGGCGCCCTCTTCGCGCACCAGTTCGACCCCGTCGGGACGTCCCAGCGCGGGGCCGAAATCGGCGATAGCGCCATCTCGAACCAGCAGGTCGCCGTGCACGTCCACGCCGTCCGCCACGATGCGGACGCCGGTGAACAGCGTATCAGAGCGCATTGCGGCCCGGTCCCCGAGACAATGTGTCGAGCACCGCCATGCGGACCGCGACCCCCATCTCCACCTGCTCCCGGATCACGCTGCGCTTCGGGTCGTCGGCGACGGCGCTGTCGATTTCGACGCCGCGGTTCATGGGACCCGGGTGCATCACCAGCGCGTCGGGCCTGGCGGCGGCGAGTTTCTCGAAGTCCAACCCCCAGAAGCGGAAATACTCGCGCTCACTGGGCACGGGCCCTCGCGACATTCGTTCCCGCTGGAGGCGCAGCATCATCACGATGTCGGCGCCGTCCAGCGCGCGGGCCATGTCGTGGAACACCTCGGTGCCCCATAGCGCGGCCTCGGGCGGAACCAATGTCGACGGGCCAACGACCCGGACACGAGCGCCCAGCGTGGTGAGGAGATGAATGTTCGACCGGGCGACGCGGGAATGGGCGATGTCGCCGCAAATCGCGACGGTCAGGCCCTCGATGCGGCCCTTCCTGCGCTTGATGGTCAACGCGTCGAGCAGCGCCTGCGTCGGGTGCTCATGCGTGCCGTCGCCGGCGTTGATGACCGCCGCATCGACTTTCTCGGCCAGCAGCCGAGGCGCGCCGGATTGCCCATGACGCACCACCAGCAGGTCGCATTGCATCGCGTTCAGGGTGGCCGCGGTGTCCAGTAATGTCTCGCCCTTGTTCACCGAGGACGTCGAGACCGACATGTTGATCACATCGGCGCCCAATCGCTTCCCCGCGAGTTCGAACGACGTGCGGGTGCGGGTTGAATCCTCGAAGAACAGATTGATCAAAGTACGGCCCCGCAACAGATCCCGCTGCGCTTTGCCGGAGCGATTCAGCAGCACATAGCTTTCCGCCAGGTCGAGCAAATGCCCGATCTCAGGCGGGTGCAGGCCTTCGATCTGGAGAAGATGTTTTTGGCTGTAGAACACCCGGTCTTATCGCGGCGCGGCCGGCGCGGCGTCAACCCGTGGCACCTGCCGGAATTTTCCCAGGCCAATGCGACGGAGCGCCCGCCCGACCACACGCGGTCGAACAGGCGGCAAGATAGCGATGCCCCCGTGAGACAGCGCGGAAGTGGCGACCTTCGGTCAGCCACTCCGCGTTATTCTCTGGCCAGGACGGCCATCAGCCCAGACGAGATCAGCCTGGGCAGTCCGCTTGTCAGTGTACCGACAGCGGCAACATTTCGTGTTGCACGATCGCGGCCATCGCGGTGGCACGGTCATCGGCCAGCGCCATTGGCGTTCCGTCGGCGGCGTGAATGGCGAAACCCGCCATTCCGTTGACCACGACCGGCTTCACATAGGCGATGTGGGACATACCAAGGGCGCCAAGCTGATCGGTCGTCATATGGCGAACATCGAATGACTTCAGCGAAATCCTGGTATCCTGATTCTCATTTTCGTCGCTCATCTTTCAAACTCCTGACTGGCAGCGGCCCGTACTGGCACCGATGCCCACCTGATGCTCAGAGAACGCCTTCACTCCGGTTCGGTTTCCACCATCTTCGTATTGATGACATCCCGCGCCACGCTCCGGGGAACGACGTCCCTGGATTTTGCCCCTGAGCCAGCGGGCCGCGTGATCGGAATGGTCTTCACCTTTGGCTCGGGCATTGGCCGCGCGAGGTCGATGTGCAGCAGCCCGTTATCGAGCCACGCGCCCTTTACCTCGATCCCCTCGGCGAGCACGAAGGCCCGCTGGAACTGCCGCGCGGCGATACCACGATGCAGAAACACACGTCCCTGGCTGTCATCGGTCTGCCGGCCGCGAATCACCAATTGATTGTCCTCCTGCGTGAGCTGAAGGTCATCCATGGTGAACCCCGCCACCGCGAGCGTGATCCGCAGCCCAACCGGACTGATTTGCTCGATATTATAGGGCGGGTAGCCGTCGGAAGACGTCTTGGCGGCCCTCTCCAGCATCTGCTCGAGATGGTCGAAGCCCAGAAACAATGGCGAGGCGAAAAGTCTCGTGGTCAAGGCCCCCTCCTTGGAGCGAAGCGTCGATCGGGACCCGCATCGGCATCCCGGTCATCCAAGAGAGTGGGCAATCCGGCAACGAGTTACAAGAGGGGCCCACGCAAGGCGGGGCGGCTCAGCCATCGCCCCTGTGCGGCGCGGGAGGCATTGATCCGATAGAGTGCCGCGTTTACATGCGCATCATGCTGTCCACCACAATCGACACGATACCGATCCTGATCGCGCCGAATCCGCTGCTGAAGGCCAAGGCCAGGCCGGTCGGCAAGAATGATGATGGCGCGGTGCGCGATCTGGCGGCGAAGATGCTCGCCTCGATGTATCTGGCGCCGGGCATCGGCCTCGCCGCGCCTCAGGTCGGGCAGTTGCTGCGGCTGATCACGATCGACCTGATGCCCGATAACAAACCGGCGCCGATCACCTTGATCAACCCGGAGATCTTGGCATTGGCCGACGACCTCGCCACGCGCGAGGAAGGGTGTCTGTCGCTTCCCGGCCAATATGCCGACGTCACGCGTCCGGCGCGGTGCAAGGTCCGCTATCTGGACCTGACCGGCGCGCGCAAGGAGATCGAGGCGGACGGCCTGCTCAATGCCTGCCTGCAGCACGAAATCGACCACCTGGAAGGGGTGCTGTTCGTCGATCATTTGTCCATTCTCAAGCGCAACATCATCATGCGGCGGCTCGCCAAGGAACAGCGGCAGAAGCGCGATGACGAAAAGCGGCGCTAGAATCGTCACGACGCCCGCCCTTCCAGAGTCATCGCTGAGCCATGCGGCTCGCGTTCATGGGCAGTCCGGACTTCGCCGTGCCCGCCCTTCGCGCGCTGCATGCCGCCGGTCATGAGATCGCCGCGGTGTATTGCCAGCCGGCCAGGCCGGCGGGCCGCGGCCAGGCGGTACGGCGTTGCGCGGTCCATGAAGAGGCGAACCGGTTGGGGCTGCCGGTCCGGACTCCCTCACGCCTGCGGACGGCGGCCGAGGAATGGGATGCCTTCGCGGCACTGAACCTCGACGTGGCGGTCGTGGCGGCCTACGGGCTCATCTTGCCGAAACCCATGCTGAACGCGCCGCGCCTCGGCTGCATCAATATCCACGCCAGCCTGCTGCCGCGGTGGCGGGGCGCCGCGCCGATCCACGCCGCGATCCTCGCGGGCGACACGGAAACCGGCGTCACGATCATGCAGATGGATGAGGGTCTCGATACCGGCCCAATGCTGTCGCGGGAGGCGGTCCCGATCACCGCGTCGATGACCACCGCGACCCTGCACGACATCCTCGCCGATCTGGGTGCGCAACTCATCCTGGAGGCGCTGAACTCGCCGCCCCGACCCGTGCCACAATCTGACACCGGTGCCACCTACGCGCCGAAATTGGTCCGCGACGATGGACGGATCGACTGGAGCCAGGAGGCGGCGGCGATCGAGCGGCGCGTGCGGGCATTCGACCCCTGGCCCGGCACGTTCTCGACGCTGAATGGCACGGTGCTGAAGATTCTTCGGCCGTCGTGGCGGAAGGCTCCGGCACTCCCGGTACCGTCCTCGACGACCGGCTGTCGGTGGCCTGTGGCGCGGGCGCACTCCGTCTGACGCGGGTTCAGATCGCGGGCCGCGCCGCCATGGATGCGGCCGCGTTCCTACGCGGCCACTCTGTCCCGGCCGGCGCGCGCCTTGGTACCTGACGGCTACACCGGCTGGGCTTTACTCCTCGAGTACCGACGGTGGCCCGTTCGTGGGCTGGCAACGCCAGGATTCCGGCCTGTCGGTGCAGGAGGTGGTGGAGGCCGCCGCCGCCCGGATCAATCATGGCGCTCCGATCGCGGCCACCGTCGCGGGACGTACCGATTCGGGCGTTCACGCCGCCGGCCAGGTCGTCTCGCTGCCCTTGCGGGAGGGATTTTCCGCGCGTCAGGTGCGGGATGCACTGAACTATCATATGAAACCGCACCCCGTGGTGGTCGTCCGCG
Organism: uncultured Alphaproteobacteria bacterium; assembly: GCA_963719675.1. GTDB lineage: Bacteria > Pseudomonadota > Alphaproteobacteria > Acetobacterales > Acetobacteraceae > Rhodopila. The sequence continues at coordinate 55,348 of CAVRDN010000032.1, read as the reverse complement.
CCGCGCCCGCGCCCGAGGGCTGGAACCCACGCTTCTCCGCGGTGCACCGGTCGTATCGTTACCTCATCCTCAACCGGCGCGCCCGTCCTGGGCTGTTGCTCGGACGGGCGTGGCACGTCGCCGGCCCACTGAATGCCGAGGCGATGCACGCGGCCGCCCAAACGCTTCTCGGGCGTCACGATTTCACCAGCTTCCGCGCCGCCGCATGCCAGGCCAAAAGCCCGATCCGGACGCTCGATCGGCTGGACGTTTCGCGCGAGGGGGACGTCATCACCATCGTGGCCGAGGCACGGAGCTTCCTGCATCACCAGGTACGCAATCTGGTCGGCACGCTGCGTCTCGTTGGCGACGGTCGGTGGTCATCCGAACGGCTGACCGCGGTCCTGGCCGCGCGCGATCGCGGTGCCGCGGGTCCCACCGCGCCGGCGGAGGGCCTGTGCCTTATGAAGGTACGCTATCCGATTGACCCGTTCGGCGACGACCGCGACTGCTGACGCCTGCATTACACAATCCCAACGGCCCGCAGGATCGGTATGCGGTCGGTGGCGAAGGCGGTCGCCCGCGCGGTCAGTTCGGCGAGGTTTTCCTCGGGCGTGCGCAGGATTTCACCGTCCTTGAAGACCCTCTCACCCAGATCCGCGAGGAGGTGCCAGGTGGCGCGCGCCCAGTCCGCCGGGTGGTCCTGATTGTCGCGGAGGGCCAGCAGGAACAATTGCTGGAACCGATCAACCGCGATACCACCGCCGGTGACCGGACTGGCGAGGTAATTGACGTCGGCCCGGCCTCGCGCGCGGCTGAGCAGGTGCCGGTTCAACGCGTCACACGCGGGACGCACCTGCTGGACGATTGCCGCGGCCTGACACGGCGCCGCGTGATCCGCGCCGACCAACACCGCGCCGGCCATCGTCAGTTGCGGCAATGATACCGTCGGCATCGCCCGCATCAGTTCGCGGAACGTTTTCGGCGCGTAATCGCGAGCCGCGAGTTCGTCGAGCAGCGGACGGAACACGCCCTCGTGCAATGTCGCCTCGCCTTGCGCGGTGTTCAGCACCAACGGAATCGCATCCGCCGATCGGGTCAGGACGAGCCGCGTCTCCAACGTTTGCTCGCGCTGCTCGGCCCCCGACAGACGGCGGACGCCCCGCAGCCAGAGATCCTTGCGAAACTGCCGATTAACGAAGTAGTCGCGCGCCTGCTCGCGTAGAATTGGATGCTCGATCGTCGCGAGGAATGCGATGCCGTCGGCGGTCAGATTGATCGTATCGGCGACGTCGAGCGGCTCCGCGGTAGTGGCGAATTCCAGCTTCGCCTCGGCCAGCGCGTCCGCCACCTCGGTGAAGTACATGCAATTCCAGTCACGATTGAAATACTCATGCGCGAGATAATCGCGCGGCTGTCGGGAAATCTGCTTCAGCCGGTCGTCGAGGCCAGCGGTGCCGCGCGCGAACAGCGGACCGGCGGCGAGCAGTGACCCGGCGAACGTCAAGGCGGCGTCGATCCGTTGTTCCGCTCCGGACGAACCCGAGGCATATCGATCATGCGACGCGAACAACTGGCGCAGAGGATAGGCGGGCGCCCACCCGGGGAAGCAGTTGTAGCTGATGTAGCAAACGCCGCCGGGCCGCAGGCGGCGTTCCAGGAATTTCGTGATGACCCGATGATTGTCGCGGCTGACCCAGGACCAGATACCGTGCAGGCTGATGCTGTCGAATTCCGGCAGATCGTCGCGGGCGAGCAGTTGCTCGAAGCTATCATCGTAGATGCGAACGCCTGGGACGGACCGATTGGCCAGGCCGCTCGCGTGCGCGGCATGGGCCGGATTGAAGTCGGTGCCGACGAACAAGCCTGGATTGGACGCGGCGTTGATGATGAGGGAGACGCCTTGGCCGAACCCCAGCTCGCAGTGGGCAGTCGTGGCGGTCGGCTCATTGTAAGCGAGGCCGCGCAGCAGCAAGCAGAAGCGTTGAAACACCGGCGATGTTTCGCGGTAGTAGCCGTAGGTATACCCGACTTCGGTGAAATAGCCCTCGTTCCAGACTTCGCTCATGACGGGGATGATTCCAGTTGTTCCGGCCCGGTCTCGCGTTAGACAGCAGAAGTATGAATTGACGGTTAGCGTGCGCGCTGAACGGTTCACGCGGGCTTATTAACCGACGGGCAAGGATTTTCGCGCACGATCCGCCGGATAGCTGGAGCGGCGGACGCCGAATGACCAACCGTAATGTCGATCTCATCGTCGTCGGCGCCGGGTTCTTTGGGCTGACGATCGCCGAATGCGCGGCCCGCGCGCTCGGCGCCCGCGTTCTGGTCGTGGAGCGTCGCGCTCACATTGGCGGCAACGCGCATAGTAAGATCGATCCCGATACCGGTGATGAGGTGCACGTTTACGGCTCGCACATCTTTCACACCAACAGTGAGGACGTCTGGCACTACCTGCATCGCTTCACCGAATTCACCGCTTACCGGCATCACGTGTTCACGCGTCACGCCGGGCGCGTGTTTTCGATGCCGATCACGCTTGGCACGATCTGCGCGTTTTTCGGCCGAGGTTTCACACCCGACGAAGCGCGCGCCCTGCTCGCCGCGCAGGCCGCCGAAGCAGCGTCGGGCGAGCCGGCGAATCTTGAGGAAAAAGCGATTTCGCTGATCGGCCGGCCGCTTTATGACGCGTTCATCCGGGGCTACACGGCGAAGCAGTGGCAGATCGACCCACGTGAGCTGCCAGCCGAGATCATCAGCCGGCTGCCGGTGCGCTATACGTTCGATGCACGCTACTTTGGCGACACGTATCAGGGTCTGCCGAAGCACGGCTATCACCACCTTTTCGAACGCATGGCGGCCAGTCGGCTGATCGATATTGAACTCAACACCGACTTCTTCGCGATGCGCGATCGGCTGCCGCCCGTTCCGGTGGTTTATACCGGACCGATCGATCGCTATTTCGACTTCCGGCTCGGGCGCCTCGGCTGGTGTACCCTCGACTTTGAGCGGGAGGTCGTGGAAACGCGCGATTTCCAGGGCACGGCGGTGATGAATTATGCCGATGAAGACGTACGTTTCACACGCATTCACGAATTCCGTCACCTACATCCCGAACGGCCGGCGGCCACCGCGCGCACGGTGATCTTCCGGGAATACTCGCGGCGCGCGGGCCGCGAGGATGAACCATATTACCCGATCAACACAGCGGCGGACCGTGCGATGTACGAAGGATATCGCGCGCTCGCGGCACTGGAACCGGATGTCATCTTTGGCGGCCGGCTGGGCTCCTACCGCTATCTGGACATGCACCAGGCGATCGGCGCGGCCTTGAAAGCTTTCTCGCGCGAAATCATCCCGCGCCTCACGAACCGGACCAGGCGCTGAGAGGAATCACGATGCGACTGAAATTATTCTCCTGCCATCACATGAAACCCACGATCACGTGCAATACGGAGATATTCCAGACCCTCGTTTCCGCCATTCCGGCGCCGCCCGATGGGTCGTTCATGTCGGATCTGGATGGCATCAATATCGCCAACGACAATCGGTATTCCGAACTGCGCCACCAGTTCTTCGTGTGGAAAAACCTGATCGGCGAATACGATCACATCGGGTTCGAGCATTACCGGCGGCCGTTCTTCATCGACACGCTGCCGGCCAAACAACTCGCGACCAACTTCCGTGGTATATGGGAGAAGCGCCTGTATTTCGCCGGCTTCAACGACGTCGGCCTGCGCTGCGATCCAGACAATTTCGCGCAGTATTTCGCGATGCGGCGATCGCTCGACGCCGCGTCCGTCCTGGAGTTGAAGCAATGGATCACCGGCTACGATGTCGTCGTTCCGAGGCCGAATGTCGAGAATATCGAGCAGCAATGGAAAGGCTGTTTCGACGACGACATTTTTTGGGATACCATGGTCGAGGGAATCGATCAGAGCCGAATATTCAGAACGCGGTCAAACCTGATCTGCCTCCAGATGGAGGTCTGCTATTTCGCGAACATGTATATCATGCGGAGCGACCTGCTGGACGAATACCTCACGTTCTGCTTCGAGGTCCTGGCGTATTGTGAGTCGCGCCTGGCCTTGACCGGGCGGGCATTCGGCTACTTCTCCGAACGATTGTTCACTTTCTGGTTGTATCAAAAACGCGTGGAAATGCCGACACTGCGCGTGCTTGAGTTGCCGTTCGTGATGCTCCGGTCGATGCCCGATGCCAGTATCGGACGCGACACGACACGTTAGCCGCCGGTATTCGCGTTGCGGGTCGCGTGCGGGGTCAGCCATCCCATCGTAGCCGAGGGCTCGGCGTCGGTTGTCGGCAAATACGGCTTGATATCCAGCAGCGGCGTACCGTCCACACAATCCAGAAAGCGTACCAACAGGTGATCCGGCCCATCGAACCCGTCGAACCGCACGACCGATAATCCGATTGGATTAGGCCGTCGCGGGCCCCGCGTCGAAAATACGCCGCGCGGTTCGGAATCGAACGGCGGCGTGAACACGAGTTGCGCGGGTTTCGCCTGATCAAGCCAGTACAGCAGGATCAGATGCGACATCCCCTCCACGCCGCGCAGCGCGGGAAGTACTCGTCGAACACGCGCACGCGGCAAACCGGCGCCGGCTCGAGCTGACGTCCGTTGCGCGGACAATCGGCGATCGTCCGCCACGGCGTATGAATTGAACCAATTGGCGTAACGCGCAATTCGGGCTGGGTCATGGTGTGCCATTAACAGAAGTGAATCCGCGCGACCAGACCGGGTCAGACTCAGAACGGCATGAGGATGTCCATCAACTGTTGACCCCAGCGCGTCGTCTGCAGGTCGGTCACCTCACCACGGCCGCCATACTCGATGCGCGCCTCCGCCATCCGGTCATGCAGCACCGTGTTGTCGGATGCGATGTCCTGCGGGCGGATCACGCCGGTGACGCGCAATTCCCGCAATTCGCTGTTCACCACGAACTCCTGCCGCGCCACCACGACCAGGTTGCCATTCGGCAACACCTGGGTCACCACGCCCGCGAGCCGCAACGCCACCGCCTCATTGCGTTGGATTTGTCCGTTGCCCGTGTTGTTGTTGGCGCTGCTGAGCGAGACGAGCTTCGACGGATCGATGATCGAGGTAAGGCCGAGACGACTGGTCAGGCCGGCGAAATCCGGAATGCCGGCCTGCTCACCGCTCGTCCGCGTCAGCGTCGTCACGTTGTTCAATTGCGCCGAGTCGGACATCGACACAACGACCGTCACGATATCGCCAACCTGCGCGGCGCGCTGATCCTTGAAGAACGCGCGCGACCCGGCCCGCCATAGCGAGTTCGCCTCATTGGGCGCGGTTTCTGTCCTCGGCATCGGCATGGTCATCGGCCGATACGCCGGATCCTTGGTTGGATCGGCGGATTTGCTCATCGCCGGCGGCCGTCCGAGTTCCGACAATCGCTGCATGTTGCCGCAGCCGGACACCGCGACCCCACCGACGACGATGACCGCCCAGCGTGGAAACATGGTCAACCTCCGCGGGCCTGGGTGATGCCGGAGCGCGCCTGCGTCGTGATCGGCGAGGTGCCCGGTATCACGCGCACCAGGCCCGGACGAAGTACCTCGGCCTCAAGCACGGCCTGCGAAGAGACGTTGCGGACGCGAATTCGATCGCCGGCGGCGCCGGACTCCAGAGCGAGCCCCTGCCCCGCCACCGACAGTCCTCCGATCTGGAGCTGCATCCGAACCGGATCGCCCCGAGTGATCTGCGTCGGTTGCATCAGTTCCGACAACGGGATCGGCACGCCGGCCTGCACCTGCTGTTTCAGTTGCATACCGATCACCATCGCCGGATCGCGCGCCACCTCGGCGCGCACGGAGGCCACATGAACACGCGCCATGCGCACATCGTCCGGTCCAGGTATCGTCCCGGCCGAAAGTCGCGTGACGGCAACGGGCACTTCGATGACATCGGAAACCTCGCCGCTGATACGCGCGGAGATCGGCTGCATCCCCTCCACGGTCACCGATAGCATGGCGGTAAAGCGGCCCTGTTCGTGGTCGAAATCCAGTTGCGTGACGATCGGATCCGATACGCCGGACAGCGGAACGATTGGCGGCGTGAACCCCGGTATCTCCACATCGCAGTCGGGTGCCGCGCCTTGCGATACCAGCGCCGCGCGCACGGCCGCCAACGCATCCTCCCGCTTCATCGGTCGGCCCGGCCATTCGAGCATCGCCCGGTCCGCACCGGAAACCGGGCGCCAGTCCACATCGTACTGAATGGCGATCGCTTTCAACTGCCGTGCCTCGACAATGATCCGCCCGCCGGGACCAGGTCCTGGGCCGAGCACGCGATCCGCGTTGGTGCCGGCATCCTCGAACAAATCGCGCAGATAAACCTGGGGACCGCGCAACGTGGTGACGGTTTTCAGGACCGCCGCTTGCGCCGGGGCGATCAGGCAAAAGCTCAGGAGAAGATAACAGGGTTTCATCGGATCACCGGAGGTTGGTCAGCGTTGACATCATTTCGTCCGCGGCGGTGATCACCTTGCTGTTCATTTCATAAGCGCGCTGCGCGGTGATCAGGTTGGTGATTTCGGTCACGATGTTGACGTTGGAAGTTTCGACGAATCCTTGCAGTACCGTGCCGAACCCGGTGATGCCCGGATTGCCGGCAACGGGCGCGCCCGAGGCGGACGTTTGCAGGAGCAGGTTGTTGCCTTGCGCGTCGAGGCCGGCCTCGTTGGGAAACACCGCGATCTGGATCTGCCCGATCGTCGTCGGAGCGGTCTGACCCTGGATCGTCACCTGCACCTGACCGTTGGTGTTGATTGTCGTGCTGGTTGCCGCCGCCGGAATTTGCAGTCCTGGTTGCACGGTATAGCCATCCGCCGTGACAATCGTGCCATCGGCCGCGAGGCCGAACGTGCCATCCCGCGTATAGGCCGTCTCGCCATCCGGCAACGTGACCTGGAAATACCCGTGGCCCTGGATCGCCAAATCCAACGTATTCGAGGTTTGCTGCAGGGTTCCCTGTTCCTCGATCGGATAGATCGCGGTGGTCTTCACCCCCAATCCGATCTGCGCGCCCGACGGCACGAGCGTTCCCGTATCGGAACTGTTCGATCCGACGCGACGAAGACTCTGATACATCAGATCCTGAAATTCCGCGCGCCGGCGCTTGTACGCCGTCGTGGAGAGGTTGGCGATGTTGTTGGATATGACTTCCACGTTGGTGTTCTGAGCCTGCAAACCCGTGCCGGCGATATCGAGCGACCGCATCTGTCAGAGTTCCGTTTCTGGGGGTGGCCGTGTCGAGGTGGCGAGGGTCCTCAGGTGCCGGGGGCCAAAGTTTTGTCGATCGTCGCCTGAATCCGATCGTCTTCGGCCTGAATGAGTTGGGTGGTGAACTGGTAATCGCGCAAATCGTTCATCATGCGTGTTACTTCCAGCACCGGAGGCACGTTGGAGCCCTCCAGCACCCCCTGCACGACCCCCGGCTGCGCGGCCTGCGTCGTTGGCGTGTCGGCCCGGAACAATGTGCCGCCCTCGGATTGAAGCTTCATGGGATCGGTGGGCGTCACCACACCGATTTTGCCGAGTTGGCCATTCTCGCTGGTGATCACGCCGTCGCCGGTGATGGTGATCTGCGTATCGCCCGGCGAAAGTTGGAGCGGCTTGCCGGTCACATCCAGCAACGCATTTCCCGCGTCGTCGCCGATCGTTCCGTTCGGCAGCGGTCCAAACCGGCCATCGCGCGTCAGGCGGGGGCCCCGATCGGTCGCGACCGTGAAATATCCACCATTCCGCACGGCCAGGTCGAACGGATTGGCGGTCTGCGTCAACGTGCCCGCCTGAGAATCGCGCCATGTGGCACGGTCCTGGGTATACGCGATCTGCTTCTCGCCCGGCAGGGCCGCCCCGTTTTGTTGCGGGCTCAACCATTGGGAGAACTGCACGCGCGATGCCTGAAATCCGGGTGTATTGACGTTGGCGAGATTCATCGCCGTCACCTCCATCGACCGTTCCTGGGCCACGAGGCGAGACGCCGCGACGAGACTGGCGATATTCATGTTGGGAAATCCGCTGATGCCATGCCGATGCATCAGCAAGCGTCGTGCCAGGTAACGGAAGACCACCGGTCCGGCCGCCGCCGCGGCGAAAGCGAATTTTGCGTCTCGGCAGCTTTTGCCGGCCGGTCGGTTCATGCCGAGGCTTAGCGGTTCATTAAACTTTCGCGACCATGTTTGGTCGCATGAGCGGCAAAACCACAAGCGGGAAATCGGACAAAGGCGATGAATCCGGCGGACGGCGCCGACGCGCCGGCACCCGCGAAAAAGTCGTTCGGCAAAAAAAAGCTGATCATTCTCGCCGCGCCGCTTCTATTGATCGGAATTGGCGCCGGCCTTTGGTTCAGTGGCGTGTTGCCCAGGCTGCTGGGCATGAAACACGAGGACCCACACGCGCAGGAAGCCAGGCCGACGATCCCGGTGTTCGTCGATCTGCCCGATATGATCGCCAACCTCAACAGCCCGGCGAACAAGCCTTCATACATCAAACTGCAGGCACGAATTGAGGTTTCGCGGCAAGAAGACGCCGACAAGGTCAAACAGAACATGCCCAGGCTGCAGGACATCTTCCAGACCTATTTGCGCGAGATGCGACCTGAGGAATTACGGGATTCGTCCGGGATTTATCGGCTGCGCGAGGAATTGCTGGGCCGGGCCAATGTCGCGGTCGCGCCGGTTCGGATCAACGACGTGCTTTTCACGCAACTGTTGATCCAATGAGCCGGTCTCAATGAGCGGCTCCGACGGCGCCCCCCCGTCACCAGACTCCCCGGCACCTGAGGGTCAGGCGCCGGAGGCGCAGTCGGAAGAGGATCTCGCCGCCGCGTGGGGTGCCGAAACCGATGAAGGCGACGCCGGCGCCGGTCAATCGGCGCGGGTGCTCAATCAGGCGGAAATCGACAGCCTGCTGGGGTTTGATTCCGGTCCAGCCGGAGATGAAGCCCGCACGGGCATGCAGAAAATCATCAGCTCGGGCCTCGTGTCATACGAGCGGTTGCCGATGCTGGAGATCGTGTTCGATCGGCTCGTGCGGATCATGTCCACCAGCCTGCGCAACTTCACCTCCGACAACGTCGAGGTGGGGATCGACAACATGGTCAGTCTGCGGTTCGGCGACTACCTCAACGCGGTGCAGTTGCCCGCCATGCTCGCCGTGTTCAAGGCGGATGAATGGGACAATTACGGCCTGATGGTCGTCGATTCCGCGATGATCTACTCGATTGTCGACGTGCTGTTGGGTGGCCGCCGCGGCACCGCCGCGATGCGCATCGAGGGCCGGCCGTACACCACGATCGAGCGCACGTTGGTGGAGCGGCTGATCGTCGTGGTGTTGGCGGATTTGTCGGCCAGTTTCGATCCGCTGTGCCCGGTCACCTTCCGGTTCGAGCGGTTGGAGGTCAATCCGCGGTTCGCCACGATCAGCCGGTTGTCGAACGCGGCCGTGCTCGCACGTCTGCGGATCGACATGGAAGACCGGGGTGGCAAGCTGGAACTGTTGCTGCCCTACGCGACGCTTGAGCCGGTGCGGGAATTGTTGCTGCAGCAGTTCATGGGCGAGAAGTTCGGTCGCGACTCGATCTGGGAAACCCATCTCGCGGAAGAGTTGTGGAACACCGATGTCGAACTGGACGTCGTCCTGGATGAGCAGGTGATGAAGCTGGGTGAAATCATCGACCTGCGACCCGGCTCGAAAATCATCCTGAACACCGGGCCGGACGGCGCGGTGCTGATCCGCTGCGGCTCGGTGGCGATGTTCGAAGGGAAAATCGGGCGCCGCAAAAACCGCATCGCGGTGCGTATCGAGCGCGAGGTGATCCGGCAGCGGGAGGGCGAGCGGACATGACACCGTTCACGCCTTCTTAACGAACCTGTGCCTCATATGCTCGGCATGGAGTGGATCCTCGATAGTCTGCTTGTGATCTTGCTGACGGCGACGCTGTTTCACGCGGTTCGGCTGGAGCGCGCGCTCGGCGTACTGAAGCGCGATCGCGCGGCGCTGGAGGGGTTGGTTTTATCCTTCAACGCAAGCACCCGCGCCGCGGAAACCGGGGTCGAGCGTTTGCATGCGGCGGCGGACGGCTCGGGCAGGCAAATTCAACGACAGATCGATGTCGCATCGACGCTCAGGGACGATCTGACGTTTTTGGTGCAGCGTGGCGAAGGGCTCGCGGATCGGCTCGACGAGGGCGTCCGTGCCGCTCGTCCCGCTGTCGCGGTCGCCGAACTTCCCGTCGGACGATCGGCTTATTCGACACAGTCCGGCGCGGCGCCAGCCGGCATCGCGCCCCCAGGGGTCGCGCATGCCGGGGTCGCGCATGCCGGGGTCGCGCATGCCGCGGCCGCGCATGCCGGGGGCGCTTCGGCCGTGACGCCCCGATCAGCGACGCCCCGCTCAGTGACGGCGGGAGAGCGTCCAATGCGTGACGCCGACCCGAAAGTTCGCAGCCAGGCCGAGCGGGACCTCCTGAAAGCCTTGAGGATGGCACGATGACGTCCAGAATTCGTCTGCCGCGGCTGTTGCCGATGACGATCGGCATGCTGGCGATCGTACTGGCGTCGAAATCGACATCCCTGCTGCGCTCGGCGATCCTCAATGGCCAACCCGCCGCGTTCATCGCGGCATCCTGGGCCGCCGGCCCGGACGCGGCACCGGACAAACCTGGCGATAAGCCCGGCGGCAAGCCCGCCGCCAAACCTGGCGACTACGGTCAGGCGATCAAACCGGAAAGCGGCCCGGCACCACCGCCCACGTCGAAGATTCCCGTCGGACCGCCGCCCATGACCGACAGCGAAAAAGCCGTCCTGTTGGACCTGCGCGATCGCAGGCAACAGCTCGACGCACGCGAGGCGGCACTGACGGCCCGGGAATCGCTGCTGGCGGCGGCGGAAAAGAAGCTCTCCGCCAGGGTGGAGGAATTGCAAGGCCTGCAAAAGCAACTTGGAGATTCTGGATGCCAGTCACCGTCAGCAGGAAAATGCCGCGTGGCAAGGCCTGGTGAAAGTTTACGAGACCATGAAGCCACGCGACGCCGCCGCGATCTTCAACGAACTCGGCATGCCGGTGCTGCTCGCGGTCATTGACCGCATGAAAGACGCCAAGGCGGCCGCGGTCCTGGCGGCGATGACACCCGACAAGGCGCGGGACGTGACGACGCAGCTCGCGCTGCTGCGCACCAAACCCGCCGCGGCGGTAGATGCCGACGGTAAACCCGTGCCGAACCCCACGCCTGATCCCGCCTCCGGGGCCGCCCAGGAAAGCCGGCGGGATCGGGCACCTGATCACTTCGACAGAACCAACCGAAAGGGGTCTCTCCCATGACGATCGACAAGTCCATGAATGTCCTGATCGTGGACGACTACAAAACCATGTTGCGCATCATTCGCAATCTGCTGAAGCAAATCGAATTCAACAATGTCGAAGAAGCATCGGACGGCGCCGAAGCTCTGGCCAAACTGCGCTCCGGCAATTTCGGTCTGGTCATCAGCGACTGGAACATGGCGCCGATGACGGGCTGCAATTGCTGCAGGAGGTACGCGCCGACACGCGGCTGAAGCACGTGCCGTTCATCATGATCACCGCCGAAAGCAAGACCGAAAACGTCGTGGCCGCGAAACAGGCCGGCGTGTCGAACTATATCGTCAAACCCTTCAATGCCGAGACGTTAAAGGGAAAAATCGAAATGGTATTGAACCATGCATGAAACGTCGAAACGAAGCGCGGGGCGCGGCATCGATCCGGCGCTCGAACAACTCGCCGAAGCGCGCGGTCGGTATTCGGTGGAGGATCGCGAAATGGTGGAGGAGATGGTCACGGCGGTGCTGACCACCATGAGCGGCGACCTCAGTTCCACCGAAACGTCGCTGCTGGGTGAGGTTCGAGGCTCTGGCACGGACAATTGCCGGCGGCACGTCAGGAAATCGCCGAGTTGCGGGTCGACGACATCATGGACCGGGACATTCCGTTCGCCACCGATGAGCTGGACGCGATCGTCGAACATACCGCCGTCGCGACCAATGCGATCCTGGAGAGTTGTGAGTTGCTGGACGGCATCGCGACCAACGTCTCGGGAGAGGCGGCGGCACTGCTACAGGATGCGGTGACCAAAATCTACGAGGCGTGCAGCTTCCAGGACATCACCGGCCAGCGGATCACCAAGGTCGTGACGACGCTGAAAGCGATCGAGGGCAAGGTCGCGCAGATCATTACCACGTTCGGCGTTGAGATCGGGTCGAATGAACCCAGAGAGGCGGTGGTTACACCGGCCGGAACAGAGTTGCTGAACGGGCCACAGTTGCCGTCCAACGCGATGGACCAGTCCGATATCGATAAATTGCTCGCCAGTTTCTGAGCCTCCGCGCGGGCCGCGGTTGATGCGCATCCGCGCGCGGTGCGTCGTCCCATGACGTGCGCGACGGGCGCAAGGGGAACGCGGGAGCCCGGTTCACGAACACCGCTCGCGGATTGGCCCGCGCCGCGGCGACGGACCTTGCTTGCCGGATTGCCAGCGCGGCGGGCTTCTGGCGGGCTATCGTGGGGCGGACTGCTGATCCTCGCGTGCGGGCTGCTGTTTTCGTGCGCTGTGTGGGCGAACAGCCAGGTCGTGGTCCGGGTCACCGCCGGCGACCACCCGGATTACGGCCGGGTCGTATTGGATGCCCCGGGCCTCGCGTACACCGTTGAGCGCGACAACGACCATCTGCTGGTCAGGTTTCCCGACCAGCCAACTTTGGGCGCGTTGCCGCCGGCCCCGCGCAACGTTCTGGCTTTGCGCGAGGTGTCAGGCGGCGTGGACCTGACGATGGTGGCGGGAGCGAGTGTCCACGCCACCCGGATGGGCACCAAAGTGGTCATCGACGTCGGAAACTCGGCGCCGGGCGGGCCTCTCGCCGCGCCATCGCCGAACGCGCACGACGCCGCGGTACAAGCGACGATGCCGATGATCCCACCGTCGATCACCGAGCGCCCGGTGCCTCCGCGACCCCTTCTGGCAAACGTGACACAGCCGGTCGCGGCTCGGTTGGTGGTGAAGATCAATGCCGCGGCCATCCCGCTGTCGAAGCCAGCGGGGGCCGCGCAGACACGGGAGCCGGCCCGATCCGCCGACGGTGCATCCGAGGCCGCCCCCCCTGGCCGCGCGCCAGCAGGGCAGGATAGCGCCGTTCTGTCAGGTCCGGGTCGCGCGAATATCCGCTCACCGGCGCCAGTCCCCCTTTCGCCAGCCCCGCCGATAACGGCCGTTCCGGCACCATCCCTTCCGCTCCATCCCTTCGGCACCTCCCTTCGCAACATCCCTTCCGGCACCATCCCTTCCGGCACCATCCCTCCCGGCACCGCCTCTTCGGGCACCCGTCGCTTCATCGCCTTCCCCGAACCTGGAACCATCTGGTCTGCTCAGTGAACCGGCTTCGGGGCAGAACGCGATCTCCGACGGGGCCATCTCAGGTTCGCCAGGCGAACAGCCGTCGTCCGGGCAACCGGAGCCGCGGCCAGATGGGGCGGCGGCGCAATCGGGCCCGATGCAGGTCTGGCCGGTCACGGGTGATGCCATTCCGTCCGGCCCGGTCGCGTTACGCGCGGTCAGGGCCCGCCCGCCCGGTGGCCTCGCCGGCGGGGCGGTGCGGTTTCCGTTCACCGAGGCGGTGGGGGCGGCCTTGTTGTCGCAAGGTCGCGAGACTTTCGTGATATTCGACACGAGGCGTCCGATCGATCTCTCCGCGTTGCGGGACGATCCCGTTTTCGGCTCGGCGATCGCTACCATCTACCCCGGCGCTACCGTGATCCGCCTGACCCGGCCGCCAGATCAGTCCGCCATGCTGTTTCCCGCCCGGCGAGGCTGGACGGTCTCGATTGTCGCGGCGTCACCGAAGCCAACGGCTCTGGCGCCGCGGGTCACCGGGAATGTCATGACGTTCCCGGCCGATGCGCCGGGCCAGGTCGTCGCCATCACCGACCCGCGAACCGGCGGTACGCTCCTGGTGGGAACGCAGCGAACCTCCGGCCAGGCCGTGCTGGTGGAGCGGCGAACGCCGGAGTTCGTGCTGCCGGTGACTGGCCAGGGCATCGTGGTCGAACCGCTGTCCGATGCGATCGGCCTGAGGATCACCCAGGCGGGCTTCGTGCTGTCCGGCGGACCGGCGGGGCTCGCGCTGTCGCCCGCCCAACCGATGCCCGAGGCGACCATGGCGGCGGCGGCGCTCACACGGATGTTCGAGTTTCCGCGACAAACCACCGCGGATCTGGCAAGCCGGGAAAAGCGCCAGGCGGTCGCCGCCGCCATGGCGCCGTTGCTGACCCGCGGACCAAAACGCCACGCGCTGGCGGAGAGCATGCTAGGCCTGGGACTTGGCGCCGAGGCGCAAACTCTGCTTCGGGTCACCATGAAGGACGACCCGGCGGAAGCGGCGTCGCCCTCGACCATCGGGCTCGCCGCGATCGCGGCCCTGCTGGCCGGCCGGCCGAGGGAAGCCGGCGACCTTTCGGATCCCAGACTGACGGGTACGGACGAGGTGGCGATGTGGCGGGCGATCCAGACGGCGATGTCGGATGATGCATCACCGGCGGCGGCCGAGGTGCTGGCGACCACCGCGCCGTTGCTGTTCACCTATCCCGCCCAGCTGCGGCGGCGCGTGCTCCCGCTGGCGCTGGAGACGATGGTATTGGGCGGCCAGGTTGAGGCGGCGTCACGGCTGCTGGCGCAGCGTCCGGATGACCCGGACCTGGCCTTCGCGCGCGCTTTGTTGAAACAGGCGCTGGGAGACAATGATGCCGCGCTGGCCGCGTTCGACGCGGTCGCCGACACGCGATCCGACTTCGATCACGCGCGCGCCGAGAGCCGGGCCGCGGAGTTGCGATTGACGATGGGGAAGTTGGACGCCAAAGGCGCGGCCGACGCGATGGAGGCGGGCCTTTATGCCTGGCGTGGCGACAAGCGGGATCTTGCTCTGAGGCTGCGGATCGCCGAACTACGCGAGAAGTCCGGCGAGTGGCGGGCGGCTTTCGCGGGCCTGCGCGACGCCAGGACGGCATTTCCGGAACAGGCGGCGGAGATCGACCGCCGGCTGCGGGAGGCGTTCGCCGCCGTACCGCGCGATCCCTCGCTCGATAAGATGGCCCCGACCGAGTTGATCGCGCTATTGGGCGACAACGCCGGGCTGATGGCCGATGGCCCGGACGGCGAGCCGTTACGCGCGCTGTTGGCGCGAAAGTTGATGGCGCTCGATCTGCCGAAGCAGGCCGATCCGCTGCTGACGAAGTTGATGCGGGCTTCGCCATTTGGCCCCGCGCGGGCGCAATTCGGCGCCACCCTGGCCAGCGTCCGCCTGCGGGAAGGAGATGCGGACGGCGCCATCGTCGCGCTCAGCGAATCCAATTCCGACGACATGTCCGATGAGGTGCGCGAGCAACGGGCTCTGATCACGGCGCGGGTGCAGGCGAAACGCGGCAACGCCCTCGAAGCCGCGGCGGCATTATCCACCAACAACACACCGGAGGCGGAGGAAACTCGCGCGGAGATACTGGAACGCGCGAGAGATTGGCCGGCGGCGCGCGACGCCCTCGCGGTGCTCGCGGCACGCGTGGTGCCAGGGAGCGGAACCGGCGAAGCCACTGGTAATGGAGCCGACGGCGGCAGGCTGACTGACGCGCAACTCGGCGTGGTACTTCGGCTCGCGACCGCCGCGACCAACGCCGACGACGACGCGACCCTGGCTTCACTGCGCACCAAACTGGGCGCCCGAATTGGCACCGGACCACAGGCCGACCTGTTCCGGTTGCTGACCGCCGCTCCCGTGCTCGGCACGAACGATCTCGCGCGGTCTCGAGTGGAGATGGGAGTGGCGCGCGCGGTCTCGGCGGACATGGGTCCGAAGCCGCCGGCCGCGAAGACGCCGTGAGCGATTTTTTAGGCCGTGTCGTACAAAAAAGGGCTTGCACACACCCCCCCCTTATGACCATGTCCCGCCCCTCTTGGCCCTAGGGGGTGGCGATGGTCGCCATCCAACAGGCCGTCTACTGGTAGGAGGGGTACGCGATGAACGCACTCAGCCCACTGGGGATGGTCTCGGAGACTCCGAGCAGCAACCAGTCCGCAACCGAGGGTCTCGAGGACCAAAAGGATTATTTCGTCGAGAAGGATGGGCAGAAATTCGCCGGCATGCATTTGCTGGTGGATTTGTGGGGCGCCAGCAACCTCTGCGACCCAGACCACATCGACCGCGCGTTGCGGGACGCGGCGGACGCCGCCGGCGCGACGATTTTGCACGGACATTTCCATCACTTCTCGCCCAACGGCGGCGTAAGCGGTGTGCTGGTGCTCGCGGAAAGCCACATTTCGATCCACACCTGGCCGGAGCGGGACTTCGCCTCGATCGACATCTTCATGTGCGGCGCGTGCGATCCATACGACAGCCTGCCGGCGCTGAAGACGGCGTTCGAGCCGCGCACGGTCAATTTGAACGAGCAACGACGCGGCCTGATCGTTTAAGGCCGCCGTTACGCGTCGAAATGAAACGGCCCGGGGCCTCGTCCGGGCCGTTTCGCTTTGTGGGAGCTGGTTGCGATGACCACCGATTGCTGGATCAACGAATCGCTGTACCCCGAGTGGGGGCAGCGCTTCCTCGTGAAGCGCGAACTGGCGCGCGTGAAGAGCGACTTTCAGGATATCGTGATATTCGAGAGCTTTTCGCACGGTCGCGTGATGGTGCTGGACGGCGTTATCCAGATCACCGAGGCGGATGAGTTCGTCTATCAGGAGATGCTCGCGCATGTGCCGCTGCTGGCGCATGGGGCGGCGGAAAACGTGCTGATCATCGGTGCCGGCGACGGCGGCGTGTTGCGCCGGGTGTTGCGGCACGGCCCGGTCAAACGCGCCGTCATGGTGGAGATCGACGGCGAGGTGATCCGGCTGTCGAAAGAATTTCTGCCGGGCATCGCCGGTGAGGCCTGGAACGATCCGCGCGCCGAAGTGATCGTGGGCGACGGTATCGACTACGTGAAACGTGCGCCGGACGGCTCGTTCGACGCGATCATCGTCGACTCGACCGACCCGATCGGCGTCGGCGAGGTTTTGTTCACCGATGAATTCTACCAGAATTGCGCGCGCATTCTGACGGCGCGCGGACTTGTGGTGAACCAGTGCGGCGTGCCGGCGATGCAGGCGGACGAGTTGCGGGAAACCAGTGTCCGGCGTCGGAAGTTCTTCCCGCATGTGACGGCCTACGTGGCCGCCGTGCCCACTTATGTCGGTGGGTTCATGACGCTCGGGTGGGCGGCGAAGGACACCTCGCTGACCTCGGTGCCGGCGGATACGATCCGGGCAAGGGCCGCGGCGACGGGCATTCTGGGAACGACACGGTACTGGACACCGGACATCCATGTCGGGGCGTTCAATCTGCCGCCGTATATCGCACGCCATTTGCCTGAATGACGCCGGTGTCCGCGGCAGCTCGATCGTGTCTGTGACACCTGACGAACTGTCGCGGACCGCGACAGCGGCGCGGCGATATCTGGCGCTCCCGGCTTAAACGCCCAGTTGCGCGGCGAGGTCTTCGATGTCCCTGGCGACGATATCCCAGTCCTGCTCGGCGGAGTAATCGCGCTTCTGATGCGGGCCATACTCGGTTGGGCGGGGGAAAAAGCCCGTCATCAGTCCACACTTCCGCGCGTTCGCGAGGTCGCCGTTATGCGCCGCGGCGAGCATGACCTGATCCGGCGCCAGGTCCATCATTCGCGCCACGCCCAGATAGGTTTCGGGATCCGGCTTGAAGTGACGGAACAAATCCGACCCGAACACCATATCCCACGGCAGGCCGGCGTGCTTCGCCATATAGGTCAGCAACGACACGTTGCCATTCGACAATGGTCCGATGACGAACCGCGTCTTGAGCCGGGTCAGGCCCGGCACGGAATCCGGCCAACCATTCAGCCGGTGCCAACCAAGATTGATATGCACGAGGTCCTGCTCGGTCAGTCCTTTAATGCCGAACTCCGCCACCAACCGGTCCAGCGACGCGCGATGAAGGTCGTCGAGTTTGGTCCATGGCAGTTCACCCTTGCGAACGCGGTCCATCGAGGGATGGTACGACGCGCGCCACGCGTCGATCAGCGCGGGCCAGTCGGCCTGAACGCCGCGTTGCTGACCGAACGCGGTCAGATCGGCGATCAGACTGCCGCGCCAGTCCACCACCGTGCCAAACGTATCGAAGACAATTACCACCGGTTGCTTGCTGGACATCGCACCTCTCCCTTTACGCGGGCGGAGCGTTGCCGCCCAACGCTGGATGGTCAAGGCGGGGCTGGATGGTCAAGGCGGGGCTGGATGGTCAAGGCGGGGCCGGATGGTCAGGCGGGGCTGGATGCTCAGGCGGGGCCGGTTGACCGGACGCGTGGGCCTGATCCGATACGACGGGTTGGCCCGCCACGACCGGGTTGGCCCGGCGCGACCAACTGGCCCGGCGCGATCAGCTGCGCCGGCGCGGCGGAATGTCCCGGCACCGAGATCGGACGATCGGATGGCGAGCGGTCGAACAGACCAAACATCCCGCGCAGAATTCCCGGCGTCAGCGCGCTGAGCGGGTTCGCCACCACGGATGGATTGTCGATCGGACCTCGCAACGAATAATTCATCGCGAACAGGCCGCCGCCCTTCTCGGCGCTGAACAACCCGCCGATCAAAGGAATACGGCCAAGGATGGAGTTGAAGACATAGGCCGGGACCAACGTACCCTCGAGGTCCAGGCGGTCGCCGGCCCGATCGATGCGTCCCTTCGCCGTCAAACCGAGCGACGGACTGAACGCGCGCGCGTCGCGCAATACCAGCGTATCGTCGTCGAACTGAAACGGCGCCGTCAGCCGGGTGAAGTTCAATCCGGGACCGCCGAGAGCATCGACCAGGCCATACAAGGTCACCGCCTGCAGCAATTTCCCGAGCGCGGGAGCATGGATCACGCTGAAATCGGTCAGCGAGAGCGTGCCCGTCAATACATGATCCGACGTCGTATCGTCGTAGTCACCGGTGATGGTCAGCGTTCCGCCTCTGACCTCTTCGGTCACGTCAAGTCCCGACAGGAGGCCGCCCGCATCTTCCGTCCCGATCGCCAGCCGACGAGCCGTCCCGCCCCCCGCGACCGCACCCTGACCAATCCGCACCGAAATGGGTTTGCCGCCTCCCGTTTTCCCGGTGACCGAGAGCCCGCGGATGATCCGCCCATCGCTGTCGCCGCTGACCGCGACCTGATTGATCATCTGGTTATGCGCCAGCAGAACGTGTTCGAAACGGCCACGCGCCGACCATGGCGGACCCGCGGCCTCTGGCGTGGCGGGGTCCCGTTTCGGCGACTTCTCCAGAATTTTACTGGAGATATCCAATGCCGGCCCAGTCAGGTCGAGGCTGATCGGGCCTCCATGCGGGAACCGGATCGAACCTCTCAGGTCGGTTCGGCCGAGCACCGCGCGATCCAGCCGCAACGTATCGAGCCGGCCGTTCGTCACCGTCATGCTCCCTCGCAACTCAAGTGCCGGGCCATCGACCTGGAGTTGATCGATGCCCACCAGTTTGTCCGCCGCGAGGACGACCCGCGCCGACGCCTTCGCCGCGCCGCCGATCGGCTTGCGCCACGCCAACGGAGCCACGAGCAACCCGGCCTGAGTGAGGTCGGCCTCCGCGGTCAGGTCTCCGGCGCCGCTTCGATGCTCGTTAAGGACAAGGTTCAGACCGACCTCCCCGGCCAGCGCGTCCTCGGTATCCAGGCCGGCGTCGGATAATGCCCGCGCCGTTGCCCGCCCGGTGACCTGATAGTGCTGCAGCACCTGCGACGGTGGCCCGGCCCGAAAGTCCATCGTGCCATCGATATTGGCCGGGATGCCCGCAAGCTTCCCGGAGCCCTTGATCGACAAATGGTTGGTATCCACGTCGAGCAACAGAGCGCCGTCATCGAGATCCCGGCCGGCGACGATCGCGCTCACATGCACCTTGCTGAGATTGCCGGTCCCATGGATCACCACGTCGTCGATCTGGAGGTTGCGCTCCAGGGGGATGATGGCGTGAATACTCATGCGCGCGTCGCCCGACAGCGCGCGCAACTCAACCGGGTGTCGGTCGAGGATCCGCATCCGCGGTTCCTTCAGCAGCGCGATCGCGCTGGGGAGTGTTCCGTTCGCCTCGCACTGGACCGTGGCGACCTGATCCTTCTGCGTCAGGCCGGTGATGGCGACATGTCCGAACGGCACCGCGATCGGATCGCCGCCGTTGACCATTTGCTGGCCGGAGCGGACATCGATTTCGACCTTGTCCGGGTCGGTCAGAACAAGGTGCGCCTTCGCGTGCTCCACCCGCGGCACGGTAGGCAGCCAGGTGATGGCGATGTCATCGCCCTCGAGCGTCGCGGTGGCCTTCAGCAGCGTGATATCCGGCGTACTGTCCGGCGTCTCCAGCACAAGGTCGGCAGTGCCGTCGTGGGCTGTCCCGACCTGGATGTTCTCCGTGATCCAGGTGCGGGCGTCCTTGGCGATGTCCGCCGGCCATAGCGCGGGCAGATCGGCGAACGCAGCATGATCAAGCGTCAGGTGGAGAGCGGCCGTGAGACGGTTCGCGAGATGCGTCAACTGGCCGGTCGCACCGAATGTCGAGACAGGACCGCCCGGCGCGGCCTGCAATTCGACCACGGCGCGCTCGATGGAGGCCTGCCGCGGCGTGCCCGCGATGGAAATCGAGGCGTCGCGGATCGGGATCGATCCGGTGTCCGTCAGCACTTTGCCGGCGCCGGCTCGCGCGGTCAGGCTGATGTGCGTGGGCGTCAGGTCGGCGGCCAGATCCGCCTCGCCGTTGAGCGTCAACGGAACATCCAACGCGGCAAGCGGCGCCAGGATCGGTGCGGAATCCGCCAACGCCTTCGGCGTGACCTGTGACAGGCTCGCCGTGACGTGAACCGTCCGTCCCGCTGAAGGAAGGGCGAAGCCGCCGGTCAGGAGAGCCTTTTGGCCACCCAGGCCGACGACGAGGGTCGCTTTGCCATCCATGCCTCCGCCACGCCGCCGTGTCAGGTCGATATCGGCCCGATCGGCGGTCCAGACGGCTCCCAGCAAGCGGTCATCCAGGCGCAATGTCGCGCCATGGATCGACACCGCGGATAACTGGCTGAGCCGGCGGCCGCCAGGCTGCAGGTCGGTTTCCGTCGGCGCGCCCAGAACGGCCAGCAGACCCGCGAGCGGTGATGGCTCGATACTCTCGCTTGCCCCGCCCACATCGAAATTAAGCGAGCCATCGGCGTTGCGAATGAACACGAGGTGTGCGCCGTCCAGCGTAATGGCACGCGGCAGGATGCGGCCGATCAGCATCCAACGCGCCGACAACGCGACCTCGGCGAGCGGTATGTGGACGGCGGCGGCCCCGGCGGCGGCTTCGACCGCCAGGTCGGATACGCGCAGGATCAACGGCTGATCGAGGCCGTGACTGAAGCCGCCCCACGCGATGGACGCCCCGCCAATCGTGACATGGGCGGGAGCGATGCTGTCGTTGAGCGTTTGTTCGATGTGCTTCCTGAGGAAGCCAAGGTCGACCGGCCCACGCGACAGACGCCACGCGCCGCCGACCGCGAGCAGACTTACCAGGATGGCGACCGTCAGCAGGAAATGCGAGACGTGGTGAAGCGTCCGCCCAACTTCCTTCGCCGCGCGGCCGGTATGCCTCAACACGTCCAGGCTCCAATGGTATAGCAATAAGCCATGGCAACCCGGACAGAGTGCTTACGGTTCCGTCCCGCCCGTCGTCGGCACCGCGAGCGCGACGACGGCGCGCACCGCGCCTGGGCTCCATTCGGTTGGTCTGCCGCGGCATGACGACGGTCGCCCCGGCCGGCGTGGCCCGCCCCATTCGACAACAACGCGGCCGATCGCCTGTTGGAACGCTTCATCGCGCTCGGACGAACCGAAAGCCGGCTCGCCGCGCGGCCCGAGGTCGCGGCGATGTTGCGGGGTCTCGGCGGTAACAGCCCTTATTTGAGCGACCTCGCGCTGCGCGAATCCGCCGTGCTGGCCCGCTTCGTGGCGGAGGGGGCCGATGCCGCCGTGGCTACCGCGATGGCGAGCCTGGCTCAGATAAAACCGGCGGCGCGGCGGGACCGGGTCGCGGCGGCGTTGCGCCAGGCCAAGCGCCAGGTCGCGCTGATCTGCGCTTTGGCCGATATCAGTGGGCAGTGGGCGCTGGAGCCGGTGACCGCCGCGCTGTCGGCGCTGGCCGAGGCGACGCTCGGCCTGGCCATGGCGCATTTGCTGCGGGCCGCGCATGACGCCGGAGATCTGGTTCTCCCCGATCCCGAGAACCCGTCGGATGGAGGCGGATTCACCGTCCTCGGGATGGGGAAGCTCGGAGCGAGGGAACTGAATTACTCGTCGGATATCGACCTCGTGCTGATGTTTGATCCCGCCGCGCCAATTTATACCGAACGGACGGCCGACCACGCCATGGTGGGTTTCGCGGTCCGGATCGCGCGCGGACTTGTCGGGCTGATGGAGGCACGCGACGCGGACGGCTATGTGTTTCGCACCGATCTTCGCCTGCGTCCCGATCCGGCCGCGACGCCCCCCGCTGATCGCGATCAACAACGCGATCACCTACTACGAAAGCATGGGCCAGAACTGGGAACGCGCCGCGATGATCAAGGCGCGGCCGGTGGCCGGCGATCTGGCTCTGGGTTGGAGCTTCCTGGACGCGATCCGGCCGTTCATCTGGCGACGCGGCCTGGATTTCGCCGCCGTCGCTGACATCCAGGCGATGAAGCGGCGCATCGATGAACACAAAGGCGGTGCCCTGAGTGGCGGCGCCGACCCCGTCGCCCGCGTCGCCGGCCACAACGTCAAACTGGGCGAGGGCGGCATACGGGAAATCGAGTTCCTGGTGCAAACCCTGCAGTTGGTCTGGGGCGGCCGCGACCCGGCCTACGCGACCGCACCACTCTGGGCGCGCTGCGGCTGTTGGCCCGCGCCGGTCACGTGCCCCGGCGCGCCGCGCGCGAACTGGCGGACGACTATCGCTTTCTGCGTCAGATCGAGCATCGGCTGCAGATGGTCAACGACCGGCAAACCCATTCTCTGCCGGACAAGCCGGAGGACCTCGCGCGCATCGCGATGTTCCTTGGGTTCGCCGATACCGCGAGTTTCGCCCGCACCTTGATCCGCCAATTAGGCCGCGTCCGGCAGCATTACGCGGCGGTGTTCGAAGTACTGCCATCTCCTTTGTATGAGACTGTGCCGGGGACGAACCTGGATTTCCGGGGTGACGACCCCTCACCCGCGCAGACGATCGAAGCGCTGAAAGCGATGGGCTTCGTCCGCGCGGAGCATATTGTCGCGCGTGTTCGCACCTGGGTTTCGGGCCATGTTCGCGCCTTGCGATCGGCACGGGCGCGCGAGTTGATGGACCAGATGCTGCCGACAATCCTCGCCCGGATCGGCGCGCAGCCACATCCGGACGATACGTTTACGCGGTTTGACCGCTTCCTGAGCGCGCAACCGGCTGGCGTGCAGCTTCTTTCGCTGTTCCAGCGCAACCCGTCGCTGATGGATCGGATCGCGGCGGTACTCGGCGCATCCCCGCGCCTGGCCGACCATCTGGCTTCGAACCCGTCCGCGTTGGAAGGCCTGCTGTCGCCGGAGGAGGAGGACGCCGCGTCGGCGATGCTCCGGCGACTGCGTGACGCGCGAAGCCTGGAAGAGGCGATTGAACTGACCAGCCGGGCCGTGAAAGCAGAGGACTTTTCCATCTCTGTCGCCACGATGGAGGGTCGGCTGGATGCCGATGAGGCGGGGATCCAACGGACCCGCATGGCGGATGCCGCGTTGCGCGCGCTGTTGACCCCGGTCCTCACGGATTTCTCGGCCCGCTTTGGCCGGGTGCGCGGCGGCGCCATGGTGGTCGTGGCGCTGGGCAAGGCCGGCGGTCGGGAGATGCTCGCCGGCTCCGACCTCGACCTGATGCTGATCTACGATCATCCGCCCGATGTGACGGAAAGCCGCGGCGCGCGCAGCATGCCGGTCAGTCAATGGTTCGTCCGCCTCGCCCACGCTTATGTCGCCGCGTTGACCGCACCGGGAGTCGAAGGGCGCCTGTACGATGTGGACATGCGGCTGCGGCCATCGGGCAACAAGGGGCCGGTCGCGGTCTCGTTGGAGGCGTTTCGTCGCTATCACGCCCACGACGCGTGGACCTGGGAGCGGATGGCATTGACCCGTGCGCGGGTGATCGCCGGTCCGGCGGCGTTACAGGCCCGGATCGAGCAGGCGATCGCCACCGCCATCGCGGGCGATGTCAGGTACGGTTCGGCACGACGCCGCGGCGATGCGCTCCCGGATGCTGCGGGAGTTGCCGCCGGACGGCCCGTGGGACGTCAAGCCGCGGCCGGGCGGCCAGATCGAGGTCGAGTTCATCGCCCAGGTATTGCAGTTGTTGAACGCGGAACGGCTACCGGATGTGTTGAGCCCGACCACACGGGAGGCCCTGCGGCGGCTTTCGGCGGCCGGCGTGCTTCCGGCGGCGGACGCGGCGATGCTGATCCGGGCGGATCATGCATGGCGTACGGTTCAGGGCATGTTGCGGATCACCGTGGGGCGGGACGCGGGGGAAACTCTGCCGGAGGCTTCGGCACGGCCGCTGTTGCGCGCGATGGGGGCGGCGGATCTGCCGGGATTGCGCGCGGAGTTGGAGGTGTTGGCGGCGGACGTGAGGGCAGCATTCGTGCGGTATGTCGGCGCGGTGGGAACTTAAGCGGCGTATCGCGTTGGTGATGAGCCCGTCGGGTGACACGACTTCACGTAATGCACACGCGGGATCAATTGCCGGGCCGTCGGCGTTAACCCGGATATCAGGTCCGGGAGCCGCGTCATGAGACGTTCAGTCATTGGCATCATCTGCTCGTTGAGCGTGATCGCCGGCGCCAACGCATTGGCACAATCCTCCGGCGGAGGCGGCTCCGGCGGGGCCTCCTCAGGCGCGGGCGGTGCGTCCGCCGCCGGTTCAGCGGGAGCCGCTTCCAGCGGAGGAACCGGGGGCGTGACCGGTGGGAGTGCGAATTCAGGGGCGCCCGCCGGGCAACCAGGAACACCGGGGATGGGCAACGTGACGGCGTCGGGTTCTCCGACCACTGGCGTGCCGGCGGCTGGTTCGGCGCCCGCCACCGGACCGGCGGTGCCAGGCCCTGGCACATCCGCGGCGGCGGCGATCAACGGTGCCACTCTGGGGTTGGCACCAAATACCGGCACACCGGCCTCGGGAGGAGCGGTTGGGTCGTCGTCGGGCGCGGCGGGTTCGCCCGCCCTGGGATCCGTCGGTCCGGCAATGACGGGCGCGACTGGCCCAGGAACGATGGGCGCGAACCCACTGGGCCCGGCAAACATGGGCTCGGGCAACATGGGCACGAGCGCGACAGGACCGGCCGCCACCGGCGCGGCCAACCCCACCGGAAACACCGGCACGCCGTCCTCGGCGGGGTCGAGCGCCGCGGCGTCGATCAAACATCAAGAGCAGGCGGCCGGTGTAGCGCCCTCGGCCTCAACCCAGCGCAACGAGCAGGCTACCCTCGACCACCTCGATCAGAAGCTTGAGCGCTCCTCGGGCGTGGCACCAGGATGCCCACCCAGCGAGGCGAACTGCACGCGATAGCACGCGTCTCGCCAAGGCAGTTTGTCGATCGATCGCAGCCAGTCGCCGGCGCCGGAAAGTCCCGCCGTTTATGCGGATCAATGCCGCCGATGCCGGCGGAGTGGACGCTTCCGATCGTCACCGGGATCCAGAGCGGTCGCGCTCGCCTGAGTTGATCGCGAAACCCGCCAGTTGATCGCGAAACCCGCCTGATGGACACTGCGCCATGGACACGCGAACCATACGGCGGCGGCGCAGGACGTCATTGCTCATGGCGGTTCTTTTCGGCGTGGGTTGCCGCGGCATGCCATCGGCGCACGCGGCATTTCCATCCGGCCGTGGGGAGATGACCGCCGACCTGAGCGGTGCCCCAATTCAGGTCTTCACCTATCGCCCGGACGGCTGCGCGATAACCGGGTTCATCCTGGTGTTTCACGGCCTCGCGCGAGACGCATCCCGATACCGGGATCACGCCATGCCGGTCGGTGAACGGTTGTGCATGCTCGTGGTCGCCCCTCTGTTCGACAGCGACCGGTTTCCCACCTGGCGCTATCAGCGCGGCGGAGTTGTCCACCACGGCAGCGTGGTCCCGGTCGAGAGCCAAACGGTCACGCTGGTGCCTCGCCTCGTCGCATGGGTTCGCGCGCAAGAAAAACAGGCCGATCTGCCGTACGACATGCTGGGTCACTCCGCCGGCGGGCAGTTCCTTGCTCGCGTCGCGGCGTTCGTTCCCAATGACGCCAGACGGGTCGTCATCGCCAACCCGTCCACCTGGGTTTGGCCGTCGCTGGAAATCGCCGCTCCGTACGGATTTGGCGGCGTCTACGACCGGACGGCGGGCGAGGCCGCGCTCCGGCGCTACCTCGCCTCGCCCGTGACGGTGCTTCTGGGACAGGCGGACACGGGGGCGGAGAACCTCGTCACGGGAGCAGCCGCCGAGGCACAGGGTACCACGCGGCTGGAACGAGGCCAAAATGTGTTTCGTTTCGCGGAAGCGACCGCCCATCAGCACGGCTGGACGTTCAATTGGCGGCTGGCAGTGGTCCCGGAAGTCGGCCACAACGCGCGCCGCATGTTCGCCTCCGAGCAAGCCCTGGCCGCCCTTCGGCCCTGACGATCGACCAGGCGCGGAACGCGACAAACCGGGGGGCGATGCACCCGGCCGAGGTTGACTTAGGGGAATTACCCGCCAGTCTGAGCGTATTGGCGCGCGGAACGTTGCCGCGGCCGTGGTGGGGAGATCGGACGATGAGTGTTCAGGAAGGCGATGCCGCCCCGGACTTTGAAATGCCCGCGACCGGCGGCCGAACCGTTAGTCTGACGGCGCTGAAAGGCAAGCCATTCATTCTGTATTTTTACCCAAAGGCCGACACGCCCGGCTGCACCAAGGAAGCCTGCGCCTTTCAGGAGGCTCTCCCGCAACTGGGCAAACTCGGACTCGATGTGATCGGCGTGTCACCGGACAAAATGAAGCCGATCGAGAAATTCGCGGAAAAATACGGACTTAAATTCCCGCTGGCGTCCGACGAGACGAAGACAGTTGCGGAAAAGTACGGCACCTGGGTCGAAAAATCGATGTACGGCCGGAAGTATATGGGAATGGAACGAAGTACGTTCCTGGTCGATGCCACCGGCAAAGTGAAAAAGATCTGGCGCAAGGTCAGCGTGACCGGACATGCGGCGGACGTGATGAAGGCAGCGCGGGATCTGTAACTGGCGATGGCATGACGCGCCGTCTCGCCCAGGCCTCGTCGCGCCCGCACGATGGTCCGGTCGAGCCAGCCATTACGAAGAGGAAACCAGTCCGTGGCCATCAAGTACGAAAAGCGCGAGGGCGTAGCCTATATAACGCTGAACAATCCCGAGAAGGCGAACATTCTGGACAAGGCGACCTCGGACGAGATCTCCGCGGCCTGGATCGATCTGTGGGAAGACCGCGACGTTCGGTGCGCGATCCTGACCGGCGCCGGCGACAGGCATTTCTGCGGCGGGCACAACCTCGCGAAGCGCCCCGACATAACCGAGGAAGAACGCGAATATCTGCGGACGAAACGAATTTACTGGCCGCTCGCCGGAACCGTGCACGGGCAGAAAACCGGCGTGGACGGACGCATGGGCGACCATTATCCGCGGGTCTGGAAGCCGGTCATCGCCGCCGTCAATGGGTGGGCCGCCGGTGCCGGCATGTACATCCTGCTGGCCTCGACCGATATCCGCATCGCCAGCGCCGAGCACGCGCGCTTTAAGTTCGCGCTGACCACGCAAGGCTGGGTCGGTAACGGTCCAGGCGCGGCATTGCTGGTCAAGCAACTCCGATACGTCGACGCGATGAAGATCCTGCTGACCGACGACCCATTCGACGCGGCCGAGGCCTTGCGCATCGGGCTGGTGAATGAGGTCGTGCCCCACGCCCAGTTGATGGAGCGCGCGGAACGTTACGCGCGGCATTTGGTGAAGATGCCGCCTCTGGCGATGCGCATGATGAAGGAGTTCGTGGTGCGGTTCGGCGACCTGCCGACCGATCAGGCGTGGCATGTGCAGAACCTGATGAACCATTTGCTGATCCAGACCACCATGGACGGCGAGGAGGGTCGCCGCGCCTTCAACGAAAAGCGTCCGCCGAACTTCACAGGCACGTTGCGACGGCGCGGCGAACCGTGGGAGGAACCCGAGGGCGATGACGCCGAGCGGCTGGATCGCGCGTACCGCAGTGGAGAGTTTTGACGCTGGGGAAAGATTTCTTTGTATGACCGTTCGAGAGATGTCGATCACGAATGCGTTTCGAGTTGGGCGTCGCACGCGAAAGGCTCGCACGTAATTCACGTTTACCGCCTGCCCAGGGTCACCGATGATCGGTATAAGAGCGCGGCGCGTTGCAAATCGCCGAAAGGGCTGGACAGACATGGCGCCCCATCCTCAAAGACTAACGGTCACGCGCCGTGCCTGG
This sequence comes from uncultured Alphaproteobacteria bacterium, assembly GCA_963719675.1. Lineage (GTDB taxonomy): Bacteria > Pseudomonadota > Alphaproteobacteria > Acetobacterales > Acetobacteraceae > Rhodopila. The sequence goes on along the minus strand of CAVRDN010000032.1, from coordinate 26,741 downwards.
CCACTCGCGCGGTCGTTTACGACGGCGCACGGGACCCGGACTACCGCCGATACAGTTGTCGCCGAAATCGCCGATGGCGATTCTCGCGGCCGCGGCGAGTGCGTGCCGCTTGAACGGTACGGCGAAAGCATCGAAAGCGTCGTCGCCACGCTCGATGCGATGAAGGGCCCGGTCTTCTCAGGGCTCAACCGCGAGACACTGCAACACGCGCTGCCGCCGGGTGCGGCGCGCAACGCGCTCGACTGCGCATTCTGGGACGTCGATGCGAAGCGGGCGTATAGCAGCGTCGCGGAACTGGCCGGACTTGGCGCGGTGATGCCGATCGTGACCGCCTTCACGCTCGCCCTCGATACCCCGGAAAACATGGCCGCACAGGCGGCCGCCAATCGCGCCCGCCCGCTGCTGAAATTGAATCTGGGCGGCGATGGCGATGTCGAACGGGTGCGCGCGGTGCGGCAGGCGGTGCCGGCCTCGCGTCTCATCGTCGATGTCAACGAGAGCTGGAATGAGATCCAGCTCCGAGGAATTCATGCCGGCGTTCGTCGATTTCAGGGTCGAACTGATCGAGCAGCCGCTGCCGGCCGACGCTGACGACGCCCTGACGCGGTCAGAGCGTCGGATCCCGCTTTGCGCCGACGAGTTCCTGTCGGTACGCTTGCCGATCTCGACAGGCTCAACGGGAAATATGAGGCCATAAATATCAAACTCGATAAAGCTGGCGGCCTGACCGAGGCGCTCGCGCTGGCGGCGGAAGCGAAGCGGCGCGGCTTTCGGATCATGGTGGGCGGCATGATCGGCACATCGCTTGGGATCGCGCCGGCGCTTCTCGTCGCGCAGCGGGCCGACATCGTTGATCTCGATGGACCGTTACATTTGGCTTCCGACCGTGTGCCTGGGCTGCGCTACGATGGCAGCACGCTGCATCCCCCCGATCAGAATTTCTGGGGCCAACCCACATGAACCGTCAGACCAACTCGCGGCCTCATCGTCACCTGTCCCAGGCGGCCGGCCAGCGCCAAGGACCAACGCGCGAACCGGGCTCCGACTTCAATCTGGATATCGAATGAATACCGGCTGGTGACCGGCATTGCTCCGATCACCAGCCGGCGGGTTCAGGTTTATCTGGGGGACAGCACCATCACCATCTGACGGTTTTCCAGGCGAGGCATCTGCTCGACCTTGGTGGTCGGGTCCATCTCGGAGCGGATGCGTTCCAGCACGCGCACGCCGATGTCCTGATGCGCCATCTCGCGGCCACGGAAGCGCAAGGTGACCTTCACCTTATCGCCCTCCTCGATGAACGACTTCATGGCGCGCATTTTCACCTGGTAGTCGTTCTCGTCGATATTCGGGCGCACCTTGATCTCTTTGATCTCGATGACCTTTTGCTTCTTTTTGGCCTCGTTCCGCTTCTTTTGCTGTTCGTATTTGAACTTGCCGTAGTCGAGGATCTTGCAGACCGGCGGATCGGCGTTCGGACTGATCTCCACCAGGTCCAGTCCGACGGCGAACGCGCGAAGCATTGCGTCCCGGGCGCTCATGACGCCCATCATTTCACCGTCCTGGTCGATCAAACGTACCTGAGGCACGCGGATCTCTTCGTTCACACGGGGCCCGTCGCGAGTTGGCGGCGCCTGCATTGGTCCTCTGGCTATGGGTAGCTCCTGTCAAAGTTGCGAAAGCTCGTGAAAGCGGGTCTCAGGGTTATAAGGCGGTTCCGGGAGCTTCCCGCGTGCCCATGGGGCGCACGTCGGGGTGAAACTCCCGGAACGATACCTATTTTGCCCCAATTCGCCAAAAATTCAAGCGAAGATGGTCTGATCGGACGATTGACGCAGATCCGGTGGCGTTGCCTCCCGCGCCAGCCGCGCCACCGCCTCCGCCAACGAGACAACCTCCTGCGCCGGAGAGCCCAGTCGACGCAACGCGACCGTGCCGTTTTCGGCTTCCTTGCGGCCAACAACCGCGAGCACGGGAACGTGCGCCAGGCTGTGGTCACGCACCTTGGCGTTGATCTTCTGGTTCGTCAGATCGGCCTGCGCGATCAGGCCCGCCCTGGTGAACGCCGCCACCGCCTCCTTCGCGTACTCGTCGGCGTCGGACACGATCGTCGCCACCACCACCTGCACCGGCGCCAGCCACAGCGGGAAGCGGCCGGCGTAGTGCTCGATCACGATGCCGAGGAACCGCTCGAACGAGCCCATGATCGCGCGGTGCAGCATCACCGGGCGGTGACGGGCGCCATCCTCGCCGACGTATTCGGCGTCCAGCCGCTCCGGCAGCACGAAGTCGACCTGTAGCGTGCCGCATTGCCAGTCGCGACCGATCGCGTCGCGCAGCACGAATTCCAGCTTCGGGCCGTAGAACGCGCCCTCCCCCGGGTTCAGCGTGTACTCGACACCGGCGGTGGCGCAGGCATCCTTCAGCGCCGCCTCGGCGCGATCCCAGGTCTCATCCGTGCCGGCGCGGGTCTCCGGCCGGTCGGACAGCTTGACCCGGAACGATTCGAAACCGAAATCACGGTAGATCGAACTCAGCAGGTCAACGAACCGGACCGTCTCGGAGGCGATCTGCGTCTCGGTGCAGAAGATATGCGCGTCGTCCTGCGTGAACGCCCGCACTCGCATGATCCCGTGCAGCGCGCCCGAAGGTTCGTACCGGTGGCAGGAGCCGAACTCCGCCAGCCGCAATGGCAGCTCGCGATACGACCGAACGCCCTGGCGGAAAATCTGCACATGGCACGGGCAGTTCATCGGCTTCACCGCCAGCGTCTTATCCTCATCCTCCACCTGGGCGATGAACATATGCTGACGGAAATTGTCCCAATGACCGGATTTCTCCCAGAACACGCGGTCCAGCAACTGCGGCGTCTTGACCTCCTGGTAGCCGTTCGCGTCCAGCCGGCGCCGCATATAATCCTCGGACGTGCGGTACAGCTTCCAGCCCTTCGGATGCCAGAACACCGAGCCGGCGGCCTCTTCCTGCATGTGGAACAGACCCATGTCCTTGCCGATCCGGCGATGATCGCGGCGCTCCGCCTCCTCCAGTTGATGCAGATGGGCATCGAGCTCCTTCTGATCGCGCCACGCGGTGCCGTAGATGCGGCTGAGCATCGCGTTGCGGTGATCGCCGCGCCAGTAAGCGCCGGCGACCTTCATCAGTTTGAACGCCGTGCCGACATCGGCGGTCGAACGCAAATGCGGGCCACGGCACAGATCGACCCAGTCGCCTTGGCTATAGAGCGAGATCTGCTCCGTGGGCGGCAAATCCTGGATCAACTGGGCTTTGTATTTCTCGCCTTTGTCGGCGAAAAAGCGGATCGCCTCCTCGCGGTCCATGACCTGACGCACGAACGGCGCGCCACGCGCGACGATCTCACGCATCCTGGCCTCGATCGCCGGAAAGTCCTCCGGGGTGAACGGGTCGTTACGGGCAAAATCGTAATAGAAGCCGTTCTCGATCGAGGGACCGATCGTCACCTGGGTGCCGGGAAACAGTTCCTGCACCGCCTCGGCCAGCACATGGGCGGCGTCGTGGCGGATCAGTTCCAATGCGTCCTCGTCGCGGCGGGTGATGAAGACGACGCGCGCGTCGCGCTCGATCCGGGTCGAGAGATCGACGGTCTTGCCATCGACTTTCATGGCCAAAGCGGCGCGGGCGAGACCGGGACCGATTGCCTCGGCCACCGTCGTGCCCGTCACCGGCGCATCGAACTGGCGCACGGAACCGTCGGGCAGAGTGATGGCGGGCATGGGTATGGGTCCTCAGTTTATGAACGCCACGGAAATATGGCGGGGTGGGACATGGCACCGGGAACGGCGCGCGGCAAGCCTTTGATGCCGGCAAGGCCGGACAACCGGCATTACGCCGCCACCGCTTCGGTGTGGCGGTTGACCTGGCCCGTCAGCACAGCCTCGTACACATCCAACGTCGCATCCCGCATCGCCCGCAACGTAAATCCGCTCAGCATCGAAGCCCGGGCACGTTGTCCAAGGGCCACGCGCGCCTCCGCATCCATCGACAGCGCCTCCTTCAGCGCACGCGCCAACGAGTCCACGTCGCCCGGTTTGGTCAGCCAGCCGGTGTCGCCATGCCGCACGGTCTCGCTCGGACCTCCGAGATCGGTCGCGATCACGGGGCGCCCCATCGCCAGCGCCTCGATCACCACCCGGCCGAACGCCTCGGCCTCGGTCGAGGCGTGCACGACCACGTCGGAAAGCATCAGCGCGGCCGGCATGTCCTCGACCTGGCCGATGATGCGGACGCGATCGGCGATACCCAGCGATTCGCTGATTTTCTCGAGTTCACGGGTATATTTGGTGCGGCCCTGGTCGGAGCCGACCAGCACGCAGCATACCTCATTCCATGGCAGCCGGGCGATCGCCTGCAACAGCACCGCCTGCCCCTTCCACGCGGTGAGCCGTCCGGGAAGCACCACGGTGAACATACCGTCGGGCACGCGCATGGTCTGCGCCATACGCGCGATCCGGTCGGCGGAGACGGTGTCGGGATTGAACACCATGGGATCGATGCCGCGAGGAATGACGCGGATCCGCGCCGGATCGACCTTGTGCTGCCGCCGTATCACCTCGGCGACGTAGTGGCTGGCCGCGATCACGATCTCGCCCTTGGCCATGATCGCGTTGTAGCGGCGCTTGAACGGGAGATCCTCGCCGTAAACGCCGTGATACGTCGTGACGAAATGGGCGCCCGTGCGTTGACACGCGATCCACGCCGACCACGCCGGAGCGCGGGAGCGGGCATGCACGAGGGTTACCCGCTCGGCACGGATCAGCGCCTCCAGTCGGGCCGCGTTGCGCCAGATCGTGAGTGGGTCCCTGGCGCGCAGAGGCAGATCGAAGTGACGCCCACCGGCGCGCCGTACCAGATTGACCATCGGGCCGCCGGCGCTGGCGACCAGTGCCACACCCTCCGCCTCGGCCACCGCCTGGGTGATCTCAACGGTGCCGCGCTCCACGCCGCCTGTCACCAGGGACGGCAACACCTGCAGCACGACGGGCGGCAGATCGGCCTCGCGCGGATCGTTCATGTCCATTCCGCCTGGATAGCACAGGTCCCGCGGTTTCCTGACATTCGTCCCGGCGTCCGCGCCGATGGCGGATGGACGCGCAGGCCGCGGCCCGCCTGTTCCGTTCTTCGGTTGTCGCGCCGGACGGTCCTATATTGGCGCCCGGTCGCGGGGCCGTTGCGCCACGCCGCCCGGTCATCGCGGCGGAGGGACACGCTGAATGTTACGATAGACGCGCAACACCGCGTTCCGGCTTGAAATCGTCGGATGTGATGCCGAACTGCGCGATCATCCTGAACCGGTCGGAATCGATCACGCGTTGCAGCGCCGCGATCGAGGGTTGGTCGGTCCAGAAGTTCGGCTGGAATACGATATACGAGATCCTTTGCCGATCGATGATCAACTCAACATCGGCCGCGGACAGGTTGCGGTCGGTAATCCCCCAGCCCCGCATGATGGAATAATCGACCAGGAATTTCTCCGCGCGCAATACGAACACCTTTGGCGTTGGACTGCGCGTGCGAAGAGAAAACGTGAAATTCTTCGATGCCATGCCGTGAAACAGCACGACGTCATTTTGTTTCGCGTGATCCAGCACAAACTGGGCCACATCGCCGTAACCCTCGACCCGAATGACCTGTTGTGTCGAGATCCGCGCCGCGAACAGGGCCACGCTGGCGGTCAGCGCGACCCATCCGACGAGCCGCTTCGACGGAAGACGCGCGATCAGCAGAGTGGTCAGCACGATGGGCGGCACCGTCAGCGGCGTCGCGTATCGGGTCTCGAAATCGGCGGTGACCGATATGAGCAGGTAGTCAATGACAAACCATCCCGCCATCAAAATCGCGAGCCGCCGCTCCGCTTCACCGCACCAGCCTTTCCGCGCGACCAGCGCGAGCCAGCCGGCTGATCCCACGAGCGGAACAATCCCCACGATATCCGGAAGCGCACGCCCGTAAGCCAGAAGGGCCTGCACCGACAGGCGGTCGTAACCTCTTTGGCCGGTGCCTGTTCCAAAAGCGATATGAAAGTTCTCGCTCGCGTACAGTTCACGGTGAAGATGGCGATGGGCAGCAAGCCGATCACACCGCCCGCCGCCGTGACCCAGACGGTGCGATCGCGCGCGAGAGCCCAGCCGTCGTCGGCCACCAACGCCAACGCGAAGGCCGGCACCACGAAGATGGCGGTCTGCTTGGTGTAAATCGCGGCGAGCAACAGCAGGACCGCCAGGAGCAGCGATTTCGTTCTCTGTTCAGATTGATAGCGCAGCACCGCGGCGGCGGCCAGCAGCAAGAATGCCATGGCCGGCACGTCCATGACGATCTCACGCGACCACCGCAGCACCTCGGGAGTCGCGAGCAACAGGATGCCGGCGGCCGTGGCGGGCAACACGCCAACCGCCGTCCGCATCGTTCGATACAGTCCATACGAAGCCGCGGCCGCGAACATCGTGACCGTAGCCTGCGCGGTACCGTGAGAAAATCCGAACAGTTCGAAGACCGCTGCCTCGGTCAGCGGAAAGATTGGCGGATAGAGGCTGATCGTCAGCGCCGGATAATGCTGGAACCATTCGCGCGCGAACACCAACGGGTTACCCCCGAAGCCGGACACCAGGTAATCCCGCACCAGTTCGCCGTTAAGGGCGAAACTTGCCCCGTCCGCCCACCAGAAATCCTCATCGCGCGCCGCTGTCCGGAACGTCACGATAGCCGCGGCGATAAGCAGCAGCGGACCGAGCCATTCGGTTGCCCGCGCGCCGCGGCCTGGCGAAATCAGGATCGTTGGAGCCCAGGTAATGCGATCCCCCTCGCGGTCATATCGACCTATAAACCAAAATTAAAGCGAACCGACCAAATACACGGCATCGCGGACGTGCGTTAACGGTAGTGGCCGGACGTGGTAACGCACGTGCCGCTGCCTCCCGCCGCGCGGGCGGCGGGAGGCAAACACCACATCACTCAGGGGTCTGTCATGGAAACCACCGGACGCCTCGACCGAGGCGATGGAATTGAGCTCGCGTGGTCGAAGTTGGACGGCGCCGCTCCGACGATCGTGTTCCTGCCCGGTTTCCGGAGCGACATGACGGGCGAGAAGGCGACGGCTCTCGCCGCGTTCTGCGCCTCCCGCGGTCAGGCGATGCTGCGGTTCGACTATTCGGGGCATGGCGCCAGCGGCGGCCGATTCGAGGATGGCACGATCGGGATCTGGGCCCAGGATGCGTTGACGGCTGTTGATATGTTGACTGAGGGGCGGGTCATTCTTGTCGGGTCGTCGATGGGCGGCTGGCTCGCGTTGCTGACGGCACTGCGGCGGCCGGAGCGGATCGACGCCATCGTCGGCATCGCCGCCGCGCCCGATTTCACCGAGCGCCTGATGTGGGACTCGATGACGTTCGAGGAGCGTGCCCGGATCATGCGCGAGGGGATGCTTCGGGTTCCCAGCCAGTATGGCGAACCGACGCCGGTGACCCGTGCGTTGATCGAGGACGGACGAACCCATCTGCTGTTGCACAATCCGATCCTGCTGGATTGCAAGGTGCGGCTGCTGCACGGTCAGGCGGACCCCGACGTGCCATGGGAGCTCGCGGTGCGCACCGCGGAGCGTCTGGCCTCACGGGACGTTGAAATCATCCTGATCAAGGACGGCGATCATCGCCTGTCGCGGCCGCGCGACCTCGCGGTGTTACGGCGAATGCTCGCCGCTCTCCTCGCGCCAGATGGCGGCGAGGCCCTCGCGGAAGCTGGGGTATAGCCAGCGCATCCCCAACGCCCGCTGCGTCTCGCGGCTGTCGACCTTGCGGCTTTCGGCCCAGAAACCACGTGCCATGGGACTCATGGCCGGCAAGACATCCGCGAAGGCGATTTCCGGCGGAGGGGCAATTCCCATCAGGCGCGCGGCCTCGGTGACGACGGCGGCACTTTCCGATGGGACATCGTCGGCGAGGTTCAGCACCCGGCTACCGGGGGACAGGGGCTGACGCATTGCCGCGGCCACCGCGCGACCGATATCGTCGCGATGAATGCGGCCAAACTGATGGCCCGGTTTGACGACCCGCCGGGCGGTACCGGCGCGCAGATCGTCGAACGCCGACCGCCCCGGACCGTATATGCCGGCGAGGCGAAAGACATCGACGGCGTAACGAGACGCGAAGCGCGACCAGGCTCGTTCGGCGTCGCGCCGGCGTTGACCGCGCGGCTGCGTGGGCGCCGGCGGCGTGTCTTCGTCAACCCATGCACCGCCGCGGTCGCCGTAAACCACGGTGCTCGAGAGATAGCCGATCCAGCGCAAAACGGGCGCTCCGGCGATCGCCTCGGCATAATGCTTCAACACCGGATCGCCATCCGCGGCGGGCGGCGCGGTGACGAGGATGTGGGTCGCCGTGAGAATCGCTGGTTCAGCCGCGTGGAAGGGGATGCGCGTGATATCGGACGGGGCAAGGCCCGCATCCTCCCCCGTGTTCGTCACGGCCCGTTCCGGTCGGGTCGCGGGAGAGGTCCCGATGGGACGCGATGGGGCCTCTCGTGCCTCGCCCGCGGATCCGTGTTGGCCTGAATTGTCCGGCGAGCGCGACGTCGCCATGACAGCGAAATCGGTCGCCGCCCGCGCCACCGCGCGTCCGCTGTAGCCAAGGCCAAAAATCAGCAGCGTGTTCATACCCCGCCGCGCGTTCGCAAGATCAATCGGGCAAACAACCCAAGTCCGGTGTTGATCGCGATCCCCGCCAGCGACAGCAGAACCAGGGCGGCGAACATGCGCGGAATTTGCAGGCGATATCCCGCCTCGAGGATCCGGTACGCGAGGCCGGAGGCGAACCCTCCCGAGCCCGCGACGAACTCCGCAACCACCGCGCCGACCAGCGCGAGACCGCCCGAGATACGCAGGCCGGACAGGAAATACGGCAACGCCGCGGGCAATCGCAGCAACGTCAACGTGCGCCAGCGGCTGCCGCCGTACAGCCGAAACAGATCGGCCAGTTCCGGTGGCGCGGAGGCGAGGCCCGTCGCGGTATTCGCGAACACCGGAAAAAACGCCACGATCATCGCGCACACCACCAGGGAGGCGAATGGATCGCCCACCCAAACGATGATCAGCGGCGCGATCGCCACGATCGGCGTCACCTGCAGCACCACCGCCCATGGCTGGATCGCCGACTGGGCGAGCCGGCTGGCGGACATCGCGATCGCCATCGCCGCCCCCATCACCGCGGAGGCCACCAGCGCCGCGAACGTCACCGCCAATGTCGAAGCCAGCGACGTCAACAATCCCGCCGGGTCCTGCAGAAACGCCGCCATCACCGCGAGCGGGCCCGGCACGAGATAAACCGGGATGTCGAAGACACGCACCGCGGCCTCCCACAGCACCAGCGCGAGAAGCCCGAACAATGCCGGCGCGAAACGGTAGAATCGTTCCGTCATCAATCGCCTGGCATCATGAGCCCCGCAGGCGGGGATTGATCACGACGTAGAGAATATCCGCCAGCAAATTCAATCCGACATACAGGAACGCCGTCACCAGCACGACGCCTTGCACGACCGGGTAGTCGCGATTGAACACCGCGTCGACCACCATCTTGCCAAAACCCGGAATGGAGAACACCTGTTCAGTGAGCACCGCGCCCGACAGCAAGGTCCCGAGTTCCAACGCGCCCAACGTGACGACCGGGATCAGCGCGTTGCGCAACGCGTGCCACAGCACGACGCGGGTCTCGCGCAATCCCTTGGCACGCGCGGTGCGCACATAATCCTGGTCCAGCGCGGTCAGCATCGCGGCGCGGGTGTGCCGCATCAAAATGGCGGCGATCGCATTGCCCAGTACGAAGGCCGGCATAATCGTGGTCGCGAGCGATTGCCGCCAGTCCTCGGTCAGGGGCACGTAGCCGGATGGCGGTAGCCAACCGAGATCGACCGACACCAGCAGGATCAGCATAATGCCCAGCCAGAAAGTCGGCGTCGATAAGCCGGCGAGGCCGATCGCGTTCGCGAGATAGTCCCAGAACCGATTCCGTTGCACGGCCGCGACAATCCCGGCCGGCACGCCGATCAGCATCGCGAACACGAACGCCATGGCGGACAACTGCAAGGTCACCGGCAGCTTGGTCTCGATCAGGCTCAGGACCGGCTGGCGGATCCGCCAGGAGTAACCGAGATCGCCGTGCAACACGTTGCCCATCCAATGCAGATATTGCACCGGCAGCGGACGATCGAGCCACAATTCCGCGCGGATTTGCGCCAACACCTGGGGATCGCCGCGCTCCTCGCCCGCCAGCACCATCGCGGGATCGCCAGGCATCAGTTGTTGCAGGCAAAAGACCAGTACGCTGACCAGCAACAAGGTGGGAATGATCTGCGCGATCCGATTGCCGAGATGACCTTGCATGCTATTTCGACATCGCCAGGCCTTGCAGCCGGATCATGCCATCCGGCACTGCCTTGAATCCGGTCAGTTTCGCCGACATGCCAACGATGTTGACCGGCGATTGCAGGTAGATCAGCGGCAGGTCGTCTCGCAGTTGATGCAAGGCGGCCTCGTAATGGGCCCGACGGGCCGCGAGATCGACGGTCTCCCGCGCGGCGGTCAACTCCTTGTCCACCAGGGCATTGCTGTAATGACCATCGTTCTGGCCGGCGCCGGTGACGAGAAACTGGAACAGGTTGCCGTCCGGGTCGGCGCGCCCCGACCAACCGATCAGGTAGGATTGAAACTCACCGCGCGTGGCGGCCTGCAATGAGGCGGCGAACTCGATCAGGTTGATTTTCACGTCGAACCCGGCCTCTTGCACCATCGACTGGATCACCTCGGCCTCCTGCGCTCGATCGGGCGTGTTGGGCACGTTCATTTGCACGGTGATCGGGGTTGGCACGCCGGATTGTTTGATCAGCGCCCTGGCCTTGGCGAGATCGCGCGGCGGCGCCGGCACGGATGCGATATAGAATGGCGACGCGGGCGAGACAGCCTGCGCGTTCGGGGTATACATCCCGTTGAACACGACATTGACCAGCGCCTGGCGATCGATCGCCGCGTCGAACGCCTGGCGTAACAACCGGCTCTGGCCAATCGGCGATTTCGCCTGGTCGCCGTTGCCGAGATTGAACGTGATCCCTTCGTAGCCGAGCGCCGGCGAAGTGACGATCCGCAATTTCGGATCCGCTTTCACCTGCGCGACGTCGGTGGGCAGCACACGCTCCGCCAGATCGATCGTGCCACTTCGGAGATTGGCGAGTTGCACGGCGGAGTCCGGCATCGGCTGATAGATCACGCGATCGAAATGGATGTCCTTGGCGTCCCAGTATCCGGGATAGCGATCGAGCACGATGCGGTCCTGCGCCACGCGTTCGACGAACCTGAATGGACCCGAGCAAACCGGAGCCTGGGAGAAATTCTTACCGGCGGCCTCGGTCGCCTTTGGCGGCAGGATCATGCCGGCCCGGTCCGTGAGTTGCGACAGAAATGGCGACGACGGCGACTTCAACACGATCTTCACCGTGGCGGGATCGACGATGTCCACATGGTCGATGGTGCCGATCTCGCTGCGGCGGAAACTGCCCGGCATGGTGAGGTCGCGCTCCAGCGTGTACTTGACCGCCGCGGCGTCGAGAACCTCGCCATCATGAAAGGTTACGCCCTGGCGCAGATGGATGACCAGCGTGACCGGGTCGGCCCATTCGTAGCCGGTGGCGAGTTGCGGCACGATCTCCAGCTTCTCGCTGAGGTCGAACAGTTTGTCGCACAGGCCGGCGAACACGATGCGCCCGACATAGGTGCGCGCCAGGGTCGGGTCGAGCAGGTCGGCATCCTCCCGCAGGGCGATGCGCAAGGTCTGCGCCGGAGCCACCGTGGGAATGGCGGCGCACAGGCAGGCGACCAGCAGGAGACGGCGGATCATGGCGGAATTCCTCGGGCGGTGACGACGAGCGTTGGCGCAGAATGCAGGCGCGACGGGATCAGGTCAAAAACCCGGCCGCCAAGATCCGGCCGCGCGATGCCACCCGCCGTGGTGATAGCCCGAACCGCGGCCACGGCAGACCCTTCGAAAGGAGCGGACCGCGGCATCGCGTCAACGGCGGGATGAGGCCGAATTGTCCCCGCCTCATCCCGCTCGTCGCGCGATCAGTCGTTCAGTCGCCGATCCCCTCGAACAACGCCGTCGTGATATAGCGCTCGGCGAACGAGGGAATGATCGTCACGATCAGTTTGCCAGCCATCTCCGGCCGCGCCGCCAGCTTCAATGTCGCCGCCAGTGCCGCGCCCGAGGAAATGCCGGCCGGGATCCCTTCGGCCCGGGCCAGCCGGCGCGCGGCGGCGAAGGCTTCCTCATTCTCGACCGTGATGATCTCGTCGATCGCCTTTACAGCCATGATATCCGGAATGAATCCGGCGCCGATGCCCTGAATTGGTTGCGGGCCGGGTTGCCACCGGAGAGCACCGGACTGGCGGCGGGTTCCACGGCGATCATTTTCAACCCGGGACGACGCGGTTTCAGGGCCTCGGCGCAACCGGTGAAAGTGCCACCGGTACCGATACCGGATACGATCGCATCCACCTGACCGCGCGTGTCGTACCAGATTTCCTCGGCGGTGGTGCGCCGGTGAATGGCCGGATTGGCCGGATTTTCGAACTGCCCGGCGATGATCGAGCCCGGGTTCGCCGCCTGCAGCTCCTTCGCCTTGGCGATCGCGCCCTTCACCCCTTCGGCGCGCGGCGTCAGTACCAGTTCGGCCCCCAGGTAGGCCAGCATCTTGCGGCGCTCGATCGACATCGAGTCCGGCATGGTCAGGATCAGCCGATAGCCCCGGGACGCCGCGACGAAGGCCAGCCCGATGCCGGTGTTGCCCGAGGTCGGCTCGATGATCGTGCCGCCTGGCTGCAGACGGCCGTCTTCCTCCGCCGCCAGGATCATGTTGACGCCGATACGATCCTTGACGCTGGAGATCGGGTTGAAGAATTCCAGCTTCAGGCAGATGTCGGCCTTTATGCCATCTTCGGCGGTGATGTTCGGAATGCGCACCAATGGCGTGTTGCCGATCGTCTCGGCGATGCTGTCATAGATACGACCCCGCAACGGACGATCGAGCGTGATTGGCCTGCGTTTTGATGCCATGATGTTGCCTCCTCCGATGTGTGCTCCGGAACGCGATAGACAGACCGATTTTCCGCCGAGAGGCAAGACCGGGCCGGATTGGAGGCAGAGTTTCTTCCGTTCGGCGTTCTGAGGCGAGATCCTTTCAATACAGGCCAAATCTCCCGTGCGAATGTGCGGCGGCCGGGAGTGTCGCCGGGAGACAACGCCGCCGTCACGTGGCAGGATCAGCGGTACGATGCACCAGCTTCTGCTTTTGCGGCATGCGAAATCATCCTGGGACGCCACCGACGTGGCAGACCGGGATCGCCCGCTGAACGCGCGCGGCCGCCGGGCGGCGGCCGCGATGCGCCGGGCGATGCTGGAGTTTGGCCTGCTCCCCGACCTGATCCTCGTATCCTCAGCGAGGCGCACCATGGAAACCATGAACGCGCTGGAGCCATGGGACGACACACCGCTGATCGAGCCGATGGACGATCTGTATCTCGCCAGCGAGGCACGGCTGTTCGCAACGCTTCAGGCGGTGGCGGAGACGGTCCGCACGGTCCTGCTGATCGGACACAATCCCGGCATGCACGAACTCGCGGTGGCGCTGGCCGATCCGGTCGGCACGCCCGAGCGGCTGCTGCGCGGTGTCCGCGACGGCTTTCCGACAGGGGCGCTGGCCGAGTTCTCGGTCACCGGCCCGTGGTCCCGGCTCGGCCCGCGCGGTGGCCGGCTGCTACGCTTCCTCACACCGAAGATGCTGGACGCGGCGGAACAGGGGTGATGGAGCTGACGCTCCTGCTTCCGCCGGCCGAGGCCGCGAGACCGCGGCGTCTGCCCGTGGTCAAGGCCGCGCTGACCGGTCGCGCGCGCGCTCAGGCCGTGCGAATCGTATGGCACGACTCGCTCGACCGGGCGCTCGGACGGCGCGGGCTCGCATTGGCGGAGCAGCGGGGCACCTGGCGGCTCGAGCGCCACCGCCCTGACGCCACCGAGTCCTGGCCTCCCGCGACCGATCACCGCCTGATCCGCCAGGCCGAAGGTTTGGCGGCTTTGCGCGACGCGCCGGAGGGCGCCGATGCGTTGCCGGACGCGACCACCGCGGTGGCCGCGTTCGAAGGCAGACGCACCGTGTTCCCGCTGTGTATCGAAGGCGCACCGGTGTCGATGACCGTGCTGGATGGCGTGCTACGTGCCGTGACGGCGGAGCGGCCGGCGACGCGGCTGATCCTGGCGGGAGCCGAGGCGCCTGTTCTGAGTTTGGCGCTGTCGCTGGCGGAATCTCTGACACTGGCTGTCCCGACGCGAAGTCTGGCGGCGGACGCGTTGTGTCTCGCCGACGGCACGACCGCCCCGCCGCGGCGGAGCGGTGCGCCGTCGCTGCCGCATGACGGTTTCTCCGTGCGCGAGGCGTTCGGTCACATTCTCGGACATTTGACCGATGTCATGTTGTATCTGGCTCCGATCGTCGCGGATCCGGACACGGGTCCGGAGCCGGTGCATCAGTTGCGCGTGGCGGTACGCCGCGCCCGTTCGGCACTCTCGGTGTTTCCGCCGGTCGAGGACAATCCTTCGCTGACCCGCGCCGCCATTGGGCTGAAGCAACTCGGCCGCATCCTTGGGCCCGCGCGGGACTGGGACGTGTTCATGACCGAGACCGTGCCACCGGTCGAAGCCGCGCTGCCGGACCATGCGGGACTGCACGTCCTGCTGCGGGCCGGAGCACGGCGGCGGCAGGCCGCGCGCGCGACATTGGACGCGTATTTGAGCAGCCCGGGATTTCGCGTGCTGACCATCGAACTGGCCTGTTTCGCCGCGGGCGCCGCGCCAGCGGAAGTGCCCGTCACGGACGCGCGCCGACTGGACAATCCCCTGCTCCGTGACATCCTCACGCAAGGGGGCCGCGCCGGGCACGCCGACGCCGATCGGGATGACCTAAGGGCCGATCGGGGTGACCTGAAGAAGGTGGGCGCGGATGCGGCCAGCGCGGAGCCAGTGGGCGCCGATGCCGCGGCCAGCGAAGCCGGGGTTGCCGCATTGGGCCGCACCCCGGCGGAATGGGCTGAGCCAGTACCCGCGTCTCCGGGGCAGGATATGCCGTCCCCGACGCTGGCGGAATTCGCCGCGAGCGTTCTGCGCAAGCGCTGGAAGCGGCTGCGCAATGTCGGCAAGGCACTGGAGGGCCTGGATGATTCCGCTCTGCACGGTCTGCGGCTCAAGGCCAAGCGGCTACGCTATGCGGCCGAGTTTTTCGCGCCGTTGTTCCCACAGAAGCCCACCGCGCGTTTCATTCGCCGACTGGCCGTCCTGCAGGAACGCCTGGGATTGTTCAACGATACCACCGTGGCGCAGGCCTTACTGCGAGAACTGAATACGAAACCGGGATACGCCGCCGGTCTCGTGCTCGGGTTCACCGCCGCCCGCGGCGCCCGCGCTCGTCCGAAAATCGCCGCCGCCTGGGCGCGTTTTCGCCGCCGCGATCCGTTCTGGTCGGTGTAACGCCGAGGCTTCGCGGACGGATCGGGACCCGTTGCCGTCGAATCCCGCCGAATACAAGGGCGCGTGCTTCCTTCGTCACGAACGGTCCGCGTCACCGACAGTCCGCGCCCCCGACAGTCCGCGCCCCCGACGGTCCGCGTCACCGACGGTCCGCGTCACCGACCCTGGCAAACTCCCCCGCCGCCTCGTATACGGGCCCGCATTTCACCGCGATGGGCACCCAGGATGGGCGCTCACGACGGGAAAGCTGGGACACACCGCATGATCTCGTCGATGCGCCGCTATCTGGAGACGTGGCCCGTCCGCATCTTCTTTCTGTTGATGGTGGCGGCCTTCGTCCTCTGGGGGGTTGGCGACATGCTGCGCGTCATCGGCACGTCCACCTGGGTTGCCAAGGTCGGCAACACGACGATCGAGGGAGAGACCCTGGAGGCCGACTACCGCCGTGCCTTGTCCCGTGCCAGCAACGACCTGCCATCCGGTCAGGAGCCATCGGCCGAACTACGCCACGAGGTCGGCGAGCAGACCTTACAACGCCTGATCGGCCAGGCGGCGATCACCCAGGAACTGCGGGATCTGCGAATTGTCGTACCTGATCCGGTGCTGGTGGCGACCGTCCGCAAGCTGCCCGCGTTCACCAGCGCGAATGGCACGTTCGACCGGACCCGGCTCGAGGCAGCGCTGCGCGGCAACGGCATGACCGAGGCCGCCTTCCTGGCACTGGTGCGCGGCGACATGGCGCAACAACAACTGTTCGATGCGGTGACCGCGGGCGCGCGGGCGCCCGATTCTGAAACAGGCCCGATCTTCGCGGCGCGGTACAAGAAACGCTCGGCGGACATCGTGGCGTTTCCGATCGCCGCCGCGCCGGAAGCGCCGATGCCGGACGACGCCACGGCACGGCGCTGGTACGACAATCACCCGGAGCTTTATGCCACGCCGGAATATCGCCGCGTGAAAGTCATCGTGCTTTCGCCGGCGACCCTGGCGCCGGACATCACGATCACGGATCAGGACCTGCGAGCGGCGTATGATTCACGCAAAGCGGATTACACCACGATCGCGCGGCGCTCAGCGGAGGTGATCACGACCACCGACGAAACCAAGGCGACGGCGCTGGCGGATAAGTGGCGCGCCGGCGCGGATTGGCCCGCGATGCAGGCGGCGGCCACGGCCGCGGGCGCCTCGGCCATTACCCAGGACGACGCGACCCAGACACAATTCCCGGATCCCGATCTCGCCAAAGCGGTCTTCAACGCGCAGCCGGACACCGTGCCGCCGCCGATCAAAGGCGCCCTCGGCTGGTTCGTCATCCGGGTGACCAAGGCGACCGAAGGCGGCGTCGAACCATTCGATCAGGTCAAGGACAAGCTGCGGCAACGCCTGGTCACGGAAAAAGCGCTCGAGTTGGTCTACGACAAGGCCAACAAACTCGACGGCGAACTGGGCAACGGCGCGACCTTGGACTCGCTGCCGCCGGAATCGGGCGTGGTCACCGCGACCGCCACGCTGGACCAACATGGCGACACGCCGGACGATGCACCGGCCGCGCTTCCGGGCGAGGAAGAAATTCGGTCCGCGATCGTCACCGCGGCGTTCGCCGCGCAGAAAGGCGACCCGCCGCACCTCACCGAAGTGCAGACACCTTCCACCGGCGGCTCCGGCTATTACGCGTTGTCGGTGGCGGACATCATTCCCGCCGGTGAGAAGCCGTTCGAGGCGGTGCGGGACCGGGTGATCGAGGACTGGCGCGCCGACCAGCGCCGGCACACGGCGGAAACCGCCGCGGCCGCGATGTTGCAGGCGGTCAAGAGCGGCAAGGATTTCTCCGATGCCGCCCGGGACGCCGGAGTGCTGCCCACGCTGTCACCCCTGGTCACCCGCGAGCAGCCCGATCCCGGGATGCCGCGAGAAGTGCGGCAGGTGCTGTTCAGCCTGAAGAAGGGCGAGCCCACGATGGTCGAAGCGCCGGACGGGTTTCTGGTGGCGACGCCGGTCGAGATCATCGAACCCGATCCGGTCAAGGACGCGACGCAGTATGATCAGGTACGCACGGCGGTGTCGCGCACGGTCGCGGACGACCTGACGGCGGTGCTCTCGGAGGCGTTGCGTCAGCGCGCCAACCCGCGCATCAATCAGGCGAACGTCGATCAGATCGTGCAACCGTGATCAACCGAGAGACCGCATGAACGCCACCGCCGCCCCGGGTTATGCCGCGTTTCGTTCCGCCTATGAGGCCGGACGGGGCAGCCTGGTCTGGCGACGCGGGGTCGCCGATCTGGAAACACCGGTGGCGGCCTATCTGAAGCTGGCGCACGGGCGGCCGAACGCGTTCCTGCTGGAAAGTGTCGAAGGCGGCACCACCCGCGGTCGCTACTCGGTGATCGGCATGGCGCCGGACCTGATCTGGCGTTGTCAGGACGGCAAGGCAGCGGTCAATCGGTCCGCCCACTCGGCGCCGCATGCGTTCGTGCCGGAGGCGCGATCCCCACTCGACAGTCTGCGGGCCCTGATCAATGAGACGCGGCTGGAGGTCCCACCGAGCCTGCCGCCGATGGCGGGAGGGCTGGTTGGATATCTCGGCTACGACATGGTCCGGCAAATGGAGAAACTGCCGGAGAAGAATGTCGATCGCATCGGGGTGCCGGAAGGACTGATGACGCGGCCATCGCTGTTCGCGATCTTCGACAACGTCAACGACGAACTGACCCTGGTCGCCCCGGTCTATCCCTCCCCGGAGGTTTCCGCCGACACCGCCTGGGCCATGGCGCAAGGGCGGCTGGACGACGCGGAGACGGCGATGGAGCGGCCAATCGCCGCGTCAGCCGCCACCCGTCATGCTGCCGGATCCGCCGGCGCCGGTGTCGAACTTCACCAAGGAAGGCTTTCTGGCGGCGGTGGCGCGCTGCAAGGACTACGTGATGGCGGGCGACGCATTCCAGATCGTCATCAGCCAGCGTTTCTCGGTGCCGTTCGCCTTGCCGCCGTTCGCGTTATACCGCTCCCTGCGACGGATCAATCCGGCGCCATTCATGGTCTATCTCGATTTCGGCGGGTTTTCCGTGGTGGCATCCTCGCCGGAGGTGCTGGTGCGGTTGCGCGACGGTACCGTGACGATCCGCCCATTGGCGGGCACGCGGCGACGCGGCGTGTCGCGGGAGGAAGACCTCGCGCTGGAACAGGAATTGCTCGCCGATCCCAAGGAACGCGCCGAGCATCTGATGCTGTTGGATCTGGGCCGCAACGACGTCGGCCGCGTCTCGGCCCTCGGATCGGTGAAGGTGACCGAGCGCTTCGTCATCGAACGGTTCAGCCACGTGATGCACATTTCGTCCAATGTGGAGGGCCGGTTGGCCGAGGGACTGGAAGCGTTGGACGCGCTAATCGGCGGCTTTCCGGCGGGTACCTTGTCGGGCGCGCCAAAAGTCCGGGCGATGGAAATCATCGAGGAACTGGAACCCGACCGGCGCGGTATCTACGCCGGCTGCATCGGCTATTTCGCGGCCAATGGGACGATGGACACGTGCATCGGTTTGCGCACCGCATTGGTGAAGGACGGCACGATGTATGTGCAGGCCGGGGCGGGGATCGTTGCTGACTCCGATCCGGAATCCGAGTTCGAGGAATGCCGGCAGAAGGCGCGTGCACTGGTGCGCGCGGCGGAGGAAGCGGTGCGCTTCGCCGCGGGCAAAGGTGGACCGAACAACGCCGGTTAGCCGAAGACAACCCGGGGGACGCGGGGTGACGGACGCGGTGTCGGGCCCGGTGGTACTCGATCTGAAGGGGTAGCGTGCGCGGGCCTGGGAGCCCGCCTCTCCCATTCGCGTCGCGGTGGACTATGTATGGCGGCGATGGCCGCGCACGACATACTGACCCAGACCCCGGCCGGGCTGTACTGCCAGGCGGGCGATTTCTTCATCGATCCGGTGCGGCCCAGCCCCCGCGCGCTGATCACCCACGGCCATGCCGATCATGCCCGCGCGGGACATGGCGCCGTCATGGCGACGCGCGAGACGCTGGCGATCATGGAACTCCGCTACGGCGCGGATTTCACCATGAGCCGCCAGACGGCGGCCTATGGCGAGTCCGTGCGTATGGGCGACGCATTGGTCAGCTTTCATCCGGCGGGACACGTCCTTGGGTCGGCGCAAATTCGCATCGAGGCGGCGGGATACCGCGTGGTCGTCTCGGGCGATTATAAGCGTGGCCACGATCCGACATGCGCGCCGTTCGAGGTCTTGCGCTGCGACGCGTTCATCTCGGAGGCGACTTTCGGTCTGCCGGTCTTCCGGCATCCGGATGCGCGCCATGAGGTCGCTCGATTGCTCGCGTCCTGCCAGGCTTTTCCCGATCGCGCGCATCTGGTCGGCGCGTATTCGTTTGGCAAGGCGCAACGCATGATGGCGCTGGTCCACGAGGCCGGTTGGGAGCGGCCGATCTGGCTGCACGGCGCGATGGAAAAAATCACCGCGTTGTATCGCGCCGAGGGCGTGGCACTGGGTGAAACGCGTAAGATCGCCAGCAAGGACCGCGCGAAACTCGGGGGCGAAATCGTGATTTGCCCGCCCTCGGCAACCCGCGATCTGTGGGCCCGCGGCTTCGCCGATCCGGTGGTGGCGTTCGCCTCCGGCTGGATGCGCATCCGCGCCCGCGCGCGGCAGGGTGGCGTGCAGTTGCCGCTGGTGGTCTCCGATCACGCCGACTGGGACGAACTGCGCGCGACCATTCTGGACACCGGATGCGAAGAAGTCTGGATAACCCATGGGGCCGAGGACGCGCTGGTGCATTGGGCGGCGCAACGCGGCCTGCGCGCGCGTCCGCTGCACCTGATGGGGTACGGCGATGAAGAGGATACCGAGACGGAGCGTACCGCGTGAACCGCTTTGCCGAATTGCTCGATCGGCTTGCGTATGAGCCGTCGCGCAACAATAAATTGCGCCTGATCATCGATTATTTCCGCGCTGAATCCGATCCCGACCGCGGATACGCGCTCGCCGCGATGACCGGAGAGTTGAGTTTCACCCACGCGAAACCAGCGCTGGTCCGCGCTCTGATCGCCGATCGGGTCGATCCGGTATTGTTCACCATGAGTTACGACTACGTCGGCGATTTGTCGGAAACGGTGGCGCTGATGTGGCCAACCGCCGAGGCGATGTCCGATGACCGCGCACCGGGTCTCGGCGACATCGTGGAGACGTTGCACAAAACGCGCAAAAGCGAACTGCCCGGTCAACTCGCCCACTGGCTCGACGCACTCGACGAAACCGGGCGCTGGGCTTTGCTGAAGCTGATCACCGGTGCGCTGCGGATCGGGGTGTCCGCGCGGCTCGCCAAGAACGCGGTCGCGGAATTCGGTGGTTTGACGGCGAATGAGGTCGAGGAAGTGTGGCATGGGCTGGAGCCGCCCTACCTCGATTTGTTCGCCTGGGTTGAAGGACGTTCGGACCGACCTGAAACGAGCGATCCCGCGCCGTTCCGCACGCCAATGCTGGCGCACGCGATCGACGACGGCGATTTCTCCGCGCTCGATCCCGGGGAATTCCGTGCCGAATGGAAATGGGATGGGGTGCGCGTGCAGGCCGTAAGCGGGGCCGACGCGCATGGCCAGCGGGTGACACGGCTTTATTCGCGCACCGGCGAGAACGTCTCCGGCGCGTTTCCCGACATGATCGATGCACTGGCGGACGCAACGTTCGACCACACGACGATCGATGGCGAACTCCTGGTGGTGCGCGATGGTCTGGTGCAGCCGTTCAGCGTGCTGCAGCAGCGTCTCAATCGCAAAACGGTGTCGGCGAAGTTGATCGCGGAGTATCCGTTACACATTCGGGCGTACGATTTGCTG
This sequence comes from uncultured Alphaproteobacteria bacterium, assembly GCA_963719675.1. Taxonomy (GTDB): domain Bacteria; phylum Pseudomonadota; class Alphaproteobacteria; order Acetobacterales; family Acetobacteraceae; genus Rhodopila. The sequence goes on along the minus strand of CAVRDN010000032.1, from coordinate 5,306 downwards.
ATGGAGAACGGCGAGGATCTGCGGCCGCTGGGCTTCGATGAACGTCGGGCACGGCTCGAGACGCGGCTCAATCGCTACCGCGGGGGACGGATCGATCTTTCGCCGATGGTGGCGTTCGATAGCTGGGATTTGTTGGCCGCGGCGCGTGCCGATCCCGCGAGTGCGGGCGCCGATCGTGACGCCGAGGCGATCGAAGGCGTAATGCTGAAACGACGCGACTCGATTTATATCGGTGGCCGGCCCAAGGGCCCCTGGTGGAAATGGAAGCGCGATCCTTTCAACATCGACGCGGTGTTGATGTACGCGCAGCGAGGCCACGGCAAGCGATCGTCATTTTATTCGGACTTTACCTTTGGAGTGTGGCGCGCTCAGGACGGGGCCGACGAACTGGTGCCGGTGGGAAAGGCGTATTTCGGGTTCACGGATGAGGAGTTGCTGCTGCTCGATCGATGGGTACGCAATCATACGGTCAGTCGCTTTGGGCCGGTGCGGGAAGTGAGCGCCAATAAGAATGAGGGCCTGGTGCTCGAAATCGCGTTTGAGGGGCTCAATCAATCGACGCGGCATAAATCCGGAGTGGCGATGCGGTTCCCTCGCATCGCGCGCATCCGGTGGGATAAGCCGGCACGAGACGCGGACTGGCTGGACTCGCTCCGCAAGTTGTTGCGTTCCTGACCACGAAATCGGCAAACGGGCCGTTCACGTAAGGAACGTACGCGCATTGCGTCACGTCCTGGGCGTTGCACGCAACGTAATACAAGGCGGCCGAAAGTATGACGTGCCGGCACCTCATCGTCTTGGCCGGCCACCGGGCCGGCCATATCGAAACGCACGTGCGGCGATGGATGGCCGGGCATGACGTGTTCGCCAATATTTTGGCCGCCTGGTATAAGTTGACGCTCATGCCGGGGCACTTCGATCCAACGCCGCATTCGTGCAAAACGTCGGCTTCAACGTGGCCGGTATTTTTGTCATCATTACGGGCAGTTTACATATCGACATCCGTCGGCACGAGGCGCGCTGGCGAACTTTCAAGAACCGCGCGCGGGATCCCGGCCCCGGAGATCAACGGCTGTCGCGCTGCTCGGCACGAATGATGAAGCCATGCCGTTGAGCACCTTTTCGAATCGAACGGAGAGACCGATCCGGGAACCCGCCTGACTCCGCCACGTTCTATCCATATGCGTCCATCGATCGGGCGTATTTAACACAGCAGGAGGTTTCCATGGCTACCTTGAACGACCCGTCTGATACCCGCGGCCGGCTTATCGCGGCCAGTCAGGTCAACGGTACCACGGTTTATAACCGGTCCGGCGAGAAGCTGGGCAGCATCTATGATGTGATGTTGGACAAGTCATCCGGCAAAGCCGAATACGCCGTCATGAGCTTCGGCGGGTTCCTCGGAATCGGGGACCGTTATCATCCGTTGCCGTGGCGCGCGCTGACCTACGATCCTGGGCAAGGCGGCTATGTGGTGGATATCGATCGTCGCCGTCTCGAGGGCGCCCCGACATATTCCGCGGACCAGGCGGGCCTGTGGGACGACCCTGCCTACGGCCGCCGTGTGACGGATTATTACAGCGGCACACTGGTATAATTGACGCGCGAAGGGAGGGCTTCACACCCTCCCTTCGCGGTCTGCCGCCGTCGAGCCTTGTTACGAGCTTTGCGGCGACGCGGCCAACAACCGCTCGATCGGGTCCCAGACGAAAGCCGTCTGAACCACACCCTGCCCCGCCACCTGCACCACGGCCTCGGCGACGGAGCGGCCGCCAAGCCGTTCGTAGAACCACCGGCTCGGATTATCGCGCAACACCCAGAGGAAAGCCGATTTGCAACCTGCTTCGGCGAGATGGCCCGCCGCGGCGCGCAGTAGCCGGCGGCCGACACCGCGCTCTCGCCAGTCGTCCAGGACGTACAAAGTTTCGACCTCGCCTTCGCCCAGTACGCGTCCGCTGACCTCGCCGCGGCGGGCGCGGCCGGCGGTGGTAAACCCGATAATGCGCGCCGCGCTGCCCGGTGCCACGTCCACGCCGGATGCGATCGCCACCATGACGCCGGTTCCGCCACGGATCGCCTGATCGTAATAGACCGCCTGCCGTGAGACCGACAATTTGGCCAGGTAACTGTCCGGCAGAATTCCAGGATACGTGTTCCGCCACGCCGCCACGTGCACAGCGGCGATCGCGACCGCGTCGGCGGGCCGCGCCTTGCGGATCGCGATCACCCAGGTTGCTCCGATGTGAAGCGCTCCGGGGGGGAGTGCTCGGGGGCCACGTTCTCAGGTTCGTTTGGCACCACCTCGGCTGTCCCTGACCCGTCTCGCGTTGTCCCTGGCCCGTCTCGCGAGGGGATACCGCGCTCCAGCACCGCGGCGAAAAAGCCATCGGTGCCATGGCGCGCCGGAGTCAGGGACAGCATCCCGCCCGAGACCACGTCTGATGTTTCGAACGGCCAGCACTGGTCCAACGGCACCAGCACGAATTCCGGATGACGAAGTAAAAACGCGGACACCTGCCCCTCATTCTCCTCTTGCAACAGGGAGCACGTCGCATAAACCAAACGACCGCCAACACGGACCAATGACCGCGCTGCGTCGAGGATGCTGGACTGTTTCCGAGTCAATTCCAAGAGGTCTTGTTCCGTCAGCCGGTGCCGCGCGTCCGGATTGCGGCGCCACGTACCGGTGCCGGTGCAGGGCGCGTCGACCAGCACGCGATCGAACGCGCCCGCGCGCCGCTTCGCCCATTTATCGCCGGGCACCATCAAATGGCGTTCGACATTGTTCACGCCGGCCCGACGCAACCGCCGGACCGCGCCCTCCAATCGCGAGGCCGACACGTCGCATGCCACGATCTGCCCGCGGTTGCCCATCATCGCCGCCAGCGCCAACGTCTTGCCGCCGGCTCCGGCGCACCAATCAACCACGCGCATGCCCGGCCTCGCGTCGGTGAGCGCCGCGATCAACTGGCTCCCCTCGTCCTGGATCTCCACCAGACCGGATTGAAACGCCGGTCCGGCGGTGACCGGCCGCCGACCCTCGATCCGAAGCCCCCAGGACGAGAACGGGGTCGGCCGCGCGTCCCAGCCCTCGGCGGCGAGCGCGGCCTGGGCCTCCTCACGTGTGCCCTTCAGTAGGTTCACACGCAGATCCAACGGCGCCGGATCGCCCAACGCTTTCATTTCGATACCGATACGGTCACCGAAACGGGCCAGCAGCCGCGGATAAAGCCAGTCGGGCAGCTCGAACCGGACCGGTTCGGGCATGTCGGGTTGCTCCAACGCCTGGCCCTCAACGCGGCGCAATGCGTTATATTCGTTTCGCTCAAGACCAGCGGGGGCGAAACGTTCGCCCGAGAACGACTCGGCGACACCGGCAAGGCTCCAACCCTCGGTCAGCAGGGAGGCCGCGACCAACAGCCGAGGCGTCGCCTTTGGCACCCACCAGGTCAGCCGCCGCAGGGTCCGCAGCACGCGCCACGCCCGATCCGATACGGCACGCCGATCGCCCGAGCCAATGAACCGCCGCTCCCGGAAAAAATCATTCGCGACGGCGTCAGCCGGGCGGCCTGGAGCGGCCTCGATCGCTTCCAGAAGAGCGATCGCCGCCTCGAGGCGGGCGGAGGGCGTCACGTCGTGCCGCGCGCGCTGATCGCGGCCGGCAACGCGGCGAGACCGGTCAGTTCGGTGACGCTTTCGCTCAGGCCATATTCGCGTGGCTGGCCGCTCCGGTTGATCCAAAAAACCTGGAACCCGAAGACATGCGCGCCGAATGCGTCCCAGGCGTTCGACGAGGCGAACGCAATTCGATCGGCTGAAAGACCCAGAGTTTTCTGCGCGATACCGTACACCGACGCGGCGGGCTTGAAGATGCCAACCGTCTCAACACTGAGAATATGATCCAGTAAATCGTCGATCCCCGCCGAACGTGCCGCGTCGGCCAGCATGGCGGTCTCGCCATTCGAGAGGATAGCCGTCGGCAGGCCGAGGGATCGGACGGACCGCAGGACCGACGGCACCTCGGGGTACGCGTCCAGCGCACGGTAAGCCATGAGCACCTCGGCCAGCAGAGCGGTGTCGACAATCCCATGCCGCGCGGCGGTCCAGGTGAGCGCCGCTTCCGTGAGATGCCAAAAATCCCGGTGATGCGCCGGACCGGCGAGGCTGCGAACCCAGGTGTATTCAATCTGCTTTTGCCGCCAGTCGGCGCTGACCTGAAGCCAGTTGGGACCGAGCCTGGCGGCGTGGCGCGCCATCGCCGCGTGGACATCCAGGAGCGTGCCGTAGGCGTCGAATACCACCGCGTTAATCTGAGCCATGGGGTGGGTGATACCGCGTTCCCTGGCCGACCGCCACGCCTCGTCGGCGCGGGTCTGTGTCAGCGCACCATCCCGCACCGGTAGCCGCCGCGTTTCGGACGGTCGCGTGGACCCGTGCTCCGCCTCGTGTTCAAGGCTTCGGTCCGGCGTGCGCCACGATCGCCCGCGCGCGAACCGGCCTGACCGGCACACGCGTCACGGGAAATCGCGCAAACGTGTCCGGGCTGGGCCGGTCGGGAATTTCGTATCAATTTTGACCTGTTCGCGTATCAACAAGACACGAAAGGAAGTTGCAATAATGTCTGATGTCTATGTTGTCGCAAGAAGACGGGTACACGGCTGTCCCGCCTGGCAATGAACGTGACGTGGCACCAACGGAGGGTGACGACCTTGGCACGGCCGGCGCGATCGGGTCCTCGTGATGTCCAGTATACCAGCATTGAGCCAGAGCAATCCCATGCGGAACAAATCGCCGGCCATTGTGGAAAAGCGACGGCGAGGCCGACGGGTGGGCGACCGGGTGTGCGAAACATGACAGTGTCGCGATCGTCCCGATTCGCTGACCATCACGGCCGCGCCATGACAGCCCAAGGAATTCCCGACAGTCAGGTCGGACAAAAGCAACCATTGCCGACGGCGGCGGGCACGCCCCCCAGGAATGCTCCATGCGAGCCCATTTCAGAATACTCCGAGGATTTGGGCATAATTCATCTGCATGGCACGCAGGCAGTCGCATTTCGCGTTCTGATTGTCGACGAGGAGGTGATCCAGCGCGTGATTGTCGCGCGCTGCGTCGAGATGCTTGGCTGGAAAGCCGACACCGCCGCCAATCTGGATGAAGCGACCGACAAATTCTCTGATCGCCCGCACGACATCGTCGTGATCGATCTCGATCTGGGCTCGCGGGACCTCACGCTGCTGCTGCGTCATGTTCGGCACGCCCATGCCGATCCGTCGGTTATCTTCATCTTCGGGCCGGACGACGAC
>CAVRDN010000031.1:0-4257 GCA_963719675.1 uncultured Alphaproteobacteria bacterium | reverse complement strand
CATCTGCCAGCGCCTGGACGGTTCGTATTGCTGAAGTAATCCAGGCCGGACTCGCCGATGCCGATCACCCGGGGATGACGGGTCATCGCCGCCAGCATTTCCGGCGACGGGATCGGCGCCTCGGCGGCATGGTGCGGATGGATGCCGACGGTGCACCAGATCCCCGGCCACGCCTCGGTGATCGCCGGCAATTTCGCGGACTGCGCCAGGGTGGTGCCGATCGTTACCATCTCGGCCACCCCGGCGGCGTGGGCACGATCCAACACCAACGGCAACTCCAGCGGCGTGAAGTAGTCGAGGTGGCAATGGGAATCGATCAGCATGGGGGCGAAGCTCAGCAGCATGCGCGTTTGCTCCCGCAGCGGGGTTCGCAACGGCCGCGCGTTCCATTGCCGGCCGGCTCCACGAAACGCGGAAACACGCCGCTCGGGGCGGCAGTTGGATGCCGTCGGCCAATGGTGCCGCGAGCGCCTCGAAGGTCCGCGCATGCAACGGGCACCCCGAGTTGGTCCAGCATGCTGGCCATCGATGTGGCATGAAGGGCTGGAGCAACGTCGCGACCACCCGCATCGTGTCGACCAGCACGCGCAGCACGGTGCCCATCCGCGCCTTGTCGGTCTTGTTCAGTGCCCAGGGCGCCTGGTGATCGATATAGGCGTTGGCAGAACGGATGACTTTCCAGATTTCCTCCAGGGCCTTCGTGGAACGTCTGCCGCTCGATCGCGGCGCGTACCAAACCCGGCAAGCCGTCGGCCGCGGTCAGCAGGCCCGCATCCTCCAGCACTCGGCACCCTCTGCACGGCAGCACGCCGCCGCAATTGCGCGCGACCAGCGATAACGTCCGCTGCGCCAGATTGCCGAGATCGTTGGCCAGTTCGACGTTGATCCGGTTGATGATGGCCTGATGGCTGATCGAGCCATCGGCGCCGAACGGCTTCTCCCGCATCAGGAAATAGCGGATCTGATCGAGCCCGAAGGTCGCCACCAGTTCCCGCGGTTCCAGCACGTTGCCGAGCGACTTGCTCATCTTCTCGCCGTCGGCGAGCCACCAGCCGTTCGAGGTCACCCGCTTCGGCACCGGCAAGCCCGCCGACATCAGGAATGCCGGCCAATAGACCGCATGGAAGCGGATGATGTCCTTGCCGACGAAATGCACATCGGCCGGCCAGAACCGCCAGCGCGGCGCGTCCTCATCGGGAAAACCGCAGGCGGTGACGTAGTTGTGCAACGCGTCGAGCCAGACATACATCACGTGGCCCGGCGCGTCCGGCACCGGAATGCCCCAGCTGAACGTGGTCCGGCTGATCGACAGATCGCGCAGCCCGCCGCGAACGAAACTCATGACCTCGGCGCGGCGCGAGGCGGGCGCGATAAATTCCGGATTGTCTTCGTAAAGTTTCAGCAGCCGGTCCTGCCAGGCGGACAGCCGGAAGAAATACGACGGCTCCCTCACCCACTGCTACCGGCGCGCCCGACGGCGCCGACTCTGGTGCCGTCCGGCCGGGTGGTCAGTTCGTCCTCGTCATAAAACGCCTCGTCGCGCACCGCGTACCAGCCTTCGTAATGACCGAGGTAGATATCGCCCGAGGCCGCAATCCGCCGCCATAGCTCGGCGGACGAGGCCTTGTGCCGCTCCTCGGTCGTGCGGATCCAGTCGTCGTTGGACACGCCCATCGCCCGGGTCATGTCCTGGAAATCCGCCGAAATCCGATCGACGTGCGCCTGCGGATCGAGACCGGCGTCACGCGCCGCCTGCTCGACCTTCTGGCCGTGCTCATCGGTGCCGGTCAGGAAGAACACATCGTAACCGTCGAGCCGCTTGAACCGCGCCATGACGTCGGCCGCGACCGAGGTGTAGGCGTGGCCGATATGCGGCGCGCCATTCACGTAATAGATCGGGGTCGTGACGTAGAAAGTTGGTTTCATGACATTCTTCCGGTGAGCATCCCGACGCAGGACACCAACGCCTGGCGTTTGTCGAGCGCGAACCGCTCGGTTTCGTCCTGGAGCCGCAGCAGCCCCTGCCACAGCTCGCCCCACGCTTCAAGCGGACGCAGAGCGGCCAGGCGCTGCTGTTCCGGGTCGGCGCGGCCGCGCGCCGTGTCGCGCACCAACGCGGCGATCCCGGCGATGAGCTGGTCGGTGAACAGCCGGAACCCGGTCTCGCTCCGGCCCAGCGCGTCGGCCACGTCGTGCCCCCGGCTGAGTGGCACGTCGGGCAGCGCCGCCATCAACTGATCGACCATCGTGGCGACCGCGATCCCATCCTCCTCGGCCAGGGTCAGCGCCCGCCCGATCGAGCCCTCGGCCAGCGTGACCAGCCGGTCGCGGTCGTCCTGGCCGAGAGCGGGCAAATACATGGCCAGCAACCGGAGCATCACGTCGTCCGGCAGCGGTGCCAGCCGGAGATGGCGGCAGCGCGAGCGGATCGTCGCCGGCAGCCGGCCGGGTGCGGAACAAACCAGCATCAGGATCGCCCGGGCGGGGGGTTCCTCCAGGATCTTCAGCAAGGCGTTGGCCGAAGCCTGGTTCAGATCTTCCGCGTCATCGATCACGGCGACGCGCCAGCCGCCCTCCGCCGGCGTGAGCGCCATGAAGCCATTGATCTTCCGCACGTCGTCCACCGCGATATCGCGTTTCCGGCGTTTGGTCTTCTCGTCGTAAGCCCGCTCGATCGTCAGCATGTCGGCGTGGCCACCCGCGACGACGCGGCGAAACACCGGATGCGCGGGATCGAGCGCGAGCGACGTCTCGGCCGAGGCGCCCTCTTCAGAGGTCGCCAGCGTGCCCGCCAGCAACCGCCTGGCGAAACGGAACGCCAGGGTCGCCTTGCCGATCCCCTCCGGTCCGGTGATGAGCCAGGCGTGATGCATGCGGCCAAGCTGGATCGCGTCCAACAGCGTGCGCTCGGCCGCCGCGTGGCCGAGCAGTATGGGGTTGGCGCGAGGATCGGGGGCGGACATGGCGTGCCATCATAGGCCGCGATGCCCGCCGGTCGCCACCATCGACACAGCGGATCAGGGGTCTCCCGCGCTATCCAGCCCAACACCCGGCACTCCGGGCTGCTTCCCACTCCCGGAACGGATCAGATCGACCGCCCTCGCAACGAGGCTGCAAGACGTTTGATCCCACCATGAAACCCTCTGAGGGCGCGACAGGAGCGGATGGCTATGTACCGGTTCACAGGCTGGCTCCTGACATTCGGGATGACGGTTTCATTATCGATGAGCGCCGCGCCTGTCGGACACAACGCCATCGCGCTGCCCTCGCTCGACCCGTTCGTCACATTCCTGGACATGCATCCGGTCGATATGTCCTCGTCCAATGCTCAGTCGATCGCGGCGGCGATGCCGACGGTGGTCCGCCAGGGCCAGGCGACGAGCAGCCAGGATGGGCGACAAATCCAGGTGCCGACCGTGGTCACGCCGACGCCGACCCCAGACCAGGGGTTTGGAACCGGAGACGGCAAAGCCGGGACCGGCTTCTTCATTGGCGATGACGGCACGCTGTTGACCGCCGCCCATGTGGCGAGCGGGTGTGGCCGCATGCAAATCATTTCCCGCTTCGTGCCGCGCACCTGGGTTTCCGTGATGGCCGCGGACACCGAGCATGACGTCGCGGTTCTGAGGGCACCCGGGTTGCGGCCGCCCGCGGTGATGCACCTCGCATCCGTCGCGCCCACGAGCGGTAAACTGTTCGTGCTCGGCTACCCCGCCTCCGCCAGCCTCACGGTGCCGGCCGAGACCTGGGCGGTCATGGAGAACGACAAGTTCCCCGCCAATGTCGGGCCTCTGGCGAACCCGCGCGATTTGCTCTGGATGTCGGCGCCCGAGGTCGCGCACGGCTACAGCGGCGGTCCGGTGTTCGATCCGCGCAGCGGCGCGGTGGTCGGCATGATCAAGGGTCAGGTCGATGGCGGGTATCTGCGGCTGGTGCGCGGCATGCCGACGACCGGCATCGCGATCGGACCGGGCGTTGGAAGCATTGGCGACCTGGTGCGCCATGAGGTGCCGTACGCGGCGGTGAGCCTGGTGTCCTCACCCGGTGAGGCGGGCGTGGACGCTCTGCGCCGAGCCACCGTGCACGTGCTGTGCTGGCACTGAGGGGACGCCGATCCGTACGCGACGCGGTTGCGGCCTGAGAGCGTGGTCCCTATAAGACCGGCGGCCAGGAGAGGTGCCGGAGTGGTCGATCGGGACGGTCTCGAAAACCGTTGTACCCTTACGGGTACCGAGGGTTCGAATCCCTCTCTCTCCG
>CAVRDN010000030.1:0-4346 GCA_963719675.1 uncultured Alphaproteobacteria bacterium | reverse complement strand
TGAAATCCAGGAACGGCAGGTGAACAGCTTTCTTCAGCTTCCAAACGGTGTCCGGGCCGAGGAAAAGCCAGGAGATATGGGTCTGAACCGGCGGTTGCCCGGCCTGCCGGGTGAGGAAATCCACGACCTCCGCCTGATCGGCGGTCATGGCCCGGCTTCTCCTGACCGGCGGGATTGCTCAGGTTGGGAGGCGGGGAGTGCCCATGACCGTTCAACGCGGGGACGCGCGGGTGAAGCGCTCACGCGGTCAGGGAACAGCTTGCCGCGGGTCCATCCGCCAGCGGACGCGCGTTCGAAAATGGTCCGGTCGTGCAGTCGAAACGGCATGTCCTGCCAAAACTCGAAGCGATCCGGCAGAACACGATACCCGGACCAATGTGGCGGGCGAGGGATATCCTCGCCGGGATATTTTTCTTCAAATTGTTTCAGCCGACGCTCCAGTTCGGCGCGTTCGGACAGCGGCCGCGATTGATCGGAGGCCCAGGCGCCGAGCCGGGAGATTTGGGGACGGGTGGCGTAGTAGGCGTCGGCCTCGGCGGCGGTGACGGGTTCCACGGTACCTTCGATGCGGATCTGACGACCCAGGGACTTCCAGTAGAACAGCAGGGAAACCAATGCGTTGCCGCGGATTTCGTCGCCCTTGCGGCTGTGCGTGTTGGTGTAGAAGACGAAACCGCGTGGATCGACGCCTTTCAACAGGATCGTGCGGGCGGAGGGTTTGCCGGCTGGTCCAACCGTGACCACGGTCATCGCGTTGGGGTTGGACGGCTCGCTGGCCTCGGCCTCGGACATCCAGCGCTGAAACCACGCGAACGGATCCACGGTACTGTTCGGTATCGGTCATACGATTCCGTCCTGTTTTGCTATGAGCAACCGCATGCGCGGGCTATGTGCCCTCGGCATTCACCCGCGCAAGAGTGCCTCTTGCCCCACGGTGGGCCCCGTGTCACGACAGATCGGCAACTTTCACATGACGCGATATTCTCCAGAGGACCGACATGGCCGATAGTGCCCCTTCGTCCGAATCTCCGCCGCTTCCCCAGGTGGGCCCGCAAAAGGGAACGCTGCTGGCCGGCAAGCGTGGCGTCATCATGGGGGCGGCGAACAACCGCTCACTGGCCTGGGGAATCGCCGAGGCGTGCGCCGCGCAGGGCGCCGAACTGGCGTTCACCTATCCAGGGCGAGGCGCTGGAGCGGCGGGTCAGGCCGCTGGCCGCTTCGATCGGCGCGGATCACCTGGTGTCCTGCGATGTCGCGGACGAGGCGAGCATCGACGCCGCGTTCCGGTCGATCGCCTCGCGCTGGGACAGCATCGACTTTCTGGTGCATGCGATCGCCTACGCCGACAAGGCCTACCTGCGTGGCCGCTACGTCGATACGCCGCGGGCCGCGTTTCTGCAGGCGATGGACATCTCCTGTTTCTCGTTGCTCGCCGTCACGCAACGGGCGCTGCCGATGATGAAGCCCGGCGGCAGTCTTGCTGACCCTGAGTTACTACGGCGCCGAGAACTGGATGCCGCATTACAACGTCATGGGCGTGGCGAAGGCGGCGCTGGAGGCCTCGGTCCGCTATCTGGCCGCCGATCTGGGCGCCGCAGGCATTCGCGTCAACGCGATCTGCGCCGGGCCGATCAAGACCCTGGCGGCCTCCGGCATCGGCGATTTCCACTATCATCCTGCGCTGGAACCAGTTCAATGCCCCGTTGCGCCGCAACGTGACGATCGAGGAGGTCGGCGGCGCCGGCGTCTACCTGCTGTCCGATCTCGCGCGCTGGCGTGACCGGCGAGGTGCATCACGTCGATTGCGGCTATCATGTCGTCGGGATGAAGCATCCGGACGCCCCCGGACATCGCCATCGCTCAGGCCTAAGCACGACTAGATGTCCCACAACACCTTCGGCCATCTGTTCCGCGTCACGACCTGGGGCGAAAGCCACGGCCCGGCGATCGGCGGCGTCGTCGATGGCTGCCCGCCGCGTCTGCCGCTTGAGCGAGGCCGATATCCAGCCCTGGCTGGATCGCCGCCGGCCGGGCCAGTCGAAATTCACCACGCAGCGGCAGGAGCCCGATCAGGTCCGCATCCTGTCCGGCGTGTTCGAGGGCGTCACCACCGGCACGCCGATCGCGCTGACGATCGAGAATGTGGACCAACGCTCCCGCGACTACGCCGCGATCGCCGAACAGTTTCGTCCGGGCCATGCCGACCTGACCTACGACCTGAAATACGGCATGCGCGATTACCGCGGCGGCGGCCGGGCCTCCGCGCGCGAAACCGCGATGCGGGTCGCGGCGGGCGGCGTCGCGCGCAGTGCTCGGCGAGGGCGTGCGCATTCGCGGCGCGCTGGTGCAGATGGGCCGCATCGCGGATCGATCGCGAACCGCTGGGACTGGTCGGAGCTGGATAACAATCCATTCTTCTGCCCCGATCCGGTCGCGGCGGCGGAGTGGGAGACTTCTGACCGCCGTGCGCAAGTCCGGCTCTTCCGTCGGCGCGGTGATCGAGGTCGTCGCCGAGGGCGTGCCGCCCGGTCTCGGCGCGCCGATCTATGGCAAGCTCGACGCCGATCTCGCCGCCGCGCTGATGTCGATCAACGCGGTCAAAGGCGTGGAGATCGGCGAGGGGTTCGCCGCCGCCGCGCTGTCCGGCGAGGCCAACGCCGACGAGATGCGCATGCACGACGGCCTTGTGACGTTCGCGTCCAACCATGCCGGCGGCATTCTTGGCGGCATTTCCACCGGTCAGCCGATCGTTGCCCGGTTCGCCGTCAAGCCGACGAGCTCGATCCTGACGCCGCGCCATGCCGTCGATCGGAGCGGGCAGGACGTCGAAGTCAGCACCAAAGGCCGGCATGATCCCTGCGTCGGCATTCGCGCCGTGCCGGTGGGAGAGGCGATGCTGGCCTGCGTTCTCGCCGACCATCTGCTGCGCCACCGCGCGCAAAATCCGGATGCGCCGTCGGACGCTCGGCTGCCGCGGAACTAAGGCCCGTGCTGGACGAAAACGCCGTCCGCGTGCAGCGTGTGACCTTCCGCACCGCAGGGGGATCCAACGCATGAGCCACCGCCCCACAATTCACGGCACGCGTCACGCCGTATCCGCCGGCCACTATCTCGCCGCCGCCGCTGGTTTCACAATCCTGGAGGCAGGCGGCAACGCCATCGACGCGGGCTGCGCCGCCGGCATCGCGCTCGGCGTGCTGCAACCGGATCTGGTCAATGTCGCCGGTGTCGCGCCGATCCTCATCCGGCTCGCCGACGGAACGATCGAGAGCATCGCCGGCCTGGGCTGGTGGCCGAAATCGTTGCCAGCCGATCTGTTCATGCGAGAGCACGGCGGCAAAATCCCCGACGGCGTGCTGCGCACCGTCATTCCGGCCGCGCCCGACGCGTGGATCACCGCGCTGCGCCGCCATGGCACGATGCGGTTCGCCGATGTCGCCGCGCCGGCGATTTGATTCGCATCCGAAGGGTTCGCGGTGTACCCGCTACTCGCGACCTCGATCGCATCGCATGAGCACGAATATCGCCGCTGGGCGTCCAACACGGCGGTGTTCCTGCCGAACGGACGCGTGCCAAAAGCAGGCGATAAGTTCGTGCAATCGGATCTGGCGAAAACGCTTCAGTTCATGGCCGATCAGGATCGCGCCGCCGGGCCGGACCGCATGAAGGGCTTGCAGGCCGCGCACGATTTGTTTTACCGCGGTGACATCGCCCAGGCGATCGTGGCGTTCCAGAAACAGGAAGGCGGCTATCTGTCGATGGAAGATCTCGCGGCGTATCATTCCGCGATCGAACCCGTCGTACGGCGCAATTGGCGGGGCCATGAACTGGTGACGTGCGGGCCGTGGTGCCAGGGACCCGCATTGCAGCAGGCGCTCGCGCTGGTCGAGCAGGTCGGCATCAACGGACTGAAGCATAACTCGGCGGACTATCTGCACCGTATCGTCGAGTGCCTCAATCTGGCTCTCGCGGATCGCGAATACCACTTCGGCGATCCTAAATTTATCGATGTGCCGATCGATCATTTGCTCGATCCGGCCACCATCGCGCGGCGCGCCGCCGCGGTGCGTGACGACCGTGCGTTCGGCGCGATGCCGGCACCCCTCGATCTGCCCAATCGCGACTTCGAATCCAGCAGCCGGGAGCTGCCAAAAGTTGAGGCCGACACATCGTATTGCTGTGTCGTGGATCGTTGGGGCAACGCGTTCAGCGCGACTCCGTCCGACGGGTCCGGCAACGTGCCGGTCGTTCCCGGACTGGGCATCACGCCCTCGGGCCGCGGCTCGCAAAGCCGGCCCGATCCGAAACATCCCGCGGGCGTGGCACCCGGCAAGCGGCCGCGCCTC
>CAVRDN010000029.1:0-47470 GCA_963719675.1 uncultured Alphaproteobacteria bacterium | reverse complement strand
GAAGAGAGAGCGGATAAGACGAACCTAGGCTCTGATTGACGATGGTGAGCACGTGAGGGCCCTGGTTGGCAGCGAAGACGTAGCCCAGGTTGCGAGTGACGAAGATGCTGGAAGATGGGCCGTTGAGGCCGGACACGGAGGTGGTGGTCTTCTCGCCTGGTAGTTGACCATGGTCATGCTGCCGTCGCCGGATCCGTAGACCGCGCCCAACTGCTCTTCCGGCATGTTCTGGATGCTGATGGGCAACGCGCCGCCGTAGCCGGAGATGGAATAGAGGCGGCTGTGCCGTTATAGCCGCTGCGAATGTCGTAGTAGGCATCGACAATCTGCAGCGCGCCCTTGGTAAAGGCGCTTGGGTTCTGGATCGCGATCAGGACACGGTTGCTCATGCCGCTGGGGGGCAGATTACGACCGGCAAAATAGGTGGTTCTGCCACAACCTGCCAGCGCGGCTGCAACCGACCAGGGCCGCGGCGGCGCTCATCCAAAGACTTCTCTTCTTCAAAATCCCTTACCTCGATCGAAAGCGCGGAACGATGCCGCGGACGATGGCATTGCTGGGGCACTGGGCCCGCAAATGTTTTGAGCAGGGTTTACGGCCATCCGGCAGAACGCAAAAACCGGAATCCCGTGACCTTGTGCTGCCCAGCTTATGACTCCCTAATTACTTTCTTAATTATAAACGTTCATGACGCAACAAACCTAAATCCAGGATTTTCTGGATCAAGTCTTCGTAACTGATCCCCGCTTTGAGAGCGGCCTGGGCCACTTCATCGATTTTGGCAATACAGGGATTGGCATTAGGTTCAATAATATAAACCTCACCGGCCTCGGTCACACGGATATCGAAACGGACATAGCTGTCCAAATCCAAAGCCCGGTAGGCCCGACGGCAAACATCATCAATATTCTTCTGCCAGCCTTCAGGCAATTTGGCCGCCGCCGTACTTTTGATCCCCCATTTTTTCCGGTACGCGTCATCCCACTTGGCTTTGTAGGTGGCAATCCGGGGTTCTCCTTCAGGCATATTGCCAAAAATCATCTCCCTGGGGGCAGCACCGTGATCTGTTTGTGCCCAAGCACGCCCGCGTACAATTCACGGCCTTCGATGTATTCTTCGGCGATGGCATCCATCTGCATGCTCTCATGGATGAATTTGATCCTCTCCACAAAGCTTTCCGGATTATCCACGATGGACGCCTGCGAAATGCCGCGGGAAGCTTCTTCACACAAAGGCTTGATCACCGCCGGTAATTTCAATTTGGCGACGACCCCCACGCGCTTGCCGCGATAATACGTATGGAACCTGGACACCTTGATGTGATGAAAGGTAAAAATTTTCTTGCTCAATGCTTTATTGTTACAGACAAACATGTTCCCTGAAGAAGCCCCTGTGTAGGGAATATCCAGGACCTCCAGGACCGCGGCCATATTCTTTTCCAGCTGGGTCTGGTCGTTAAAGACCTCCATCATATTAAAAATAATATCAGGCCGATTTTCTTTGATCTCCTCGAACAAAGGAGTGATATCATTAAAAATACCCAGCAAAGACACCTCATGCCCCAAGTTCAAAAGGGCCTGCTGGACATCTTTCTCCGTGTACATATTATCCGGATCGGCAAATTCTTCCTTGTAATCATAGCCGCGCGGCTTCTGATAAGGACTGTAAAAAAGCATCAGCACTTTAAGTTTTTTCTTCATGTTCTTATCTCCTCGTTCCCCGCAACCAGCCTGTATGGATGTAATTCATCGTCAGGCTTGTCACATAGACCGACAATTGCATCAAGGCCACTGTCTGGGGCTGGGATACGATCATATGCAATTGCCTGGCCCTTAAGGCTATATTCTTTAATAAATCACTGATTATATATTTACGCTCTCCGGTGCATCGGTCAATACTATTTAAAATAATTTTAGAATGCTTTCTTATCAGTTCTTCGGCCGTCACATTTCTTGTGATTCTTACGACGATCTTTTTTAAAGGCCCACCATTCTTCATCCGTCAAAGCGGTGAATATTTTTTCTAATTGGACATCATGAAAATCCGGAAACTCCTCTTGTTCATGCCGGTATTTCTTTTTGTAATACTTCTCCAGGGTAATGGTCAAATTCTTATGATGCCAAAGTTTCTTCCCTCTGGGCTTTAAGGGTTTTACCCCTTTGATCGAAGACATAAGCCCATCGACAAATTGCAATTTATCCAGGGCTTTCCAACCCTGGTATTTTTTCTGCCAGTCAGCATCCGGGGTCAGCCAAACCGCGAAGGTCTCGACAAAATCCTCGTCAGGATGATACTGGGCATAAAACCCGTCGAGATGGCGCACGTAACTTTTGCTGTAGGGTTTGAATTTATAGGTGCTGCCGTATTCTTCTTTGGAGGAACCGAATACTTTCTGCCATTCACGCTTTTTATGCAGATCATAGGCATAGGAAAACGCATGGCCTGCCTCATGGCGCAAAAGCTGCATGCACCACAGCTTGCCTTCTCCTTCAGCTTCCAGCATCATGCGGCGCTCAAGCCTGATCAATGCCGGATGGGCCAGATAAAAAGGTATCCCTATCGCCACCTCACCCTCAGGGGTCAGCCATTCATCCGCCAGATAACATTCCGGATGAAAGACCAAACCCTTGGCATCAAGCTCAGCGTATAATTCTTTGACGCATTCCTCAAGCCAAGTGCCCTCTATGGCAATGGGAAGATCCATGATGCGCGTTGATAAGCAGTTGTTCTTCGGAAAGTATGTTCAGATCAATGTGCTTGGGGGTCATTAGAATGCTGGCTTTCCAAACGCTTGAGCAATTCTTCAGCTTCTTCGATGATATCAGGCTCGGCTAATTTCAAAGTTTCCATGTCTTTCTTAAAGCTTCTTAAAGCAGCCACCAGACGGCGCACGCTTTGTTCATGACGCGCTTCGCGCGCCTGCTCGGGATCGACTTTCTTGCGCTCTTTAATGATCGCGGTCAGATCCTTCCTGACCATGGAAGCCTCTTTGCCTTTCTCAAAAATATCTTTGCGCAGTTTGGTGTAGTCTTCACGGGTCAATTCCTTATGGCTCGGGCCAAACGCAATACGTCAAGGCTTTCATAGCCCGGGATAACGGCTGTTTCCCGGCTTTCAGCAAATTCCTTCTTTAAATAAACCGGCTCATCCTGCTCGACAAAAAAATATGTCTTCACCAATTTCAAGGCCAACGGTTTCTTTAAACCCAACTCCCTGGTCACATAATCCTCAAATTTCTCAAATTCCCAAGCATTGATACAGCTTATCACGCCAAACGCTATAAAGGCCTTGCCCTAACTGCACCCAGGACAATTTAAAATCTTTAGCATGCTGGGCGATATGGACCCGAAGATCTTCAGATTGCCGCAAGCCGGCAGACAAAGTTTCAGGAGTTTTCATCAAAAGTTTCCTTTCTAAATATTAACCGGTATTTTAAGAAGCCGTATTGTAACACAGCTTTTTATTTCCAGTTAATAAGAATTTCATGGCTTCTCTCGCATAGTTTTAGCCTGCGGTCTGGCTCGGTCTTGATATTTCGGCGCTCCTTTGGCGAGTTCGGACCAATAGCCATATCGGAAGGGGTTTCCCTGATTCGCCCCATTGAGCAGGTATCGTGCGCGCCGAAACATCAAGCCCTCGCCACCCGCCGAAAAAATAACCAGAAGCAAGAAGCAATAAATTTATCCGTTAGCGATGCTGCACTGGTATTGCAGACAAAAAAACGGCTGGGGGAAAAGCTCCTCCAGCCGTTTTTCAAAAATGACAGATTTTTTACTTTAAATACGTTTTCAATTCTTTCCAGGTGCTTCTGCCTAACACACCGTCAGCTTTAAGACCATGGCTTTTCTGGAATTCTACGATAGCTGCTCTAGTACCAGCGCCGATCTTACCGTCCACCGGACCGGTATAAACACCCGCAGCTTTAAGCGCGCTTTGTATTTTCTCAGGACTGACCTTGACGCGGATGATCTGTGAATTGCCAGATATTTCCAAAACTT
The DNA here is from genome assembly GCA_963719675.1 of uncultured Alphaproteobacteria bacterium. Classification (GTDB taxonomy): domain Bacteria; phylum Pseudomonadota; class Alphaproteobacteria; order Acetobacterales; family Acetobacteraceae; genus Rhodopila. The sequence goes on along the minus strand of CAVRDN010000029.1, from coordinate 43,472 downwards.
TACCTGACTCTCCCTCTGACGGAATCCGTAGAAACTGCAGAGGCCTGATCAGCTTCACCAGCCTTTGAACCATCTATCTTGCTGGAAAGATCCTTAACTTGATATTGCAAATCCACGATCTCCGCATCCTTAGCCTGTAGATTTTTCTCAAGATCTGTCATACGCGACTCGATTTGTTCATTTTGCGTCTTTATCTGCGTAGAGGCACAACCACTAATGGCTAACGCCAAAATAGAAATTGATAATAACCTCCACGAAATCGAACACTGGTTCCCTTTAACACTACTTCCTCCTGTTTATTAATAGTGCGCCCAAGACGAATTCGCCTCTAAGGCGGACATATTTGATAAGGATGCTGATTTAAATTTAATTACTATTTTAACACAATGACAGGCTTGTCCAATACTAAAGTTAATTATTTTTAAACTCCAAAAATATTTTTCTTTGCTTGTTTCTCACCTTGCAGCCTTCATATAATATAAAATCATGTCTACTATTTTCGACAATGAAAAAGAATAGGCTGGACTTCCTGTTCATTTTACAGGGACAACCGGCCGTGGGCATCCAGTTCTGGAAATCCCCTCTCAAATCACCCCCCACAGTTCACTCAATGAAATTTTGGCCTTTGCCCGAAATAAAAAAGCCAGTGACGTGCATTTAGGCGGCCTAAAACCTATTATTTTTCGGCAATTCGGACAACTTGTCACTATGACAAGCGAAATCCTAAACGAAAACCAAATCCGACACTTGATCACCACTTCCTTCCTAAGAATGTTTTGGAATCACTTTGAAAAAACCGGAGACGCCGAATATGTCCACACGATCAACGGCTACGGCCGCTTTCGTATGGCCCTCATGAAACAACGTAATGGCTGGGATTTGACCGCAAGGCTTATCCCCATGGAAATCCCAAAATTTGAAAATACCGGCATGCCGGCCTCCTGTGTCGGCCTGACTAAATGGGCACAGGGCATGGTATTGATCACCGGACCGGCGGGCTGCGGCAAAACCACCACCCTGGCAGTCTTAGTCGAGATGATCAACCAAAACCGGCATGAACATATCATCAGCATTGAAGAGCCTATTGAAATCGTTTATGAACCCAAACAATGCCAAATCACCCAACGGGAGATCAATACCCATACCCTTTCTCAAGCTAATGCCCTGCGTGCGGCCTTACGCGAAGACCCGGATATTCTGGTGGTCAGTGAATTACGAGATTTAAATAGCATCCAATTAGCGGTAAGTGCCGCCGAAACCGGTCATCTGGTTTTCGGCACCATGAATACCATCGATGCCGCTCAAACCATCTCATGCATCATTGATTCCTTCCCGGCGGAAGAACAATCCATCGTTCGTAATATGATCTCCGAATCTCTGCGGGGGTTATCTGTCAGCAGTTAATCCCTAAAAAAGACGGCAATCGGCATGATCCCTGCCTATGAGGTTTTAATCGTCACCTCCTCTGTGTCCAATCTGATCCGTACAAATAAAATCACCCAAATTAACAATGCCATTACCACCAGTAAGGCCATGGGCATGGTATTGATGGACAATTTCTTAGAAGCTTTAGCCATTAACGACTTAATATCAACAGAAGAAGCCTGCGATCGGGCAACAAACCCAACAAACATGTTGCAAATCATCAATCAATTGAAACTTGCAAAAGAACGTAGAATGTCGTAAAGTCGGACCCAAAAATTATGCATGAAATCGATCAATTATTTCATACCCTAATCAACAAAAATGGCTCTGACCTTCACTTGGAAGAAGGACAGAAGCCTAAAATCCGCATTCACGGCACCTTGGTGGAAATAGGCAATGAATCTCTCACCCATGAAAAAATGATCAGCCTTACTTTCCCCTGTTCCCCCCAAAGAAGATTGGCAAAGATTTGAAACCCATGGCGATCTGGACTTTGCATATGCCTTTGGACAAAAGGCTCGATTTAGGGCCAATTATTTCCGGCATTTTTTTGGGTTAGGGGCCGTGTTTCGTTTGATCCCATCTAAAATACGCACCATTGAAGATGCTTGAACTGCCGGAACGTATCAAAGATTTTGCCAAATTGCGCTCAGGTTTGATTTTAGTCACAGGCCCGACTGGAAGCGGAAAATCCACGACCTTGGCTGCTATCATCGATTATATCAATACCCATTTCACCAAGAAAATTATCACCATTGAAGAACCTGTGGAATTCACCCATACAAATAAAAAATCCCTTATTTCTCATAGAGAAGTTGGGAAAGACACCGCAACCTTTGCCAGCGGCCTTCGCACGGCCATCAAAAGCGATGCTAATATTATTCTAGTGGGAGAAATGCGCGATAGAGAAACCATTGAGTTAGCTTTGACTGCCAGCACGACGATCCGCTCACCGTCGTGGTGTTGCCCGAGAACGACACCGCGGCCGGGTTTTCGGTGATGGCGAACTGATAGGATTTGCTGTTCGCCGGGTCCGAAACGGTTTCCGAGTAGCCGGTCGCGGTGCCGGTCCAGGCCGTGCCGTTCCAGCTCACCGCCAGCGGCACCATCCCGGTCGAGGTGCTGGAGGGGGTGACGGAATTCGGCAACATGTCGGTGACCGCGTTCAGCGTGCTGCCGACGGTGATGTTGTTCTCGGCCCGGCAGGCCGTCGAAGGTCAGATCGCCGTATTCGGTGGCGACCTCTCCGGTGGCCGGTGGGTCGGTGACGGAGATCCAGCTCGCCTCGGAGAATCCGATGCTGAAAATGCCGTGGAATGTCAGCGTATACTGGCCATCGACCTGCTGCAGGTCGGTCGCGTCGATGGCATTGAAGGCGCCGGCGCCGTTCTGCGCGATATACGCGGTGGCGGCGTTGCTCAGCGCCAGGAAGCCGGAAAGAACGCTGCTCTGGTCCTGATAGATCGTCTGCGTGGCCGGCAGGTTATTGGTCGATCCAGGTCGGGAATTGCGAAAGGTCGGCGGGCAGCAAACCAAGGTTTGTCGATGAGGTATTGACGGTAATATTTGCCATGTAGTTCCTGGGTCCCTGATCGTTGATCCGATGTCGGATCGTTACATCAACGGCGCCGATCGTCCTGGCTGACGATCATGCCCGCCCTCGTCCGCACCGCGCTCCGTGTAGCACACCGGCGCGTGGCGACACGACGATATCATGGCATGTTCGGATTCGGCCGCGGCCGGCGGGCCTGTCCGGCGCGCTGTCACGCGCCGAACGCGTGAGGGGGCGACCCGGCGGCGAAATCAGCCGCTCATAATCGCAGCGCGCCGGGCCCGGACAGGGCGCTGAGATCGGTGACCGTGGCGCCCAGGTTTGACAGCACCGCGATCACGGCGCCGCCGGCTGTGTTGGCCGCGGATCCCAGCGGGTCGAAACGCAGGACGGCGTCCGCGCCCTGGTCCACGACGGCGAAGAAGGCACCCAGGTTGGCGGCGACGTCCGGGATGGCGAGGTTCGCCGAGGCGACCAGGCCGCTCACGTCCAGCACGTCTCCGGCGGCCGGATCGAAGCCCGAGATCTGGTCCTCGCCGCCCGGGTACAGCGCCACCGTATCGCCGGTGGCGCCTGCCAGGAAGGCGATGGTGGTGCTTCCCGGTCCAGGATCGACCATGCCATCGGACGCGGAGATCACGATCGGCCCGCCGGCGCTCCCCATCGCCGACGCCCCACCTGGGCCGTTGTCCCCGCCCGCGCTCGAGAGCGCCTGGCCGGCCGCCAGCGTGGCCTGGACCGCGCCGCCGCCGCCCGGCATGTTGACCGCGAGCCCGGTCAGCGTGACCGCCGCGCCGGCCAGGTTGGCGGCGATCCCTTCAGGGTCGAGCACCAGCGCGTTGTTGGCGTTGAACCCGGTGACCGCCAGCGCCGCCGTGCTCTGGCCCGCCAGCACCGTGTAGTCGAACACCAGCACCGTGCCCCCGGACCGCGCCGGGTCATAGATCGCGGTGCCGCCGTCGTTCAGCGACAGGGAGGGGATGCCGCCCGACACCGCGACGGTCTTGCTCAGGGTGACAGTCAGCGTCACCAGCGACCCGGTGGCGGGATCGCCGGTCGCCGGCGCCGCGGTCACCGACGCCACCGTCGCCGGTTGCAGCGTGTACGCCGTGGTCGCGTTCATCCCCGCCGTCGCCGACGCATCGTTCAGCGCGGTCCCGTCCACCCCGTTCAGCACCGACCGCGCGGTCGCCAGGAACGTGGCCGGCAGCGTGCCCGAGCCGCCCAACCCGTCCGCCGCCGTCCGGGTGGTGAAGTCCAGCCCCACGGCGAGCTTGTTGCGCACCTCGATCGCGTCGCCGCTGACCGCGCCATTGGCGATCGCCAGCGCCGCCGAGCCCAGACCGACCGTCCCGCCGGTGATCTGGCCGACCCAGTAGATCAGGCCCGGCAGGTCCGGCAGATGCCCGAACAGATTGACGTAGACGCTATCAACGAACTGGCTGAGCCCGGTCTGCACCGTCGGATCGTTCAGATCGATCCCGGTGGAGCTCAGGAACGGGTAGAGCGCGATCGTCTCCGGCTGCGGCGTGAACGAGTTGGCGATGTTGTTCAGCGCCACCTCGGGGCTCTGCCCGGCGCCCTGCGCCGTGGTGTTCTGTCCGCTCCAGTATGCCAGGCCGGCATCGTCCGCCGCGCGGTTGAAATAGGCGATGTAGATCAGTTCCAGTTGTTGTGGGATCGAGAGGCTGTCGATCAGCCCGGATACCTTAACCAGCGTGCCGCTGCCGGCGTCGCCGGCCACGGCGAATTGCTCGTTCGGGGAGGCTCCGGTGAGCGCGAGGGCGATGCTGGCGCCGCCCTCGGTGACTGTCAGCGTCTGGGTCAGCGGGTTCAGCGTCGCCGAGCCGCCGCTGGTGTAGGCGAGCCCCGGCAGGTCGATCGCGTCGCCGCCCTGGATGAAGCCGCCGATCGGGTTGGCCGGCGCGGCGCCATCGATGCGCAGGGTGGAGGCGTTGCTGGCGAACCCGATCGCGCCGCTTCCGGCGGTTCCGCTCGCGCCGATCTCCAGCGTGCCGCCGTCGAGGGTCGTACCGCCGGTGAACGTGTTGGCGGCCGCCAGCACGACGGTGCCGGCGCCGTCGATCAGGAGCCCGCCCGCCCCGGCCAGCGGCGTGCCGTCCGCCGAGGTGCCCGACGCCTGATGGGTCGAGCCGGTCTGGTCGGCGATGACGTCGCCGATGGTCAGTGTCTGCCCGGCGCCCGGGGCGAGGCTCACCAGCTGATTGCCCTGGATGAACAGGCCCGCGCCGAAGGCCTGGCCCGCGCCGCCGCCCGACGCGCCCGCGCCCGGCGTCGCGGCATTCCCGCTGATCCGGCCGGCGCCGATGGTCAGCAGGCCGCCCTGCTGGACGAACACCGCGCCGCCGGCGCCCAGACCGCCGCCCCCGCCGAGGCCGCCGGTGCCGGCGCCGAAGCCCCCCGCGCCACCCGCGGCACCGCTGTTGCCGCCATTGCCGCCGCCGCCGCCGCCGCCGAACCCGCCGGCGCCTCCGGCGGCGCCGGCATTCGCATCGCTGCCTCCACCGCCGCCGAAGCCACCGATGCCGCCAACTCCCCCGGGTTCGCGTCGCTGCCGCCGCCGCCGCCGAAGCCGCCGAAGCCGCCCACGAAGGTCAGGCCGTTCGCGGCGCCGAGCTGGCCGTCGCCGCCTTCGCCGCCGCCGCCATCGCCCCCATCGCCGCCGCCGTCCCCGCCACCGCCATCGCCGCCGCCGCCGCCGCCGTCGGGGCCCCCGGCGCCCCCATCGGTGCCCTGGGTTTGTCCCGCCATGGCGACGATCCCGGCCCCCGCCGGCGCCGCGCCCGGCACGATCCCGCCGCCGCCCACGAAGTTCTGCGCCGTCGCCGCCTGACCAATCCCGCCGCCGCCGCCGCTGGAGACGCCGTCGCCACCCAGACCGCCGCCGCCGATGCTGCCGATGCCGCCATTGCCGCCGGCCGCCGTGTCGGCGGTGAACGTGACGCCGTTCAGGGTCGCCGCGCCGGCCTGCCCCACGAACAGGCCGCCGCCCAGACCGGCGCCGCCGCCGCCGCCGGATCCGCCGCTGGCCACCGCGTTCTGGATGGTCAGATTGTCGATCGTCACCGCGCCGGCGTAGTCGAAGAAGCCTCTCGTCGTCGCGCCGCCGTCCAGCGTGAAGCCGCCGCCGTTGATCGTCAGCGCATCGCCGCTGGCGAGATCGATCGCGTACAGGTCCGTGGTGAGCGGAACATTCCCCGTCAGATTGATGACATACGCCGTGTTCGGCGCCGACACCGAGCCGCCGCGGTCGATCGCCACGAGGTCGGCGTTGAGGTCGGCCTCATTCCCGGCCGACAGGATGATGGGCGTGGCCCCCGGCGGCAGCCCTCCCGCCGCCGCGGCCCCCACCGCCTGGACGACGCTGCCAACCTGGACGCTGCCCGCCTGGGAACCCGCCGCCTGGGCACCCGCCGCCTGGACGCCACCCGCCTGGACGCCACCCGCCTGGACGCCACCCGCCTGGGCGTTCGCCCCGCCCGATCCGCTCCCGGCCACGGTGATCAGCGTGCCGGCGGTGCCATCCGAGGTCACCTGAAACGTCTCGTTCGCGTAACTTCCGGCCAAGGCCACCGGAAACGCGGTGCTGCCCTCCCACACCGACAGGATGTCCGTGCGCGGATTGAGCGACACCAGCTCGCTCGGGCTGTAGCCGGTGTCCGGCAGATCGATCGCGCCGCCGCTCAGTACGGTCAAGGCGCTGACCGCCGCACCGGAATGCACGATCTCGGTGCCGCCGCTGTTCACCACGGTGCCGGCGTCGCTGCCGCCCGAGGACACGTATTCGCGCCCGCCAGCGCCGACGATCGCGCCGCTGGCGGTGCCGCCGCCGAACACCGTCTGATAGCCGCCCGACAGCACGGTGCCATCCGCCGTGCCGCCGGACAGCACGATCGCGCCACCGTCCCCGGACAGCACGACCCCGCTGATCCGGCCGCCGGAGTTGACGTATTCGGTGCCGCCGCCGCTCACCACCGCGCCCGCGGCGGTACCGCCGCGGGCCACGAACTCGGTGCCGCCCGAGCCGACCCGTGTGCCGCTGGCGCCCGCCGATCCGCCGTAGACCGCATCGAAGCCGCCGAGCACGCTCGCCCCGTCGATCGTGCCCGCGCTTCTGACGTATTCCGCGCCGCCGCTGTTGACCTGCGTGCCGCTGGCCACGCCGCCGGACGCGGTGAACTCAGCGCCCCCCGACAGCACCCGCGTGCCGCTCGCCACGCCGCCGAACACCGCGTCGAAGCCGCCGCGGTCCAACGTACCGCCGGCCACGCCGCCGGACGACACGTACGCCGCGCCGCCGGTGCTGACCGTGGTGCCGATCGCCTGGCCGCCGCTGGCGATGACCTGCGTGCCGCCGCTGTTGACCGTGACCCCGGTCGCCGTGCCGCCCCCGCTCACGGTGCTCGTGACGCCGCTGTTCACGGTGTTCGTGCCCGAGCCGCCCGACGAATTCACGAAGTTGACCGCGACGCCGGGGAACGTCGCCGCCGCGCCCGACAGGTTCGCCGCCAGACCCGACACGCTCGACGCGATCGTCCCCCCGGCCAGGTTCAGGCTCAGCACGCTCAGCGTCGTCGCGCTCTGCGTCGCCAGCGCGGTATAGGTGAACGCCAGCGCCGTTCCGCTCGAGAGCTGGGGCGCATAGGTCGCGACACCGCCGTCGCTCAGGCTCAGGGTGGGCGTGCCCGTCACGCCGACCGCCTGGCTCATGACGACGGTGATGGTCAGCGAGGCGCTGGTCACCAGATCGACGCTGGCGGGGCTCGCGGTCACCGAGACCACGGTCGGCGCCGCCGGCGCGGCGTCGTTGATCTCCAGTCCGCCGAACGTAACGATGGCTCCGGCGAGATTCGCGGCGATCCCGCCGCTGTTCTCGACGATCGCGCCGCCGGAGTTGTAGCCGGTGATCGCCAGCGCCGACGTGGTCTGGCCGGATTGCACCGTGTAGCCGAACACCAGTTGCGTGCCGCCGGCCTGGTTGACCGTCGCGGCCAGAGTGGCGCTGCCGCCGTCATTCAACGCCAGGCTCGGCGTGCCGCCCGACACCGTCACCTGCTGGTTCAAAGCGACGGTCAGGGTCACCTGGCCGCCGATGGCGATATCTCCGCCCGCCGGCGAGGCGGTGACCGACACGACCGTGGCCTGGGGCGCCGAGGCGGATCCAGTCTGCAAGGTCGCGAGCGTCGCGCCTGAATTGTCGGTGGTGAGATTGAACGTCTCCCCCGAATAGTTTCCCGCCAGCGGCAGCGAGGTAAAGAAACCACCTTGCGAGATGGTGAGGACGTCGGTTTGCGCATCGAGGGTCGCCGACACCGCGCCGTCGCTTGTGTAGAAGTCCGCGAAGTCAATGCCGCCGCCACTGTTGATCACGGTGCCGCTGGCCGGAGCCGACGCGAGTTTGAGATTCACCCGCAACACGCCGCCGTTGTTCACGACCGTGCCATCGGCGGTGCCGTAAACAACTTCCAGAGTTCCGCCACTGTCCACCACGGTGCCGGTGGCCACCCCGCCGGAGGAGAGCAGTGCCGCGAAGCCGCCGCTGCTCACTGTCGTGCCGCTCGCCACGCCGCCGGAGGACACGTATTGCTGGCCGCCGCTCAGCACGGCGCCAATGGACACGCCTCCGGAACTCAACGGTGTCGACACCTCCGTTGCTGAGAACCGTATTGCTGGCGACACCGCCATTCGCGATGTATTCGCCGCCGCCAACGACAATCGTTCCGGTATCGGCGCCGCCGCTCGACAGGACTTCGGCGCCGCCCGAAATGACCTCCGTACCTCTGGCGGTCCCACTGAAGTAAACAACCTGCGTGCCGCTGAAGGTGACGATCGAGCCGCTCGCGACGCCGGCCTGCTCGACATCCACGTAACCGCCGCTGCTCACCACGGATCCGATCGCGGTGCCGGCGAGTACCGCTTGCTCACCGCCGCCGCTGACGACGGTGCCGTAGGCAACGCCACTATCGTCCTGCGTGCCGCCACCGCGCAGCGTGGTGCCGGACGCCACGCCGCCCGGATACACATACTCGATTCCCAGGTTCGTCACGACGGCGCTGACCGTGGTTCCGGTCACGAAGTCCGAGCCGCCGTTGTCCTGGGTCAGGCTGACGACGCCTCCCGCGAGGATCTGCTGAGAGCCGCCGGCGAACACCATGACGCCACCGGCGATGCCTCCCGATGCGACGACCTGGGTCCCACCGCTGTTCACCAACGTGCCACTCGCGACACCGCCGGACACGACCTGTTCGCCACCCGCGTTCAGAACTGTCGCGTTGCCCACGCCCGCGTAAATGTATTCGGCGCCGCCGATGCTCACCACGGTGCCGTACGAAACGCCGCCGGAATTGACCAGAAATCCACCGCTGCTCACCACGGTGGCGTTGGCGACCGCTCCTGGTTCAAGTTGCTGGGTCCAACCACTGCTCGCGACGGTGCCGAACGTGACGCCGCCGGAGGCAACGTATTGGCCGCCCCCTTTCAATTGCGCGCCACTGGCCGTCCCGCCGGATGAAACGACTTCAACGCCTCCGGTGTTGGCGACCGTGCCGGCCGCCACGGTACTGAGGGTGATGCCACCCGAGTACACCTGGTCGAAGCCGCCGCTGTTCACGAGGGTCCGTGTCGCCGTGCCGCCCGACACATACAGTTCGCCGCCGGTATCAACCACGATGCCGGCGGCCACACCGCCCGCCAGAACAGTCTCAAATCCACCACTGCTTATGGTAATCGCCGTCGTTACCCCGCCGGAAGCGACGATGAGACTGTCGCCCGCGTGGAGCGTCAGTCCGCTGCTGGTGACGCCTGAATTGACAACATAAGTGGTCATCGCGTTCGGCTTCCCCGTTTATCGGCTGTTGGCTTCATACCAGCGCCACAGGGCCATGAACGGCCCATGATTGTTCAGCGTAACGGTAACGTTCGTGGTCCGGCGCGTCCAGCCCAGGAAACGATGGCCCACCGCGTTGTCGCGGTCTGTCCGGAGCGAAACGCACGGTGGAAATCGGTGGAACGTCCCGAGGCCGCGGCCGGCGTGCCGCGCGAACATCGCGCGCGAACATCATGATTGCAAATCCCGGATCGCGAATCCCGGGTCGCGAATCCGATCCTGGATTGCAAATCCGGGGCCGAACCAGCATGATTACCCTGAGCGTTGTCCGTTCAAGGTGGTTCAACAATGAAAACAAACGGGCCTTTCCGGACCGCCGCCATGCGGGCCGTCGGGAGTTCGACGGTCGCATCCACTCCGGCGCGCGCGGCATTTCCAGGAAGCGTTCCGGCCAGGGTTCTTTCGACATCCGTAATGACCACGATCGCCGCGCTTGTCCTGACGGCGTTGTCGTGCGTCACCGCGCTGGCCGCCAGCACCGATTACGACGGCAACTGGCGCCTGGATGGCAACTGCTCGGCCAGCACCTCCTGGCCGTGGAGCCCGGCGATCACCTTCTACACCAGCATCACCATCCAGAATGGGTCCTTTTCGGACGTCAGGCAGTACCTGGCCAACGGCGTGCAGGCCAAGGACAGTTGGTCCGGCAGCATCCAGGATGGCGTCATCAGCATCGTCGACGAAGGCCAGAACGATCGCGCCGCGAGATGGTTACGCAAACTGACCGGACGCGCCGTCTCCGCGTCGGAGATCTCGTTCACCGGCGATTTCTCGCAATGGGTGGTCAGCGGCTGGGTCAAAAGCCGCACCTGCGGCGGAACGCTGCGCTCCACCGAGCCCGCGCCCATCAGCCTCGCCGCCCGCGAACTGGGTCACGGCACCCTGGCGCGGAACCGGCCCGAGACCCCGGCCGCGCCCATGCCCGCGCCCATGCCCGCGCCGGCCGGTCCGCGGCTGAACCAGCAGGCCGGCGGGGAGCAACTCGCGCTTCAACAACGCGAACAGGCGATGGCCGAACAACTCGCCGCGCAACAACGGGAACTGGCGGAAGCTCAGCAGCGCCTCGCGCAGGCGCGCCAGCAAACCCAGGCCGAGCAACTCGCCGCGCAACAGGCGCAGACCGAGGCCGCCGCGCGCCTCGCCGCCATGCAGCGTCAGCAGCAGGCGCAGGCCGCGCGGCCGATCGCGTCCGCGCAACCGGCCGCGGCGTCAGGCCCGGCGTCCGCCGCCATGCCGGGCCCGCGCGTCGCGCTGGTGATCGGCAACGGCGCCTATGTGAACGCGGAGCAGTTGCGGAACCCGGTGAACGACGCCAATGCCGTCGCCGGCGTGCTGCGGCAAATCGGTTTCGATGTGGTCGAGGGCACCGATCTCAACCGCCTGGCGCTGGAGGAAAAAATCCGCGAATTCCTGCGGCGCGCGCTGAAGGCCAGGGTCGCGCTGCTGTTCTATTCCGGCCATGGAATGCAGGTCGATGGCAAGAATTACCTGATTCCGATCGACGCGAAACTCACCGAGCCGAGCGATCTGTACTTCGAAACGGTCGAGATCGACAAGACGCTCGATACGCTCGCCGATCCATCGCGCACCACGATCATTCTGCTGGACGCGTGTCGTGACAATCCGATGGCGCGACGGTTCATCAGCCGGCTGCCGGGGGCGACGCGTTCCGCTACCGTTCCGGCTGGGCTGGCGGCCTATTCCGCGGTCGGCACGGGGACCTTGATCGCCTACGCCACCGCGCCGGGCCAGACCGCGCTGGACGGCCAGGGCGCCAACAGTCCGTTCACGACCAGTCTGGTGAAGTATCTCCGCATGCCCGGCCTCGAGATTCGCCAGTTGCTGACCCGCGTCAGAGCCGATGTCGCGGCGGCGACCAACAACCAGCAGATCCCGTGGGACAATTCGTCCCTGATGGGCGACGTCTATCTGGTGAAATAACGAGTGCCGGATGTTTGGCCGCGAGACGGCGGCCGGGGTTCAGCGATGGCGGGGGTCGGGATAGCAGGCCGCGCGGTCACCCCGCGCGGTCACCCCGCGCGGTCACCCCCCTCCCCACGCGGTTTCCCAGGTCCGGCCATCGCCGGCGTGGACGCTAAGTCGCGCTCCCGTTGACGCCCATCGCGCTCAGCGCGGCGAGCAGCATGTCGCCGTAGTACGGCTTGCCCAGCACGCGCACCCGGTCGTCGTGGGCGAAGCGTTGCGCGAGCACCTTCTGATCGTGTCCCGTCGCGATCACGATCGGCAGTTCCCCGTGCTGGCCGCGCAATTCCTCGGCGAGCACGTCGCCCCGTTTATCGGGCAGGCCGACGTCGATGATCACCGCGTCGAACGAGCCGACGGCCTTGCCCATTTGCGCCGATGCCTCGGTCGCGTTCGCCGCTTCCTCGACCTGGAAGCCCGCGTCCGCGAGAATATCGGCCACGAACAGCCGGATCAGGGGCTCGTCTTCAACTACCAAAATGCGCACCGCGGACATCACTCCATGTTGCATGCTGCCTCCCGGCGTGCAAGGACGCGCGCCCAGAGAGAAGCCATGATCGCGTCGCGAGGCTTCGTCAGATCCGAATGCGACGCTCGTTGTGGCGAAATGAAATTCCCGCCGGCTCCCGCCGGCCCGAAATGACGAACTCCTGTTTGCCTATCGCAAACTCCCCAATGCATGGCGTCGCCAGTCGGTTGCATCCGATGGCCTTTGGCGGACCGCGAAACATTAACTTTGATCAAAGGCAATCGCACGCCGGCGGGCGGGAATGCCGGACTGGCGGGGTGTTCAGGTCGTGTTGGACCGCCTGGAGCGGAGGGACGGAGTGGAGAACCCACCTCCGGCGCGTGACGGCAGAGCGGCCCGCCGTCACGTCGGTCGCGGCTTCGGCGGACCGGCGGGCGGACGGCCGCCGTGATCAGGGGAGCGTGAGCCGAGCCGGCTATCTGCCGCGGCACGGGTGACCATGATGGCCGAGGTCAGGCCCGCTGCTGGCGCGAAACATCGTGCGCGTTCGACGGCACGAAACATCGAGCGCGTGGTATGGCGCGGACCGTCGCGGGCGGTTACCGGACCGCGTCGCGCGGCGCCGCTCGCCGGGTCAGTGGCGCGACAGGAACATGCCGGCGATCAGGCCAAAGCCGGCGGCGATCAGCATCGAAGCCAACGGTTGGGCCTGTACGCGGCTGACCATTTGCTCCCGCGTTTTCTGCCCGGTGTCGCGCGCCTCGTCGGTCAGGTCCGCCATGACGGCCGAGGCCTTCCGGCCGGCGACCCGCAAAGCGCCGGCCGCCGCGCGGGCCGCGTCGCCAAACGTCGGCACCGCGTCGGACGCCTCGTCGAGCATCCGGCCCGCCGTGGCCCGTCCGCGCCGCGCCGTGTCGCGCCAACCCGTTTCGATCGCAGTGTGTTTCATGCACTTAATCCTTCTGGCATTCGCTCTTTCGTTACGGGCAACAACCTACGGAGTCGCCCCACGCGCGACGGCCGAGGATCCGGATGACACACGCTCTCGCCGTGTCAGACCGTGATCCCCGGCCGCAGAACGCACCGCCGTCAGGTGCTGTATTTAAACGACGGCAGACTTTCCAGCGCCTCTTTGGTAGCCCCGGGCAGCACCATCTTGTCGCCGCGAACCTTCAGCGAACTGTACGGCACCACGACGTATTTCGAGCCGATCCCGAGGAAACCGCCAACCGACAGCACCGCGTACGGAACCTGGTCGGTGGGCGTAATGATCAGGTCGTTGATCGTACCGATCGACTGGTTCGCTTCGTTAACGACCGTGCTGCCCACAACCTTCGACGCCCGGTAACCGGTCGCCACCGACTGTGGGTCAACCCTGACCAGGCCGACGGTTTGCGGCTTGCCCTGTGCCAGCGCCGGCGGCGCGAGAGCCAGCGGACTCACCGCCGCCGGTCCCATCGCCACGCCGAGACCGGCCACGACCACACCGCCCGCGAGGAAAATTGACGAACGTTTCATGACCGCTCCATATTTCTCGCGGGCCGACGCCCGACGCGATCTCTCGCGGGCCCGACGCGTCACCACGCGCCGGGCGTCGTCATTTCGCTCCGCTACCATTCTGATGTACCACCATTCTGGCGCCACAACAGCCTGATGGCGGCCCAACGCCTGGCGCGAGGTCATGCCGCGGCGCCAGGCGCGCAGGTCACTGCTTCGCGGCGTCCCTGACCGCGTCCTTCATGCCGCCGGCGGCGTTCTGCACCTTGCCCGCGACCTTGTCGGACTTGCCCTCGGCTTCGAGCTTCGCATCGCCCGTCACTTTTCCGGCGGCTTCCTTGACCGCGCCTTTGGCCTGCTTCGCGGCGCCCGCGATCCGATCTTTGTCCATGATACGAGTTCTCCAATGTAAACCAGGCGCCCCATGGGCGCGAAAACCGCGATCACCCACGCCGGAGCGCGTGTGATCACGGCCATGCACCGGATCGATCCGCCGGGCGAACGACCATTCGCCCGCCGCGACAGCCCGATTGGCGCGAACCATGAACGCTTCAGGCGCGACAGAGGTTCCGCCGGATCGCGCTCGCGATACCGCCGTGGGACCCCCGTGGGACCCCCGTGGGACCCGCGTGGGACCGCCGCGCGGCCGCCGGTGGGGGCGCCGGTGAGGCCGCGAACCCACCGCCCGCCGCGATTCCCACGGGTTCTTAACCTCGCCCTAATGTTCTTTCCTCATGATGCGGTCCCAACGCGCGCCATCGCGCCGCCGCCGACGAGGGGGACTGCATGGTTATCGAGCGATTTAACGTCAGCACGCGCATCTCGATCGGCTTCGGCGCGTTGATCCTCATCAGCCTGGCGCTGGCCGGCTTCGGCGTTCAGCAACTCGGCGAAATCGGCGCCGGGTCGGCGCGCGGCACCATCATCAGCGGCAATGGACTGCGCGTGCTCGACGCCACGCGCGGGCTGGAGGCGATGCGCCGGGCCGAAACCCGCGCCCGGCTCGACGCGGCGGACAGCGCGTTCAAGGACGCGAAGGACAATGAGGCGATGGTGCGCGACCAGCTCACCGAAGCGCGAAAGCGGACGATATTCTCCGAGCAACGCCGCGAAATCTTCAAGGCCGTGCTGGAGACGCTGGCGACCCACGACGCCGCGCTCGATCAGTTCACGCAACTGATCCGGACGGCGGAGGACCGCCGCGGAAAAATGGCCACCGAGGGCGCCGCGCTCGTGGCGGCGGCCGATCTGCTGGTGCAGACCGCGCGCGGCTCGGAGAATTCGAACGTCGTGGGCGCCGCGGCGAACGTGGAATCCGCCGTTCTGCTGCTCCGGGTCGCCAACCTCACCTTCCAGGCCAACCAGGACAAAGCCGGCCTGCCGGTCTTCGCCGCCGCGCGCGAAAAGGCGGAGGCGGCGCTGCGCGCGTTGGGCTATGTCGCGACCGACGATCTCGCCCGGCTGATCGATCCGGTGCGTGTCGCCCAGGCCGCCTACGTGACCGACTTCAGCGCTTTCGCCGATGCGAGGCTGGCGATGGCGGAACTCTACGAACAACAGATGCGGCCGCGGATCGCGTCGATGCAGCAGCAACTCGACGGCGCCGCCGCGACGCTCAGGACCGATGTCGCGACCACCAGCGCCACCTCCGCCGCCCTCATCTCCCGCTCGTCCTGGTCGCAGTCGATCCTGGCCGGCGTGTCCTTGCTGATCGGCGCCACGCTGGCGCTGGTGATCGGCCGCGGCATCACCCGTCCGCTCGGCGCCATGACGGCGGCGATGACGCGGCTGGCCGACGGCGACCGGAGCGTCGCGATCCCCGCGCTCGGCAATACCGATGAGATCGGCGCCATGGCCCGCGCGGTCGAGGTGTTCAAGGAGAACGCGATCGCCCGTGACACGCTGGAGCAGACGCAGATCCGCGAACAGGCGGCGCGGGCGCGCCGGCAGGAGGACATTGGCCAGTTGGTCGGTTTCTTCGGCCGCAGTGTCGGCGGCGTGTTCACCACCTTGTCCGAGACGTCCGCCGCCATGTCGCGCAGTTCCTCCGCGCTGGAGGCCGCCGCGTCGGACACCGGCAGCCAGACGACCGTCGCGCTCGGCGAGGTCGAGCAGACCGCGCAAACCGTGCAGACGGTCGCCGCCGCGTCGCAGGAACTGTCCGCCTCGATCGGCGAAATTGGTCGGCAGGCCAGCGAATCGCAGCGCATCTCCACCGCCGCGATGGAGCAGTCGGATGAGGTCGTCGCCAAGGTCGCCGAACTGCGCGAGGCCGCGCAGCAGATCGGCACCGTTGTCGAACTGATCAGCAGCATCGCCGGCCAGACCAATCTGCTGGCGCTGAACGCCACGATCGAGGCGGCGCGCGCGGGCGAGGCCGGCCGCGGCTTCGCCGTGGTCGCCGTGGAGGTGAAATCCCTGGCGGCGCAAACCGGCAAGGCGACCGAGCAGATCGGCGGCCAGATCGGCGCGATCCAGGCCGCCACCGTGCGCGCCGCCGAGGCCATTCAGGGCATCGCCGCCACCGTCCGCCAGGTCAACGACATCGCGCTCGCCATCGCCGCCGCCGTCGTGCAGCAGGCGGCCGCGACGCAGGAGATCGCGCGCAGTGTCGAACTCGTCTCCGGCAATACCAGCAACGTGGCCGAGAGCATGGCCCGGATGCGCGGCGCGGTCAGCGGCAGCGGCGAAACCGCCTCCGAGGTGCGGCGCACCGCGACGACCTTGTCGAGCGAATCCGGCACGCTCAGCGGTGAGGTGACGGATTTCCTCGCCGCGTTGAAGGAGCTTGGCGACGGCGCGCATTTGCTGGCGTACGAGATGAACGCCCAGGCGACGGTGGTGTTGGGCGGCGCGACGGTAACGGGGCGGGTGACGCGGATGTCGCCGGGAACCGCGCTGTTCGTCGGGCCGTTGACGGCCTCCGCCGGCGCCTCCCTCGAACTGCGGATCGACGGGTTCGACCAGCCGATCCGCGCGCGCTTCGTCGAGACGACCCCCACCGGCGTCCATCTGCAGCTTCCGTTGGGTCACGATCACCTGAGCGAGACGGCGCGCACGCTGTCCCGGCTCGGGCTGCGACTGGCGGCGTGACGGCACGCTCCCGCAACGGCGCCTTCGTCGTCCCCGGCGCGGTTGGCATGGGCCGCGTATTATTCACGCGGTCGTTGCCGATCGTGCGAGCCGCACCTTAAATTCGGCGCCGCCGCGGCAACGGGTTTCGGTGCCATAACGCAACAGGTGGCCGCCGCGGCGGCGGAGGATTTGGCGAACCGCGCGCGGCGTGCTTTCTCTGCCGGCAGCACAACCGCAAGCGAGAGATATGTCGCCATGCCAGACGCCATCGAACGAGAGATCGCCACCGCCGATCCCGATGCTCCCCCCTCGGGTCCCCTCACCCTCGACGCCATCGTCGTCGGCGGTGGGCTGGGCGGGCTCTACGCGCTGCACCGATTGCGCAAGCTCGGCCTGACCGCGCGCGCGTTCGAGGCCGGGTCGGGCGTCGGCGGCACGTGGTTCTGGAACCGCTATCCCGGCGCCCGCTGCGACGTCGAGAGCATGGAATACTCCTACGCGTTCGATGACGATCTGCAACAGGAATGGACGTGGCCCGAGCGTTACGGCACCCAGCCCGAGATCCTGCGCTATATCAACCATGTCGCCGACCGGTTCGATCTGCGGCGCGACGTGATCCTCAATACGCGCGTCACCTCGGCCGTATTCGATCCGGCGAGCAACACGTGGACGGTGCGCACCGACAAGGGCCACGTCGCGCGGGCGCCGTTCTGCGTCATGGCGACCGGCAACCTGTCCACGCCGCGGGTGCCGGACTTCAAGGGGATCGAGAGTTTCAAAGGCAAGTGGTACCACAGCGGGTTGTGGCCGCATGAGGGCGTCGATTTCTCCGGCCTGCGCGTCGGGGTGATCGGCACGGGATCGTCCGGCGTGCAGATGATCCCGCTGATCGCCGCGGTGGCGAAGCATTTGCACGTGTTCCAGCGCACCGCGAATTTCAGCCTGCCGGCGCGCAACGGGCCAATGGATCCGGCGATCGAGGCGACGCACAAGTCGGAGTATCCGGCGCGCCGCCTCGCCGCGTACGACACGCCGTTCGGCATCGCCGGCTTTCCGCCGCCGGTGAAATCCGCGCTGGAGGCGACGCCGGAAGAGCGCGAGGCGAAATACGAGGCGAAATGGGCCGAAGGCGGCAGCATCAGTTTTCTGTATTCCTACACCGACCTGCTGGTGAACAAAGCCGCCAACGACACCGCGTCGGAGTTTGTCCGTAACAAAATTCGCTCGATCGTGCACGATCCGAAAGTCGCCGAGTTGCTGGCGCCGAAAGATCATCCGATCGGCACCAAGCGGCTGTGCCTCGATACCAATTATTATGAGACCTATAACCGCGATAACGTGACTCTGGTGGATGTGCGGAGCAGCCCGATCCAGGAGATCACGCCCGCCGGCGTGAAGACGGCGGACGCCGAGTACGAACTGGACGCGATCGTGTTCGCCACGGGCTTCGACGCGATGACCGGCGCGCTGCGCGAGATCGACATTCGTGTCGGCAACGGACCGACCCTGGCGGAGAAATGGGCCGGCGGACCACTGACCTATCTCGGCCTGATGGTGGCGGGATTTCCCAACATGTTCACCATCACCGGCCCCGGCAGCCCTTCGGTGAAGACGCAGATGATCGTCGCGATCGAGCAGCACATGGACTGGATCGCCGATTGTCTCGCGACGATGCGCGCGCGCGGCATGCATCGGATCGAGCCCTCGCCCGACGCCGAGCGCGACTGGGTCCAGCACGTCAACGACGTCGCGGACAGCACGCTGTACCCGTTGGCGAACTCCTGGTACATGGGCGTCAACATTCCGGGCAAGCCGAAGGTGTTCATGCCCTATGTCGGCGGGTTCGCGGGGTATAAGAAGAAATGCGACGCGGTCGCGGCGAACGATTACGAGGGATTCCTCTTATCGCGCTGAGGAAGAATGCAAGCAATGCGCAAGGTTTTCAATTGAACCGCCGTGATCGCGCGCGGCGATGCTTTCCGCGTCGCGTGCGCGATACGGCGCGAACGTGTCAGCGGAATTTACACACCGCGCGAAATCGATTTGTTACAACGGCGAAAGCGGTTAACCCATCAATCCTTTAGCGTCGTGGCACGCGGTTTGCTTTAGCGACTTCCAACGAAACCTCGCCGCGGAAGTTGGAACCAACGTGATACGAAAATTCCTCACCGCCACGGCGGTCGTGCTGTGTCTGGCGCATCCCGGCGAGAGCCTCGCCAGCGCGAACACCGACACCGACGAACCGAGCTGGCTCGCCCCTGTTCCGAGCGCCTGGTACAATGAATCATACGATTTCGGCTGGGCTGGGCCGTTCACCGGCGTGACCCTGGCCGCCGGCGCCATCGGTACGGCCACCGACGTCCTCGACGGCTTCGCGTGGCGCGATCGCGGCACTGGCGGCGGCACGCCGACCGCGATCGCCCACCTGCCCCATTCGCTGATCGCGGCGGGCGCGACGTGGGATGCGGCGTCAAACGACGGTCTTCCCCCGAGCCTGGGCGGCGCGGAATCGTCCGGCCAGATCGCTCCGAGCGAGCTCCGCTTCATTTCCCCCGGCGCGTCGTCTTCGCCCACCGTGACCGCGGGCTCCAACCCGGGCGGCGCGGCGACGAATGCGACGGCGAGGCTTCACCTGGTAAGGGCACCGGAACTCGCGTCCATGGTGGTGCTGGGTACCGGGCTGATCGCGCTCGGGCGGTTCCGCCTGCGCCGCCGCAAGCCGGCCTGAACCGCGGTCGCGCGTCAGGCGCGCTCGTTGATCAGATCCAGCGGATAAATCGGCCGCCGCACGTGTTCGAACTTCAAAATCCCGTAGTCGGAGGTGCAAACGCCCAGTCCGTTGCATTCGACGACATGTTTCGCCAGCGATCCGAGGTCGGCGCGCCAGTGCACCCGGCTTTTGATCGCGACGTAGTGCTTCTTCGCCGGATCGATGCCGACGACCTTGAACAGCCCGAGATCGCTTGGCTCGTTATGGCGGCTGATCAGCACGATCTCGACCTTGCCGGTATCCAGCACGGCCATCGGGCCGGCGGAGACCTTGACGCCGCGCCGCATCGGGCTGTCGCTGACGAAGTATCCGGCCGACAGCGTGCGCACGCGTGCCGCGCACGAGCAACGGCTCATTGGTGCCGGGAATTGACGGCATCGCCATGCGGCCGCCGATCTTCAGTTCGACGGTCGCGCCGACGCCCGCGCGCATCGCCGCCTGTACCGCGTCGGGATCGTAAATCCCGAAGAACACGACATCCTCCAGTCCCTGCCGGATGATTTCCGCCAGCACCTTCGTGGTGTCCATGGTGCCGCCGGACGACGAGTTGTCGCAGTGATCCAACATGACCACCGGTCCATCCAGATCTTTCGCGCGAGCCACGGACTCTGCCAGCGGTTCGGTCTGAAAGGTGAAGGCCTGCCGCTCGGCCCATGCAGCGTCGAGCAAACGGGTCACGAGGCGTTGCGCGGCGGCCTCGTCGCCATCGGTGACGACCACGGCACTGAGACCGGCCTGCGAGACGTCGGCGTGCGGGAACCCGGTGAACACGCTGGCGACCAGCGCCTCACCGCTGTGCTCCATCGCGTCGGCCATCGCCTGCAATTCCTTGTTGGGCGAGCGATAGCTGCCTTGCGCCATGACGTGCGGCAGCATCGGCGCGTTGGCCCAGGCGATGGCTGGGTTGCACTTCGCCGCGGAGGGCGCGGACGAGGGTGCGGCCGGCGCGCTCGGCGGTCGGCAGATGATCGACATGAGGATAGGTGCGATAACCGGCGATCACGTTGGCGCGCGACACCATGCCGTCGAAGATATTGGCGTGCATGTCGAGCGAAACCGACAGTTTCGTATCCGGTGCGACCTCGCGCACCCGGCGCAGCAGTTCGCCTTCGGCATCCTCGTACTGGCGCGTGACCATCGCGCCGTGCAGATCGAGCATGATGGCATCGAAGGTCTGAGCCTGCAGCGCGTCGGTGATCAGGCGGCAGAACAGATCGAACGCGTCGTCATCGACGGGTCCGCTTGGCGGCGCGGCGGCGGCGACCGGCAGCACGACCTCGGCGCCAAGTTCGTCGGCGATCGCGAGGTAGCGGCCGAAACAGCTGGTGGTGCCGCGGTAGAAATCGATCGCCGCCTGGCCGGTCAGCAAGGTTTCGCCGTCCGGACAGAACCGCGCGACCGGCGTCGGCACCGGAGAGAACGTGTTGGTTTCATGGGAAACCTTGGCGATCAGGACAGCGCATCGATCAGTATCCCAGCAGCGATGCGTAACGGTCGCGGCAGAACGCGGTATCGCCGAAGGTCGCGCGGGCGACGCGGGCCCGTTTCATGAAGAAGCCGATCTCGTGCTCATCGGTCATGCCGATGCCGCCGTGCATCTGCACGCCTTCGTTGCCGCACAGGTCCAGCGTGTCGTTGGCCTTGCCTTTCGCCAGCACCGCCAGAGCCGACGCGTCATTGGCGCTCTCATCCAGCGCCGAGCAGGCGGCGATGACCGCCGATCGGGTCACCTCCACTTCGCAGAACATTTGCGCCGCGCGGTGCTTCAGCGCCTGGAACGAGCCGATGGCCACGCCGAACTGCTTGCGGTCCTTCAGGTATTGCACGGTGCGGTCGAACGCCTCGTTCGCCGAGCCCAGCATTTCGGCGGCGAGACAGGCGCGGGCGCGGTCCAGCACGCGATCCAGCACGTCGGCCCCGCCATCGAGGCGGCCGAGCACCGCGTCCGCGCCGACCGTCACGTTGTCGAACCGGATCTGCGCCGCGTTGCGGCTGTCGATCATGATGGTGCGCAGCCGGCTGACCCCCGGCGCATCGCCCGGCACGAGAAACAGCGTGATCCCGTCGCGATCGTCTCGCTCGCCCGAGGTGCGCGCCGCGACAATCAGCACGTCCGCGACATGACCATCGAGCACGAACACCTTCTTGCCGCTGAGCGTGTATCCGGTCCCCCGCTGCTCCGCTTTGGTGGCGACGCGGTACGGCTGATGGCGCGAGCCTTCCTCCAGCGCCAGCGCGAACAGGCGCTCGCCGGCGACCAGAGGCGGCAAATGTTCCGACTTCTGATCCGCCGATCCCGCCATCGTCAGCAGCGACGCGCCGACCAGAGCGGTCGACACCAGGGGCGACGCCGCCAGGGTGCGTCCCGCCGCCTCCATCACCTGCGCGAGGCCGAGTATTCCGAACGCGGTGCCGCCGTGATCCTCGGGCACCAGGAAGCCGGTCCAGCCGAGTTCCGCCATCTCCCGCCACAGCGGGCGGGAGAAGCCGTCGGGGTCGTTGCTGTCACGCAACTTCCGCAACGCGGTGATCGGCGCGCGTTCCTGGAAGAAGTCGAGCGCGGTGTCGCGCACCATCTGGGTATCGGACGACAGTATCAACGGCATGGTCGTTCAATCCTTATCGTATTCAGGCGCGGCGGCCACGCGCGGGGCACGCGGAGCCTCTTCATGGTCGGGTGCCGATCACGGCACCCTAATCCGGCAGCGCCAGCACGCGTTTGGCGATGATGTTGAGTTGGATTTCCGACGTCCCACCCTCGATCGAATTGGCTTTCGAGCGCAGCCATTCCCGCGTCAGCCGGATTTCGTCCTCGGTGTACGGCTCGCCTTCCCAGCCCAACGCGTTGAAGCCTTCCGCCGCGATCAGCATCTCGTAGCGCGTTTTGTTCAGTTCGGTGGCGTAGTATTTGAACATCGCCGACATCGGACCCGGAGGCGTCCCCGCTTCGGCTTCCTCGGCGGCGCGGCGGCGGGTCAACTGGAAAGCGTGCGCGTTCATCGAGTAAGCCGCGATGCGGTGGCGCAAGTCCGGATCGGCGATGCGGCCGTCTGCCTCGCCGGCGTATTGTTTGGCCAGACCTTCCGGCGTGACCTCGAACTTCGCGGCGGCGCGGGCGCCGATGCCGCCGATGCCTTTGCGCTCGTGCTCCAGCAGGCGCTTGGCGATGGTCCAGCCTTTGTTCAGTTGCGCCGACCAGGTGGCTGGCCGGCACCTGGACATTTTCGAAGAAGGTTTCGCAGAACACCGACTTGCCGCTGATCAGCCGGATCGGCCGCGGCCGCACCCCGGGATCGGCCATGTCGATGAGAAGGAAGCTGATGCCATCATGCTTTTTCACCGTCGGATCGGTGCGCACGAGGCAGAAGATCCAGTCCGACAGATGCGCGTTCGAGGTCCAGATCTTATGCCCGTTGACCAGGAAATGCTCGCCCTGCAGCACCGCGCGGGTGGACAGGCTGGCGAGGTCCGAGCCCGCGCCCGGCTCGGAGTAGCCCTGGCACCAGCGGATCTCGCCGCGCACGATTTTCGGGATGTGTTCCTGTCGTTGCTCCTCCGTGCCGTATTCCAGCAGCACCGGGCCCAGCATCGACAACCCCATCCCGCGCAACGGCGCGCGGCAACCGAGGTCCTGCATCTCCTCTTCCAGGATCAGCGCTTCCTCTCCGGACAATCCGCCGCCGCCGTATTGTTTCGGCCACGTCGGGGCGGTCCAGCCCTTTTCCGCCATGCGGTCGAGCCAGATCTTCTGCTCCGGCCGGACATAAACGGCGCGCTTGCCGCCGGCGACCTGCTCTTCCTCCGGCATGCGGGTGCGCATGACGGGCGGGCAGTTGGCTTCCAGCCAGGCACGGGTTTCGGCGCGAAACGCGGTCAGATCGGACATCAGATTTCCTCCGGCAACGATCTCGCACTCTCTCCGAACCGGCACCCTGGTCAAGTCCCATGCGAACCCTGCCAGGCGAACCGTCCTGTCCGAACCGTCCCGTCCAAACCGTCATGTCTAGAACCGTCATGTCTCGAACCGTCATGCTCTGAACCGTCTGGGATTCGTCCGCGAAATGGTGTCAAATGCCAACCAAGGCGGCCGAAGCCAGGACCGCCAACGGGAGGATCGAATGGCAACGCAGCACTTCGACTGGATCGCTCATCACGCCGCCAACCGCGGCGACAGGCTCGCCATGGTCGATCTCGCGACCGGCCGCGAGCTGACTTACGCGACGTTCCACGACCGCGTCGGCCGCCTCGCCTCGGCGCTGCGCTCCGCCTATGGCATCGGCCGCGGCGACCGGGTCGGCGTGCTGGCCCACAACTCGACCGATCTGTGTGAGATCCAGTTCGCCTGCGCCCGCCTCGGCGCGGTGTTCGTGCCGATGAACTGGCGCCTGACGGTGCCGGAACTGACCTTCATCGTTGGCGATTGCGAGCCCGTCGTGCTGATCCACGATCCGGAATTCCAGGACGCGGCGCTGGCGCTCGCCGAGGCGTGCGGGGTCCGCCATCTTTGCTCCCGCGATCCCGACAACAGCGCGTATGAGCGGCTGATCGCCGGCGCCGGCGGTCTGTTGGAGCCGGAGCCGCTCACTCATGACGATATCGCGACGATCCTGTATACGTCCGGCACGACCGGGCATCCGAAAGGCGCGATCATCACGCACGGGATGCGGTTCTGGCAGACCATCAATCTGACCGGCCCGATGCGGGTGACCGCGGACAGCATCACGCTCGTCACCCTGCCGCAATTCCACGTCGGCGGCCTCGATGTCTATGCCAATCCCTGCTTCCACTTCGGCGGCACCGCGTTGATCATGCGCGGCTTCGATCCGGCGGAAACGCTGCGGCTGTTTTGCGACCCGGCGGCCGGGATCACGCAGTACATCGGCGCGCCGGCGCATTTCCTGTTCATGGCGCAACTGCCCGCGTTCCAGACCGCCGTGTTCAGTCCCAACCTGCTGGCCTGCATCGCCGCCGCGCCGGTGCCGCTGCCGCAACTACGGCAATGGGAGGAACGCGGTCTGCCGCTGCAACAGGCCTGGGGCATGACGGAAACCTGCGGTGTGGGGATCGCGCTCGACCCCGCCGACCGGGTGCGCAAGGCCGGCTCGGCGGGCAAACCATGCCTGCACATGGCGACGCGCATCGTTCGCGTGGACGGCGCCGAGGCATCGCCCGGCGAGATGGGCGAGTTGTGGGTGAAAGGCCCCAGCGTGACTCCCGGCTACTGGAAGAACGACGCGGCGAACCAGACCGCGTTCTCCGACGGCTGGCTGCGTACCGGCGATGCCGCGCTGGTGGATGACGAGGGGTTTTATTACATCGTCGATCGCTGGAAGGACATGTACATCTCCGGCGGCGAGAACGTGTATCCGGCGGAAGTGGAAGAAGTGCTGTTCAAACTCGAGGGCATCGCCGAGGTGGCGATCATCGGTGTGCCCGACGAGCGCTGGGGCGAGGTGGGACGCGCCATCGTGTCCGTCACGCCCGGGTTCACCCTGACCGAGGCCGACATCTTCCGCCACTGCGACGGCAGGCTCGCGCGCTACAAGCAGCCGCGGTCGGTGCGGTTCGTGGAGGCACTGCCGCGCAATGCCACCGGCAAGGTTCACAAGCCGACGTTGCGGGAGTTGCACGGCGGGCCGTGACGGGGGCCGCGGCGGGCGGCGGTTCCTCGATGTTGAAGCGGACCGGGGGAGGCGACGAAGGCGCGCCGTGCGGAGGTCGCGTTCGGATGGCGGCTTGTGTGCTCCACCGTTGCCGGCACGGATCCCGCGCCTTACCGGTTTGCACGGTGCGCATCATCACGGAGGTCGCGGAGTTCGCCAAGGTCGCGGAGGATAGCGGCGGCTTATCGGCGATATCTCAATAACATGGCGGGTGCTGTCGATGCGGGTCTGGCGCTCCGGTGGCCGGGGGGACAGTGGCGGCCATCCGCGATTATCGGCGGTTCGATGCTTCAGTGTTGCGTGCGTGAGAAGGTCATTCCGCCGACGAGGAACGCGGGTGCCGCCGATACGGAAACGGCTTCGCGGTGCGTTCAACTCTTCCGCCGGTGTGCGCTCCGACGCCGAGGTATTCATAACGCGAGGACACCGAGCGTCCTCCGCGACCTCCGAGTCCTCCGCGACCTCCGTGATAATGCCGAGGCCGAAACAGACGCGAACACTCGCCGTTCCGCCGCCCCGCCCCGATCATTCCCTCCGCCCCGATCATTCCCTCGGCCCAGACATTGGCGTCCCCGGGGTACAGGGCGTCGCCGGTGCCGGGACTGGCCCCTCGTCGCCGCCGGCGGTTGCCCGGCGCCCTGACGGTCGTCCCCCCGCCACCCCGCGCGCTCCGGCCCCGGGACCACCACCCCGGTTAACGCGCGGTGAAATTCGCGACGCAAACCGGCCGCCGGCGCCCCGAACCTCGTGCCGAACCTTGTGCCCTTGGGGCCATTCCTCCATAAGCCCGCCTCTGTTCTTCCCACCGAGGTCTCGATGACACGTCAAACGGCCGCCCCCCGGAACGCCGGCTTGTTCACCACCCGCCTGCCCGGCACCGGTCTGGTCGCCGCCGGCATGGTCGCAGCCGGTCTGCTCGCCACGGGTCTCGCCGGCGCCCCGGCATGGGCTCAGGACAAACCCGATCCCGTCGTCGCGAAAGTCGGCCCCGACGTCATCCATCTCAGCGACGTGACCGCCACCGCCAGCACGTTGCCGCCACAGGCCCGCCAGATGCCGCCCGAGCAACTGCTGCCGAAGGTGCTGGATCAGATGGTCGACACCCAGGTGCTGGCGCTGGAAGCGCGCAAACAAGGGGTCGACAAGGACCCCGCCGTGGAGCGCACGCTCCGTGAGGTGCGGGAGCGCGCTCTGGTGTCCGCCTACCTGGAAAAGCAGGTTGGGCCGAAAATCACCGACGCCGCCGTGAAAGCGCGGTTCGACCAGGAAGTCAGCGCGCAGCCGGCGACGACCGAGGTCCACGCCCGCCACATCCTGGTGGACGACGAGGCCACCGCGAAGAAAATCATCGCCGAATTGAAGAAAGGCGCCGATTTCGCCACGCTGTCGAAACAATACAGCAAGGACGCGGCCGCGGTCGAGCAAGGCGGCGACCTCGGCTATTTCAAGGCGACCGACATGGTGCCGGAATTTTCCGCCGCCGCGTTCGCGTTGAAGGACAAGGAGATCAGCCCCACGCCGGTGCACACGCAGTTCGGCTGGCACGTGATCCAGACGTTCGATCATCGCACCGCGGCGCCGCCGACGTTCGAGCAGGCGCGGGATCAGTTGCGCCAGAAGATGATCAACGAGGAAGTCCGCAAGGTGCTCGAGCAGGCCCGTGCCGATACGACCGTGGAACGGTTTAATCTGGACGGATCGCCGGCCAAGGCCACCGACATGGCGGTCCCTCCACCAGCGAAATAACGCGCTCCGCCCAACACCGCCCGCATCAGCCCCGCCCTCGCCAGCCCCGTCCTCGCCAGCCCCGCCCTCGCCAGCCCCGCCCTGGCCAGCACTGGTCCCGCCAGCCTGGTCCCGTAACCTCAGTCCCCGTCACCCCCAGCCTCCGTCACCCCCAGCCTCCGTCACCCCAGCCTCCGTCACACCTGGCCCATCGGCACGCCCACCAGATTACCACCCGCCGCCCGGTCGGGACCGCCGGAGATAACGCCCGCCGGAACAGCGTCCGTCGAACGAGGCGAATCAGAGGAAGGAAACGCATGACAAACGCCGTCTCTCCGCTCGCGGTCCCGCTGCCTGAATTGCCGCCGCTGGCGGGCGTTCGCCTCGCCGCGACGGCGGCGGGGATCCGCTATCAGGGCCGCACCGATCTGGTGATGATGGAGGTGCCGGCGGGCAGCACGGCGGCGGGCGTGTTCACCTCGAACAAATGCCCAGGCGCGCCGGTGGACTGGTGCCGGGACGCGCTGAAGGGCGGCAAGGCACGGCTGGTGGTGGTGAATGCCGGCAATGCCAACGTGTTTACCGGCCGCGCCGGGCGGGACGCCTGCGCCGCGACCGCCGAGGCGGCCGGAGCCCTCGTGGGATGCGCGCCGGGCGAAGTGTTCGTGGCGTCCACCGGCGTGATCGGCGAAGTGCTGCCGCATGAGAAACTGATCGCCGCCCTGCCCGCCTTGCACGCCGGCCTGAGCGCGGACGCCTGGGAAGCGGCGGCGCGCGGCATCATGACCACCGATACGTTCCCGAAAGCATCGACCCGCGTGGCGAAGATCGGCGGCGTGACCGTGCGCATCACCGGCATCGCCAAGGGCAGCGGCATGATCGCGCCCGACATGGCGACGATGCTGTGCTTCGTGTTCACCGACGCCAAAATCCCCGGCGCGGCGCTGCAACCGTTGCTGAAGAAGGGCGTCGATCGCAGCTTCAATTGCACGACCGTCGATTCGGATACCTCGACCTCCGACACCGTGCTGGTCATCGCCACCGGCCAGGCGGGCAATCCCGACGCGCCGCTCGGTGACTTCGCGAAGAAACTGTCCGAGGTGCTGATGGACCTGGCACTGCAGGTGATCCGCGACGGCGAGGGCGCGCGGAAGCTGGTGAAGATCGACGTGACCGGCGCGGTGTCCGCGAAGTCGGCGAAGCGCATCGCGATGTGCGTGGCGAACTCGCCGCTGGTGAAGACGGCGATCGCCGGGGAGGACGCCAACTGGGGCCGCATCGTCATGGCGGTCGGCAAGGCGGGCGAGCCGGCGGATCGCGACAGGCTCTCGATCGGTGTCGGCGGGGTCTGGATGGCGCGCGAGGGCGGTGTCATCCCGGGCTACGACGAGACGCCGGTCGTTGCCCATATGAAAGGTGACGAGATCGAGATGGCGATCGACATCGGCCTTGGGTCGGGCAAAGCCACGGTGTGGACCTGCGATCTGACGCACGGCTACATCGACATCAACGGGTCGTACCGGTCTTAACTCGACGGCGCCGCGCCCGGCGATTATCGTCGCCCGGTCAATCAACGAGGAAACCGCGCCATGGCGTTCTACGAACTGCGGCAATACAAGGTGCTGCCTGGGAAAATGGACCAATGGGTCAAAATCATGGAGGAGGAAATCATCCCCTTCCAGGTCTCCAGGGGCATGGTGATCACGGCGTCGTACCGCGGCGAGACGGACGAGTCCGTCTATGTGTGGGTCCGCCGCTTCGAGAGCGAGGAACAGCGGGTTCAGCAGTATAAGGACGTCTATGAGTTCGACTTCTGGAAGACCAGGATCGCGCCGCGGGTGCCGGAGTGCCTGGATCGTTCCGCGATCGTCGTGACCCGGCTGGTGCCGACGCCGCGGTCCCCGGCGCAGTAAGCGCGAGGGCTCTGCCCTCGGACCCGCCAAGGGGCGCTGCCCCATTGGATCCCCGCCAAGGGCAGTGGCCTTGGAACCATTCATTTTGGCAGTGGAATGGGGGAGGGCCGACACGGACCTTGCCGGGTCACGGTCGGGCCTCGCCCTTTGCTGGGGTTCCAGGGGACAAAGTCCCTTGGTCGGGGTCCGGGGCGGAAGTCCCGCCGCTTACCGCGGCGCGTCCGGATCGGCCGACGCTTCGGCCGGCGTTTCCGGCCGCACCGCCTCCAGCAGCAAATCCTGCCGCCTCGGCAGTTCGCGGATATCGCGCAATCCGAAGTATTCCAGGAACTTCGCCGTGGTGCCCCACAAGGTGGGCCGGCCCGGCGTTTCCTTGCGGCCGCGCGCGACGATCAGGTCGTTTTCCAGCAGCACGTCCAGAGTTTGCTGCGACAGGCCGGTGCCGCGAATGTCCTCGATCTCCGGCCGCGTGATCGGCTGGTGGTAGGCGACGATCGCCAGCGTTTCCAGCGCCACCCGAGGCAGCCGGCGCGGCACCTGTACGACCTTCCGCAAATGCGGCGCCAGGTCGGGCGCCGTGCGAAACCGCAGGCCGCCGCCGATCTCGAGCAGTTCGATGCCGCGCCCCTCGTAGCGCAGCCGCAAGGCGGCGATCACCGCCGCCGCGTCCATGTCGTCCGGCAGCAACTGAGACAAACCGCGCGCGGTGACAGGCGTCACGCTGGCGAACACGATCGCCTCCGCGAGGCGCAGTGCGGCCTCGTCCGGTTCCCGAAGTGGAGGCGGTGTGTCCGTCGTCGGCTCAGGCTCGGGCGATCCGCCTCCCGCCGCCGCGGGCCCGGGATCCGCGACGGCGGTGGGCGGTAGCGAAGTCTCGGTGGGAGCGGCCGGATCGCGAGCGGCGACAGCATCGGCGGCGGTGGACGAAACCGCCCCGGCTTCGGCGGGAGCGGCCGGATCGCGGGCGGCGACAGGATCGGCGGCGGTGGAGGGAACCGGCGGCATCGTCTCCTCCGTCGCGCCGGCGCCGTCGGACGCGACGGGCGAACCCGGCTGCCGGGGGTCCAATTCCGCCGCCGACGGATCGTCCGAACCGTCCTCGCGCGCGCCTGGCGTCGTGATCGGGGCATCCGTCATGTCTGGTCTCCGGCGCGGTGGCCTCGCGCGGTTCGATCTCCCGCCGGTTCCTCCGGCGTGGCTTCATTGTCCGTGGTCGCGCCCGCGACCGATGCATCGCCGCCGGCATCGCCCGGGATCGGCCGCTGTCCCTGGGCTTCGACCGTCATGGCCTCGCTCGCGCTGGTTGCGTCCTCCGTCGCCTCGCCTCGCGCGGCCTCACCGGCGCGGCCCACCAAAATCGGGCCAAAGGCTTCCGTCTGCCGAAGCCGCACCTGCCCCCCGCGCGCCAGCTCCAGCCCGGCGATCAGCGTGCTCGAAAGCGCCGCCCGCCGTTCGAGCGGACTGCCCGGAAGGCTCGGCAGGAACCGCTCCAGGCTGCTCCAGTCCGGCATCGCGCCGAGCAGCGAGGTCAGCCGTTTCAGCGCATCCTGGACGGTGAACCACGACAACGGTCTCGGCTGATACGCCACCCGCTTCGTCCCGCGCCGACGGCCTCGAAGGTACGCCGACAGGAACGCGGCCTGATCGATCACCAACCGGGAGTTGTCGATCACCGTGTGGTCCTCGTGCGACCCTTGCACGAACACGTCGATGCCGAGGATCGGCCGGCGGCCCAGCCAGGCGGCCGCCGCGCGGATCAGTTCCAGCGCCTTGAGGCGGCCGGTCAGGCGTTCCGCCAGTTGCTCGGGATCCTCGGCCTCGTCGGCGCCGGCCGGCAGCAGCAGCCGCGACTTCAACCAGGTCAGCCAGGCGGCCATCACCAGCCATTCCGCCGCCAGTTCGAGGCGCACTTTGCGGGCGCCCTCGATCACCGCGAGATATTGATCGACCAGCGCCAGGATCGAGATCTTCGCCAGATCGACCTTCTGCGCCCGCGCGAGATCGAGCAGCAGGTCCAAGGGCCCCTCGAACCCCTCGAGCTTCAGTAGCAGGCTGTCGCCGGTGGACGCCGCGTCGGCGGGTCCGGCCGCGGACGGCGAGGCCCCGTCAGGCGCCGCTGTTTCGGGAGATCTCCCGTTGGGCCTGACGCTCTCGACCCCCGGTCGCCCGGCCGTCGCATCGCCGGCCCGCGGCGCCTTCGGACCTGGTCCCTCCGGACCCGGCCCCTCACCACCCGGCCCCTCCGGACCCGGTCCCACGATCCGGTCCCTCACGATCCGGTCCCTTGGGCCGGCCGATATCGAGCCGCGCTTCACTCATGGTACCCGGCGAGCCAGAAGGCGAGGTGGAACGCCTTGGGCAGGATGCTCTCCAGCACATCGCCGACCGGATTGATGCCGAACACGTTGGGCAGCACCAGGATGACCAGCAGGACGAGGATCAGGCCGTAGCGCTCCAGCCCGGCCCAGGAGCGGGCGAGGGATTTTGGGAGGATGCCCACGACGACGCGGCCGCCGTCAAGTGGCGGGATCGGCAGCAGGTTGAACAAGCCCAGTACCAGGTTGACCAGCATGAAATCGAACAGAATTGTCGTCATCCAGGCGCCCGTGTTGGCATCCGCCAGTCCGCGTAGCGCGAGCGCGCTCAACCAGACCAGAAAGAAATTCATCGCCGGCCCGGCCAGCGCGACAATGGCCATGTAGCGGCGGGGGTTGGGAAATTTCCAGGCCGACACCGGGACCGGTTTCGCCCAGCCGAACATGAACACCACCTTATGGATCGTCAGCAACTGGGTGATCAGCAGCAGGCCCGGCAGGATGATGGTGCCCATCCGATCGATGTGCTTCAGCGGATTGAGGGTCAGGCGCCCCTGATCGCGCGCCGTCGTGTCGCCGAGCGCCAGCGCCGCCCACCCGTGCGCCGTTTCATGCAGGGTGATGGCGAAGATGACCGGCACGATGGCCAGCAACGCCTCGGAGATGAAGTTGCCGATCATGGACGGGCGACGGCCACGGCTACGGCCACGGCGACGGCGACGGCTACGGCTCGCGCGGGGGAATCGGTGCTCATGTCAAACTCCGGTCACGCTCGCGCGCGAGTGCGTCGGCATCCAGGTCGAGCCGCGCCCGCTTTGCCTTGATCCGGGCCAGATCCAGGCGCTGGCGGGCCGGGTCCGACACGGGCGGGCAACGTGAGAGCAGCGCCTCCGTCGGGGCATACTCTCCACTGCAATAAAGCGCGAGATCGCAGCCCGCCGCCAGGGCCTGGACGGCGAGGTCCGCCGGTTCTCCGGCGAGGGCCTTCATCGCCAGATCGTCGGTGACCAGGACGCCCTGGAAGCCGATCCGCTCGCGGATGACCCGTTGGATGACGAAGGGCGAGAGGGTGGCGGGCAGGTCCGGGTCGAACGCCGGGTAGACGATGTGCGCCGTCATCATCCACGGCAGGTCGGCGTTGCGCGCGAACGGCAGCAGGTCGGCGTCGAGATGGTTCGCCTCGACCGTCGGCAGCGAGAGGTGGCTGTCCACGCGGGCGCGGCCATGGCCCGGCGCGTGCTTGCCGATCGGCTGGATCCCCGCCGCGAGCAGCCCATCGGCGAAGGCCCGGGCGAGGCGGGCGATCCGGCCGGGATCCTCGGCGAAGGCACGGTCGCCGATCACGTCGTGGGCGCCCGGGATCGACAGATCGAGCACCGGCGCCGCGACGGTGTTGAAGCCGGCGGCGGCGCAGTCGAGGCCGATCAGCGCGCCGCTGAGCCAGGCGCGGCGGATGGAGCGCAGCGTGGCGGCGGCGGGATGGGCGCGCCAGTGCGGTGGACGGAGGCGGGCGACCCGGCCGCCCTCCTGATCCACCATGAACACCGCGCCCGGCGGCAGCACGCGGCGCAATTCTGCCATCAGGGCGGCCAGTTGGCGCCGGTCCTGGATGTTGCGAGCGAACAGGATCACGCCCGCGGGCGGGTGCGCGCGGAACAGCGCCGTCTCCCCGGCGCGCAGGTCCGGACCGGCGATGCCGACGATGGCGGCCTTCACGTCAGGAATCGGGGGTTAGCTGGTGCGGCGGCATGGCGCGCTTGTGGGCGATCGGGGCGCGGATTGTCCAACCGCGGCCGATCCTGGAGACAATTCTCATCGTATCCGCGCTATCATGCGATCCGTGGACGCACGGCGATCGCCGCTACGCGACATCCGAGGCGTTCGCGGACCTCAGCTCGATCTGGATTTGATTGTCGATCCACGCCCGCGCCTCCGCCTCGGTGGGGAACGAGGCGACGACCTCGCTTTTGCCGCCTTCCCGTCCGGCGGCCCGAACCCGGAAACCACCGTCTGTGTCAGCCTCGATCGAATATGTGTCCATGCCGCCAATATGGCACAGCGTGGAGCCGGATCAAACCGGCGCGGGCGAGCCGGCCGTTCATATGATCGCCATCCGCCGCGCCTCGCCATGGCCTCGCCTGACCCCGAACATCGTTCGGGACCCGCGGTCGCGGCGACCGGGTCATTGGCAACAAAGCCCGAAGGGGCCAGGACGATCCTCGGGTCGAAAGTCCGCTCAGCCGGCCAGCGCACCCGAACGCAGCCGCTCCTGCCAGGTGGCGAGTATCTCCGGCGCCGCTTTGGCGAAGCGTGCGGTGTCCTCGGCTGCTTCGGTCCGGGCCGTCATTTCCATGCGGTGCCCGCTCGGGTCGAAGAAATAGATTGATTTGCAGAAGCCGTGATCGGTGGGGCCGACAACGTCGATCCCGCGCTCGATGAGCCGGCGCCTGCCCTCCAGCAGCGCCGCCTCGTCGACAACTTCCAGCGCCAGATGCTGCACCCAGTCGGGCGTATTCGGATCCTTCACCGCCGGCGCGGCATTCGCCAGCGCGAAGAACGCCAGATAGCTGCCATCCGCCAGCTCAAAGAAAATATGCAGATGCGGACTGAATGCCTGCGTCGACGGCACGCGGTCCTGGGCGATCGCATGGGCGAACTTCAGCCCAATGACATTGGTATAGAATTCGACCGTTTCGGCCGCGTCCGAGCAACGATAAGCGACATGGTGAAGACGTTGGAACATGGCTTCCTCCATTCCCGATCGCCAACGGTATAGGCCCGAGCCGTCACCCACGCCAAATGCGCCAATGCGGATCGCCCACCAATCGCGTATGGTTCGCGCGCCATGGCGAACTTCGAGATCCGACCAGTGACCGCCGCCGACGTTGAGATCCTGTGGGATTTCCTGGCGATGGCCGCCTACGAACCCCACGCCGCCGCCGCGAAGGCAGTTCCGATGGTGGCCACCTATCTCGAGAATTGGGGCCAACCCGACGACTTCGGCTTCGTCGCCGCGCGAGGCTCGCTGCCGATAGGCGGCGCCTGGGCCAGACAATTCGAGCCCACCGGGTATCCGGCGGCCTACCACGCCGAACGAACGCCCGAAATTTCAATCGGCGTCGTCGAGAGCGCGCGCGGTCAAGGCGTTGGGGAGGCCCTGTTGCGCGCGTTGATCGCCGAGGCCGCGCGCCGCGACTGTCGCCTGTGCCTCAACGTCCGACTGACCAATCCGGCGGTTCGACTTTACGAACGTTTGGGATTCCGCGCGATTCCGGGGATGACCGTCACCAATCGCGTTGGTGGTCAATCGATCTGGATGTTGTTGGGGCGGTGCGCCTGACACCCACGGACACCGCGATCGTTACTCCGCCGGCGCCGGCCGCGCGTGGCGCCGCATGAACCCCAGCAGCAGCAATGGCGGCACGATCGTCAGCATCATCAGCCGATAGTCGTTGTTATAGGCGATGATCCGCGCCTGGTGGTCGATCATCTGATCCAGCATCGCCGCGCCGTGCCGGGTCGCCGGATTGAGCATATGCGACGCCTGATCGCCCATTTGCAGCATGCGGTCGAACGGCGTGATGCCGGCGGCGATGTCGGCATGCGTCGCCTGCACGCCTCGGGTCAGCGTGAACGACGTCACCGACACGCCGATCGCCGAGCCGATGTTGCGCGACAGCGACTGCATCGCGGTGCCCTCGCCGCGCAATTGCGGGGTCAGCGTGGTGTACGCCATCACCGACAGCGGATTGAACACCAGACCCATGGCGAAGCCCTGCAAGACCAGGGTCAGCATCATCTCGGACTCGGGGATATCGGGCGTCCAGGTGCTCATCTGGAACAGCGCGCCACCCAGTACCAGCAATCCGACCGCCATGATCTTGCGCTGATCCACCATCATGCCCAGCCGGCTGGCGAGAAACATCGACGCCATGGTGCCGATGCCGCGCGGCGCCATCGCCCAACCCGCGGTATCCACCGGATAGCCCGCCAGATTCTGCAAGTACGGCGCCAGCAGCACGCCCGAGGCCAGCATCACCGACGACACGCAGAACACCATCACCATGCCCGAACTGAAATTCCGGTCGGTGAACAGGCCCAACGACAGGAACGGCCGGTCCGAGGTGATCATGTGCACGATGAACAGATAGAATCCGGTGCCGGCGATCACCGCCTCCACCAGGATTTCGCGCGATGAGAACCAGTCCAGTTCCTGGCCGCGGTCGAGCATCAGTTGCAACGCCCCGCAGCCGATCGCCAGCACGGCGAACCCGTACCAACTGAACCGCAAATTGTCCTGCGGCTGGGTCTTCGGCATGAACAGCGCGAGGCCGATCATCGCCAGGATGCCGAACGGCAGATTCACGTAAAACACGTACCGCCAGTTGAACACATCGGTGAGGTAGCCGCCCAGCGTGGGACCCATCACCGGCCCCATCGTCACCCCCATCGAGAAGATCGCCATCGCCTGGGCGCGCCGCGAGAACGGATAGATGTCCAGCATCGTCGCCTGCGACAGCGGCGCGATCGCCGCCCCGCACATGCCCTGGATCAGCCGGAACAGCACCAGTTGCTCCAGCGACTGCGCCGCGCCGCACGCCATCGAGGCGATGGTGAACCCGGCGAGGCTGCCGATGAACAGCTTCTTGCGGCCGAACCGCCGCGCCATCCAGCCGACCGGCGCGGTCATGATCGCGGCGGCGATGACGTAGGAGGTCAGCACCCAGGTGATCTCGTCCGCGGAGGCCGACATGCTGCCTTGCATGATACGGCAGCGCGACGTTGGCGATCGTCGAGTCCAGCGTCTGCATCAGCATCGCCAGGATGGCGGACGCGGTGATCAGGCCACGATGCGGAACGTTGAAGGTGTCAGACATGCGTGATCCCGGACCCGGCCGACCGGCGGCGATCGTCCGGGCCGGCGCACGCAACCTCGCCGTCGGATTCATATGCCGATTTACACGTTGGCCTGGGCGCCAGCCGTGGCCGAAACGTCTGATAACGAGACCGTATCAGGCTCGCGGTCAGGCGCGCGGCCGGCCGGCTCGATCGGGCTCTTGTGGACGGGGCTGATCCCATTTTCCTGGACGAACAAATTGCTTGTCCGATTGTGCCCCCCTTCGCCGCGGAACGCCACTCCGCCACCGCCGCCGCCGCGTGTGGCCGAGGCGCGACGCCGCCCCGGCCGGCTTTGCCGCACCGCGGGAGTTCCTTGCGCCTTGTCACCATGCGGCCATATGGTGCGGCATGAGCGAAAGGCATCACACCCGAGTCCTGATCATCGGCGCCGGCCCCGCCGGTTACACGGCGGCGATCTACGCCGCGCGCGCCAACATGAATCCGATCCTGGTCGCCGGCATGCAGCCGGGCGGCCAACTCACCATCACCACCGATGTCGAGAATTACCCGGGTTTCGCCGACGTCATTCAGGGCCCCTGGCTGATGGAGCAGATGGAGGCGCAGGCGCGTCACGTCGGCACCGTCATCCTGCACGACATCATCACCGAGGTCGATTTCTCGCACCGGCCGTTTCGCTGTCAGGGCGACTCGGGGACAGCTACACCGCCGACGCGGTGATCATCGCGACCGGCGCCCAGGCACGATGGCTGGGACTGGAGTTCGGAGGAAGCGTTGCAGGGCCGCGGCGTCTCGGCGTGCGCCACCTGCGACGGGTTTTTCTATCGCGGCAAGACCGTCGCGGTGATCGGCGGCGGCAACACCGCGGTCGAGGAAGCGCTTTTCCTGACCCACCATGCGGATCGCGTCACGCTGGTGCATCGCCGCGACTCGCTCCGGGCCGAGGCGATCCTGCGGGAGAGGCTGTTCGCCAATCCGAAGATCTCCGTGGTCTGGAACAAGGTGGTGAAGGAGATCCTCGGCGGCGGCTCGCCCGAGGTGGTGACCGGCGTGCGCCTGACCGACACGAAATCCGGCGCCGACAGCGAACTGCCGGTCGACGGCGTGTTCATCGCGATCGGCCACACGCCCACGACCGAGGTGTTTCGCGGTCAGGTCACGATGGACCGGGAAGGCTACATCCAGACCGCGCCGGGAACCACGCGGACGTCGGTTCCGGGGGTGTTCGCGGCGGGAGATGTGCAGGACAAGATTTTCCGGCAGGCGGTGACCGCCGCCGGCACCGGTTGCATGGCGGCACTCGAGGCGGAGAAGTTTCTGGCGGAGGCCGAAAATTCCGAGTCTCTCGTGGCGTGAAGGACGTCGGGCGTAAGAAAAGTCGGACGTAACGGACGTCGGGCGTGAAGGATGTCGGGCGTAACGAACGTCGGGCATAAGAGACGCCGGGCGTAAGTGTTTGGCGAACCAGGTGTCGCGTTCAGACTGGACGATCCGGCCGCCACCGCCTGGCGGAATCATCCGGCGACTTTGGCGGAGAAATGCGGACCAGCGACCAGGATCGGTCCCGGCGCAGGGGAGAGGCTGAGACGATGGACTGGGACAAGCTACGCGTTTTCCACGCGGTGGCCGAGGCGGGCAGCTTCACGCATGCCGGCGACACGCTGAACCTGAGTCAGTCCGCTGTCTCGCGTCAGATTTCGGCGCTCGAGGAAGCGCTGCAGGTGCCGCTGTTTCACCGCCATGCCCGCGGTCTGATCCTGACCGAGCAGGGCGAATTGCTGAACCGCACGGTGCGGGAAGTGTTCGCCAAGCTGGCGATCACCGAGGCGCTGCTGACCGAAAGCAAGGAAAAACCCGCCGGACGGCTGAAGGTGACGACGACGCACGGCTTCGGCTCGTTGTGGCTGGCGCCGCGGCTGCACTCGTTTCTCGACGCCTACCCGGAGGTGACGGTCCTGTTGCTGCTGGACGACGCCGAGCTGGATCTGGCGATGCGGGAGGCCGACGTCGCCATCCGCATGCACGCGCCGAAGCAGCCGGATCTGATCCAGCGCCATCTGATGACCATGCAGTGGCATGTCTGCGCCTCGCCGGAGTATCTGAAGAAGCACGGCGTGCCGAAGCGGGCGGAGGAACTGGACGCGCATCGGCTGATCCTGTTCGGCAACCATCATCCCCCGGTTCCCGACATCAACTGGCTGGCCGAGGTGGGCCGGCGACCCGGCAATCCGCGCCGCGCGGTGCTGGAGGTCAACAGCCTGCAGGCGCAGTTGCTGGCGATCCGCTCCGGGACCGGGATCGGGGCGATCCCGGATTACGCGATGTCGGAGAACACCGACCTGGTGCGGATCATGACCGACATCAAAGGGCCGAAGATCGACGTTTTCTTCGTGTATCCGGAGGAATTGCGGAATTCCAAGCGAGTCGCGGTGTTCCGGGATTTCCTGCTGGCGCGCCTCGCCGAGCTGCACTGAGCCGCGCGTTCCGGGCGGAGGGGGCCGGACGGATCGACCGCTCCGGCGTCTGGCTGACGAGCGGGATCGAGCGGCCTGGGTCGCTCCCGCGGCGATCGCGTCCGCGCGATCGCGACCTTTTGCCCATGGCGCGACGCGCCGGCGAGCCGCCGCGAGGATGTCCCACTCAAAGATCGGAATGCGGCATTTTGTCTCGGTGTCACAAGAATGTTACTGACTTGCACGAATAAAGCGCGCTCGCCGTGGGCCATGCGTATACGGCATGGCCGCATCCGGGTTTTCGCGATGGCCAGACAACCGCGCCCCGGCATAGTATCTCTTCACCGAATACGGCGGCGTCATCGTCCGGTTGGAACTGAAACGTTCCACGAAACTTGCTGATGACGTCGTCAGAGTTCCAACCCTCGTGGTTGGAAAGGGGCCTCTGGCCCCTGCGTCTCCCAGACGTGAAGCCTCCCTGTATACTTAACCCCTGGCTACGGCCGGGGGTTTTTTCTTTCAGGGACCGAGACGTTCAGGCAATGCCAGTCCAAGCGCTTCGCGCACGGAACGATCCAGCACCGGTCTGTTCTCCGGCGGCCGGCGCACGCCAAACCCCATCGGGTCGTCATATCCCCACAGAGCCCACCCGATGCCGTTCGCCTCGCAGGTCTCCCGCACCGCACGCAGCCACGCCAGCCGCGCGGCGGGGTTGAGCGCGGCGCTGGCGCCAAACTCACCGGCCAGAAGGGTGACCCCGTTTCGCCGCGCCCACCCGGCGGCGGCTTCGATCCGGCCGCGAATCCTGGACTGGTCCCACCCGTATGCGCAATAATACCGCATCAGATCGCGCGTGGCCGGATCGCGGGCGCTGTCCGCCGCCCGTCGGCAGGCTCCCGGATCGGACACCGGGTACGGCAGCCGCGCCAACGAAGGCCATACGCTGCCCGCCGAATCGCATGTCGCGACCCTTCTCGATTTCGTCCAGCAATGGGATCGCCGCCAGCCGATCGTGGTCCATTGCTTTGCCGGCGTCAGCCGGTCGACGGCCGCCGCCTTCATCGCCGCTTGCGCGCTCAGCCCCGGCCAGCCGGAAAGGACACGGCCGCGGCCATCCGCGCCGCCTCGCCGACCGCCTCGCCCAACCGCCTTCTCGTTCGGCACGGCGACAAGGCGCTCGCCCGCGACGGCCGCATGGTCGCAGCGATCGAGTTGATCGGCCCGGGAACGGTCTGCCTCGAAGGCATTCCTTTTGCCATTGACCTCGCCCGAGGATGATTGCAACGTTTGCGTCCGGTACAGCCGCCGCCGTGCCGGCCGCGCCGTCGTGCCAGTCTCGTGAAGCGGACATCCATTCCGGCGAAAGCCTCCGCCGGCTCGCAGGCTCGCATGCGTGACCGTTCGAACGAGGGCCCCGCCTTCCCGGCGGCGGCAGAGCATATCGACACGGCGCCGATGCCGGTGAGATCGGCCTCACCGCCGCGATCGTCGCGCTCTCGGGCAGCCTCGCCGAAGCGGTCGAGCCGATGATCCTGGTCGCGCGGCCGAAGACGAAGGGAGCGAAGCGGCGCTGCCGTCCGGGCCCGTCAACCCGCTCGCCCATCGCACTTTCGAGATCGGCCTCAGAGCCTCGGTCGCGGCGCAGACCGGCGTGCCGCTCGGCTATGTCGAGCAGCTCTATACGTTCGGCGATCGCGGCCGGCACGCCCAGCTCGGCGACAGCGGTCCGCATGTGGTCTCGGTCGGCTATCTCGCTCTTGACGCGTATCGGCAACGAGAGCGTCCGCCCGACCGGCCCGCCGGCGGCCGAGTTTCGCCCCTGGTACGGGTTCTTTCCCTGGGAGGACTGGCGGGACGGGCGGCCCGCCCTTCCTCGACAACGTTCATTCAGGCCGCGCTGACCGCCTGGGGCAGAGAGCATTACGAAGGCAACGCCGTGCGCCGGCCTGCCGCGCCGCGAGCGCGTGAAGCCTCCTGTTCGCACGGCGGAAAGCCGCTTCAACGACGAGAACGTGCTCGAACGCTATGAACTTCTCTACGAGGCCGGCCTCGTCGCCGAAGCCGAGCGCGACGGCCGACCGGCGGCACTCGCGCATTCCAATATGCCGCGCTCGGCCAGCCGATGCGTTTCGACCATCGCCGAATTCTCGCCACCGCGATGGGGCGGCTGCGCGCCAAGATGAAGTACCGCCCGGTGATCTTCGAATTGATGCCGAAGACCTTTACGCTGACCGAACTGCAGCGCGCGGCGGAGGCGATCTCGGGCCGCGAAGTGCACAAGCAGAATTTCCGCCGCTGTTCGAATTGCCCGCCGTCGTCGAGCCCACCGGCGCAAATCTCGCATGAGACCGGCGGCCGGCCGGCGGCGCTGTTCCGCTTCCGCCGCGAAATCCTGCAGGAGCGCCCGGCCCCGGGCTGCGATTCGGCACGCGCGGGCTAACTGGAGCACGTCGCGGAAAAGTCGGCAGCTTGCCAGGAACTGCTCTTCTGAAGGACAACATGCTCCAACTTATTGATGAGGCGCTATTTGTTATCGATCAGACTATTCGTCTGATCATAAAGCGCACTAGGAGTCGAGACCTTGGCCGACATGCCCGCCGATATTGCCGCACTGCCCTTCGAGCGCGCCCTGCAGGAGCTCGAACAGATCGTCGACCAGCTCGAGAGGGGCTCCGTGCCGCTGGAGGAATCGATCAACATCTACGAGCGCGGCGAATGGCTGAAGAAGCGCTGCGAGGCGCTGCTCGCCAATGCCGAAGCGCGCATCGAAAAGATCAACTCTCGGTCCCGACGGCAAGCCGAAGGGCACGGAGAAGCTCGACGTGAACTGATCATCGCAAACACGGCGCCGCGCTCACGCGGAGTTTGCGATTTTGGAAGGCGCCTCGTCGCGTTTGCCGATGTCATTCCAGCATTGGAACCGACAGAGGATCACGTCATGGCCGAACCGCAGACTCCCCCGCATGCTTCGCCCGCCAATCTCGCGCATTATCTTCACGGCATTCACTTCCCGGCCAGCAAGGCGCTGCTCAAGAGCGACGCCAAGAAGAACAAGGCCCCGGCCGACATCCTGAAGCTAATCCAAGAGCTGCCCGCGCAGGAATATCACTCGATGGTCGAGATCATGAAGGCCGTCGGCCAGGTGGAATAAGACCCTCGCCGTTTGTGATGCAAACGGCACCTTCTTCCGCAAGCGGAATTAGGAGTTCCCAGCATTAGCGCGCTTTGCGATCGGATGGAATTATCCGATCGATAACAAATCGCGCCAAATCAATAACTTGGAGCATGTTGTCCTCGGAAAAGTCAGTCAACTTTTCCGCAACATGCTCTAGACAATCCTTCGGCGCGCCCCCTCGCCCGCAATGCTTTGCGGGAGAGGGTGGTTCGCGGAGAGAACCGGGTGGGGCGGAGTGGCGGGTGAGGGCGTCCTATCCCGCGACCTTCGAAAAATCGGCGACTTCGTGCATGGCGCGGCGCAGCGCATTGAGAAGCCGCAGCCGATTGGTTCTGAGCTCGGTGCCGGATCGTTCACCGTGACGCGGTCGAAGAAAATGTCGACCGGCGCCCGCAGCTGCGCCAGCGCCGCCATGCCCACCGACGAAATCCTCGCGTTCGATGCATTCGGCCGCCGCGTGCGCGGCTTCCTGCACGGCGCCGGCGATCTTGCTCGGCATCTGCGCTGGCGAGCGCCGGATGATAGGCGCCGTCGAAAGCGCCGGCGCCATCCTTGCGCTCCTCGGCCCGCAGAATGTTGGCGGCGCGCTTGTAGCCGGCGAGGAGGCTGCGGCCGTCGTCGGTTTCGAGAAAGGCGGCGAGCGCTTCGACGCGGTGGACGACCATGAGGAGATCGTCCTGGCCCGGAAGCGCGAACACCGCATCGATGAGGTCGTGGCGGGCACCCTGTTCGCGCAGGTAGACCTTTAGGCGATCGGCGAAGAATCCCAGAAGCTCACCCGATATCTCGCGAGGTGGAAGCTTCTGAATTCCTGAAGCTGCTCCTCTGATTCCGAAACAGTGATCCGTTGGTCGCGCTCGTAAGCCGAATGGGCGATCACATTTTCGCCGACCCGCAAAAATAGAAACAATGTATATTGCGAGTCCTCGGCTTCGATTCGCAACTCGAGGTTCAGAAGTTGCGTTAGCTGCGCGTCAAGCAGTTGAGACAAGGGCAGCCGCAGCCCGTTCAGATACGATCCTGATCACGCCCAGCGCAGCGCGGCGCAAGGCATAGGCATCCCTGCTCGGTCGGCTTCTCGTCGATCGCCCAGAAACCCACCAGCGTGTCGAGCTTGTCGGCGAGGGCGACGGCGACCGAAACCGGATTTTTCGGCACGCGATCGCTCGGCCCCTGCGGCTTGTAGTGTTCTTCCATTGCTGCGGCGATCGCCGGCTTCTCGCCTTGCGCGGCGGCATAATAGCGGCCCATCACGCCCTGCAATTCGGGAAATTCGCCGACCATCTCGGTGACGAGATCGGTCTTGGCGAGAAGCGCGGCGCGGCGCACGTCCGCGACGTATTGCAGGCTCGCCGGGAGCTCGGCCGCGAGGCTTTCGCCGCCGACGTAGCCGGTGCGCGGCGGGATTCGCGTAGGGTGATCTTCGATCTCATCCGGCGGACCGACATGATATAGATGCGGCCGCGATCGGTCTGCCAGCCGGATCATCGCTCGACGCGAAATGTTCGTTCGCGTACACGAGGCGCCGGTAGTGTTCTTCCTTGAACGTGTTCGACGCGGCGCCCGGCGTTGGATTACGCCGCTCCCAGAATCTCCTCGATGAACTGGTCGCGGTCCGCGTCGGTCTGCAAAGCGAGGAAGTCGCGCCGCTCCTCTGCGGTGATAAGGTATGCCACGTGTTCGTTCAGCCATT